>NZ_JBVHLD010000008.1:161262-171638 GCF_055559175.1 Streptomyces sp. NPDC024632
GCTTTTTTCTTTTCGGTTTGGCGGGCCACATGCTGGGTCAACCCGGCGCCCCCCGGGCCCCCCCCCCCCCCCCCCCCCCCCCCCCGGGGCCGGTCAGGACGTAGGGCGGCGAGCGATCCCCTTGAGGCGGCGGATGGCCTCCGACTCGGCGACGTACCAGAACGTGGCGGTCTCGGTCAGGCCGAGCGCGTCACGCGCCACGTCCCACAGCAGACGCCGCTCGCCGTCCTTCTCCGCGTAGATCTGGGTGTCCACCTCGTCGGCCCAGCCGCCGTCTTCCCGTACCGGCCTGACGAGGACGTCGCGGTCCAAGGCGACGATCCGCCAGCCCGTGACGTGGGCCGCCCACCCGGCGGCGCACAAGGTCGTACCGCAGGCGGCGGCTACCCCGGGTTCCAGCACGTCGCCGGGGAAGCTGGCCCAGCGGCCCATGTCGAACCGGTCGGGATTCAAGGCGATGCCGTCGAGGACGGCGGCGGCGACTTCGGCGGCCGTGGTCGGCAGGGTGATCGTGTCGGGCATGGCGTTTCTCCAGTCGGGGTGACGGGATGGAGTTGCGCCGACGGGACTCGAACCCGTGACCTCGCCCTTATAAGAGGCGTGCTCTGCCAGCTGAGCTACGGCGCTGTGGAGTTGTGGGGCCGCGCCCCGTGAAGGGGGGGGCGGGGCGCGGCCCCAGGGATGGCGGCCCGGACCAGGGGGGTGGGTCCGGGCCGCCGGTCAGGAGGTCAGTAGTCGCGGGTCGAGGCGCGGGCCTCGGCACGTTCGGCGACCTGTCGGGCGAACGGCGTGCCCGGCTTGATGGCGCACAGCCCGGTGAGCCGCCCGGTGTCGGGGTCGCGGGTGGCGAGCAGGTCCTGGCCGCTGGCGAATGCCCGTGCGGCGTAGTTGCTGAAGTAGGTGAGGGTCTCGGGGAGGTGCGAGGTCGCCATGGTGCGTCTCCGGGTCGGGGCGGCCTGGGCGGACAGGGGCTGTTGGGTCAGTCGCAGAACACGCCGAAGCCGAAGGTGATCTCATCGCCGTCGGCGTCGACGACCTCGATGTCCCAGACCTCGCCGCGGTCGGCGCAGCGCATGAGGAGAGCGCCGATACGGACGACGCCGGAGGCACCGAACTGCTTGACCTGGGGGCCCAGCTCGGTCTGGTACCGGAGCGTGTACTGCGGCTCGACGCCGAGGTCTTCGATATTCAGGAGCCGGGGGATGTCCTTCGCGCACTCGGGCCAGGCCGGGGTGTCGTAGACGGTGCCGATCCGGGCGATCCCGGACTCGGTGCCGGTCGCGGTGGCGGCGGTGTACGCCACGAGGTGGAACGAGTGCATGGCCCCTCCCTGGGCGGGTTCGTGCGGTTGTGGATGGTGGTCAGCAGTGGTACGAGCACGCGTCTTTGCCGTGGACCTTCAACCGGCGGCACTTCCCACCGCCCGACGTCGAGGCGCCGCACTGGCGGCGGTAGTCGTGGGCAGCGCATACCTCACGGCAGACCTGCGCCTGGTTGATGCACCGGTAGCCGCGCGACGTGGTCGCGGTGCACTGGCTCACCGGGTCACCGCGTCCCAGATCGCCCGGCCGACGGTGCCCGGCTTGCAACTGGCGGCGGCGTTCCGGGTGGCGCCGAACGTCTCTCCGTTCCGCTCCGACCAGTAGTGGACATATGCCTCCGGGATCCAGCTCGTCGCGCCCGGGGTCTTGGGTCGGGCCGGGACGACAGTGCCGACGACGTAGCGCTTGCCCGTGACGGTGATGATCCGGGTGGTTTCACCCGTCCATGCCTTCGGTCCCTGCTCGATCGGCCCGGCGGCGTCGCTCTGGTTGACCAGAGTCATGCGTACCTCGCGGCCGTCCGCGTACTCGATGTGGTGCTGCGTGCGCCCCGAGGACATCTTCCGGACGCTGCGCTCACGGGAGACACGGCCCAGTATCGCGTCGTTCACCTCAGCCATGGCGTCGCGGACGCTGACGTGGGTGGTGACGCCGTTCTCGGTGCGCTCGTAGACCTTCATCTCGGGCTCCCCCTGTGGTTGCCAGTTCCTGATGAGCCACACACTAACCAAGTAGCTTGGACAAAACAATATGGACAACTGTACTTGCCCAAAATCCTTGGATAGCCTGGTCGCATGTTGAGGCTCCCGACACCATCGCCTTGGCCAAATGCGCTGTGGGATCATGCGGCCATGAGCGACTACAGCCCCAGCGCGAAGCTGACCGCCGCCCTGGACGCCTTCGACAAGGCCCAGGCGGCGGCCGAGACGGCGCGCGTGGATCTGCGGGCTGCGGTTGCCGACGACCTCAAACAGTTCGAGGTCACCAACGAGGTCATCGCAGAGCACCTGCCGTGGTCCGCGGAGACCGTGCGCGGGATCGCCCGCGAGTACGACGTGCCGCGCAAGCGCAAGCCGACGGTCCGCTCGATCAAGCCGAAGCCGAAGAAGACCGGCTGACCGGCGTCGCGCCGTCATGCACCCACGCTCCTGGTGGGCAGGTACAGGCGCGGGCCCTCGTAGCGGGCCGGGCGCCCGGTGTCGTCCGCGCACGCGTCGTTGGAGCACCAGGCGCGCGGGCGGTCGCCGTCGCCGCGGACCTTGATGGTGCGCTGGCCGCAGACGAGGCAGTCGACGCCGGACATCTCGATCGCCGGGGCCTGGAGGCCGAGGACCGTACGGACCGTGGAGTGCCAGGTGCCGACCGTGCTGGTCGCGCGGCCGACGGCGCCGGCGGCTTCGGCGTTGGGCGGGATCGCCCGCATGGCCTTCTCCCAGCTCTGCGCGTAGGCGGAGCAGCGCAGTGCTTTGTCGAGGATGACGGCCTCGGTCTTGATGCGTACGGACCAGTGGACGGCGTCGAGGCTGGAGGGTGGCCGGGAGCCGGGGGCGGCGTGGTGGGCGGCCTGACGCGGCTGAGTGGTGCGCAGGTACAGGTCATCGAGGCGCCGCATGAGGCCGGGGCCGCCGTCGCCGGGGTTGCTTTCGCCGCCGTCGTACCGGTCGAGGAGGTCCCGGATCAGGCCGGGCAGGGAGCGGTCAGACATCGCCGTTCTCCAGGAGCTGGCGGGCGACGTCGCGCTGGAGGACGGCCCGGGCGATCGCGCGGTCCTTGTCCCGGCCGAACATGGTGTCCAGGACGGCGACCCAAAGGAAGCCGGTGAAGCTGCCGGTTCCGACCGGTACGGGCTCGATCCGGTAGATGTCCAGGTCAAGGTCGGCGAGCGGCCCTTTGTCGTTGAGAGCGGGGCTGAACGTGACCGCCTTGGCCGGGCGCGGACAGCGGATGTCGTGCTGGTGGGTCGGGACGGTGAGCCACTGGCCGTCCTGGGGGCCGCCGCACAGGAGCACGCGGCGCGTCGTCAGCTCAGGCATGGGCCGTCCGATCGCTCCAGGGCGGTGAGGATCAGCCAGTTGCGTACGGGTGCCCAGGCGATGGTGTCGAGCTCGGCGCGGGTGATCGATGCCGCCGCCTCGGTGGCCGCCGCGCGGTCAACCTCGTAGTACGCGGCGCCGTCGCCGTAGAGCACATCGCCCAGGAGGACGGACAGGGAGTCGTCGTGGGGGCCGATCCAGTCGTTCCGGGCAGTGTCCACGGCCCAGGTGAACGCCACCGGGTCGCTGAGGAGCCACGCCCGCAGGCGGCTGTCCGGGGCTTTGGGCTCGGCCAGTTGCCCGGCCGTGGCGGGGGTCTCAGGCATCGGGTGCCGCCTCGAAGTCCCAGCGGGGGCCGCGGATGGCGTGCGCGTGGACGGTGTGTCCGTACTGGTCGGGTGGCAGTTGGAACTTCGCGCGCGGGTAGGTGCGGTACCGCTCCAGATAGATGGTGCACAGGGCTTCGGTGCCACGGCCGTCCGGGTCGGCCGCGTAGCGGACGGGCCACCTGTCCACGAGTCGTCGGGCGTACCAGCGGTGGGAGTGGCGCTTCTTCCACATCTGCCACGTCGACGTCGGCACCTCGTAGGTCACCCGCTGGCGGGTGGTGACTTTTTCGGGCGGCAGGTCATCGGTGAGGATCCTGGTTCGGAACTGAATCGCGAAGGCACCGAAGATGTCGTGCTGCACCCGCGTGTCCATGTCGAGGAACAGTCCCTCGTCGACCGTGAAGGCGTGGGCGAACTGCCTGGCAGTCAGCAGTACGCGGTCTGTCGTGGGCTCATGCATCGGAGGTCAACCCCTCTGTGACACACACTGGTTGGGCGGTTCGCTCGGGGCGGGGCGGCTCGATGGCGGAGGCTTCGACGCCGCTGAGGAGGCCGCGGCCGGGTACGCCGATGAAGGACGGCGCCCATCCGGCGCGTACGAAGGCCAGTGCGGTGTCGTACGGGACGCGGTCGCGGTCGCGCGGGTTGGCGTCGCTGGCCATCCAGGTGGCCAGCTCCTCGGCGGTGGGGAGGACGGGGCTGATCGGGGAGCCTTCGGTGACGGTCTCCCAGATTTGCCAGCCGTCGCCCGCCGGCGGATCGGCCGGCTCCCACGCTTCGGCTTCGGCGCGCTGGCCGGGGTATGCCTCGGTGGAGGCGTGGCCGTCGCAGGTCGCGCACCGGTCGGGGACGCCTTCGCGTTTGCAGCGGGCGTCGACCACGATCAGGGCGTTGATCGCGTCGTGCCCGAAGCCGGCCAGGGACCACTCGTTGACCTCGGCCGCAGTCGGCCGGATGGACGGCTGTTTCTCCTGCCACCCGTTCTCGCGGGTCCAGGTGTGGGTGAGATCGGTCAGGCGGCCTTCGGCGACGAGGGCGTCGACGTCGTCCTGGTCCAGGTGGTGGCACCACTGACTGTTCCACAGCGCAGCGAGACGGTGCCCCTCACGGTCGACCGCGGATTTCCCGGCGCCGTAGAACTCCGGGGCGCTGGCGATGTTGCGCTCGGCGTGGGCCCGTACGGCCGGGGTGGCGTACCGCAGCGGCGTCGAGCCGGTGCTGGCCGGGTCGAACGGCACGTGCCCGTACCAGAGTTTCCGCAGGTGCTCGCCGCGCGGGGAGTAGCCGCGCTCGCAGTCCGGGCAGGGGATCCCGGCGTACCGGCCTGGGCTGAGGAAGCCGTCCCAGACCTTGTTGAGCGGCCAGTCGAAGCCGAGCGGCACGCGCCGCACTTCACGCCCCATCGGATTCTCCCAACCGGTGCGTCGGACCCACTGGTTGGGAGATTCCGCGGAGCAGCTCGGCGGGGTCGAGCCGGTCGGCGACCGGACCGCCCTGAACGTGGCCGGGCGCGGGCTCGGCATTGACCGCGCGGGCCAGTGCCAGCGAGGAGCTGGCCGACCAGCGCTCGTCGAGCTGTCGGTAGAAGTAGCCGAGCCACTCCCCCTCCGTCAGATCCCGCTCGGCCATGCGCACGGCCCGGTCGTAGCTCGCCGCCTCGTCCTCCAGGAGCGCGGCGAGAGGCTCGCGGGCACGCAGCAGCGCGGCGATCATTGCGAGCAGTTCGCGGGAGCCGGAATCGACGCGGTCGTCGCGGAGCCGCGCGGCGGCGGTCCGCAGTTCGTCGGCGGGTGTCACATCTGGTCCTCTCGTACTGCGCGGCGCGCGGCGCTGACGGCGGCCGCCTCGGGCAGCGACAGCGCGCCGGTCCGGCGGTCCTTGCGGGTAGTGCCCAGATAGAGGTCGGCGAGCCGGTCGAACTGGCCGCCGACCCTCTCGACGGCGGCGTCCATGGCCTTCTTCGTCTCCACACCGAGCGCCTCGACCTGCTTGCGGACCTCGGCCTCGAACAGCTCGTCGGTCAGCAGCGGGATCAGGGTGCGGGCGTCCTTGATCTCCCGGCGGAGGTCCTTCAGCGTTTCGCGGGCCTCCCGGACCTCCGCCCGCAACTCGTCGCGCAGCGACTCCAGGTCTGACGCCTGCTCGGGCAGCGGCCGCGCGTTCACGTCTGGTCCCGGGTGAGCATGCGGTCGGCGGCGGTCCAGGTGGCGCATGGCCAGGTGACGAGCGCGCCGTGCAGGGAGCAGGCGTCGCAGAGCGCGCCAGGTGCGGACGGGTCGGCGTGGGGTCGCGGGCGGTGGGTTTCGCGGAGTCCGGCGAGGTCGGCACGCATCCGGCTGATCTCGGCGCACGCCTGGGAGCCGGACGTGAGTCCGGCAACGACAAGATCCCAGAGCCTATTGGCCGTTTCGGAGGACGGGGTCACGCCCGGGCCAAGCGTCATCAGCTTGAAGACCTCCATCAGCGCCGCGGTGACGGACCTCTGTGCGGTGTCGAGGACGAACGGAGCGGGCGTCCGGGGCGAGGTGTCGGGCATGTCAGCTCTCTTCCGTGATGTCGGGCCAGGTCAGCGGGCTGGAGACGGTCAGGGCGCGGATCATGTGGTTCCTCCGGCTGTCGCGGCTCCGGCTGCCTGCCGGGCGGCGACGTGGTCGTCGTAGGCCTTGCGCCGTGCCTGCGATGTCGCGGGTTCGCCGCGGCGTTCGGTGTAGGCGGGCGGCTGGCGGGGTCTTGTGGGGCTTGACTTCGCGGCGGGCCCACCAGTCGGCGCCGTCGTACATCACGCACGTCCCGTCGTACTTTCGGGTGGCGACGCCTTCTCCGGCGAGAACCCATGCGCAGCCGGGGGTCACCTCGGGCAGGACGTGGGCGCGGTCGGCCGGGTCGCGGACGAACAGGGTGGGGATCTTGCGCATCGGGTCAGGGCCTTTCGGGGCTGGTGCAGGCGGGGGCGGGGCGCGAAGCCGTGGTTCGCAGTCGCAGGCGGCGCCATGCGGCGCGGGCGGCGTAGCCGGTCCCGGCGACCGTGGCGGCCCCCAGGACTGCGGCGCCGCCGAAGGTGAGACCGAACAGGGCGCCGAACTGGGCGGCTTCGAGATACACAGGTGGTCCTCAGCAGGAGGTGCAGGCGGTCGGGCGGAGGTCAGGCGGTGGCGGGGGCGGTGCGGCGGACAGGGCGGAAGGCGTCCCGGAGTTTGCGCAGGCGGCGCTTGGTGTCGTCGCCTCCGCCGCCGCGCCACCACAGCCATGCGGAGATCGCGCAGGCCGCGGCGTTGAGACAGGCGGGCGCGGAGGCGCCGCCGCGGATTTCGTCGATCCCGATCAGGGCGTTCGCGATGGCGGTCAGGCCCTGAGTCCGGTGAAACGGCAGCCGTCCGGTGAGGAGTCCCGCGAGGGAGACGGTGATGAGGGCGAGGGCGACGACGATCAGGACGGGCATGGCGGGTCGGTCTCCGGGTGGTGTGCGGCCAGGTCGGATGAGGTCCGAGAACAGAGGGCCGGGATCACGGTGACCGTCCCGGCGCTGGCCCGGTCAAGCGGCGGACGCGCTTGCACGCCCCGCAGTACGCCGTGCCGTCCCTCTCGTAGAGGCCGTCGACGGCCTGGTCGTGGCCGTTGACGCACCGGGCCGGGCGCTCGCCGCGGCCGGTGATGTAACGGAACTGCTCGCGCAGGCGTTTGCGGCCGGCCTGGTCCTGGACGTGGCCGGGCGCGACGCAGTGCTCGAGGCCGCAGTCAGCGATGACGCGTCCCACTGGCTCGCGGCCGTACCGGATGCGGAACGCGATCCGCGCCGCCGTGTGCCCCTGCCCGCCGTAGCGCATCGTCGGCGTGCCCGCGACACTCTGCCGCTCGCCCGTCCAGCGCAGGTGGCCGCCGGGCTCGACCGGCTCGGTGTACGCGGACCACTTCTGTTCGACCGTCAGCGGCTGCTGGGGCACGTTCGGCACTCCCAGTGCGCGCCGGGTAGCGGCGGCGGCGTGGCTGTCGCAGTGCAGCCGTCGCGCGATCTCCCGGTTGGTGAGGCCGTCGAGGACCAACTCCGCAATGTCCGGACGGACTTCGACGGTTCCGCCGTCTGCGGCCTGCATGGCAACGCGCGGTCGCCGGTTCACGATGCGGACCCCCGCCTGCTGCTGCGTCCGACCGCGTTCCAGCACTCCGGGTCGACGATCTCCCCGGAGGCGACGTGCCGTTCGTACGCCTCGGCCGTGCCGCAGCCGGGACCGTGCTGCTCGGGCTGGGAATCGAGGTCGCGGAGATCGACTGCCACCGCCGCACCCGGGTTTTCCGTCTGCTCCCCCGAATCTGCGGGCTGGAGAACTTCCGGCCGTACGACGGGCACGAGGCCGGTGTCGACACCGACCGGCACGCCGACGGCCTTCATCACGGCCTCGATGACCGGCCCGGCCGGGTCGCCGTCCCGAGACGGTGCCGCATCTCCCCGGGTCCGCCGCGCCGCGTGCGCCAGGACGTGCCGCCGGGTCGCGGTCCGGCTCTGCTCGGCCGACCAGCAGATGGGGTCGACGTCCTCGCCCCGCCGAAGGTGCCGCTTCAGCGCCTCGTGGCTTCCGCATCCCGCGTCGTCCTCGGACGGTGCGTGGTTGTCCCCTTGGTGGCCGGGCGCCGTGGGGTCCAGCCGCCAGCGGTCGGTACCGCTGAGCCCGGCGAAAATGCCGTCGCGGGACAGTCGGCCGACGCCCCGTTCGGCGTCGAGGACCCACCGCAGGCAGGCGGCCCGCACGGTGCAGCGGATCACGCACTCGGCACGGGCCTCATAGACCCGGGTGTCGTCGAAGAAGATTTCCGGGTCGAGGCCGGGCGCGGTGCAGGCCATGTGCCCAGCGCGCATCGCCTCGGACGGGCGGACGAGAATGTCGGGCACGCTCCCGATGGTGCGCATGGGTGTTTCTCCGTGTGGCGAGAGGGGAGTTGGGCTGCGTTTCACAGGTCGTCGAGGAAGTCGTCGAGGCTGTCGGCGACGGACGGAGCCCAGACAAGGAGCGCGATGACGATGCCGACGCCCGCGGTCCAGCCCGGGCTGTGGCTGGCGCCGTAGGTCATGAGGGCGCCGAGCGCTCCGGTGACCAGACCGAGCAGGAAACGCCTCACGGGAGGATCCCGGCGGCGGCCGCGGCCGCGAGCCAGCCCGCGTACTGGGAGGTGATGCCGTCGTAGAGATCGGCGTCGGCCACAGCGCGGGGGTTCGGCGCATGGAAGAAGGAGGCGTTGTCGACCCGGCGGCCGCGCAGGTCGTCCAGTTCCTCCAGGAACTGGACGCGCCCGCCGAATCCGATGAACGCCCAGAACATCGGCAGTTCGGAGGCATTCCGCAGGGCCCGTGCGGCGGCGTCGCGGTCGTCGGGCGCGCCGTCGGTCTGGAAGATCACCAGCGCTGGGTCGGTGGCGCCGGACGCCTGGTGCTCGCGGGCCACGGCGGTCATCGCGGCTGGGTAGGCGGTGCTGCCCCAGGCGACATGGGGATGGGTGGCGTCGATGATGCCGCGGTAGTTGTCGAGGCGGACGTCGACCGGGTCCTCGGCGCGGCTGCCGAAGTAGATCAGGGGGACGGTGCCGTCGTGGTCGAGGTTCACGGACAGGGCGAGGGTCTGCTCGGCCAGGTGCTGGACGGACCCGTCGGCGTAGAAGGGCGCCATCGAGCCGGAGTGGTCGAGGACCAGGTAGACCGCGGCGCGCCGTCCGGCCAGGCCGTTCTTCTCCAGGCTGACCGCGGCGGTCTTCACCAGCGGGATGAGGCTGGCCGGGGCCGTACCGGCCTGCTGGGCGGGGCCGGTCGCGGGCGGTGCGGGCAGGACTGCGGCGGTGCGGGTCTTGAAGAACTTCACGGGAAATCTCCGATACGGGCTGGGAGTGCGGCGGGTTGGCGGCCGGGTGTTCCCCGGGGGCTGCGTACGGCAGGGGTTAGGAGGAGGGGAGTGCGGCGGCGAGGGTCTGGAGCTGGGTACGCGAGGTCTGCGACTCGGTGAGGAACTGCGCCCATTCGGGGCGCTCCGACCAGCGTTCAATCTCGTCCTCGACGCGCTTGAGGTGGTCGTCGACGGCGTCGCGTACGGCCTGGGCGGTGGCCCAGGTGGTGTCGGTGACGACGGGCTTGTCCTCGCGGGCGCAGTGACCGACGTAGCGGTAGACGGTCTCCAGGCTGGCGTGGGCGTGCCGGTCGTAGAACGCGGTCTTGTAGAAGACGGCGACGCGGCGGCGGCCGTGCTGGTCGGTGATGTAGGACCACATCGAGTGGTCCGAGGCCTCGCGGTTCCAGCCGTCGGGCAGGGCCGCGGACACGAACATCGGGTCGGCGTCCGGTTCACCGAAGGTGAAGCCGAGGGCTTCGAAGGATGCCCGGTCGCCGCGGAGGTCGGCCGGCATGCGGTCGGAACCGACGAACTGCCGCTGACCCGCGGCTTCCTGGGCCTCGATCAGGGTGTCGGTGCTTGCGCCGGACAGGGCCTGCACCAGGAGCGCGGTCTTGCTCGCGCCGCTGTTGGTGTTCTCGATCACGTGTCGCTCCTTGGGGGTGCCGGGGGGAACGGGTTGGGGGTTCGGGGTTGGGTCGGGGGGGGGGGGGGGGGGGGGGGTGCGCGCGACCCCCGGGGGGGGAGGGGGGAGGCACCCCCAGGGGGAGGGGGGGGGGCGAAGAGGGGCACAAAAGCCCCGCCAGGTGTTCGCCACATACC
>NZ_JBVHLD010000008.1:171647-221772 GCF_055559175.1 Streptomyces sp. NPDC024632
AGGGGGGGGGGGGGGGGGGGGGGGGGGGGGGGGGGGGGGGGGGGGGGGTGGGGGGGAGGGGGGGGGGGGGGGGGGGTCTCCCCCCCCCCCCCCCCCGCCGGGCTAGGAGGTGCCGGCCACCACGGGCGGCAGGGCGGGGACCGAGGCGGCGCCGAAGGCCTCGGCGAGGTGCCGGACCCGGACCGGCCCCTTCACCGCGGCCGCGGCCGGAGCGGCGGAAGCGGGCCTGCGCCAGGCCGTGCCCGTGGTGTTGACGACCGACTCGTCCAGGGCTTCCAGCTCGACGGTGTCGGCCGCGACCCTTCCCGCGGCGGCGAGTTCGTCCGGGGTCGGGTGCAGCGACGCGCCCAGCTGCCGCACGGCGGTGGCGTTGGCCAGCTCGGCGCGTACCGCCGTCAGCTGGACCCCGGCCTCGCGCAGCTCCCGCTCGTACACGTCGACGCGTTCTCCCCGCTCGGCCGCCAGGTGCCCCAGGCGGTCCCGCTCGATGACGAGGACGTCGTGCTCACCTGCGGCCTTGACCAGCGCGCAGGTCAGGTTGTTGTTCTCGCGGGTCAGGCGGCGCGCCTCGCCGTCCAGGCGGCGCACCTCGGCGCGCAGCCTGCGGCGGGAGACCATGAAACGGTGGCGGGCGGTCACGGCCGGGCCGCCTTGCGGAGGAGGCTGACCGGCCGGGGCCGGGTTCCGAACGGCTCCCCCGGCCCGGGCGTCACGACGCTGTCGTGCTCGTCGTAGGCCTCCCGGAACTTCTTCTCGTTGGCGGTCTGGAGCATCGACAGTTGCGCGTCGAGCGCCGCGATTGTCGCGCGGGCGGCCCGCAGCTGCGCCTGGAGGCTGACGATCTCGGTGGGCACGGACCGGCCGGACATGAGGAACAGCGGAGGCTTGCCCCCCACGCCGTCCGCCGCCGGTCCGCCGGTCAGCACCGGGGCGGGGGCTGCGGAGCGGGCGCGCAGGAGGGCGTTCTCGGCGTGGAGTTCCCCGTTGCGCTTGGCGGCAGCCGCGAGGCGGGCACCCGGGTCACCGGCATCGGATCGGGTGTCGCCTGTCGGCAGCACCTCCAGCGTGACTGCGGGGTGGTCGGCCAGGTCGCGCAGCTCGTTGACCTCGGTGATCTTCCGCCTCAGATTGAACTCAGCCGTCCGCTGGCCGGTGCGGGCGGTGTCACGCTCGCCGATCAGCCGGTCCTTGTCGGCGCGCAGGTCCTCGATCTGTCTGCGCAGAGAGCGGCGCGTCTCCATCAGGCCACCGCCCCGTCGCAGCGGAAGCACGGCAGCTTGCGGTGATGGGAGGCGCATTCCGGCTGGGAGTCGGCGGCCACGGTGCGGGGGCGGCCGCCGGTGGCGGTCCGCTCGGTCTTGCCGCCCTCGACCGGGGTCAGGCGCAGGCCGGTGCCGTACTGGGCGTCGCGGCGCGCCTGGTCGCGGGAGACAGCGCGGCGCTGGGATCGGGAAGCCTTCGGGTTCACGGGGTGTAGTCCTTGCTCGCGGCCAGGGCCGCGGTGGGTTCGGGGGTGGCGGTGAGCATGCGGTGGCCCTCGTACGGGGCACGCGGGAGGAGTTCGCCCTGGCCGGGCGGCGTCGGGACCGGCCGCGGCTCCGGGCCGGGGCCGTCGTTCTCGTCGCGGAACTCGATGCAGGTGAAGTCGGCGTAGACCTGGGCTCGTTCGGTCTCGGCGAGCCACTGGGCCGGGGTGCGGTTCATGAGCGCGACCAGGACCAGCGGGCAGCCGCGTGCGTCGTCGCCCTGCCGGGCGGGCTTGTCGTGGATGCACCGGTCACAGTTCCGGGCCATCCACTCCATGCCCTGGTCGCTGTTGGAGAACGGCGCCCCGTCCCGGGCCTCGGCGTACAGGCGGTCGTAGTCGTCGGGGCTCACCTGGCGTTCACCGCCTGCCGAGTGCCGGTGTAGCGGACCCACATCTCGGTCGCGTCCACGCTCTGGCGGACCTCGGCGTCGAACGCGCCGGCCGGCCGGTAGGCGCGCAGTTCACGCTCTGATCCGGCGAGAATCCGGCGGACGGCGGTACCTGCGGACAGGCCGGAGCCGTACTCGCCGGCGCGCACCCACTCCCCCGGCATACGGCGGGCGGCCTGCGCGACGGCGGCGTGGTCCGTGCGTGGTCTGGGCGCCCGGCGCCCGGCGCCGCTCACTGCTCCGCCTCGCCGACGTAGCGCACCCAGAGCTCGACGTAGAGCTCCGTGCGGCGTGTTTCGCCCTCGAATGAGCCGGGCGGGTCGTAGGCGGCCAGGCCGGCGGTGGCCGAGGAACCCTTCGTGACGAAGCGGACCATGCCCTCCGCGGAGGAAGGACTGCGGTACGCGCCCGCCTTGACCCACTGGCCTGGCGCCTGCCGTGCCGCTGCGGCGACCTGGGCGTGGCGGACCCGACGAGGCCCGGCGCTCGCGGCGCTCATTCCCCGGTCTCGCAGACGCACCGGCAGCCCTGCCCGGAGCAGTGACCGCAGTCCTCGCACAGGTCCATCACGCAGTGCCCGCAGGGCAGTTTGCGGTGCGGCATGCACGTGCAGCCCCGGGTCGGCCCGGCGGCGTCGGCCTGGCCCGTGCCGTCCGCGGCGCGGCGTCCTGCCCGGAACTCCAGCCACCCGGCGACCTCGTCGACCACTTGCGCCGCGACGTCAACGGTCCAGTTGGTGTTGCCCTTGCGAAGGTCGGCCGCGGCGTCCAGCAGTGCCTGGGCACGGTCGGCGCCGCGCAGCTCGGCGACGATGCTTTCCCTCGAGTGACGCAGCGCCTCGGCTTCGACCTGGAGACGGAAGGTGTCGATCACCGCGGAGGCGTGCTCGCTGCGGGCCGGGCTGTGCTCGCCGCCGCTCATCACCGCGGCGTACAGGGATTCGCGGGCCTTCACCGGCGCACCGCCGTACCGGGTCCGGCGCAGCCGCGCAGCAGGGCATCCATCGGGTCGAGGAGGTGCGCGAGGTCCTGGCGGGCGTCCAGGGGGACCTGCCACAGGCCGGCGCACTGCGCGAGGGCGATGAGGGTCTCGGTGCGGTTAGGCTCGCCGGAGGTGTGCAGGACGGGCCCGGCGCTGTCGTACGGGCGTCCGTCCCATGTCCAGCCGGCGACGTGGAAGTCGAGGAAATGACCGTCGAGGTCCCATCTGCGGCCAGACGGATCGGTGAACTGGCGCGCGGGACGCACCGGTTGAGCCACGGCGGTGATGGTTGTCATCGCAGCTCATCTCCTTCGGAAAGGTCGGTAGGTTCGGTGGTGGTGATCGCGGCGCGGGCCAGGGCCGCGCCACGGTGGGCGGTATCGGGGCTGGGGGCCGTACGGCGGCGGCGCCACAGCTCGGGCGCGGCCGCGGCCAGGTCTGCGGGGACGGCGTCCGGGTCGCCCAGGAGGCGGCCGGTCTCGGCGTAAATCAGGCCCCACGTCATGCCCGCGTAGTGAGCGCGGGCCAGGGCGTCGCGGACGCTGCTCTCGGGCCAGTCCGGCCGCGCGGCGACGGCAAGCGCGACCAGCTGCGCGCTGGCGGGCCGCGGGCCCGGGCCGGTCATGGCGAGATCCCGATATTGCCGAGCGCGGCGCCGCCGCCGATCTGGTCGTAAAGCTCCCGCAGCCGCTCGGACGCCCTGCTGTCACGCCGGTTCAGCGCCGTACGCGCTGCGGCGGGCAGTGTGAACCAGCAGCCGTGGCACAGGTAGTGCCGGGCGGCCTTGGTGGCGGAGCAGGACGGGCAGACGGACGCGGTCATGGATTCTCCAGGCAGAGGACGGGGCAAGAAGCGGCGTGCCGGGGCGGCTACTTCGGCATGGGCACCGAGCCGTTCGGCGGGTGGACCAGGCGGTCCAGGGAGCGGCCGTCACGGACGGCGTTCCAGGTGCGCACGAGGTAGGCCATGTGGCGGCTCTCGCTGATGCGCGCGCTGTCCAGGCGCTCGGAGGTGGCCCGTGCCCGCAGGGCGAGGATCGGGTGGCCAACGGGGAGTTCCGCACCGTCGGCGAGACGCTGGAAGAACCAGACCGTCTCGTCGGCGTCGATCGCGTTGAACAAGAAGTGGGCGGTGCCGAGCACTGACTGCGGGATGTGCGGGAACGCCTGGCGAGTGCGCACGGCGATCTCGGCGGACCGGCGGATCTCGGGGTGCCCGGCGAGGAGCTGCGCGCATTCGGCCGTGGTCGGCGAGTTGTTCCCGGCGAAGCGGTAGTCCCCGCTGTTCCAGGACCAGACTCGGCGCAGGATCGCGGCCAGTGTCACAGAGTGTGTCTCGCCGCGCAGGCTCATCGCATCGGCGGTGGTACGCCTTCGGCCGGTGTCCATCGTTTCCTGCGTGGACGGGTCGAGACCGATGACGACGAACATGTCCACGCTGATGTCAGCGAGGGTGACTGCGCGGAGGCGGTGCTGGCCGTCGAGGATGGTGCCGTCGGTGGCGATCTTGATCGCCTCGCCGTTGAGCGACCAGTGACCGGCCCTCATGTCGCGGGCGTAGTCGCCGACAGCGCGGTCGCGGACCCTGCGGTTGTGGGTGTTCCGGCCGAGGAGGGCCTTCGCCAGTTCCGGGCTGATGGTGATGACCAGTGCGGTGGGTCCGTCGACGGCGAGTACGTCGAGCTCGGTGAGAGTGGCGGGCGCTAGGGTGGTCACGGTCTGCTCCTTCGGGAGTTCGCTGGCGCCGTGTGCGGCGCGGGCGGTGGAGGGGCTGGTCGTGAGGCGACCGGCCCCTTCGTCGTGTGAGCCCGGAGCCGTCATGCCGTCTCCAGGTGGCGGGAGTTGGGAGCGGGGAGGTCGCAGCGGGCGCAGGCACCGCGGCGGTCCGGCTGGTAGCGGTGACCGTCTGGTCGCTGGCGCTGATACCGGGGGTCGGGCGAGTCGGCGGGATCAGCGGCGCGCAGGTCCGCGCACACCTCGCAGGCCTCGCCGGTGCGCCAGATCCGTCCGGACTCGCAGGCGGTCAGGCCGCAGCCGTGGCGTACGACGGCCGCGCCGAGGAGCCAGCGGCCCGGGTCGCGGATCGTCTGCGTGGAGGCGTAGCGGGCCTCGATGCGGGCACGGATCCGCTCGGGTTCGATGCCCTGGTCGAGTTGGGCGCCGACCTGGCGGGCCAGCTGGCGGACGACGTACGGAGACAGGCCCGGCAGCAGGCGGTGTACGGGGGTGAGGACGGTCCAGATCCGCGGAGCGAGACTCAACGCGGGCCCGGCGTACGGCCGCCCGGAAGCGTCCGGCCTGGTCCGGGGCCGCCCGAAGACCTCTACGTCGTCGAGTTCGGCTCGGTTGTCCACACCTCTTCTACCGGTCTCTCGCCTACGGCGGATGGAACCACCGGCCGTCGCGTCATCAGGTGAGTCAGTTGACGGGTCTTCCTTAGTCGCGAGGGATCCGTCACCAAGATCCACACCCGATCCGTCACCGGCGTCCGGTACGTCGAGGGTCTGCTGCGACGGCTGCTCGTGGACGGTGTAGGCGTGGCGGCCCCGGCCCCCGGCGCGCGCCTGGATGCTGATCCAGCCCAGGGCGGCAAGGCCCTGGACGATGCGGGCGACCGACCGCGGGTCGAGCGCCTGGCCGGCCCTGCGGCCGGTGCGGTGCCGCAGCACCACCCCCAGCTCGGCATGCGTGACCGGCACCCCGGTGACGACGGCGTACGAGATCGCCGCGTAGGCGCGCAACTGCCTGCCGTTGAGCGCGTCGGCGGCGCGGGACGGCAGCCACACGAACGCTTCACGCGCCTGCGGGGCCCGTACGCGGCGCACCGCGGTCGTGCCCTGGCCGCCCGGCAGCGTACGCCGGACCGTGGTGATCTCCACGACGTCGTCGCACGGCGCTGGCCGGGACAGCTGCGCCAGGCCCCGCTCGATCGTCGAGGGCGACGTGCCAAGGATCTGCGCGAGGTATGCGACGCCCGCGGTGCAGCCCTCCCGGCGCGCTCCCAGAGAAGCGATCTTCATGAACACCGGCAGCGCGGCGTCACCGTACGTCGGCGAGACGATGAGACGGAGCGGCACACGGACGCGCTGCTGGCGGGGCATGAGGATCACCTCCTTCAGGGGTGCGGGCGGGCCAGGCGGGGATGCCGGAACGGTCAGTCGACGGGGCCTTCTCCTGCGCCGTTGGCGGGGTTCAGCGCGGCTTCCAGGCCCTTGTTGACGAGGTCGAGTTCGTGTTTCATCTCGCTGACCGTCAGGTCTGGCCCGTACGTCAGGCGGTGGGTGTAGTCCGCCCATCGCCGCAGGTGGGCCTTGAGGTGGGCGTAGCCGATCGCGTGGATCCGGCCCGCGGCCAGGCGCAGGATGTCGGGGGCGATCTCCAACTGTTCGTCCTCGCCGAACGTCCCGCGCGCGGTCCGCTGGAGGAACAAGGCGCGCTGCACTTCGCGGATCATGCCGACCTGGTCCTCGCCGGGAATCTCCAGATGTGTGATCCGCACCTTCACCACCGGGACCTTCTCGCTGTCCGGCGACGGCTCCGTACGCTCGGTCGTGGCCAGCTCGATGACCGCCATCAGCCGCATGCCGGGGCTCGCGTACAGCGGCCGGATATAGGGCTCCAGGGCCTCGACGGCCGCTGTGGCGGGCTGGCTCTCGAACTTCAGCTTCGTCACGATGAAATGCCCTTCAGGATCTTCGGGTCACGGGCGTCGCCGTGCTTGCTCCATGCGGCGCTGTTGCCGATGTGCCAGTAGTCGCCGCAGCGGTAGGCGCGCAGGACGTCTTCGGGGAACTGCGCGCGGGCCGCTCTCCTGGCCTGGCGCCGGTCGACGTACCGGCGTTTCCCGCAGCCCGGACAGGTGCCGATGCCCAGGGCACACGGGGGCCGACGGCGCTCGGCGGACCGCTGATGACGGCTCACCGCGTCACCTCGCGCCCAGGCGGACCGGGCCAGTCCGCCGCATCGAGGCGAATGCGCTGAGCCTTGGGCAGCGCGACCTCCGGGGCGCCGAGGCGGTCGAGTCCTGCCCAGCGCAGCCACGCGGCGTCCGCCTGGTTGTCGTCGCCGAACTCCCGGCCGGTCCTCTTGAACGCGGCCATGGCCATCGCGACCTTGTCGGCCTTGGGGCTGCCGGTCGCGTACGCCTTGAGGGTCATGGGGTTGATCACCGCGTAGGGGATGCCGAAGTCGAGCAGCCACAGCCGGACCGCGCCGTGGACCATGTGGATCGCCCTGATCGCGGGGCCCTTGAGTCCCGGCGGTGCTTCCTCGATGACGGCGAGGTCGCAGAGGTCCGGCCCGGTGGCCCCGGTGCCGCCGCCGAGCGCCACCTCGATCTCGGTGACGATGTGCTGGAGGCGCCGGTCGCCGTCGCCCGAGCGCGGCTTGACGGTCCTCGTCGTGCCGTCGGGCAGCGCGATGCCGGTGGCGGTCATCGAGAGATCCAGGCCAGTCACCCGGGGAGCGCTCACGGCCGCTCACCGGCCTTCGCGGCGCGGTCGAGGTCGGCAGCGGTGAACCCGATCAGCTCGATAAGAACCGTGGCCGGTGCGCCCTGCACGGCCAGACCGCCGAGACGGGCGGCCGTGCCGATCAGGACGGCCGCGATGGCCTCAGGCGGCAGACCGGTTGCGGCTTCCAAGTCGGTGGCCAATTGCGATCCGAGGCGCCCGAGTTCCTGCGTACGCCCGTCGGTGGCGTAGCGGCGCCGGTTCTCGCGGACCGTGTCGAGAAAGTTCTCCGGTGTGAAGTCCTCCTGTCGTACGGCTCGCACACCCCGCGCGGCCATCTCCCTGATGAAGGCGTCCTCTTGCTCGTGGCTCATCACGCCTCCCGCTCTGCCCGAGGCGCGCAGGTGTCGATGCGTACGACGAACGCGTCGACGCCTTCGAGGAATCCGGCGGCCACGGTCGCCTTGAAGTCGGCGTCCGGACTGGTGGTGGTTGCCGGGCCAGAGGTGTCAGGCACCTCCGGCCCGGCGGTCCCGCAGGGCGCAGGCGGCGTCATGGGGGCGAGAGCGTGGGACCGCCCCTCCGCCGCCTTGGCTCCCGTGCCGACGGTGCTCAGCATCGGCACGGGCGACTTTGACGCCCTGCGGGAAGTCGGAAGACCAGTGGCGTGCACGGTGGTCGCGGCCGGAGTCGTGGTCGTCATCGCTGCTCACCGGCCCCGGCGGTGTGGGTGGTGTAGAGGTGCCGGAGCGCCCATCCGCCGTGGGCGGCCAGAGGGCGCCTGCACAGGGAGCAGCCGGACTCGATTCCGTCGTCGTATCCGGCGACGGCCCAGCGTTCATCTGCGCGGTCCCACACCACGGACCAGTGCTGGCGGTCGGTGAGGGTGCCGTCGATGTCGATGCCGACGGGCATCCCCGCGGTCGCGGCGGCGTTGAGGGCGTCGGCGATGGCGGCCCAGTACGACCGCTCGGTGCGCGAAGCAACCTGCGCGTGCTTGGCGCACGGCTCGGATTCGACGGGGTCACCGCAGATCGAGCACACGGTGCCGCCGGGCGGCAGGCCGCTGTCCCACACCGGCCGGTACGCCACCAGCGGCGTCACGGCCTCGACCACGCGGGCGGTGTACTTGCGCACGGTGTGCGGGGGCAGCACCGCGGACAGGCCGCTGAGAGCGTCATGGACGCGGCCGTACAGATCGGGCGCCGCCTGGGTGGACTCGCCCGCGGGCGCCTGGATGGCGCCGCCGGTGTCCTTCCCTGCCCCGCCGGTGCCGCCCGGCCCGGCGGCGAGATATCCGATCTCCCACTCGACAGCGCGGGCGCCGCCTGCCCGGTCGAGTTGCTGTTGCGTCGTGCCGTCGCCCCACAGCCGCGCGACGACCCTGCGGGCCGTGGCCTCGGCCTCGGCGAGCGCCTCTGTGCGGATCCGGTCGCGCGCCCTTCGGGCCTTCTCGATGCTCTCGGCGATGACCTCTTCGGCCTTCTCGGGCGTCGCCCCGAGCCGGAGCAGCGTGGTGCGCATCTGGTCCTCGACGCTCATGCGGCACCTCCGGCGCCGGACAGAAGCGGAATGATCTGCTTCCCGTGGCTCCGACCGCAGCGCTTGCAGCTCCCGAATCCGGTGCACTCGGGCAGCTCCGGCATCCATTCGCGGAGCGAGAGCACCTTCGGAGTGACGCCCTTCTCGACCATGTGGTCGCGCATGAACTCGGCGTCGTCGCGGTCCCACGGCCCGTACTCGGTGATGGCTCCGGCGATACAGGTGAGGAGGATGCGGGCGGCGCCCCGGGCCTCGAAGCGGGCGGCTTGCTCGACCCACCAGTTGGTGGCCGGGCTGGCGATGGCGTAGAGGCGGACCTCGTCGACGATGAGCCCGTACTGCTTGGGCGGAGCTGGCGCGGGGAAGGCCAGTTGCTCGCTCATGCCGACCGCCTCCGCCCCTGCTGCCCGGGGAGCGGTGCGCCGGGGGTGAGGCGGGTGTGCGCGTCGGCGAAGGCGCCCGGGTCGGTGTCGAGGGACCCGGCGGCGGTGGCGGTGGCGAGGACGACCCAGTCCGGGCCGCTTCCGGAGGTATGGATGTGCAGTGCGGCGGCGGCCGTGGCGGCGAGGACCGCGGTGAGCGCGATGAGGATGAGCCACATGCCGGTCACCGCCCCGTGCCCGAACCGACGGCGAGGGCGGGCTTGTTCGCGCGGGCGCCGCCGGTCAGGCGGGTCACGCTGTCGGCGGGCACCCACTGGATCCAGCGCAGCGAGTACGGGTTGTCCCACGCGACGCAGACCATCGAGGTGCCGTCGGCGACGCTGGAGATGCACCACGCGGTGGGCTGGCCGTCGAACAGGCCGGGGACGTTGGCGGGCTCGTCGCGGCGCACGGTTCCTGCGCGGCCGGCGGTGTGGCGGACGCGCGTCCCTTCGGGGAGCTGCCGGGCGAGCGTCGCGAGGTAGCCGGTGACGGCCTGGTCGACGAGGACGGTGCCCTTGTAGCCGGGGGGCGTCATCAGTGGTGTCCCTTCTCGGGTGCGCGGGTGCTCGCGGGGCCCCAGACGTCGTCGCCGTATTCGGCCTGGTGGCGGGCGGCAATCTCACGGGCGGCGGCGCGACCGGCGCGGACCTCGCCGCGCTGGATCTGTCCGAGGACGCGCTCCGCGTCCCCCATGGGCTCGACGTGGCCAGCGCCCCGACGGCCGAGGGAGGTCATGACGTGCCTCCGGGAACGTGGATGTCGGCGGGGATGATCCAGGCGCGGGCCATGGCGATGGCGACGGCATGTGCGGTGGTCCGGGCACCCAGGGCTCTCCGGACCCGCGCCCGGCGGTAGGCGACCACGTGCTGCGGCACGCCGCTCCGCACTGCTTCGTCGTGGGTCGACTCCCCGGCCGCCATAGCGATGGCGGACCGCAGCAGGTCCGGGCTGAGCGGACAGGGGGCGGTGACTGGGCTGAGCCCGATCAGTCGGACACGGTCGGCGAGCAGGTCGTGCAGTGCGGCGTAGGCCGGTGCGAGGTCCAGGCGGCGGCTGCCGCCGAGGCCGTCCGTGAGGCGGACGATTTCAGCGAGCCGGGCCGGGGTGAGTTCGGCGCCGTCGGGCAGCGTCGGGGTGTCCGTGGCGGGGGCCGCCGCGGCGCACTGTTCGCTGACAACGAGGGCGACGAGCTGCTCGGTGGAGGTGCACCCGGCGCGTGTCCGGGCGTGCCGCAGGTGTGAGGCGACCGTCATCGTTGAGAGGCCCAGGCGCTGTGCGACGTCCGCGCGGGACCCGCCCTGGCTCATCGCGATGACGACCCTCTGCTGCGCGGGCGTCAAGCGCATCGTGGCGCCCTCGAGCGCGGGCAGGGGCGCCTTCACAGGACACGGCCCGGGTCTGCGGCCTCGCGGATCGCGGCGCCGAGCGCCTCGGTCCGCGACCAGCGGTAGATCTCGTCGTCGGCGAGCAGTGCGCCGTGGCGCCAGCCGTCCGGGGTCCATACGTGCCGACCGCGCACGACCCCGGTGGTGACGGCCCACTGGCCGTCCGCGCCCCGGCGCACTAGCAGCCAGCCGCCTGAAGGGACGGGGAGCGGGACCCGGTACTCCGTCGCCAGGTCGGCGGCGGCATTGAGCTCACGGACACGAGCCTCCGCGTCGCGCAGGGCGCGCAGAAGAGACCCCGCGTGCCGGACGTGCCCGCGGTTCTCGGCCCGCAGCCGGTCGGTGTCGGCCAGCAGGACGGGGATGCCGGTGCGGGCGGCGGCGGTGAACTCGGCGTCGGCGACGGCGCCGTCGGTGTCGTTGGGACGGCACGTCTCGCCGATCCACGTCGCGCCCGGCGCGTACCGCTCGCCCTGGAAGATCTCCCAGCCGTCCGTACACCACGGGCCCGGCGTCGCGGCGGCGTCGCGGGCGCGCATGTCCGCGTGGGGCAGCGAGTACCGCCGCCTGCCGTCCACCTCGCGGGCGGTCAAGTCTCCGCTGCCCACGAGGCAGCCCAAGTCGAGCCGGGCCGTGTTGCGGTTCGGGCCGAATCCGCCGGCGGCGTTGATGCGGGCCGCTTCCGCGGTGGAGATCGTGCCGCCCCGGGCGTGTATCGCGGCGAGCAGGTGCTGGCGCCGTTTCGTCTCGTCCGGCTGGACACCGGGTGTGCGATCCTGGATCACGGTCCACTCCTCTCGTGATGGTGAGTGACGGTGGATCAGTAGTGCGGAGGGGCTGCCGGTGAAGCGGCGGCCCCTTTTCGTGCGTCAGGGCGTGCGATGAGCGCAGGATTTCGGGATGTGCCGCGGAGCGAAAAAACGCTGGAGCTGATAGCCGCACCGCTTGCAAATCGCACGCCAGGCGGCGTTCCGCTGGCCGCACTCCTCGCATTGCAGGGCGATCATCAGGCGGCCGCCGTCCGGGCTCCGGCGACCGCGTTGCGGTTCTCGCCAGTCGCCCTGCGGGTATCGGGAGTCCGCAGAAGGACCGTGAGCCGGGCCCGTTGTTCGTCGTCGAGCGGCGGCCAGTCGGCCAGGACGCGGGCGACAGCCTCGGCGCGCTGTTCGCGCGTCATGCCGCGCCTACGGCGCTGTCAGCGTCCGGACCGCCGTCCGCAGTGGAGCGCTTGCGCTCCAGGACGACACGGGGGCAGTTCAGGACTTTGGCCAACCTCGTGATGGTTTCGGGAGTCGCATTGCGGGTGCCCCCCTCGATCTCACTGACGAGACTGAGCGAGACCCCGAGCGCCGCTGCGACCTCCGTTTTCGTGAGTCCCGCGTGTTCGCGGGCGTACGTCACGGCCTCGGGCTCATGGTCGAGAGGCCACTTGGGACCTTTCCGCGGGGTGCTTGCCATGCGTGGACATTATTGCGAAGTGCTGCGAACTGCAACCCTCTTGTGCGCCCCTTCGCACCCGTGCGCGCCCATGGCGTATTCCGACCCCTGAATGTGTGGGTCCTGTGAGGCCCCCTTGCCGTACAAGTGCGAAGGTGTGCGAAGGTAGGCACATGAGCACTCCGCGCCCCCCACGGCAGCTGCCCGAAGGTGCCCTCCTTGAGGCCGCGACAAAGCGCGCCCGCCTGTCCGCACGCAAGGCGGCCGCCCTCGCGGGAATAAGCGACGGGCGGTGGCGGCAGATCGTCAGCGGCACACAGTCGGTCAGCAAAGGCGTGCAAGTCCAGGTCGTCGGCCCAGCCGACACCCTGGCTCGCATGGCGGAGGTAGTAGGCGTTTCCCCCGAAGACCTGGAAGACGCCGGCAGGGCGGACGCCGCGGCGGAACTGCGGTCCCTCAAGCGGAACACCACCGCCACACAGCAGGGCGATACCGAAGATCCTCGGTGGGCGATGCTCCAGGCGTCCATCGACGCAGCCGGGGCGACTCTCACCGCCCGGGAGCGGGCCCGGCTCCGACGACGGATCGAGACCCATCTGGCCGCCGATCCGGAATGGCGAATGCCGGGCTCCGACGACCAGGAGGGCGATCAACGGGAGCGCCGCGCGCAGTAGTTGGGACATCACGGTTCAGTCACGATCGATGCACACGCCCCTGACGGCACCTCAGACCAGGTGCAGGGTGCAAGTTCGCCCCCCACGGACGAATCGGCACAACCCGGGGATGCGTGATGATCGAGATCATTGCGGCCGGAGCAATCGGTGCTGCCTTCATGGCGGCCGGTGTGCTCCTGACGCGGCACTGGAAAACCGAGCGCGAGCGCAGCGACGCCCGCGTCCAGCAAGCCCTGGAATGGGTGATGAGCGGCGGCCTGCGCAACGGGGCACCGCCGACACCGGACGAGCGGCGGCGCCAGTTCCGTCTCATCAAAGGCGGGAGCCTGGCCGGGGCGCTGGCGCTGCTCACCGCCAGGATCGCCAGGGCCGCTCGCCGCTCCCGAGAACGCCCCGCCCTGATCGTGACGGTCACCCTGGCCGCGGCAGGTCTCGCCGCGAGTCTCGTCGCCTCCCCCGGTCTCCGCGGACAGGATGACGACCGCGCGCCCGCACCGCCAGCTGCGCACGGACCCGTCGACCGTGACACCGCTCTGCCCGGCGCACCGTCGTCCTCGTCTCCCTCCCGGTCAGCGCTCGCGGGCGCTCCGTCCCATATGCCGAGTCCGTCCAGGGCGCCGACGAGCAGCTCCTGGAGCACCACCGCGGTCCGTGCGACAGACGCGGCCGACTACGTCGCCGCCAGCCCTTCGCGGCCGGCCGAAGGAGTGTCGACCTCCACAGCCGCCGTCATCCCGACGAACGGGGCGCCGGACTCACCCTCGACACCGACGGCCTCTCAGACGGCGACAAGCCCGCCGCAGTCAGTCCCGCCGACGGTCACCGGTCTGGGCGGCCTGTGCCTGCACGTCCACCTCGGCCGTGTCCTCCGGCTCGGGGCCTGCCTGGGACGCAACGGATAACGCGCGTCGCCTCCGCAGAGGCTCGATCTTCACAAAATCGGGATCGACGTCGACGATCTTGCGGCCCGCCTTCTTCCCGGCGCCCGGATAGACGGTGACGGTCATCAGCGCGCGCAGCACCTCACGCTGCCGACCGAGCGAGAGCGACTTCCAGTGCGCCTCGGCATGGTCGGCAGCCACCAGGTCCGCGATCGGGTCGATACGGGCGGCCACTGTCAGATCCTCAGCGATCTCAGCGATAGCGGCATCGGCGATGGCACTGATCTCGGCGAGCTGTTGACCGTCGATCGCCCCAGTGGCGAAGAGGCGCGCGGCGGTCCCCTTCCTGCCCTCGTGCACTGCACGCTGCGCCTTGAGGCCATCGATGTCGATCTCTTCCGGTACCTCGAGCAGCCCGGAAGCATCCGGACTGCTGAGAATGCCGATGACCAGATCCGTAATGTACTGATTCAGCTCATGGGCGGGGACGGAGCAGTGGCTGCCCGACTGGCACTTGTAATGCGGTACCCCGGAACCGTTCCCACGGACCGTCATCGTCTTGCCGTCGAGGCACCGTCCGCATAGGAAGATCAGACTTCCCAGCCACTTGGGGGTATTGCCGGGCGAGGTCTTCCGGCCAGGATCGGCGAACAGCTCGATGATCCGCAGCCGCTTTTCGTCGGGGATCACAGCCGGCCACGCATCGCGCACGACGATCTTCCCCTGGTGTACGGCATGGCCGCTCACTCGCGGATACATCAGGACCTGCCTGACTGCCTGGACGCTCCAGGGCGCGGGTGGGAGCTCCTTTCCTTTGCGCCGGATCGTCCGCCCCGCCTGCTGTGACACGGTCTTCACACCCCGCTTGCGCAAATCGGTGACGATCTGGGCAATGGGAACTCCTGCGAGGACGTCGTCCGCCCACTTCGCGATTTCCGCGGCCTCCGCAGGATTGTGCTTGCTCATGTCGAGGAGCTGTACGTCGGCATGCTCGCGGGTGGTCTTGTTCACCAGTACGCGGCGATAGAGCGGCGGCTCGAAGGGAATTCCCCAGCCGAAGGGCCGGTTGCCTCCGCCCCAGTGGCCGTTTGCGGCCTGCGCCTTCCGGCCGAGAGTGATCCGCTCACCGCGGTGGGCGGACTCCGTCTCCGCCTTCAAGGTGTCAGCGACGAGCTGATCCCTGCCGGAAGCACGGTTGAGGTTGTATTCGCCACCGAGCATCACGCTGAAGATTCGGACGTTATGGGCGCGGGCGATCTTGATGAAGTGCAGCACTTCCTCGACCGAGCGGTGCAGCCGGTTGGCATGCCAGATGATGATCCAGCCGATCCGGTCGGCCGCCATGTCTACCAAGAGCCGCTGATATTCCGGCCGTTCTGCCCCTGAGAATGCCGAGATGTCGTTGTCCACGTACATCTCATCGATCGGATGCTCGATCTCCTCGCCGAAGTCCCGGTCTTCGCTCTCCTGCGCGGCGACACCATGGGAGTCGCCCTTCTTGTCGTCGCTGATGCGCGCGTAACCCGCGCATATGCGTTCAACAGCCGCCGATGCCGTACTGGTCATGCGTCGATTGTCCCTCAGGTTCCGAGTTACAGACAGATGATTGGTAACGTCGTCTTCATGGCCTTCTCGCTCGCCGGTTCCAGCGGCTTCTCGCTGACCGCCTCCGTCCTGTCGCTGCTCTCCTTCGCCGTGGGCGCGCTGGCCGCGGGGCGGCTGGCCAACCGTGTCGTGCGGCACCGGGCGCGGCTGCTGCTCGCGGTGACGGCCGGGCAGGCGCTGCTCGTCCTGGTCTGTTACGTGGTCGGCGAGCTGGTCGACCTGCCGGCCGCCGGGTGGAGCCGCTGGTGCCTGGTCGTGCTGCTGGGCTTCGCGATGGGCGGGCAGAACGCGGTGGTACGGCGGCTGGCCGTGCCCGACCTGACGACCACGGTGCTGACCCTGACCATCACCGGCGTGGCCTCGGACAGCCGCCTGGCGGGCGGCGAGACAAGCAAGGCGGGGCGCAGGCTGCTCTCGGCGGCGGCGATGTTCCTCGGGGCCCTGGCCGGTGCCGCGCTGATCGGGCACGGGCACCGGGCGCTGCCGCTGCTCATCGCCGGTGCGGCGCTGGTCGCGGTGGCGGTGGCGTTGTTCCCGCACCGGCGCTCGGCGCTCGGCTGGACGGCGGCGGCGTGACGCGGACGCGGCTCGTGCCGAAGTTCTTTCCGCCCGGTGTAGTTTCCGGCGGTTCCCGATCGTCGTAGGGGTGGACGCACGGGAGGAAGAGGCCCGTGGCCGCCGGAGGCATCGCGACCTCCGGAGTGACCGGAGAAGGAGAAGGACCATGAAGTATCTGCTGCTCATCTGCGACGACGGATCGCTGGCCGACGCGCCCGAGGAGGAGATGGACGCGATGCCGTGGGTCGCGGAGACGACCCGCAACGGCACCCGGCTGCTGGGCAGCCGCATCCGTCCGGCGCAGGACGCGACCACCGTACGGTTCAAGGACGGCGCGCCGCTGATCACGGACGGGCCCTTCGCCGAGACGAAGGAGCAGATCTGCGGCTTCGACATCATCGACTGCGCCGATCTGGACGAGGCGATCGCGATCGCCGCGAAGCATCCGGTGGCGCGGTACGGGATGGTCGAGGTGCGGCCGTTCTGGACGGAGTGACGCGAGCCGCGGGCTGACGAGGTGGCGGGGCGGAGTGAGGCGATGACGGGTCGGGACGCGGAGTCCTGGGCGGTGACCGGGGCGCACGGGGACTCCGGGCGCGGACAGGCGCGTCCCCCGTCGGGGCCGCGCCGCCCCGACCCCGTCAAGGACGCCGTCGCCGCGACCTGGTCCGAGGAGTGGGGCCGGGTCGTGGCGGCGGTGATCGGCATGACCGGCGACTGGGACCTCGCGGAGGAGTGCGCGCAGGACGCCTTCGCGCGGGCGCTGGAGCGCTGGCCGGTCGACGGCGTGCCGCGCAGGCCCGGTGCCTGGCTGACCACCACCGCCCGCAACCGCGCCCTGGACCGGCTGCGCAGGGCGGCGAACGAGAAACGCAAGCTGCGGGAGGCGGCCGTGCTGACCCCGGTGGACGACGCCCTCCCGCCGCCCGGGAACGACGACGATCCCGTACCGGACGACCGGCTGCGGCTGATCTTCACCTGCTGCCACCCCGCGCTGCCGCTGCCGTCCCGCGTCGCGCTGACCCTGCGGACCCTGACCGGGCTGAGCACGGCGGAGATCGCGCGGGCCTTCCTGGTGCCCGAGGGCACGATGGGGCAGCGGCTCACCCGCGCCAAGGGCAAGATCCGGCACGCGGGCATCCCCTTCCGCGTGCCGCCGCGCGACCTGCTCCCGGAGCGGACCTCCGCCGTACTCGCCGTGCTGTACCTGCTGTTCAACGCCGGTTACGCGCCCGGCGCCGACACGGCGGACAGCGCCGACCAGCGGCGCGTCACGGCCGAGGCGATCCGGCTGGCCCGGCTGCTGGCCGCGCTGCTGCCGTACGAGCCGGAGGCGCGCGGCCTGCTCGCGCTGATGCTGCTGCACGACGCGCGCGCCGCCGCCCGTACCGACGCGGCCGGTGACCTGGTGCCGCTCGACGAGCAGGACCGTACGGCCTGGGACCGGGACGAGATCGCCGAGGGGCTCGCCGTCGTGGAGGACGCCCTGCTCGCCCGCCGCCCGGGGCCGTACCAGGTCCAGGCCGCCATCGCCGCCTGTCACGCGAGCGCCGCCGAGGCCGCCGCCACCGACTGGCCGCAGATCGCGCTCCTCTACGGCGAACTGGCGCGCATGACGCCGGGCCCCGTGGTCGAGCTCAATCGCGCGGTCGCCGTCGCCATGGCCCGCGGGCCCGCCGCGGGCCTCGCCCTGGTCGACGCCCTCACCGCGAGCGGCCGACTCGACGGCTACCACCTGCTCCCCGCCACCCGCGCCGACCTGCTGCGCCGTCTCGGCCGCTCCGACGCCGCCGCCGACGCCTACCGGGAGGCCATCGCCCTCTCCCCCACCCCGCCGGAACGCCGCTTCCTCCTCCGCCGCCTGGCCGAGGTCGAATCCGGCACCGGAACGTCCGGCTCGACGCCTCCCACCGCCCCGGACCCGGCCGACGGCTGACGGCCGCTCCGACGCCTTCCCCTGGGTAAGGACCTTGCCGGGGCGTGTCACACCCATCGCGGGGGTTTCTCCAGGTCACATGAGACAACTGGCGCCTCAGGGGGAAGGGGATGAGTGCATACGTTCCGTTTCCGTGTGATCGAAAAGGTGTGAGGTCTTCCCGTGCGTCTGCCGACTGCTCCTGGTGCCGCCAGCCGAACGTCCCGCTCGCGACGGCGTGGGGTGGGGCTCGCGGTGGGGCTGATGGTCACTGTCGCGGCCTGTTCCAACGGGGGCGGGAGCGGTGACACGTCGGCCACGTCCGTGGCGCCCGGTACGACGTCGGCGTCGCCCAGCGCGGCGCCGACGACCACGGCCACGTCGACCCGCCCGTCGGCGTCACCGTCGCCCAGCACGACACACGCCACTCCCGGACCGCCGCCCGCGGCGAGCACGACCAAGGCGCAGGCGAGCTGCGTGGACCGGACGGCGGGCGCGATGTCGACCGCCCAGCGCGTCGGGCAGCTCTTCATGTCGGCCGTGACGTCCACCGGGATGACCGGCTCCGAGGCGTCGGCGATCACGCAGGGCAAGGTGGGCGCGGTCATCCTGATGGGCCACACCTCGGCGGGCACACAGGCGGTCAAGGGGGTCACCGACCGGGTGCGGACGCTCGCCACCCCCGTCAAGGGCTCGAATCTGCGGCTGCTGGTCTCCACCGACCAGGAGGGCGGCGAGGTCCAGGTGCTCAACGGCCCCGGCTTCTCCAGCATGCCGAACGCGGTCACGCAGGGTCAGTGGTCCGCGTCGCGGCTCCGGCAGGAGGCGGCGACGTGGGCGGGCCAGCTCAAGGCGGCCGGGGTGAACATGAACCTGGCCCCGGTCGCGGACACGGTCCCGGCGGATCTGGTGGGCGTCAACGCGCCGATCGGCGAGCTGCACCGGGAGTACGGAAACGATCCCGCGACCGTCGCCACGCACAGCGACGCGTTTCTGCTCGGCATGCGGCAGTCCGGGGTCGTTCCCACGGCCAAGCACTTTCCCGGCCTCGGCCGGGTCCGCGGCAACACCGACCTGACGGCGGGCGTCACGGACACGGTGACCACCCGTAACGACTCCTACCTCCAGCCGTTCCGCAGCGCCATCCAGGCGGGCACGCCGTTCATCATGGTCTCGTCGGCGACCTATACGAAGATCGACCCCGACAACCAGGCGGTCTTCTCGCGCATCGTCCTGCACGACCTGCTGCGCACCCAGCTCGGCTTCAAGGGCGCGGTCATCTCCGACGACATCGGCGCGGCCGTCGCCGTCAGCGACCGTACCCCCGCGCAGCGCGCGCTGGACTTCTTCGCCGCGGGCGGCAACATGCTGCTGACGGTCCGGCCGAGCGACATCGCCCCGATGACCGCAGCCGTCATCGACCGGCTCCCGAAGGACGCGACGCTGCGCGCCGCGGTCGACGACAGCCTGCACCGCATCCTGACCGCCAAGGTCAACGCGGGCCTGCTGAGCTGCTGAGGCGCTACGGCGCAACGTGTGACGGTGCTGCTGACGGGTGACGGTGCTCCGGGCGCGACAAGGCACTTCACCGGCCGAAAGCCCCGGTAAGGGTGCCCTTATGTGACCCAAGGGTGAACTGCCGGGGAATTGTGGATTCCTGACCTTGGCGCAGGTGGGTGCGCGGTCGTGAGGTGCTTAGCATGAACGGCGCCCCGTTCCACTGCACCGACATCTGGAGGTCCGGTGTGTCCGCCGAACCAGACGGCATAGCTCCGCCGCCACCGCACCGACTCCGCCGCGTGCCGATGTGGCAGGTGGCCGCGGCCGGGCTCGCCGTCGCCGGAGCGGTCACCGCGGCGGTGCTCACCGTCGGCGGCGGTGGCGGTCACACCGACAAGCACGCCGCTCCCGCCACCGCGTCGGACGGTCTGCGGCACACGGCGGTGGACGCGTCCACGGGCGGCTGCGGCCGGGGCTGGATCACGCCGAAGCCGGGCACGCAGGTCTTCGACCTGCGCAACACCGGCGCGAGCGCCACCGAGGTCTATCTGACCGACCCGCGCAGCGGGAAGGTCTACGGCGAGGTGGAGGGCCTGGCGCCGGGCATCACCCGGCCGATGGCGGTGGACCTGGGCAGCGGCTCGTACGCGTTCAAGTGCCTCCAGGAGGACACCGACGCGGTCACCGGGCCGACCGTCGTCGTACCAGGCAAGGCTCCCCGGGGTCCGGCCGCCGTGCCGGTCACCCAGCACGATCTGATCCCGCCGACGCTGGCGTACCAGCGGTGGGTCGGCGCCCGGATCGACGACCTCGCCCGCGGCGTCGGCGCCCTCAGGTCGGACGTCGACGGCGGCGATCTGACCGCGGCCCGCCGCGACTGGCTGAGCGCGCACCTGGTCTACGAGCGGATGGGCGCCGCGTACGGCACCTTCGGCGACGCGGACGGCGCGATCAACGGCACGGCCTCGCTCACGCCTGGCTCGGTCGCCTCCGCGGACTTCACCGGCTTCCACCGGATCGAGTACGGGCTGTGGCACGGCGCCTCCGCCGACTCGCTGCGCGGCCCGGCCGCCGCGCTGGTCAAGGACGTGGCGACGCTGCGCGACGGCTGGTCGCAGGAGCGGATGGACCCGGCCGACCTGGGACTGCGCGCGCACGAGATCGTGGAGAACGCCGAGCAGTTCGAGCTGACCGGCCGTACGGACTACGGCAGCGGTACGAATCTGGCCACGGCCCGCGCGAATCTCGACGGCACAAAGGAACTGCTCGGCCGGCTGCACGCCCTGCTCGCCCCGCGTGACCCGCGGACCGCCGAGCTCGACGCGTCGCTCAAGCGCGCGGAGCGCGACCTGGACGCCGCGCACCACGGTGGGACGTGGACGCCGCTCGACAAGCTGACACACGATCAGCGCCAGCGGATCAACGCCGACTTCGGCGATCTGCTCGAACAACTCGCCCCGGTGGCGACGATCTTCGATGTACGGAGGACGGCATGACGGACACGCACGGGCCCGTGGCGGGCGCGGGCGACCTGCGGCGGCGCGGCTTTCTGCGCGGCGCGGCGCTCGGTGTGGGCGCCGTCGGCGCGGCGGCCGGTGGCGCCGCCGCGCTGACGGGCGCGACCGCTTCCGCCGCCGGCCCGGCCCCGGCGCCGGCGGCACGCGCGAACGCCGACTTCCACGGCCCGCACCAGGCGGGCGTCACGCGGCCGGTGCAGCAGTCCTCGCTCTTCCTGTCCTTCGACGTCACCGCCGCCGACCGGCGTGAACTGACCGAGCTGCTGCACACCGTCACCGACCGCGCGAGGTTCCTGACCGGCGGCGGCACACCCGCGGCGCTCGGCATCACGGACTCGCCGTCGGACAGCGGCACGCTGGGCCCGAAGGTGCCGGGCGACGGTCTGACCGTCACCGTCGGGGTGGGTGCGTCGCTCTTCGACGAGCGGTTCGGGCTCAAGGACCGCAAGCCGCTGCGGCTGAGCACGATGCCCGCTTTCGAGGACGACGACCTCCAACCCGACTGGTGCCACGGGGACCTGAGCCTCCAGCTCTCCGCGCCGCACCCGGACACGGCGCTGCACGCGCTGCGCGACATCGCCCGGCACACCCGCGGCGGGATGCAGGTGCGCTGGCGGCTGGACGGTTTCACCAGCCCGCCGCGGCCCAGCGGCACACCGCGCAACCACATGGGTTTCAAGGACGGCACCTCCAATCCGGACATCAGCGATCCGGCCACCGCGAACGAGCTGCTCTGGGTGCGGGGCGCCGGGGGCGGCGGCGAGCCCGCCTGGACGACCGGAGGCACGTACCAGGTGGTGCGGACGATCCGGATGCTGGTGGAGTTCTGGGACCGGGTCTCGATCACCGAACAGGAGCGGATGTTCGGCCGCAGCCGGGACACCGGCGCGCCGCTGGACGGGACCAGGGAATTCGACACACCGCGATTCGCGCAGGATCCGACCGGCGATGTGATCCCGTTGGACAGCCATATCCGGGTCGCCAATCCGCGCACCGCGCGCACCGACAACTCCCGTATTCTGCGCCGTGGTTACAACTACGACCGCGGTATGGACAGCAATGGCAACCTCGACATGGGGCTGATCTTCGTCTGTTATCAGCAGGACATCGAGCGGCAGTTCGCGACGGTGCAAAAGCGCCTCGCGGGTGAGCCGCTGGTGGACTACATCACCCCGTTCGGCGGCGGCTATTTCTTCGTCCTGCCGGGAGTGCGCGACCGGTCCGACTGGCTCGGCAGCGGGCTGCTCGCCTGAAACCGCAGCTCAGAGTGTAAAAGCGGGGTCAAGGCTTCCTAAGATTTTACTGACCCGCTGTTCACCCCGCCTCCACCGCTGTGCCTTTGTCATGTCGCGGACCGCCATGACGATCGCGTTCGACACCGTGCACGAATGACAGCGGCACGCGCGACGCGGCACTTAGCGGAGGCTGAGAAAGTATGAGCACCACAAGCGGTTCTGGCAGGAGCAGAGGGGCGGGCCCGCGCGTACGGGCCGCCCGGTGGGGGGCGTTCGCCGGAGTTGCGGCGCTCGTGCTGATGGGCGGGACGGCGGCGCCGGCCCTGGCCGACTCCCCGTCGCACAACGGCGGTGGCGGCACCGAGACGCCGATCAAGCACCTGGTGGTGATCTTCCAGGAGAACGTCTCCTTCGACCACTACTTCGGCAGCTACCCGGCCGCGGCGAACACCGACGGCACGAAGTTCACGGCGGCCGGGAACACGCCGAAGAACATCGACACCCTCGCGCACGCCGGTCTGCTCAAGACCAACCCGAACCAGTACGCGCCCAAGCGGCTCTCCCCCGACCAGACCGTGACCTGCGACCAGAACCACAACTACGGCCCCGAGCAGTACGCGGCCAACGGCGGCAAGGCCGACGCGTACGTCCAGAACACCGAGACCAGCAAGTGTTCTGGCGGCCTGTTCGGCGAGCCCGGTCTGGTGATGGACTACTACGACGGCAACACCGTCACGGGCCTGTGGAACTACGCGCAGCACTACTCGCTGGGCGACAACTCGTACAGCTCCACGTACGGTCCGTCCACGCCGGGCGCGCTCAACCTGATCTCCGGTCAGACGCACGGTGTCATCTCGGTCGACCCGGCCTCGGGCACCGAGCACCCGAAGCAGACGGCGAAGCCGGACGCGTACACGGTGGTCTCCCCCGACGCCAAGGGCGTCGGCACGGTCATCAACGACCCCGACCCGGCGTTCGACGACTGCTCGGACAACAGCCACACCGGCACCAACGCGCTGGCGGTCATGCGCGGCAAGAACGTCGGTGACCTGCTGAACTCCAAGAAGGTCACCTGGGGCTGGTTCCAGGGCGGCTTCCGTCCCTCCACCGCGTGGGACGGCAAGAGCGGCGACTACGCGAGCTGCGCCAACTCCACGCACGCCAACATCGCCGGCGCGTCCTCGGTCGACTACAGCCCGCACCACTCGCCGTTCCAGTACTACGCGTCGACGTCGAACCCGCACCACCTCGCGCCGAAGAACACCGCCGAGATCGGGCACAACGGCCAGGCGAACCACAACTACGACCTGACCGACTTCGACTCCGCGCTCAAGGCGGGCAGCCTGCCCGCCGTCAGCTTCCTCAAGGCCGCCGAGTACCAGGACGGCCACGCCGCCTACTCCGACCCGACCGACGAGCAGAACTTCCTCGTCAAGGAGATCAACGCGGTCCAGGCGTCCTCCTCCTGGAAGGACACCGCGGTCGTCGTCGCGTACGACGACTCCGACGGCTGGTACGACCACGCGTACGCCAAGCCGCAGAACGGCTCGAAGGACAGCACGGTCGGCTCCAACGGCAAGGCCGTCGACAGCCCGGCGTGCCAGGCGGGTCCCGCGTCGGCCGGTGGCTACGCGGACCGCTGCGGCCCCGGCACCCGGCAGCCGCTGCTGGTCATCTCCCCGTACAGCAAGGTGAATTCGGTCGACCACACCCGCACCGAGCAGGCGTCGATCACCAAGTTCATCGAGGACAACTGGAAGACCGGCCGGGTCGGTGACGCGTCCTTCGACAGCCGCGCCAACTCGCTGACCGGCGCGTTCGACTTCAAGCACCCGAACAACAAGCAGGTGCTGCTGAACGCCGACGGCTCCGTGAAGTCGGTCAAGGACATCGACACCCACGGCGGGGGCGGCCACGGCACCTCCGGCGGCTCCCCCTCGGGCGGCGCGAACTCCGGCGGCGCGAACTCCGGCGGCTCCAACGGCGGTTCGCACTCGGGCGGCTCGTCCGGCGGTCACAACGACGCCTCCACGCAGACCCTCGCGGAGACCGGCGGCACCTCCCCGGTCCTGCCGCTGGGCATCACCGCGGGCGTACTGCTCGTCGGCGGCGGGGCGCTCTACTACGCCCGCCGCGGCCGTCGCAGGTCGACCACCGCGGTCTGATCCGACGCTCTGCCCCAGGGCCGTTCCCGGTGCGCCTCGCGCGCGTCGGGAACGGCCCTTTTCGCCATCCGCCGCACATACCACCGCAGTCCACTGCGGCTTCATGCTCTGAAGGTATACGGAAGCGTTTCCGGGTCGGACCGGGGTGCGGGCGAGGTGCGACGGCGCGTCAAGCGGCCTGCCGCGCGGAGACGTCCTGACATACCCGCTGGTCACCGCAGTGCGTTCAACTTGTGTCACCAGCTACGACGGCTTTGCCCGGATTTCTGGAGCTTCCCCATTCGGGAGGACGCACTCTGTGCACAACTCTTGACATGGATGAAACACAGGGAGAACCATCGCGGTGTGCACCCGGGAGAGCGCTCTCACCTCAACAGGTGGGCGCCCGCCCGGACTTCACCGTTTCAGCAGCATCCTGTCGTCCGGCCACCGCAGTTCGGCCGGACGATCACCGACCCCTGCCCCCCCACGTGTGGAACCAGGAGAGTTGCTCATGCTCGCTCCCCCCTCCGGCTCGACGGCGCTGAGACCATCAGCACCGGCGAATCGGCGTAACACCGCCGCGGCGATCATCACGGCCCTGATCGCCTCGTTGCTCCTCTTCGTACCCTCGCACTCCGCCCGCGCGGCGGACACACTGCTCTCCCAGGGCAAGACCGCGACGGCGTCGTCGACCGAGAACGCGGGCACGCCCGCCTCGGCCGCGGTCGACGGCAACACCGGCACCCGCTGGTCCAGCGCCGCCTCCGACCCGCAGTGGCTCCAGGTCGACCTCGGCGCCACGGCGGCCATCAGCTCCGTCACCCTCAACTGGGAGGCGGCGTACGCCAAGGCGTTCAAGATCCAGACCTCGGCCGACGGCACGAACTGGACCGACGCCTACTCCACCACCACCGCGACCGGTGGTGTCCAGACAGTCGCCGTAAACGCTTCCGGGCGTTATGTCCGTATGTACGGTACGGCGCGCGCGACCGGTTACGGTTACTCGCTCTGGGAGTTCCAGGTCTACGGCAGCACGGGCGGCGGGGGCAACCCGCCGGCCACCGGGACGCTGCTCTCGCAGGGCAAGACCGCCACCGCGTCCTCGACCGAGAACGCGGGCACGCCCGCCTCGGCCGCGGTCGACGGCAACGCCGGCACCCGCTGGTCCAGCGCGGCCAGCGACCCGCAGTGGCTCCAGGTCGACCTGGGCGCGTCCGCGACCATCAGCTCGGTCGCGCTCAACTGGGAGGCGGCGTACGCCAAGTCCTTCAAGATCCAGACCTCGGCCGACGGCACGAACTGGACCGACATCTACTCCACCACCACCGGCACGGGCGGCAACCAGACGCTCACCGTGACCGGCACCGGGCGCTACGTCCGGGTGTACGGCACGGTCCGCGCCACCGGATACGGCTACTCCCTGTGGGAGTTCCAGGTGTTCGGCACCGCGGGCAGCGGCGGTGGCGGCACCGGCCCGATCCAGGGCGGCGGCGACCTCGGCCCCAACGTCAAGGTCTTCGACCCGTCCACGCCCAACCTCCAGGGCCAGCTCGACCAGATCTTCGCCCAGCAGGAGTCCAACCAGTTCGGTGACGCCCGCTACCAGGTCTTCTTCAAGCCGGGTACGTACAACGGCATCAACGACCAGGTCGGCTTCTACACCTCGGTCTCCGGCCTGGGCAAGAACCCGGACGACGTCCAGATCAACGGTGACATCACCGTCGACGCGGGCTGGTTCAACGGCAACGCGACCCAGAACTTCTGGCGCTCGGTGGAGAACCTGGCCATCAAGCCGGTCAGCGGCGACGACCGCTGGGCCGTCGCGCAGGCCGCGCCGTTCCGCCGGATCCACGTCCAGGGCGGTCTGAACCTGGCACCGGCCGGTTACGGCTGGGCGAGTGGCGGCTACATCGCCGACAGCAAGATCGACGGCACCGTGGGCCCGTACTCGCAGCAGCAGTGGTACACCCGCGACAGCTCCATCGGCGGCTGGACCAACGGCGTGTGGAACATGGTGTTCTCGGGTGTGAAGGGCGCTCCGGCGCAGGGCTTCCCGAACCCGGTCTACACGACGCTGGCCACGACGCCGGAGTCGCGTGAGAAGCCGTACATGTACCTGGACGGCAACAACTACTCGGTGTTCGTGCCGAGCCTGCGGCAGAACGCGAGCGGCACCTCCTGGCCCAACACGCCGGGTACGTCGATCCCGCTGACGCAGTTCTACGTGGCGCACCCCGGCGACTCCGCGGCGACCATCAACGCGGCGCTCGCGCAGGGGCTGAACCTGCTGCTCACTCCGGGCATCTACCACGTGGACCAGCCGATCAACGTCACGCGCGCCAACACCGTCGTCCTCGGCCTCGGCTACGCCACGGTCGTCCCGGACAACGGCGTGGACGCGGTGAAGGTCGCCGACGTGGACGGCGTCCGGCTGGCGAGCTTCCTGATCGACGCCGGTGCGGGCAACTCGCCGCAGCTCCTCCAGGTCGGCGCGCCCGGTTCGTCCGCGAACCACTCGGCCAACCCGACCACGGTCCAGGACGTGTTCGCCCGGGTCGGCGGCGCGCGCGCCGCTCAGGCCCAGACCGCGTTCGAGATCAACAGCAATGACGTCATCATCGACCACACCTGGATCTGGCGTGCCGACCACGGCAGCGCGCCGACCGGCTGGAACGTCAACCCGGCCGACATCGGTCTGAAGGTCAACGGCAACAACGTGCTGGCGACCGGCCTGTTCGTGGAGCACTTCAAGAAGTACGACGTGGAGTGGTCCGGTCAGAACGGCAGGACGATCTTCTTCCAGAACGAGAAGGCCTACGACGCCCCGAACCAGGCGGCGGTCCAGAACGGCAGTATCCGCGGGTTCGCGGCCTACAAGGTGGACGACAACGTCACCACCCACGAGGGCTGGGGTCTCGGCAGCTACTGCAACTACACGGCCGATCCGTCGATCATCCAGGACCACGGCTTCGAGGCACCGACCACGGCGGGCGTGAAGTTCCACGACCTGTTGGTCGTCTCGCTCGGCGGCATGGGCCAATACGCCCACGTCATCAACAACACCGGGCCGGGCACGTCGGGCACCTCGACCGTACCGTCCACGGTGACGTCGTACCCGTAACCCCATGACGAAGGCCGTCATGGCGCCTGAGACCCCGTAGGCGCGTCGCCCCACAGGCGCGCCTACGGGCACCACCGAGTGCGAGGGGCCGCCGCCCTGTTCAGGGCGGCGGCCCTTCCGCATGTCCGGGAGCGGGCCGTACGGGTCCGGGCCGCTCGGCGCGTGCCGTCTCGGGCCGCTCGCGCGCGCCGTCTCGGGCCGACTCCGGGTGTTCGGGATCGCACCTAATCAGGGCAGTCGCGGACGCAACAGGCGGTCGTAGCGGCCGACTTCACGCAATATGGCGGCGTCGAATCTGCAATAACCCTTGACCTGTGCGCAAGTTGAGCACAATCCTCGGTGAGCACTCTTGGGCTCCATCCCCCCTGGCACGGGCGGCACCCCACACCGCCCGCCGAACCCGAACGGAGTGGCGATGAGACGACGCCCCCTGCTCTCCAGCGTGCTCGCCATCGCGGTCGCCGCGCTGGCCGCGCTGACCGCCGGACCCCTGCCCGCGCAGTCCGCGTCGGCGGTCGACGCCCGGCCGTGGATGAGCGCGGCCGACACCCCCGCGCAGCGCGCCGACGCTCTGCTGGCGCAGATGACCAACGCCGAGAAGATCACGATGATGCACGGCGGCGCGCAGTGCTCATGGGGCGCCTGCGTGGACGCCAACACCCGTCTCGGCATACCCCAGTTACGCCTCCAGGACGGCCCGGCGGGCGTCGCGGACGGCGCGGGCGGCGTCACACAGCTCCCGGCCCCGGTGGCCGCCGCGGCCTCCTGGGACCGCGACCTGGCCAAGAGCTACGGCCAGGTGATCGGCAACGAGGAGTGGGGCAAGGGCGCCAACGTGGTGCTCGGCCCGACGATCAACATCGTGCGCGACCCGCGCTGGGGCCGCGCCTTCGAGTCACTGGGCGAAGACCCTTATCTGACAGGCCAGTTGGGCGCAGCCGACATCCAGGGCATCCAGAGCCAGGGCCCGATGGCCCAGGTCAAGCACTACGCGGACTACAACCAGGAGACCAACCGCAACAACGCCTCGGACAACGTCATCATGTCCGACCGTACCCAGCGGGAGATCTACCTGCCCGCCTTCGAAGCCGCCGTCAAGCAGGGCCAGGCGTACTCGGTGATGTGTTCCTACGCCTCGGTCGCGGGCACCTTCGCCTGCGAGAACGCCCAGTTGATCCAGCAGGTGCTGGAGGGCAACCTCGGCTTCACCGGCTTCGTCACCTCCGACTGGGGCGGCACCCACTCCACGGTCGCCTCGGCCAACAACGGCCTGGACATGGAGATGAACGGCAGCGACTTCTACGGCACGGCGCTCACCAACGCGGTGGCCTCCGGCCAGGTCTCGCAGGCCACGCTCGACGGGCACGTCCGCCGCATCCTCACCGCGATGTTCGCCTCCGGGCTCTTCGACACCACGCAGACCGGCACCATCACCACGCCGGTCAGCACGGACGCGCACCGGACCACGGCCCGGCAGGTCGCCGAGGAGGGCAGCGTCCTGCTGAAGAACGCCTCCGCCGCGCTGCCGCTGGGCTCCGCGAACAAGAAGATCGCCGTGATCGGCGACGACGCGGGTCCCAACGCCATGACGGCGGGCGGCGGCAGCACGCACGTCGGCTCGTCCTCGGTCGTGACCCCGTACTCGGCGCTGGTCACCCGCGCGGGCAGCGGCGCGAGCGTCAACTACGCCCAGGGGTACGCCTCCCCGAGCGGCGAGATCGTCGACAGCCCGTATCTGACGCCCTCTTCGGGCAGCGGCCACGGCCTGTACGGGCAGTTCTACAACGGGACGTCGATGGGCGGCACGCCGGTCCTCTCGCGGGTCGACCCGACGCTGAACTTCCTGTGGGGCGGCGCCTCTCCGGCGTCCGGTGTCCCGGCGACCGGCTGGTCGGCGAAGTGGACCGGCACGCTGACCCCGCCGACCACCGGTACGTACACCTTCGCCCTGACCAGTGACGACGGCAGCAGGCTGTTCGTCAACGGCCAGCAGATCATCAACAACTGGGCGAATCAGCCGACCACCACGAAGACGGGCACGGTGACGCTCACCGCGGGCCAGCCGGTCAGCGTCGAGATCGACTACTTCCAGGACGGCGGCGGCAGCGAGCTGGAACTGGGCTGGCAGATCCCCAACCAGGACCTGCACGGCGAGGCCGTCACGGCGGCGCGCAACGCGGACACCGCGATCGTCTTCGTGAACAAGGGCGAGGGCGAAGGCGCCGACATCAACGACATCTCACTGTCCGGCGACCAGAACCAGCTCGTCACCGATGTCGCGGCGGCCAACCCCAACACCATCGTGGTCGTCAACAGCGGCTCGGCGATCGCCATGCCGTGGGCCAACTCCGTCCGGGGCATCATCGAGAACTGGTATCCGGGCCAGGAGGACGGCAACGCCATCGCCCGGCTCCTCTACGGCGACGTCAACTTCTCCGGCAAGCTGCCGGTGACCTTCCCCGCCTCGATCGCCGACGTCCCCGCCCACACCCCGGCCCAATGGCCCGGCCAGAACAACACCGTGCAGTACAGCGAGGGCATCAACGTCGGCTACCGCTGGTACGACTCGCAGAACAAGACGCCCGCGTACCCGTTCGGCTTCGGCCTGTCCTACACGACCTTCGGCTACTCGGGCCTGACGGTCGGCGCGCCCGACGCGAACGGCAACGTCGCGGTCGGCTTCGACGTCACCAACACCGGCACACGAGCGGGCGCCGAGGTCGCCCAGGTCTACGTCGGACAGCCCGCCACCACCGGCGAACCGCCCAAGAACCTGCGCGGCTTCCAGCGGGTCAGCCTCAACCCCGGCCAGAGCCAGCACGTCACGGTCACCCTGGACGCCCGCAGCTTCCAGTACTGGACCACCACCTGGACCAACGCGGCAGGCACCAACGCCGTCTACGTCGGCTCCTCCTCCCGCGACATCCGCCTCACCGGCCAGACCACCATCCCGGGCGGCGGGACGGGGAATCCGGGTCAGAGCACCACGATCAGCCTCAAGGCGCACGCCAACAGCCAGTACGTGACGGCGGAGAACGCGGGCGCGGCGGCGCTCATCGCCAACCGTACGGCGATCGGCCCCTGGGAGACCTTCGACGCGATCGACCTCGGTTCAGGGACGGTCGCGCTGCGGGCGCACGCCAACAACAAGTACGTGACCACCCCCAACTCCGGGGCCGGTGCGCTGATCGCGAGCAGCAGTACCATCGGCGCCGCCGAGACCTTCGACCTGATCCACGACCCGGACGGCGCGGTGACGCTGCGCGCCCACTCCAACCATCAGTATGTGACGGCGGAGAACGCGGGCGCCGCCGCCCTGATCGCCAACCGTGCGGCGATCGGCCCCTGGGAGGAGTTCGACCTGGTCAACGACTGACCCCGGCCGCCGGTCTCGGACACACATGACGGCACCGGCCCCGGTGACCGGCCCCGGTGACCGCTTCGCGTGACCTTCCGGGTGACGGCTCGTCAGGAGCCGTCACCCGGAAGCGCGTACAGGCTCGGGAGGTTCACCACGATCGCCTCCTGGGTGCTGCGGGCGATGACGACCACGGCCTCCTCGGAGTCGTCCGGGTTCTCCTCGCGGTGCGGCACGAAGGGGGGTACGAAGATGTAGTCGCCGGGCGCGGCGCGCAGCCGCACCTCCTCCGGCTCGCCGCCGGAGTCGTCCACGAAGACGAACTCCGGGCGTCCGCTGACGACATAGATCGCGGTCTCCGACTCGCCGTGGTGGTGGTCGGAGGAGGCGGTGGCGGGGGCGACATGGGTCTGGCCCATCCACAGCCGCTCGGACCCGACGGTCCCGCCGCTGATCGCCGCGAACCGCCGCATGCCGCCGGTCTGCGCGGTGTCGCCGTCGAGGCCGTCGGCCCTGATGTGGTGCAGTCGGCTGCGCAGCGAGCCGTGCGAAGGGTCGGAACCGGCCGGGAGATGCGGATGGAATCCCTCACCGGCGATGGTCGGCTGATCGCTCATGGCAGACGACGCTAGAGGGCGTCCGGAAAAGATGTCAAGAGGTGTCCATTACGGCTCACCTGCACAGACGCACCCTTCCGTGGCCGGTGGAGCCGCCCGCGGTGCCGACTTCCGCCGTCCGGCGCGCCATACTGGAGCCATGCATATCTCCGCGAAGGCGGACTACGCCGCGCGGGCCCTCATGGAGCTGGCCTGCGACATCGACCGCCCGCTGACCTGCGAGGCCATCGCCTCCTCGCAGGAGATTCCGTTCCGATTCCTGAAGTCCGTGGTCGGCGAGCTGCGGCGGGCGGGGCTGGTGCGCAGCCAGCGCGGCTGTGAGGGCGGCTACTGGCTGACCAGACCCGCCGCCGAGATCACGCTGCTCGACGTGGTGCGCGCCGTGGACGGCGAGGTGATCACGCTGCGCGGCGAGCCGTTGGCCGAGCTGGCCTATCCGACGCCCGCCACGGGCCTGCCGAGTGTGTGGCGCACGATCGAGGAGGGCGCCGCCGCCGTGCTGGCCGGGGTGACGATCGCCGCGCTGCTGCCGTCCGGGTCGGCCGCGGCCGGTGGCGCACAGGCCGCCGCGCCGGACACCGCTCCGATCGCCGCTCCGTCCGCCCCTTCGGCGGGCGAGGACCGCCTGGCGGGCGTGGCATGACCGGTCCCCCGCCGCCCGGTGGCACCGACCGCCTCCAGGTCACCGAGTACACCGATCCGCTCTGTCCGTGGGCGTGGGGCTCCGAGCCCGTCTTCCGCGCGCTGCGGGCCGCGCTCGGCGAACAGGCGTCATGGCGGCGGGTGTTCGGCATCCTCTTCGACACCGACGACGACCCGGCGCCCGATCCGGCGGCCGAGACCCGGTGGTACGAGGGCTTCGTCCGGGAGATCAGCGGGCACACCGGGGCTCCGCACGCGGTGCGGCTGAGCCGGGTGGCGGCGACGAGCTGGCCCGCCTCGCTGGTCGCCAAGGCGGCCGAGGCGCAGGGCGGGCAGGTGGCCGACCGGGTGCTGCGGCGGCTGCGCGAGACGATGTTCGTGACCGGCGAGCCCGCCGACACGCTGGACCTGGCGCTGGCCGCCGCCGACGGCGTGCCCGGTCTCGACCCCGTACGCCTGGCCGCCGACGTTGCGTCCCCCCGGGTGCTCGCCGCCGTGACGGCCGACCACCGCGAGACGCGCGCCCCGCTGGCCGATGTGCTGACCGTCACAGCGGCGGGGCCGCATCCCGGCACCGCCAAGGAGACCCCGTCGGGAGAGCTGCGGTACGCGCTGCCCACCGTCGTACTGACCGGGCCGCTCGGGCGTCGCGTGGTGCCCGGCAGGCGCCCGGCGGCGAGCTATCTGGAGGCGGCGCTCGCGGTCGCCCCCGGGGTGTCCGTGTCGGCCGAACAGCCGTCCGCCGAGGCCCTGTTGGCGTACCACCGCAGCCTGACCGGGCCGGAGTGGGAGCTGCTGGCGCCGGGGGTCGCGCCGCCCGCGTCGGCCGTCCCGGTGGCCACCGGGAACGGGCCGCTGTGGCTCCACCCGGCCGAGGCCGCGGCATACCCGGCCCCCGTATCCGTACCCCCGCTGCCGCGTTGACCAGCGGGTCTTTCGCACGCGGTCACCGTTCCACCGAATGAGACACCTTTTGGTGTCCATTGACATCGGCTCGCCCCGGCAGTCAGGATGGGCACATGCTTACGACGCACCCCGGTGTGGTGTGCCGCTACGTGGACTTCCTGCGTACCAGCAGCGCTCTCTGTCGCTGACCGTACGCCCGTGGCCCTCGCGCGGCGCCTGACCGCCCCGCAGACCCCAGGCCCCAGGCCCCCGATCGGCCGGCCTGTGTCCAGGCCCGTGCGCCCCGCCCACGCGTTCTCCCGCTCGTCTTTCCGTGGCCCCGTCGTCCCGTGACGTCCACGCCATGACCCCCGCCGTAACCGCCTGAGGCACCCGCCCCCGGCGCGGCACTCCCCCGTCACGCCCACCGCCCAGTGCCGCCGCCATGGCGCCGCACCGCGATCCGTGCCGCCTCCGTCCTCGGCGCGCCGGTCTCCTGGCCGTCGCCGAGCGGAACGGCACGCTGTATGCCGCCCCCGTCGCGCCGCCCTCACCGTCGAGGGCACCCCCTCGAAACGCACCCTCGAAAGGTGACGCCTCGTCATGAATCGTGCCGCCGTGACCAGTTCTCTTCCCTCCTCCCCGAGCAGACGTTCCTTCCTCGGGCTCGGCCTCGGCGCGGGCGCCGCCCTGGCGCTCGCGGCCTGCGGCAGTGGCAGCGGTACCTCGGGGAGCAGCGCGGGCTCCTCCGTCCTCAAGTGGGGCTGGGCGCTGCCCACTTCGTGGGACCCGGTCTTCTCCTCCGCCGGATGGGACGTGCACTCGCTCTCCCTGGTCTACGCGGGCCTCACGAAGCTCGACCCGCACGGCGCGGCCGTACCGGCGCTCGCCAGCGCGTGGAAGTACAACGCCCTGGGCACGCAGGTGACCTTCACCCTGCGTCCCGGACTGACCTTCTCGGACGGCTCCGCGCTGGACGCCACCGCCGTCAAGAAGAGCCTCGACCGCGGCCGTACCGACCCCAAGTCGCTGGTCGCACCGCAGCTCACCTCGGTCAAGGCGGTGTCCGCGCCGAACGCCACGACCGTCGTGATCGACCTGACGCACGCGGATTACCAGCTCCCCAACCTGCTGGCGGGCAAGACCGGGATGGTCGTCAATCCGGCCGCCTTCACCTCGGACGCCGCGGGCATCGCCTCCAAACCGGCCGGCTCGGGACCCTTCACGCTGACCTCGTACACCCAGAACGCCAAGGCCGTCCTGCGGCGCAACCCCACGTACTGGGACGCGGCCTCGATCAAGCTGAACAACTTCGAGCTGTACCCGCTGCCCGACGCCTCCACGGTCGTCGCGGCGCTCCAGTCGGGGCAGTACAACGTGGCGCAGATCCCGGGCAGCCAGGTCGAGGCGGCCAAGGCGGCCGGGCTCGAAGTGCAGGTCATTCCCTCGATGGTGGTCGCCACCCTGGATGTGAACAGCAGCAAGGCGCCGTTCGACGACCCCAAGGTGGTCGAGGCGCTGAAGTACGCGATCGACCGTGAGGCGCTGCTGAAGACCCAGGCGTTCGGCCACGGCGAGGTCAGCTACCAGCCCTTCCCGAAGGGTTACGCGGGGTACGACCCGGCCAGCGCGAATCTCTTCCCGTACGACCCGGAGAAGGCCAAGCGGTTGCTCGCGGAGGCCGGGCACGCGGGCGGCCTGGACCTCACGCTGACCACGGGCGCCGCGCAGGGCGAGCCCGAGCAGATCCAGGCGCAGCTCAAGAAGGTCGGGATCAACGCGAAGATCGAGGTCATCCCCGAGGCGCAGTTCACCCAGATCATCTACATCCAGCACGACCGGCAGTTGGCCGTCGACCAGTTCGCGGGCCGCGACTCCGCCGTGCAGGCGTTCCAAGTGCTCTTCGGTGAGCAGGGGTTGATGAATCCGGGCCGCACCACGCCGCCGGAGCTGGCCGCCGCCATCGACAAGGTGACCCGCACTCCGCTCGACTCCCCCGACTACCCGAAGGTCCTCCAGGCCGCGAGCGCCACCGCGGTGCGCACCACGCCGAACGTCTTCCTGTTCACTGTGCCGCGCATCCTCGCCAGGGCCCGCGGGGTGTCGGCGCTGCCCGAGACCACGGTGGTGCAGCGCTTCGAAGGGGTGACCGTCGGATGACGGCGCTCGCCGCCGCGCTGCCCCGGCGGCGGTCGGCACGGGCCCGCCGGGCGCTGATCGCGCCGCGGCCGATCGGTTCCGCGGTGCTCACCACCGCCACCGTGTTCCTGCTGTCGTCGCTGCTGACCTTCGGGCTCGGCGCGCTGTCGAACGCCAACCCCGGCGCGGCGGTGCTCGGCGAGACCGCCACGCCCGCCGACATCGACCGGATGAACCACGCCTTCGGCCTGGACCGGCCGCTGCCGGTGCAGTACGTGAGCTGGCTCGGCCACGCCCTGACCGGCGATCTCGGGCGCTCCTGGTTCACCACGCTCCCGGTCTCCGACAGCGTCTTCCGGGCGCTGCCGGTGGACCTGTCGATCGCCGGTCTCGCCCTGGTGATCGCCGTGCTGCTCGGCGCGGCGGGCGGGATCGCCGCCGCGTACAGCAACGGCGGGCGGCTGGACCGCGCGATCACGGCGGCCTGCTCGGTGCTCGGTACGCTGCCGGCCTTCGTCGTCGCGATCGGTCTGATCGCGGTGGTGTCGGTGAAGCTCGGGTGGCTGCCGTCCGGCGGCTACACCGCCTTCGGCGACGATCCGGCGCAGTGGCTGCGCTTCGCGTCGCTGCCCGCCTTCGCGCTCAGCCTGGACGCCGCCGCGAACGTGGCCCGGCAGCTACGGGCCTCGCTGGTCGGGGAGTTGCGGGCGAATTACGTGACGGGCGCGATGATGCGCGGTCTGTCGGCCCGGCGGGTGCTCTTCGGGCACGTGCTGCGCAACGCGGCGGGACCCGCGCTCACCGTCCTCGGCATGAGCGTGCCGATGCTGATCGGCGGCGCGGTCGTCACCGAGCGGATCTTCAACCTGCCCGGTATCGCGCAGCTCTCCCTCCAGGCGGCCCAGCAGCACGATGTGCCGGTCATCCAGGGCACGCTGCTGGTCACGGTGGCGGTGGTCCTGCTCGCCAACATCGCGATCAACGCCGGTCTGCTGGCGCTCAACCCGGCCGCCCGCAGGGGCCGTTCGAAGGCGAACGCGGCATCGGGAGACGCCGCGCTCGCTGACGGCGCGTCACGTGGCGGTGCCTCATGAGGACGCTGCGCCGCACCGGACGGGTGCCCGCCGCCCGTTTCGCACTGGCCGTACTCGCCGTCGTCGCCCTGCTCGCGGTGCTCGGCGGGGTGATCGCCCCGCAGGACCCGCTCGCGCAGGACACCGCGCGGGTGCTCCAAGGTCCCAGCGGATCACACCTGTTGGGGACGGACTACCTCGGCAGGGACGTCCTGAGCAGGCTGCTGGCGGGCACCGGCCGCTCCGTGCTCGGCGCGGTCGAGTCGGTCGGCGCGGCGATGGTCCTCGGCGTCGTGCCGGGCCTCGCGTCGCTGTGGCTCGGCCGCGGCTTCGAGTGGGCCGCGCTGCGCGCGGTGGACGCGCTGATGACGCTGCCGTTCACCCTCTTCGCCATCGCCGCGATCGGCGTCTTCGGCAACGGCCTCAACCAGGCGATGCTCGCGCTCGGCGTGCTGCTGGCCCCGCTGTTCTTCCGGGTGTCCCGCGCCGCCGCGCTGGGCCTGAAGCAGGCCCAGTACGTGGAGGCCGCGGAGCTGATGGGCGCCTCGCGCGGCCGGATCCTGCGGACCCACATCGCCGCGAAGGTGCTGCCGACGATCGCCGTGACCACGGCCCACGCGCTGGCGACGGCGCTGCTGACCGTCGCCTCGCTGACCTTCCTCGGCGTCGGCGTCCAGCCGCCCGCCCCGACCTGGGGCGGCATGCTCGCCAGCGACCTGGGCTATCTCGCCCAGCAGCCGTGGGCGCCCGCCCTGCCCGGCGTCCTGATCATGATCACCGTCGGCGCGCTCAATCTGCTCGCGGACGCCGTACGGGACAGCGGCGCCGATGTCGGGGCCGAGCCGCGAGCCGCCCGCGAACCCCAGGGGAGGAAGGCCGATGACCGTGTCGTCGCTGTCTGAGCCGGGCCGTGCCCGCACCGTCGGTGCGACAGGACCCGTACTCACCGTGGACGGGCTGCACATCACCGTCTCCGGCGGTCGCGCCGAGGCCGTCCGCGACGTGTCCTTCACCGTCCACGCGGGCGAGGCCGTCGGCGTCGTCGGCGAGTCGGGCAGCGGCAAGACGCTGACCTGCCGCTCGCTGCTCGGCGTGCTGCCGCCCGGCTGCCAGGTGTCGGCGGGCAGCGCGGTGCTGGCCGGTGCGGATCCCGACGGTACGGAAGCGGTCGGTACGGCGACGGCCGGTGCCTCGGACGCGGGTGGGTCGGCGGCGGGTGCGTCGGCGGCCGGAAAGGCGTCGCCCGCAAGCCGGTCGTTCGGCAAGGCGTCGGCCGCGAAGTCCTCGGCCAGGAAGTCGTCGGGCGCCGCCTCGTCGGCCGGTACCGATCTGACCGCGCTCGACAAGCGGCAGTGGGAGCGGCTGCGCGGGGTGGAGCTGGGCGCGGTCTTCCAGGACCCGGCCTCGTATCTCAACCCGGCGCTGACCGTGGGCCGCCAGCTCGCGGAGCCGCTGCGCGTACGCCTCGGTCTGAAGCGGGCGCGGGCGCACGAGCGGGCCGTGGAACTCTTCGCCTCGGTCGGCCTGCGCGATCCCGCCGACGTCTACCACCGGTACCCGCACGAGCTGTCGGGCGGCATGCTGCAACGCGTCCTGATCGCCATCGCGGTCGCCTGCGATCCGCGGCTGCTCGTCGCGGACGAGGCGACGACGGCGCTCGACACCGTCGTGCAGGCCGAAGTCCTCGATCTGCTGGCCCAGTTGCGCGACGAGCGCGGTCTCGCCCTGCTGCTGGTCACCCACGACCTGGCCGTCGTCGCCGAGGTCACCGACCGGGTGCTGGTCTTCTACGCGGGCGAGATCGTCGAGGACGGCCCCACCCAGGACGTCGTCCACCGCCCCGCGCACCCCTACACCGCCGCGCTGCTGCGCGTCGCCTCCCTCGGCGACTGGAACCGCCGCGAGCTGGCCGTCATCCCCGGCCGTCCGCCCGAGGCGGGCGAGGCCCCGGTCGGCTGCCGGTTCGCCGACCGCTGCGCCTTCGCCGAGGACCGCTGCCGTACGCGGCCGGTGCCGCTCACCGCGACCGCCGACGGCCGCCGTGTCCGCTGCGTGCGCGCCGCGGAACTCGCCCTGTCCCCGCCGCCCCTCCAGGAGGTGCCCGCATGACCACCACCCCCGCGGCCCGCACGGCGCCGGTCTCCGACGTCTCCCCGCCCACGGCGGACATCGAGCGGCCGGTCGCGCCGTCCGCGGTGCCCGCCGCCGAACGCGAGACGCGGGCGTCGGCGCCCGCGCTCCAGGTCGAAGGGCTCGGTGTCACCTACCAGCGGCGCCCCGGCCACAGCCACAGCGCCCCCGTGCTGAGAGGTGTGGACCTGGAGGTGACGGCCGGTCAGATCCTCGGGGTGATCGGCGAGACCGGGTCGGGAAAGACGACGCTGGCGCGGGCCGTGGTCGGGCTGGCGCCGGTGGTGGCCGGGCGGATCGGCGTGGCGGGCGTCGAGGTCGGCGCGCTGCGCGGACGGGAGTTGCGCGACCACCGGCGGTCCGGGCTGGTGCAGTACATGTTCCAGGACCCGCTGCGTTCGCTGGACCCGGATCTGACGGTGAACGACCTGGTGGGCGAGCCGTTGGCGGTCGCCGGGGTGGAGCGCGCCGAGCGGCGCGGCCGGGTGGCGGAGGCGCTGCACCGGGTGGGGCTCGACGCGGGCACCCTGGGCGGCCGGATTCCGGCCCAGCTCTCCGGCGGCCAGCGTCAGCGCGTGTCCTTGGCGCGGGCGATCGTCACGCGGCCCGCGTTGCTGCTGGCGGACGAGCCGGTCAGCGCGCTGGACGCCTCGAACCGCAACCATGTGCTGCGGCTGCTGGACGAGTTGCGCCGTGACCTGGGCGTGGCCGTCGTCGTCATCTCGCACGACCTCAGCTCGCTGGCCGGGATCGCCGACCGGATCGCGGTGCTGTACCGGGGGCGGCTGGTCGAACAGGGCCCGACCGCCGATGTGTTGGCCCGCCCGCTGCACCCGTACACCGCGCTGCTCACCGCGTCCGCGCCCCGCGTGGACCGCGATCCGTCGAAGCGGCGCGAGCGGCCGGGGCCGCCCGGTGAGGTGCCGGTCTGGGCGGCCGACCCCGGCGCCTGCGTCTTCGCCCACCGCTGCCCGCTGGCGGACGCCGACTGCCGTACGCAACCGGGCAGTTCTCCGCACTCGGGCGAGCGGGCCGCCGCCTGTCACCACCCGGTCGCCGCCGCCCGCTGACCCGCGCCCACCACCAGCAACCCCACGATCTTCGGGAGAGACCCCGTGCCCATCGAATTCATCGGCATCGCCAGCACCCAGCAGTTCAGTGAGACCGGCGCCGCGTCCGGGCCTGTCGTCGACCCCGGCTACCTGACCGAACTGGCCCTGGCGCACGAGGAGTCCGGCTTCGACCGTGTGCTGGTCGCGCACTCCTCCGCGAGCCCCGACGGCTTCACCGTCGCCGACCAGATCCTGAGCCGTACGACCCGGCTCGGTGTGCTGCTCGCCCACCGTCCCGGTTTCGTCGCCCCGACGCTCACGGCCCGCAAGTACGCCACGCTCGACGCCTTCCACCCTGGCCGGGTCGCGCTGCACGTCATCACCGGAGGCGACGACGCCGACCAGGCGCGGGACGGCGACCTCAGCGACAAGCCGACCCGCTACCGGCGCACCGACGAGTTCCTCGACGTGGTGCGCAAGGAGTGGGAGTCGGCCGAACCCTTCGACTACGAGGGCGAGTTCTACACCGTGCGCGGCGGCTACTCGTCGGTCCGCCCGGCCGATCCGATCCCGGTGTACTTCGGCGGCGCGTCCGGTGACGCGGTGCGGGTCGGCGGCAAGCACGCGGATGTGTACGCCTTCTGGGGCGAGCCGCTCGCGGGGATCGCCGAGCGCATCCGGCAGGTCCGCGCGGCGGCGTCGCCGTACGGCCGCGACCCGCGGTTCAGCGTCAGCCTGCGCCCGATACCGGCCGCCACGGAGGCCGAGGCGTGGCGCCGCGCCGAGGACGTCCTGCGGCTGACGAAGGAGAAGGCGGGCGAGGTGCGCAAGGCGTTCAACCTCGACCACACCGCGCAGGAGGGCTCGCGCAGGCTGCTCGAATACGCCGCCAAGGGCGACGTGCACGACAAGCGGCTGTGGACCGCGGTCGCCAAGGTCACCGGGGCCGCGGGCAACTCCACCGCGCTGGTGGGCAGTTACGAGCAGGTCGCCGAGTCGCTGCTGGACTACGTGGGCCTGGGCGTGTCGACCCTCCTGATCCGCGGCTTCAGCCCGCTGGAGGACGCCCGCGACTACGGCGCCCTGGTGCGGCTGGTCCGCGAGCAGACCGACGGCGCCGCGCTGACCGGAGCGGCTGCCGTATGACCGCCGGGACCGGGAGCGCGCCCTCGGTGGGGAGGAGGGCCGGGGCGGTCACCCCGACGACCTCCCACTGGGGGGCGTTCGGGGTACGGCGGAACGCGGACGGCACGGTCACCGCCGTCCCGCACCCCGCCGACCCCTCGCCGTCACCGCTGCTGCGCGGTGTGCCGGGCTCGCTCCGGCACGCCACCCGGATCCGGCGGCCCGCCGCCCGGCGCGGCTGGCTGGAGCACGGCCCCGGTCCCACCTCCGGGCGCGGCGACGAGCCCTTCGTGGAACTCGGCTGGGACGAGGCGCTTGACCTGGCCGCCGCCGAACTGGCGCGGGTCCGCGACGAGTTCGGCAACACAGCGGTGTTCGGCGGCTCGTACGGCTGGGCGAGCGCGGGGCGCTTCCACCACGCGCAGAGCCAACTCCACCGGTTCCTGGCGCAGTTCGGCGGCTACACGGGCTCGCGCAACTCGTACAGCCTGGGCACCTCGCTGGTGCTGCTGCCGTATCTGGTCGGCGACGCGGAGTCGGTGCTGCGGTCCTCGTCCACCTGGCCGACGATCACCGGGCACACCGAACTGATCATCGCCTTCGGCGGAATCCCCGCGAAGAACGTGCATGTCACCCCCGGCGGGGTGACCCGGCACGGCACGCCCGGCCATCTGTCGGCGCTGGCCGCGGCCGGTGCCCGGGTCGCGCTGGTCAGCCCGCTGCGCGACGACCTGCCGGACGGCCTGGACGCCGACTGGTACCCGATCCGCCCGGCGACCGACACCGCGCTGATGCTGGCGCTCGCCCACACCCTGGTCGACGAGGGCCTGTACGACCGGGAGTTCGTCGACCGGTACTGCGCCGGGGCCGACACCTTCCTGCGCTATCTGCGCGGCGCCGACGACGGCACGGTGAAGGACGCGCGGTGGGCCGCGGCGCTCACCGGCATCCCGGCCGACCGAATCCGCGACCTGGCCCGCAGCGCCGCGCGGCAGCGCACCCTGGTCACCGTCACCTGGTCGTTGCAGCGCATCCAGCACGGCGAGCAGCCGGTGTGGGCGGCGCTCGCGCTGGCCGCGCTGCTCGGCCAGATCGGACTGCCGGGCGGCGGATTCGGCCACGGCTACGGCTCGATGGGCGACGTGGGGGACACCGGTCCGCAGGTCCGGCTGCCGTATCTGCCCCAAGGGCCCAATCCCGTCGCGGAGTTCATCCCCTGCGCCCGGATCGCGGACCTGCTGCTGCGTCCCGGCGAGGAGTACGACTACGACGGCACGCGCCGCCGCTACCCGGACATCCGGCTGGTGCACTGGGCCGGCGGCAACCCCTTCCACCACCATCAGGACCTTGGCAGGCTGCGGCGCGCCTTCGGGCGGCCGGACACCGTGCTGGTGCACGAGACGCACTGGACGGCGACCGCCCGCCACGCCGACCTGGTGTTCCCCGCCACCACGTCCCTGGAGCGTGAGGACATCGGCGGCGGGCGGCGCGACACCCATCTGATCGCCATGCACCGCGCGGTCGAGCCGGTCGGCGAGGCCCGCGACGACCACGCGATCCTGGCCGGTCTGGCCGAACGCCTCGGATTCGGCGAGCGGTTCACCGAGGGACGGGACCCGGCGGGATGGCTGGAGCACCTGTACACGCGGTGGGCCGAGGAGTTGGCGGCGACCGGGGGCGGCGAGCCGCCCGCCTTCGCGGACTTCTGGTCGGCGGGCGAGTGGGAACTGCCGCCGCAGCCCGCCGAGCGCACGCTCTTCGCCAGCTTCAGGGCCGACCCGCTGGGCGCGCCCCTGGCCACCCCCAGCGGCCGGATCGAGCTGACCAGCGCGACGGTGGCCGCCCTCGGGCTGCCCGACTGCCCCGGCCACCCGGCCTGGCTCGAACCCGACGAGTGGCCGGGCGCCCCGGCCGCGGACCGGCTGCCGCTGCTGCTGATCGCGAACCAGCCCGCCAACCGGCTGCACAGTCAGCTCGACACCGGGGCCGCGAGCCTGGACGCCAAGGTCGCCGGGCGCGAGGCGCTGCGGATCCATCCGGCGGACGCGGCGGCCCGTTCGGTCCGCGACGGCGATCTGGTGCGGATCTTCAACGACCGGGGCGCCTGCCTGGCGGGCGCGGTGCTCACCGACCGGGTACGGCCCGGTGTCGTACGGCTGCCGACCGGCGCGTGGTTCGACCCGGTGCCCGGTCACGAGCCGCCGCTGTGCGCGCACGGCAATCCGAACGTGCTGACCGCCGACATCCCCAGCTCACGGCTCTCCCAGGGCTGCACCGGCCAACACGCGCTGGTCGAGGTCGAGTTGTGGGCCGGAGGGCCGCCGCCCGAGGTGACCGTCCGCCGGCCGCCCGCCTTCGCCGACGATCCGCGCGCGGGCCGTACGGCGCACGCGACACCCTCGACGGCCGCCGCGGGACCGGCCACCGCTGACACGTACGCGCCCGGCCCGTACGGCCGCCTCGGACCACCCGAGCCCGGCGACCCCCACTTCGAACGGCCCCACCACAGGAAGGCCACACCGTGACCACCGACCTCGCGTCCTCGTCCGGCACCGGCTCCGCCGCGCCCGCGGACGCCGCCGCCACCGGCCTGCCCGCACCCGACTACGACCGGCTGCCCGAGGTCGCGGCGGCGCTGGCCGCGCGGGCCGGTGAGCACGACCGGGACGCGAGCTTCCCGCACGAGGGCGTGGCCGCCGTGCACGCCGCCGGACTGCTCACCGCGACCGTCGACCGCGGCCACGGCGGCGCGGGGGCCGGTCTCGCCGACACCGTACGCATCCTGCGGGCGCTCGGCGGCGGCGATCCGGCGGTCGCCCTGGTCACGTCGATGACGCTGTTCGCGCACGCGGCGCAGGCCCGCGCCCCGCACTGGCCGCAGGACACCTACGGCGAGCTGCTGGCCGAGTCGGCGCGACGCCCGGCGCTGGTGAACGCCCTGCGGGTGGAGCCCGATCTGGGCAGTCCGGTACGCGGCGGGCTTCCGGCGGCCACCGCGCGGCGGCGCGAGGACCACTGGGAGCTGACCGGGCACAAGATCTTCTCGACCGGCGCGGTGGCGCTGCGCTGGATGATGGTGTGGGCGCGCACCGACGAGGAGCCGGTGCGGACCGGTTCGTTCCTGGTGCGCACCGACTCGCCGGGCATCGAAGTGCGGCCCACCTGGAACCACTTGGGGCTGCGCGCCAGCCGCAGCGACGACGTGCTGTTCGACTCGGTCCGTGTGCCGCTCGGCCGCACCGCCGGGCTCGCGGAGCCCGGCCAGGACGGCGGCCGGGACGTCGTGGGCGGTGCCTGGAACTCGCTGGGCCTGACCGCGCTCTACCTCGGCGTGGCGCGCGCCGCCCAGCGGTGGCTGACCGGTTTCCTGCACGAGCGCGTGCCCAGCGCGCTCGGCGCTCCGCTGGCCACGCTGCCGCGCTTCCAGAGCGCGGTCGGCGAGATCGAGGTCCAACTGGCCGGTGCGGAAAGGCTGGTGGCGGCGCTGGCCGAGGCCGTCGACAGCGGCGATCCGCTCGCCGCCGCGGAGGCGGGCGGCGCGAAGGTGCTCGGCACCCGGGCCGCGATCGGTTCGGTCGAGCAGGCCGTCGCGCTGATCGGCAACAACGGCCTGACCAACGACAACCCGCTGCAACGCCATCTGCGGGACGTGCTGTGCTCCCGCGTCCACACCCCGCAGGACGACTCGGTGCTGCTCGGCACCGGGCGCGCCGCCCTCGACCTCGGCGGGTCCGCCCGCTGACCCCCTTTTCGCTTTCTCTCCCGCTCCCTCTCACGAAAGGCCCCAGCAGCCATGCCTGTTGAGTTCATCGGCATGATCGGCACCCGCGACGTCTCCGAGGTCCGTCCTCCGTCCGGGCCGGTCGTCGACCCCGACTACACGCGGCGGTTCGCCCTCGCCCACGAGGAGGCGGGCTTCGACCGCGTCCTGATCGGCTACGGCTCCGGCAGCCCCGACGGTACGCAGGTCGCCGCCCATGTCGCCGCGCACACCGAGCGGTTGGGCCTGTTGGTGGCGCACCGCCCCGGCTTCGTCGCCCCGACCCTTGCGGCCAGGACCTTCGCCACCCTCGACCAGTTCTCCGGCGGGCGCACCGCGGTGCACATCATCACCGGCGGGCACGACGCCGAGCAGCGCAGGGACGGCGACCACCTCGGCAAGGACGACCGCTACGCGCGGACCGACGAGTACATCGGCATCCTCAAGTCCGCCTGGACCAGCACGGAACCGGTCAGCCACGAGGGCCGCTTCTACCACTATGAGGACTACCTCTCCGAGGTGCGCCCGGTCACCGAGCCCCGCATCCCGCTGTACTTCGGCGGCTCGTCCGAGGCGGCCTACCGGGTCGGCGGCAAGCACGCCGACGTCTTCGCGCTGTGGGGCGAACCGCTGGCGGAGACGGCGGAGCAGATCGCGTCCGTGCGGGCCGCGGCCGAGGCGGCGGGCCGCACCGAGCCGCCGCGGATCAGCGTCTCCTTCCGGCCGATCCTCGGCCGTACCGAGGAGGAGGCGTGGGACCGCGCGCACCGCATCCTGGACACCATCAACTCCCGCGGCGCGGCGGGGTCGTTCGTCGGCAGCCGCCGCACGACCCTGCCGGTCGGCCCGGACGCCCAGCCGCAGAACACCGGCTCGCAGCGGCTGCTCGCCGCCGCGGCCAAGGGGGAGCTGCACGACCGCGCGCTGTGGACCCCCACCGCCAAGGCGACCGGGGCGGCGGGCAATTCGACCGCCCTGGTCGGCACGCCGGAGACCGTCGCCCAGGCGCTGCTGGACTACGTGGACATCGGCGTCACCACGCTGCTGATCCGCGGCTACGACCCGCTGGACGACGTGATCGACTACGGCCGTGACCTGCTGCCGTTGGTCCGGGCCGAGGTGGCCCGGCGCGACGCGGACGCGACGGGCGTGTCCGGCTCCGCTCCCGCGGTCGCCGCCGTGAGCGGTGCCCGATGAGCGCCCCGGTCGGCCTCGCCGAGGCCACCGGCGACCCGGTGCACCCGCGAGTCCCGAGCCCGGCGGAGGAGGCCGCGCCGGTCGCGGACTGGTACCCGGCCGCGGGCCTGGCGCACCGCGGCACCGTCGTCCTGCTCCCCGGGCGCGGTGAACACCCGGGCGTGTACGAGCGGTTCGGCCGACGGCTGGCGGCCGACGCGTATGTCGTCCACGTACTCGACGTGCCCGAGGACGGCGATCCCGAGCCGGTCGCGGGCGCCGTCGAAGCGATCGCGGCGGGCGCGGCCAGGCCGCTGGTGCTGGCCGGTTCCGACAGCGGGGCCCTGCACGCGCTGGCAGCCGCGGGGCGTACGGGCGTCGCACCGGACGCGCTGCTGCTCGCCGGGGCGCCGGAACCGGGCGCGGCGGCCGGGTGGGACGACGAGCTGGCCGTACGCACGGCGTGCCCGACGCACCGGGGGCGGCTGGACGCCGACCCGCTGTTCGTCGCCGGCGCCCTCGCCGCCCCCGTCCCCGGCGCGCTGGCCGAGGCCGCCGACGCGGCGCTCACAGCCGGGCTCCCGTTCCCGGCCCTCGTGCTGCACGGCGCGGCCGACCCGGTCTCCGCGCCGTCCGTCGCCCACTCCCTGGCCGCGCGGCTGCCCGCGGCGACCCTGGCCACGGTGACGGACGGCAGGCACGACGTGCTCAACGACATCCAGCACCGCAGTGTCGCCGCCCTCGTCGTCCAGTGGCTGGAGCGGCTGCGTATCGCTCCCTCGCTCCCGCCGATCCTCACGGTGACCCCGGTCGCCGCGCCCTGACGCCCCGCCATGTGCCGGGCCCCGTAAGGGGTCCGGCCACTCCCCTGGCATCCGACCCGGAAGGACCGCCCGTCATGACCGCGACCCCGTCGCTCGCCGCTGCCACCAACTCACCCGTGGATCACACCCGTTCCGCCGCCGGAGCGGTACGTCCGGCCGATCTGCTGCGGCGTACGCTGCGGCGGCAGGCGACGGCGGTGACCGTCGTGACCGTGCCGGGTCCCGCGGGATTCACCGCGACGTCCTTCACCTCGGCATCCCTCGAACCGGCCCTGGTGTCCTTCTACTTGTCCACCACGGCGTCCACGGCGGGCGCCGTCAGGTCGGCCGACCGTTTCGCGGTGCATCTGCTCGGGTCCGACCAGGAGGACCTGGCGCGGGGCTTCGCGCGCAGTGGAGTGGACCGGTTCGCCGGGGTGGACTGGACACCGGACACGGGCGGGCTGCCGCTGCTGTCCGGGGTGCCGGCCTGGCTGACCGCCCGTACCGTGCACGTCCACGACGTCGGCGACCACTTCCTCGTGGTCGGCCATGTGGAGGACGCGGGAGGTCCCGGCGCGGACTCGCCGCTGGTCCACCACGACGGGGCGTTCGGCACCTTCCACACCGACCGGCCCCGCGCGTAACCGCGGCGGGCGTCGCGGGGGGGGGCGGTCCCGGCGTCAGGCCGCCTTCCGCGCCTCGATGAGGAAGCGGGTCACCGTGGCCGTGAACGACCCCTCGGACGTGATGTGTTCGTGCAGGGCGCGCAGGGTGTCGCGGTGCTCGGCGACCGTGAAGCCGGGGACCATCCAGATGACCTTGCGCAGGTAGTAGACGACCGCGCCGATGTCGTGGAATTCCATCCGCAGCGACTCGGCGCGCAGGTCGACCACCTCGAGTCCGGCCGCGGCGGCGCCCGCACGCGCCAGGTCGGGGTGGCGCGCGCCGCGCACCGCGTCGGGCTGCTCTCCGAGGAAGAACTCCACGAGTTCGAACGCGCTGGCCGGGCCGACCTGTTGGGAGAAGTACGTGCCGCCGGGGCGCAGGACGCGCGCGATCTCGTCCCACCACACCGTCACGGGGTGGCGGCTGGTCACCAGGTCGAACGCCTCGTCGGCGAAGGGCAGCGGGGGCTCGTCCGTGTCCGCGACGACGACCGCGCCGCGCGGGTGCAGCAGCGCGGTCGCCTTGGCCACATTCGGCGGCCACGACTCGGTCGCGGCCATCAGCGGCGGCAGCGCGGGCACCCCGGCGAGCACTTCGCCGCCGCCGGTCTGGATGTCGAGCGCGGCCGACGCCCGGCCGAGACGCTCGCCCATCCGCCGCTGATACCCCCACGACGGCCGCTGCTCGGTCGCCCGCCCGTCCAGCCAGGAGAAGTCCCACCCGTCGACCGACACCGAGTCGGCCTCCGCCACCAGCGCGTCGAAGTCACGTTCCATCCCGGCATCATCGCCGCAGGCCGTCTGCCGGACCACTCCATTAACCCGGACCCCGACCGCCTCGGACCTCGACCAGCCAGGGCTCGGGCCTCGAACACACCCGAGCCTCGACCAGCCCAGGCTTCGACCACCTCGGACCTCGACCACCTCGGACCTCAATCACACCCGGGCCTCGATCAACCGGCGCCTGGACCACGGGCCGTACCTGAGGAGCCGGCCAGCAAGGGGGCCGTCCCGCGCCGGAGGCGGCCCCTGCCGCTCAGCGCACCGGCACCCCGCCGTAGCCCTGGACGATCGGCCGCCAGGTCGGCTGGAACTGGGGAAGGGTCGAGCCGACCGCCCACGCGGTGGGTGTGCCGGGCAGCGGGTGCGGCACGGCGGCCACGCCGAAGAGCGAGGCACCCTGGCCCGCCGCGTCGGTCGCCGCGGGCTCGGCGTGCCAGGCCGCGCCGTCCCAGCGCATGGTGAACGCCGGTGTGGCCACGCCCTGTTGCTCGCCGACGGCGAGCAGGCCGTGCTCGCCGTACGCGGTGACGCCGTGCAGGTCCGCGTGGACGGCGGGCCCCGCGACCTCCGTCCACGTACGCCCGTCCCAGTGCAGGGTCAGCGGGGAGTTCGTGCCGTCCGGCGTGCTGCTCCCGCCGACCGCCCACACGTCGTCGGGGCCGAGCACGGCGACGCTCTCCAGCGACTCGCCGCGGCCGGCGGTGTGCGGCGTCGGCACGATCAGCCAGGCCGCGCCGTCCCAGCGCTCGACGAGCGGGCGGCCCTCGCCCCGCGCGTCGTAGACGACGCCGACGGCCCAGACACGACCGTCGCCGTCGGCCGCCGCACCCGACAGCAGCGCGTCGCCGCCAGGCTCCGGGGTGGCGACCGACGACCAGGCGCGCCCGTTCCAGTGGTACGCCAGCGGGCGCGGCGCGCCGATCCGGTCCTGCGCGGTGACGCCGACCGTCCAGAGGTCGTCCGGGCCGGTGCCCGCGAGCGCCGACGGGTACGCCGACCGGTCGGCGGCCTCCGCGGGCAGCGGGACCTCCTGCCAGCGGCGGCCGTCGAAGTGCTCGGCCAGCGAGCGGTCCTGGAACGCCGCGGCGTCGTTCCAGGAGCCGACGGCCCAGACGTCACGGGCGGACAGCGGCAGTACGGCGTCGAGCTTGCCGTTCGCCGCCGCGCCGCCGGACGGCCGGTGGGCGAGCGGGCCGGTGGCGTTCCACCGGGCGCCGTCGAACCGCTCGGCGACGGGGACGTTCACGCCCGACGGGTCCTCGCGGTAGCCGACCGACCACGCGTCGAGCGAGTCGCGGGCCGCCACGGCGCGCAGTTCCTCGTCCCGCTCGGGCCCGGCCGCGCGGCGGCTGCGCCACACCGGCAGGTCGGGGCCGCCGGGCGCGGGCGCGGCAGCGGAAACGTCCGGCACCGGGGCGAAGGCCGAATCCCGTACCCCGTCGCCGGGCGCCGCCGTCGCCGTCGCCGCGCCCGCTCCCGTTCCGGCGAGCGCCGCCGCAGCCGTGAGGGCCGCCGCGGCGAGCACTCCGCCGCGCGCCCGCCTCGGGCCGAGGCCCCGCGTCAGTCGCCGTCCCCGTCGTGTCCGCATCCCGCTGCCGCCTCCGTCGTCGTGTCGCGCGCCGTCCGGGCGTCCGAACGGCCCGGTTCCGGCTTCGACACTGCCCTACGCGGCGGCGCGGGTGCGGCTGCCCACGCCGGGCGTTACGGTGACGCGCCGTCAGCGGGGCAGGACGGCGGCGGCCCCGGACGGTGCGTCAGAACTGCACGTCGGCGCAGGAGTAGAAGGCGTTCGCGGTGTCCGCGATGGTCCAGACGCCGACGATGAGCTGCTTGCCGCTCAGCCCGCTGGGGATCGTGCCCTGGTGGACGACGGTGGCGGGCGGCTGGGAGCCGTTGTAGGGGATCTTCAGGAAGGGCGTGGTGTTGAGCATCGCCCGGGTGAGCGGCTTCTTCGGGTCGTACCCGGCCTTGGTCAGGTAGTACGAGAAGTCGGTCGTCGAGTGCCGGGCGGTCAACTTCCAGGTGAAGGTGTAGCTCTGACCGCCCGTCACGTGCGTGGCGGGCCAGCCGCCGTTGCGCGGGTCGTCGAGCTGGGCGAAGCGGCTGTTGGCGCCGCTGCAGATCTTGCCGTCGGCGGGACCGCCGGCCGGGAAGCCCTTGGGGCCCTCGACGCTCTGCGGCTCGTACTGGATGTCGCCGCAGTTCGTGACGGTCCCGGCGGCGCACAGCGCCTGGCGGCTGGGCGGGGTGCTGATGTAGCCGTGACTGCTGGCGCTTCCGGTGGCGAGCACGAACGAACCGGCGACGCCGAGCCCGATCACGGCCGCACTGATCTTCTTGCGCATGGCGTACTCCTTGAGAACGTGGGGGAGTTCCGCGGATGTCTACGGTCGTACGCGGCCCGGACCTGCCCGTGCGGCACAAGACCACACCGATCCAGGTCTAGACCAAGTCGCACCCTAGTCCCAGGATTTAGTCATGTCCACACCAAGAATCAGCCGTGCGGCGGCGCAATGTGTCCGCTACGCACGGCGGGGGGGGGGGGGGGGGGGGGGGGGGGGGGGGTGGGTGGGGGGGGGGGGGGGGAGGGGGTGGGGGGGGGGGGGGGGGGGGGGGGGAGGGGG
>NZ_JBVHLD010000008.1:221782-243388 GCF_055559175.1 Streptomyces sp. NPDC024632
CCCAACCAACCTAGCTGGTCCCCCTCACCCCCCCCCCCCCCCCCCCCCCCCCCCCCCCCCCCCCCCCCCCCCCCCCCCCCCCCCCCCCCCCGCCGCGAAGCGCGACCGGACGGTGCGTCAGGTCGCCGTGCAGGTCAGCACGGGAACGGCGTTCCCGCCGCTGTACGTGCCCTGGAATCCGAAGTGGGTCTCGGCGGACGGCGCGAGGGCGCCGTTGTAGGCGAGACTCGCCGCGGTCACCGCCGCGCCCGACTGGGCGACGGTGGCGTTCCAGGAGTTGGTGACGCGCTGGCTGCCGGGGTAGGTCCACGACACCGTCCACGAACGCGTCGCCGACGTACCGCTGTTGGCCACCGTCACATCGGCGGTGAAGCCGCTCCCCCAGTCGTTGCTCACCGTGTAGCTGGCGGAACAGCCGCTGCCGCCACCGCCGTTGGACCCGCTGGAGGTGGTCGCGGTCACCGGCGCCGAGGCGGCGGAGGTGTTGCCCGCCGCGTCGCGCGCCTTGACGGTGTACGTGTACGCCGTCGCGGCGGTCAGCCCCGAGTCGGTGTACGACCGGCCGGCGGTCGTCCCCACCAACGCGCCGCCGCGGTAGACGTCGTACGCCGTCACCCCGACGTTGTCGGTCGCCGCCGACCAGCCCAGGGAGACCGAGGTCGCCGTGGTCCCGGTGACGCCGAGGCCGCCGGGCGCGGTCGGCGCCTGGGTGTCGGAGCCGGTGCCGCCGGAGCCCGCCGCGCTCGCACTGAAGGAGAAGCCGGTGGTGGCCAGACCCTGGCCGCCCTGCCAGACCTCGAAACCGGCCTCGGCGTCGATGAGGTAGTGCGCCGGGTCGACCGAACCGCGGCCGACCGCGTCGTCGATCAGCGCCTTGACGTCGAGGTTCGAGACCGAGGTCCCGCCGCCCTGCAACACGTAGGAGATGATCTTCCACGAGGTCTGACGGCCGGTCCACACGTCCCAGTTGTGCCCCGCGGCGGCCGACGTGCCGCTCTTCCCGCCGAACGGCTGCACCCCGCCGCGGCTGTTGAGCCAGATCATGATCTCGGTGCCGTCCGGCTGACCGGCCGTGGTCGGCGTCGAGTTGATCCACAGGTCGTACGCGACGTCGTAGGCGCCGGACGCCGGTTGCACCGTGCTCCACGAGGAGACCGCGCTGCCCAGCTTGCTGATCTGGATCGGCATACCGCTGTTCGGCGTGCAGTCGCCCCAGTGGCAGCCCTTGAAGAGCGAGGGATACGTGGCGGGCGCGCCGTTCGTCGGCAGGTTGAAGTCGGCCGTCGCCAGCGACCACGCGGTGCCGCTGGAGTACGTGACGCACTGCTGCGCGGTGGAGTTCCACTCGTTGGCCTGGAGCGTGTACTCGCCGCCGGCCACCGGGAGGGTGCCCTGCGGCGCGCAGGTCGAGACGGGGTCGGCGTGCGCGGTCGTCGCGGTGGTCAGCGGCAGCAGCAGCGCCGCGACGGCGGCGAGCACCGCGACCGCCGGGCGCAGCCGGTGGAGCCGCCGGAGCGGATGGGGCCGGTTCCGACGGAGCGGACGGGGCGGACGGGGCCGTGCGAGCGGCCCGGAGCGAGGACGGGCGGGATGACGTGTCACTGGTAAGTCCCTTCACCAGTTCGTGGGGGGATGGGTGACGGCTCGGCAGCACAGGGCACAATGGGAGCGCTCCCATGCCACCGCGTTCATGAAGCCAGGCCCCTCCCCCGGCGTCAAGGGGCTCGGCGTGGCGGAGGGTCCCCGCCGTCAAGGGGTCCGCCTGGCAGAGGGTCCCCGCCGTCCGCGTACCGCGAGACCACACCGTGCGCGCACAGCGAAAGGCCCCGCTCACGCGACGTCGGCGGGGCGGGGCGGGGCGGTTCGGGGTCGGTCAGTCCGCGGCTCCGGCCGGGACGGGAGCGCCGCCGAGGTAGCAGCGGATCGCCGTGCCGTCGGGGGCGGCGTGGACGCGGACGAGGTCCGCGATGTGATTGACCATCAGCAGACCGCGCCCGCCCGGGCGGCCGTTCGGAGGCAGGCGGCGGCCGGCCATCGGGTCGCTGAGCCTGCCGCCGTCGCGGACCTCGCAGACCACCTGGTCGTTCTCGGTCCACAGCCGGATCGTGCCGGAACCGCCGCCGTGCAGAACGCTGTTGGTGATGAGTTCGGAGACCGCGAGGGCCAGGTCGTCCAGCCGGGCGCCGGTCAGGCCGAAGCCGCCCGCCAGCCGGACGGCGAAGCGCCGCGCGTCGCGCAGGCGTTGGTCGTCGAAGGCGAAGGACGCGGCGTCCCGCGGCTCGGGCAGCGGGGTGTTGCCGGAGGCGACGGCGTGGTCCGGCGCGTAGCGGTCGCTGGGCCGCTCGCGGCCCGCCTCGATCACCACCGGATGGGTGGCGTGCGCGTCGTCCAGGACGTCGGGGGCGAGCCCGGCCGCGTCGTACGGACACAGGATCGTCACCTGCCGGCCGGCGAAGGCGGTGTTGATCAGCGCCTCGTGCTGGACGCAGGCCGGGTACTCCAGCGCGGTGCGCCCCGGCCAGATCGGCTCGCCGATGATCCGGACCGGACCCGGCGGCTGCGCGTCGCAGAAGGCGCGGAGCACGGCCGGAATGATGCGCCCGGGGTTGCGCCCGACCGTGGTCATGTCGATGAAGCGCACGGCGCCCGCGTCGGACCCGAGGGCGGTACGCAGCAGGCCGAGTCCGACGGGCGGGGCCGCGACGGCGACCGGTTCGCCCGCGGCGAGGCCGTCCCGTACGAAGGGGACGGTGCCCTCCAGATACTCGCGCGCGCCGCGGTAGAACAGAGCGGGATGGGAGAAGTTCCGGGCAGGACTGATCACGGCGCCACCGTTCGCGACATCGCACGGCAGCGTCCCGGTGGCGTTTCCCACGCCTCTCGCGTCGGCCTCGGCGCCCCCTGACGCCGGCCGACCGCGATGTCCACCCTGAATGCCCCCTTCGGACACCTGCGGTTTTTTCGGACACCCCTTGACAGCGGTTTCGGACAACAGTGCTGTCACCGCCAGTATGCTCCTCGCCCGACGATCATCAACGCCGGGAGCCGCCTGGCCGCCGTCCGCGCCCGCAGCGGGGGCCGCTCCCCCGGAGAACCGACCGGTCCCGCACCGCTCCGCGCCGGTCCCGCACCAACTCCGCACCGGTCCTACGCCACTCCGCGTGGCCGGAACTGGACGCTGATCCGCCCGCCCACCGCTCCCCGCGTCTTCGGCACCGCGTGATCCCAGGTCCGCTGACAGGAGCCGCCCATCACGATCAGGTCGCCGTGGCCCAGCGGCTGCCGGACGGTGCTCCCGGCGCCCCTGCCGCCGCGCGGCCTGAGCAGCAGCGGGCGCGGCTCCCCCAGGGACACGATGGCGACCATCGTGTCGTGGGTGCCGCCGCGCCCGAAGCGGTCGCCGTGCCAGGCCACGCTGTCCCGGCCGTCGCGGTAGAAGCACAGTCCGGCGCTGACGAAGGGCTCGCCCAGTTCGGCCGCGTAGTGCGCGCTGAGCCCCGCGCGGGCGTCGGTGAGCACGTCGGCGGGCAGCGGGTCGCCCTCGCGGTAGTGGGCGAGGAGGCGGGGTACGGCCACCACGTTGTCGTACATCCGGCGCCGCTCCTCGCGCCAGGGGACCTCCGCGGCCAGTTCCGCGTAGAGGTCGTCGGCGCCGCTCAGCCATCCGGGGAGCGTGTCGATCCAGGCGCCCTGTCCGAGGTGGGTGCGGCGGGCTCCCTCCAGGTCACCGAGGCCCGGAGCGCCGCCGCCGAAGATGGACGCCTGCTGAGGGGACGGGTGGCTCATGCCCCGAGCCTACCTCGACTGTCGCACGCCTGTTCTATTGTGTGCCGTGTGCCGAACGTGTGCCGAACGCGTGTGCCGGATGTCTGCCGGGCACACGTCGGGCATGCGTCGGGCATACGTCCGGCACACGCCGGGCGTTCCCGCCCGGTTCGCCGCAGGATGGAGAACATGCTGTTCGCCGAGGTCGCCCGTGTCTCGTACGAGGTCGCCCACACATCAGCGCGGACCCGCAAGACGGCGCTGCTGGCCGAGTTCTTCCGGGCCATGGAGCCTGAGGACGTGCCGGTCGCCATCGCGTATCTGGCCGGACGCCTGCCGCAGGGGCGGCTCGGCGTCGGCTGGGCGGCGCTGCGGGACCGCGCCGAGCCCGCCGCGGAGCCGACGCTGACCGTACGGGCGGTGGACGAGGCGCTGACGGCCGTCGGCGCGGTCGCGGGCGCCGGGTCGCAGGGCCGGCGGCGGGACCTGCTCCAGGGCCTGCTGGGCGCGGCGACCGAGCGGGAGCAGGAGTTCCTGGTCGGGCTGCTCACCGGCGAGGTCAGGCAGGGCGCGCTGGACGCCGCGGCGGCGGAGGGCCTGGCCGCCGCGACCGGCGCGCCGCCCGCCGACGTACGCCGCGCGGTGATGCTCGCGGGCGCCCTCGAACCGGTCGCGCGGGCCCTGCTGGCGCGGGGCCCCGACGCGCTCACCGAATTCGCCCTCGCGGTCGGCCGGCCGCTGCTGCCGATGCTGGCGTCCTCCGCCAAATCGGTCGCCGAGGCGGTCGCCAAGGCGGGGCCCTGCGCGATCGAGGAGAAGATCGACGGCATCCGTGTCCAGGTGCACCGCGACGGCGAGTCGGTCCGGATCTTCACCCGCACGCTGGACGACATCACCGAGCGCCTGCCGGAGGTCGTCGCGGCCGTCCGCGCGCTGGGCGCGGACCGTTTGGTCCTGGACGGCGAGGTGCTGGCGCTCGGCCCGGACGGGCGGCCCCGGCCGTTCCAGGAGACCGCGGGCCGTGTCGGCTCCCGCGTCGACGTGTCGGCGGCGGCCCGCGCCCTGCCGCTGACGGCGGTCTTCTTCGACGTGCTCGCCGTCGGCGACCGGGACGCCACCGAGGACCTGCTCGACCGCGGCTACGACGAGCGGCACGCGGTGCTGGCCGGGCTCCTCCCCGAGGAGCTGCGGGTCCGGCGGACCGTCGTGTCGGACCCGGCGGACGAGGCGGAGCTGCGGGCCGCCGAGGACTTCTGGCGGGCCACGCTGGACCGCGGGCACGAGGGCGTGATGGTCAAGGCCGCCGACAGCGGCTACACGGCCGGTCGGCGCGGCGCGTCCTGGATCAAGGTCAAGCCGGTGCACACCCTCGACCTGGTGGTGCTGGCCGTCGAGTGGGGCCACGGCCGCCGCACGGGAAAGCTCTCCAACCTCCATCTTGGCGCGCGCGACGGCGACGGCTTCGCCATGCTCGGCAAGACCTTCAAGGGCCTGACGGACGCGCTGCTCGACTGGCAGACCGAGCGGCTGCTCGCCCTGGCGGTCGGCCCCACCGACGGATACGTGGTCACCGTGCGCCCCGAACTGGTCGTCGAGATCGCCTACGACGGCCTCCAGACCTCGACCCGCTACCCGGCGGGCGTCACCCTGCGCTTCGCCCGCGTCGTGCGCTACCGCGAGGACAAGACGGCGGCCGAGGCCGACACGCTGGAGGCGGTACGGGCGGCACACGGCGGGACGTGACGCGGACGGACGGCGTACGGCCGGACATGCCACGGACGGACGGCGTACGGCCGGACCTGGCGCGGACCGCCGGCGTACGGCCGGACCTGCCGCCGACCGCCGGGCGGCGCGCCCTCCCGGTCAGGCGGCGCCCCGTCCCGGGCAGTCGGTCACGCGGTCAGGCGGTCACGCGGTCACGCGGCGCCGTGGTTCTCCAGCCGGAAGCGCGCCTCCTGCTCCTGGTCGCCCGCCGCGGTGCCGACCACCCGGACGGTGAACGCCTCGGCCAGGCTCTCCCGCAGCCGGTCCACCGCGCGGTAGCCGCCCTGGGCCGTGACCGTCAGCGGCTCGCCGAGCCGCGCGGGTCCCGGCACCCCGAGGGTGCGGGACACGTCGAAGGTGGCACTCCAGACCATCGGCCGCCCGTCCGCGGAGTCCTGCGGGATGTCGTCGGGCTCGCGGTCCGAGGCGAAGCTGGTGTTCAGAGCGTCGAGAACGGTCTGCGCGTCCTCCTTCGCGCAACCGTCGAAGGTGACCGCTACCTGGGCTGACTCGTCTTGCGCCGTACTCACGGGGATTCCTTTCGGAGGAGGATGGTGGCGCGCGCACCCGATTTGCGCCACGGTCAGCACTTTTCCGCTGCGGGGCGGGCAAAACCCACGACTCCCGCGAATGGCGGCGTCCGCCACAATCAGAGGATGCCCCGACGTCAGAACCGCCGCCCGGCGGCCACCCGGCTCTCCCCTACGGCTCCCTGCCCGTGCGGACGGCCCGCCGCGTACGACGACTGCTGCGGCGCCCTCCACCAGGGACGGTCCGCCGCCACGACCGCGGAGCAGCTCATGCGGTCGCGGTACGCCGCCTTCGCCGTACGCGACGCCGCCTATCTGCTGCGTACGTGGCACTCCGGCACCCGGCCGCCGGGCCTGCGCTTCGACGGGGACGTGCGGTGGACCGGCCTCGACATCCTCGGTTCGACCGGCGGCACCGCCTTCCACACCGAGGGCACCGTCGAATTCCGCGCCCGCTTCCTGGCCGACGGCCAACCGGGTGACCAGTACGAGAACAGCCGCTTCGGCCGCGAGGACGGTGCGTGGATGTACGTCGACGCGCTGCCCGAGCGCAGCGGATGACGGCCCTCGACCCGGCCGTACGCGCGGCCCTGGCGCGCGACCTGCTGGACGCGCTGGCCGCGTACTGCCCCGGCTCCCGGACCCGGCTGCGCGGCTCGCTGGCCGCGGGCACCGCCGACGCCTACAGCGACATCGACCTCGAATGGACCGTGCCGGGCGACCGCTTCGCCCACTGCGTCGACACCGCCGCCGAGGCGTTGGGGCGCGTCCGGCCGCTGGCCTCGCTCCGCGTCGACCCGGAGTCGGCCGCCGCCATGGGCGAGCGGCTGCTCTTCGCCGCCTTCCGCGGTCTTCCGCTCTTCTGGCGCCTGGACCTGTCCGTCCGCGCGGAGCCGGCCGGGTCGGCCACCGTGCCCGCGGCGCCCGCCACCGCCTGGTCCCCGGCCGCCAGCGCCCTGGCCAACGCCGTGGCCACCGTCAAGATGCTGCGCCGCGGCCGTCCCGATGCCGCCCGCGGCCTGCTCACCCGCGGCCTCGCGCGCGTCGGCGCGCCCGACCACCTCACCGACGGCGCCCTCGCCGACATCCTGCGGCTGACGGCCGCCGCCGTCGCGTACGACCCGTCGCAGGCCGGTCTGGCCGCCGCCGTGTCGGCGCTCGTCGAGGAGCGGCCGCGCCCCTGAAGGCGGCTCCTAGGCCACCGGGCGGCGGGCGTCGTAGGCGACGAAGCCGCGCTGGAAGAGGCCGATCAGCGCGATGGCCGAGATGCACGCCAGGCCGCCGCCGACGACGGCGACGGTGGGCGTGAACAGGTCGGAGACGGAACCCGCGAGGAAGTCGCCGAGGCGGGGGCCGCCGACCACCACGACGAGGAAGACGCCCTGGAGGCGCCCGCGCATGTCGTCGGGGGCGGCGGATTGCAGCATGGTGTTGCGGAAGACCATCGAGACGGTGTCGGCGCAGCCCGCGAAGGCCAGGAAGAGCAGGCCCAGCCAGAGGTTGCGGGTGAGGCCGAAGACGGCGACGGCCGCGCCCCAGGAGCCGACGGCGAGCAGCACGGCGAAGCCCTGGCGGTGGACCCGGCCGAGCCAGCCGGAGAAGACGCTGCCGAGGAGCGCGCCGACGGCGGGGGCCGCGGCGAGCAGGCCGACGGTGCGGGTGTCGCCGCCGAACCAGAGCCCGGCGACGGCGGGGAACAGCACGCGGGGCTGGGCGAGCACCATGGCGGCGAGGTCGGAGACGAAGGTGGTGCGCAGATTGGGCCGGGCGGCGAGGTAGCGCAGGCCCTCGATGACCGACGGGCGGCGGCGGGCCGCGCCGTCCCCTTCGCCGGGGAGCATCGCGGGCAGCCGCCACATCGCGTAGAGGGAGGCGCTGAAGGCGGCGACGTCGACGGTGTACGCGGCCTGGTAGCCCCAGGCGCCGACGAGGACGGCGCCGAGCATGGGTCCCGCCATCTGGCCGACCCCGCCCGCGAGCGAGGCCAGCGCGTTGGCGGCGGGCAGCCGCTCGGGCGGCAGCAGGCGCGGGATCATCGAGGAGCGGGCGGGCGAGTTCATCGCGAAGCAGACCGCCTGGAGCGCGACGACGGCGTAGAGCAGTGCCACGGACCTGAGATGGCCGAAAGCCGCCGCGGCCAGCACTCCGGAGCAGACGGTGGAGCCGGCGGCCGTGATCAGGCCGAGCTTGCGCCGGTCGACCGCGTCGGCGACGGCGCCGCCGTACAGGCCGAAGACGATCAGCGGGACGAGCGAGAAGAGGCCGACCAGGCCGACGTAGAAGCTGGAGCCGGTGATCGCGTAGACCTGGAGCGAGACGGCCATCGCGGTCATCTGCTGGCCGATGTACGACACGGTGTTGCCGAACCACAGGCGGCGGAAGTCCGGGTGCTCGCGCAGCGGGCTCACATCGGCCAGCAGTCGGCGGCGGGGCTTGGCCGGCGGCGCGGATATCTCCGGCTTTCCGGATATTTCAGGCGCGCGTGACCCGGATGGCGCAGGCCCCTCGTCTCGGTCCTCTTCGCTGTTGAGCACGAGGAACCGTAGCAACCATGCGCCGCACGGCAGCGGCCAGGGCCGGTTTCGCACGCGCGCACGGCACTTCGCCACTGTGCGTAGCGCGCCGGAAACCGGCTGGTGACGGAGGACGGGCAGGCTTACGCTGTGCGGGACGAACCGGTCTCAGGGGATGTACCGAACCCCGGGGCCCGTCCCGGAACGAGTCGCCCACCTCGGCCGCGCTCCGGTCCTCCCCTTCGCCCCCGGGCGTGGGGGGCCCAAGGCGCCACCGCGTCCGTACCGCCCGAAGAGCCATCCCACCGGGCGCCGGGCGCGGTCGGACGGCCGCGTCGGGTGTCGCCGGTCCACGCGACGCAAAGGAGTGCGCGGTGTCACCTGATCAACTGAAGCGCAATGAGTCGGCCGAACGAGGCGGCGACGGTGCCTCGCTCCTGGCCGAGGAACGCCCCCTGGACACCTGGTCCCGGTGCGCGCCGATCCGCCTCGCCGGTTACGAGGACGATCTGACGGAGACCCACATCCTGCGCGGCATCGACTAGAAGGCCGCCCGGACGACACCGCGTCCGACAAGCAGTCAGCTGTCGACCTGTCGCCGCGTCATGTCGTGGCGACAGGTCGACTCGTCGGTACGTCGGTACGTCGACACCCGGTGTTCGACAACCGGCCGCCCCGGCGCCCGCGCGAGCGGCATTCCCTCGGCACGGCGGCGAAGACGAGTCGAACATCACGTTCACCGGCCCCCGTTGTGGACATGAGTGTCATGTACCGTGAAGGGACTACTACTTCGCACCCCTCGACCCCTATCCGGGGCCTGCGCAAAGACGCGACGAAGAAGAGGGTGCGGCCCGGCAGGCAATTTTTTTTCGCCGCTCTCACGCATGGAACAGCGTGGGCCGGGCAGGCGCGTCCCGACTTCGCCGACATCGAGGAGTACGACGATGCTGATGGCCCACCCGACCGTCCTTCGGAACCTGGTGGAACGCTACGAGACGCTGACCGCTGAGGTCGAGACGGCGAAGTCCGTCGACCCGCGCGTGCGGCAGCAGCTCCAGGACACGGCGTACACGCTGTGCGTGTCGACCGGCACCCGGGAGATCGCCCCGGCGCTGGCCGCCGCCCGCGTGCACATGGAGCGCCACCTGTTCATGGACGAGGACGACGAGACCGAGGACGCTTCGGCGGCCTGAAGCCGGACCCCACGACAGACGTCACAGCGGCGGCGAGACCTCACGGTGTCGCCGCCGCTGTCGTGTCGGGACAATCCGTTACCACGTTCCATCGGCCGCTCATGGGTAATTCATAGGAATAGCGGAACCGATAGCCGGAATACCGGGAAAAGTGCTGGCCGCACGTCCTGTCGGCCCGTCAGGGACGGGGCCGCGACACGGTCACTCGTTGGGGTGATTTATCCGTCGGCCATGACCTGATTGGCCCTGAGCGCGTTGTCTCCGGTGCGGGCATGCGGCCCGTGAGGATTTCCGGAAGGCAGGAAAGCGTATGAACAGGGTTGCCCAGAAGGGACTCGTCACCGCCATGGTCGCCGGCGGTCTGTTGGCGGGCGCCGGGTATGCCCAGGCCGATTCGGCCGCCCAGGGTGACACCACCGGATCGCCCGGTGTCCTGTCGGGCAATTCGGTGGAAGTGCCCGTCTCCATTCCGGTGAATGTATGCGGAAATACGATCAATGTGATCGGTTTGCTGAATCCGGTGACGGGCAACGCCTGCGCCAACACCTCCGCTCCGGCTGCCACGCACTCCTCCCCCGGTGCCAGGCCGGGTCGGCACGCGGGCGCACCGGCCGATGAGCGCGCCGTCCCCGCCGGGACGAACTCGGGCTCGGGCGGCGGCGCACACGCGGCGGGCGGCACCCGTAACTCGCCCGGCCTGCTGTCGGGCAACAGCATCCGGCTGCCGATCGACGTGCCCGTCAACATCACCGGCAACAGCGTCAATGTCGTCGGGATCGGCAACCCCTCCACCGGCAACACCTCGACGAACGGCTCGACCCCGCCGGTCGTCAAGCCCACTCCGGTGCCGACCACCCCGCCCGCCCCGGCCCACACTCCGGTGCCCGCGCCGCCGAACGTCGAGGACCCCGCGGCCCCGACGCTGGCGCACACCGGTGCGGACGGCCTGCCGTACACGGCCGGTGGCAGCGCCGCCCTGCTGCTCGGCGGCGTCGTGCTCTACCGCCGTTTCCGGCCCGGCCGCGGCTGAACCGGCAGCGGTGCGACGTCCGGGGCCGCTTCCGGCGTCTTCGACGCCGCCGGGGCCTCCGGCGGCGGCGCGGCCTTGCCGTCCAGTGCCCGCTGGGCGTTGAAGTGGGCGCCGACCAGCAGGGCCAGGTTGGAGAACCACAGCCACACCAGGAAGACCACGGTGCCGGCCAGCGGGCCGTAGAGCCGGTTGTACGTGCCCGCGCGGGCGGTGTACGCGGCGAATCCGACCGAGGTCAGCAGCCACAGCAGGACGGCGAGGGCGCCGCCTGGGGCCATCGCGCGCAGGCCGCGGGTGCCGCGGGGACCTGAGCGGAAGAGCACCAGGACCAGCGCGGCGGCCAGCACCAGCAGCAAGGGCCAGCGCAACACCCGCCAGGCGGTGATCACGGGGGTGTTCATGTGCGGCAGCTCCCCTATCCGGTGGGCGACCTCGCCGCTGACCACCAGGCTGCTGGCGCTGCACACCAGCAGGACGAGCAGCGCCACCGAGGTGATCACGATGCGCGGGGCGGTGCGCCAGGCGGGGCGGTGGTCGGTCACCCGGTACATCGAGTGCAGGGCGCGCCGGAAGACGCTGGAGTAGCTGCACGCCGACCAGACGGCGCCCGCGCTGCCGATGATCACCAGGGAGAGGGTCGCGGACCGGTCGTCGGCCATGTCCTGGAGCGCGGAGGCGACGATCGGCCGGGACGCGGTCGGGAGCAGGGAGGTGACCTCGGAGGCCAGCTGGTTCTCCGAGGCACCGCCCGCCAGGCCCAGCACCGACACGGTGACCAGCAGCGCGGGGAAGAGCGCGAGCACCGCGTAGTACGTGAGGGCCGCCGCCCGCTCCGTGGCGTCCTCCTCCCATGCCGCCCCTATGGCGCGGCCGAGGGCCCGGATGGCGCGGAAGGTCGCGACGGTCTTCGGCAGCCGTCTTCTGTCAGCCGGCCGCGTGCCGCGGACCGCGCTGTCCTCAGTGGTCAAAAGTGCCCCTCACAGCGTCGAGCGATAGGCGACCTGTGGCCCGCAGTGACGTATGCCCGGTGCCGGTCCACCCATGTGCGCCTTTCCGGGTACTGCCCGCCGCGGGGTCGCGGCACCTATCGTCGGCAGCGAACAGTGGCCGAACGCTGGGCACACGACGAAGGGAAGGACCGGACATGGCACAGGAAGTCCGCGCAGTGATCGCACCGGGCAAGGGCGAGCCGGTACGGGTGGACACGGTGGTGGTGCCGGATCCGGGGCCGGGCGAGGCGGTGGTGCGGATCCAGGCGTGCGGGGTCTGCCACACCGATCTGCACTACCGGGAGGGCGCGATCAACGACGACTTCCCGTTCCTGCTCGGGCACGAGGCCGCCGGCGTGGTCGAGACCGTCGGCGACGGCGTCACCGAGGTCGCGCCGGGCGATTTCGTGATCCTCAACTGGCGGGCCGTGTGCGGCCGGTGCCGCGCGTGTCTGCGCGGGCGCCCCTGGTACTGCTTCGACACCCACAACGCGAAGCAGAAGATGACACTCAAGGACGGCACGGAGCTGTCGCCCGCGCTGGGCATCGGCGCCTTCGCGGAGAAGACGCTGGTCGCGGCCGGGCAGTGCACGAAGGTCGACCCGGCGGTGTCGGCGTCGGTGGCCGGGCTGCTCGGCTGCGGGGTGATGGCCGGGATCGGCGCGGCGCTCAACACCGGGAACGTGGGCCGCGGCGACTCGGTCGCGGTCATCGGCTGCGGCGGCGTCGGCGACGCGGCCGTGGTGGGATCGCGGCTGGCCGGTGCGGCCAGGATCATCGCCGTCGACATCGACGACCGCAAGCTCGCCACGGCGTCCGCGATGGGCGCCACGCACACCGTCAACTCCCGTGACCGTGACGCCGTGGAGGCGATCCGCGAGCTGACCGGCGGGAACGGCGCCGACGTCGTGATCGACGCGGTCGGCCGCCCGGAGACGTACAAGCAGGCGTTCTACGCGCGCGATCTGGCCGGGACGGTGGTCCTGGTGGGGGTGCCGAGTCCGGAGATGACGCTGGAGCTGCCGCTGTTGGACGTGTTCGGCCGCGGCGGCGCGCTGAAGTCGTCGTGGTACGGCGACTGCCTGCCGTCGCGGGACTTCCCGATGCTGATCGACCTGCATCTCCAGGGGCGCCTGGACCTGGGCGCGTTCGTCACGGAGACCATCGCGCTGGACGAGGTGGAGGCGGCGTTCGCGCGGATGTCCGAGGGCGACGTATTGCGTTCGGTCGTGGTGCTGTAGCGGCTCTAAGGTGAAGGCGGGCGCATGCGCGATGAGGCGCATGCGCGCACCTGTACTGCGAAGACGTCATTTCGAGGAGCCTTCAATGGCGCTGCCGCAAGGCACGCTCAGCCACCGCTACCGCGGCGAACACCCCGTCCGTACCCTCCTCTACCTCTTCGAACCCGACCGTCGCCGGGTCGGGTTCGCCGTACTCGCCTTTTTCGCCAAGCACACCCCCGTCTGGCTGCTGCCGCTCATCACGGCCAACGTGGTCGACGTCGTCGTGCAGCACCGGCCGATATCGGTGCTGTGGTGGAACTCGGCCGTCCTGCTGGTGATCCTCAGCCTCAACCTCCCGCTGCACCTGGCGTACGTGCGCTGCATGCAGGGCTCGATCCGCAGGACCGGCACCCGGCTGCGCACCGCGATCTGCCAGCGGATGCAGCAGCTCTCCATCGGCTACCACTCCCGTGTCAGCGCCGGCGTGCTCCAGGCCAAGGTGATCAGGGACGTCGAGACCATCGAGACGGCGGCGCAGCAGACCGCCGACAACGGTCTGGCCGCGATCGCCACCCTGAGCGGCGGCCTGGTGGTGATCGGCATCCAGGCGCCCGCCTTCCTGCCGGTCTATCTGATCGTGGTGCCCGCCTCCGCGATGCTGGTAGTACGGCTCCGCCGCCGGTTGCGGCACGACAACGAGTCCTTCCGCCAGCAGGTGGAGCAACTGTCCTCGCGGGTCAGCGAGATGACGACCCTGATCCCCATCACCCGTGCGCACGGCCTGGAGAACACCGCACTGCACCGGGTGGACCGCACGCTGGGCGAGGTGCTGCACGCGGGGCTGCGGCTCGACCGGCTCAACGGCTGGTTCGGCTCGCTGGCCTGGATCCTGCTCAACGCGATCGGTGTGGCCTGCCTGGCGGGCTCGGCGCTGGTCGCCTACTACGGCTGGCTGAACGTTTCGGCGGGCACCGTGGTGATGCTCAGCGCGTACTTCTCCAGCCTCACCGGGTCGGTGACCACGCTGCTGACGCTGACCCCGCAGATCGGCAAGGGCCTGGAGTCGGTCCGCTCGATCGGCGAGGTGCTCCAGGCGCCCGACCTGGAGCAGAACGACGGCAAGGCCGAAGTGAAGGGCGTGGTGGGGCACTTCGAGTTCCGCGGGGTCGGCCACACCTATCCCGAGAGCGACCGGCCCTCGCTGGTCGACTTCGATCTGGACGTGCGGCCGGGCGAGACGGTCGCCCTGGTGGGCGGTTCCGGCGCGGGCAAGTCGACCGTGCTCAATCTGGTGATCGGCTTCCTGCGGCCGACGCATGGGCGGATTCTGCTCGACGGCGTCGACATGGAGGATCTGGACCTGCGCGACTACCGGACCTGGCTGTCGGTGGTGCCGCAGGACTCGATCCTGTTCGAGGGCACCGTCCGCGACAACGTCACCTACGGCATGACCGATGTGCCGGAGGAGAGGGTCAGGGCGGCGCTGCGGGACGCCAACGCGCTGGAGTTCATCGACCGGATGACCCACGGTCTCGACACCGTCGTCGGTGAGCGGGGCGCCCGGCTCTCCGGCGGGCAGAAGCAGCGGCTGGCCATCGCCCGCGCGCTGATCCGCGACCCGCGCGTGCTGGTCCTGGACGAGGCGACGTCCGCGCTCGACTCCCGCTCGGAGGCGCTGGTCCAGCAGGCGCTGACCCGGCTGGTGCGCGGCCGTACGGTCTTCGTGGTGGCCCACCGGCTGTCCACGATCCGCAACGCCGACCGTATCGTCGTCCTGGACGAGGGCCGTATCGCGGAAGTCGGACCGCACGCCGAGCTGGTGCGCGGCGGCGGCGCGTACGCCGGTCTCCAGGCCGCCCAACTGGCCTGAGCCGCCCGCGCGTCGAAGGGCCTGTCGTCCCTCACCCGACGGAGCGGAGCACGCGCTCCGGTGTCGCTCCGTCGGGTGGAGGGCGCGGCCGTCAGCCGTTCAGGGCACGGGCGACGATGGCCTGTGCCTCCTCCTGGACGGTGGCGAGGTGGTCGTCGCCGAGGAAGGACTCGGCGTAGACCTTGTAGACGTCCTCCGTCCCCGAGGGCCGCGCGGCGAACCAGGCGTTGTCGGTGCTGACCTTGATGCCGCCCAGGGCCGCGTTGTTGCCGGGGGCGTGGGTGAGCACGGAGGTGACGGGGTCTCCGGCGAGTTCGGCGGCGGGCACCTGCTTGGGCGAGAGCTCGGCGAGTACGGCCTTCTCCTCGCGGGTCGCGGGCGCGTCGATCCGCGCGTAGGAGGGGGCGCCGAAGCGCTCCGTGAGGTCCGCGTAGTGCTCGGACGGGGTGCGGCCGGTGACGGCGGTGATCTCGGCGGCCAGCAGTGCCAGCAGGATGCCGTCCTTGTCGGTGGTCCACACCGAGCCGTCGCGCCGCAGGAAGGACGCGCCCGCCGACTCCTCGCCGCCGAAGGCCAGGGTGCCGCCGAGCAGCCCGTCCACGAACCACTTGAAGCCGACCGGGACTTCGGTCAGCGGACGGCCGAGGTCGGCCACCACCTTGTCGATCATCGAGGACGACACAAGCGTCTTGCCGATCGCCAGGTCGGGCCGCCACTGCTCGCGGTGCCGCGACAGGTAGGAGATGGCGACGGCCAGGTAGTGGTTGGGGTTCATCAGGCCGCCGTCGGGCGTGACGATGCCGTGCCGGTCGGCGTCCGCGTCGTTGCCGGTGGCGATGCGGTACTCGTCCTTGCGGGCGATCAGCGACGCCATCGCGTACGGCGACGAGCAGTCCATCCGGATCTTGCCGTCCCAGTCGAGCGTCATGAAGCGCCAGGTGGGGTCGGCGACCGGGTTCACCACGGTCAGGTCGAGGCCGTGCCATTCGGCGATCCGGCCCCAGTACTGGACCGACGCGCCGCCCAGCGGGTCCGCGCCGATCGTGACGCCCTCGCGCCGTACGGTCTCCAGGTCGAGCACCGACGGCAGGTCGTCCACGTAGCGGCCGAGGAAGTCGTAGCGCCCGGTGGTGTCGGCGGCGAGCGCCCGGGTGTACGGGACGCGGCGCACGCCCTTGAGGCCGTCGGCGATCAGCTCGTTGGCCCGGTCCTGGATCCAGCCGGTGGCGTCGGAGGCGGCGGGGCCGCCGCTCGGCGGGTTGTACTTGAAGCCGCCGTCCGCGGGCGGGTTGTGCGAGGGGGTGACGACCACGCCGTCGGCGAGGTGGGTGGTACGGCCCCTGTTGTACGACAGGATCGCGTGCGAGACGGCCGGGGTGGGCGTCCAGCCGTCGCTCTCGTCGATCAGCACCGAGACCTCGTTGGCGGCGAAGACCTCGAGCGCGGTGACCCGCGCGGGCTCGGACAGCGCGTGCGTGTCGGCGCCGAGGAAGAGCGGTCCCGTGGTGCCCTGCGCGGTGCGGTAGTCGCAGATCGCCTGGCTGGTGGCGGCGATGTGGTCCTCGTTGAACGCGGTGTTCAGCGACGAGCCGCGGTGCCCCGAGGTGCCGAACGCCACCCGCTGGCCGGTCTCGCCGGGGTCCGGGTGCAGCGCGTAGTAGGCCGTGATCAGGCGGGGTACGTCCACCAGGTCGTCCGGCCGTGCCGGTGTTCCGGCGCGCTCGTGCGGCATCCGCGTCTCCTTCGCTGCGTCATCGGTCGGGCCTGCCCTGACCATTCTTACCCCCGATGCGCGCCGGTGATCAGCGGGCGCGGTCGCGGTCGCGTGGCGGGCACGGTCGGGGATGTGCGGCGGGCACGGTCGGGGATGTGCGGCGGGCACGGTCGGGGATGTGCGGCGGGCACGGTCGGGGATGTGCGGCGGGCGTGGTCGCGGGTGCGCGGCGGGCACGGTTTTCACGGTTGCCGCGGCGCGGGGCCGCGACACTCACGCCTCGGCTCCCGGCGCTCTATGGTGACGGTCATGAGTAATCCGGAGCCGCCCGCCGAGGGTGTGCGGCTCTCCTCGGCGACCGGGCGCTGGGTGCTGGCCTGCTCGGTGCTCGGCTCGGGCATGGCGATGCTGGACGGCACCATCGTCAACATCGCGCTCCCCCGGATCGGGGAGGGCCTCGGCGCGACCCTGGCGGCGCTCCAGTGGACCGTCAACGGCTATCTGCTGACGCTCGCCGGGCTGATCCTGCTCGGCGGCGGCCTCGGTGACCGGTACGGGCGCAGGAAGGTCTTCGTCATCGGCGTCGTCTGGTTCGCGCTGGCGTCCGCGCTGTGCGGCGCGGCGCCCGACAGCGGCGTGCTGATCGCGGCGCGGGCGCTCCAGGGCGTGGGCGGGGCGCTGCTGACGCCCGGTTCGCTCGCCCTGGTGCAGTCCACGTACCGCCCGCAGGACCGCGCGAAGGCGGTCGGCGCCTGGTCGGGCCTCGGTGGCGTGGCGGGCGCGATCGGCCCGTTCCTCGGCGGCTATCTGGTGGACGGTCCCGGCTGGCGGTGGATCTTCCTGATCAATCTGCCGCTGGCGGCGGTCGTGGTGGCCATCGCCGTCCGGCACGTGCCGGAGAGCCGCGACCGTACGGCGAGCGGGAGCTTCGACATCCTGGGCGCGGTACTGGCCGCGCTCTGCCTCGCGGGCGTCACCTACGCGCTGATCAGCGCGTCCGGTCACCCCTCCCCCGTCGCGGTCGCCGTGCCCGCGGCGGCGGGTCTGGCGTGCGGCTGGGCCTTCCTGCGCACCGAGCGGCGCCGCCCGTCCCCGATGCTGCCGCTGTCGGTCTTCGCCTCGAAGCTGTTCACCTCGATGAATCTGGTGACGCTCTGTCTGTACGCGGCCATCGGCGGGGTGTTCTTCGTGCTGCCGGTGCAGCTCCAGATCGCCGCCGGGTACAGCGCGCTGCGCGCCGGTCTCGCGACGCTGCCGGTGACCGTCCTGATGCTGCTGCTGTCCGCGCCCGCGGGCGCGCTCGCCCAGCGGATCGGGCCGCGCTGGCCGCTGACGGTCGGTCCGCTGGTCACCGCGTGCGGCCTGCTGCTGCTCACCCGCGTGTCGCCGGACACCTCCTCGTACGTCGTCGACGTGCTGCCCGCCGTCGTCGTCCAGGGGCTCGGCATGTGCCTGTTCGTGGCGCCGCTCACCGCGACCGTGCTGGCCTCGGTGGAGGTCGACCACGCGGGGGTGGCCAGCGGGGTGAACAACGCGGCGGCCCGCGTGGCGCAACTGCTGATCGTCGCGGCCCTCCCCCTGGCCGTCGGCCTGTCCGACCACGCCTACCGGTCGCCGCACGCGGTGAACTCGGCGTTCGGGAAGGCGATGCTGATCTGTGCGGGCCTGTGCGCCGTCGCCGCGGTGCTGGCCGCGGTGCTGGTGCCGTCGGGTGCGCTGCGCGAGGACGGGGCGAAGGGGCCGCTCGCGCAGCCGGAGTGCGCGCCGCACTGCGGTGTGCTGGCGCCCCCGGTCGAGCCGGGCCGGCCCGAGCGGCCCGGACAGCCGGAACAGCCCGCCTGAGAGGCGGGGGCAACCGAGGGGGCAGTCCGTAAGGGCCGGAGGCCAGTCCGCCGGGGTCAGTCCGGCGGGGTCCGTTCGGTGAGGAGCAGTTCCAGGACGGGGAGCGCCGCGTCCAGCGTCGCGCGCTGCTCGTCGGTGAGCCACGCCATCCTCCGGGCGAGCAGTGCCGCCCGCTCGCGGCGGATGCGCTCCAGCAGGGCGCGCCCTTCCGGGGTGATGCTGACGAGCCAGGAGCGGCCGTCGGAGGGGTCGGCCTCCTTGCCGATCAGCCCGGCCTCCGACAGCGGCCTGACCGTACGGGTCAGGGAGGGGGCGGCGACCTGTTCGCGGGCGGCGAGTTCACCGAGCCGGATGGGGCCGAACTGCCCGATCCTGGCCAGCGCGGAGAGCTGCGCGTACGTCAGGTTGAGGTCGTCGGCGGACGCCTGGGCGAGCTGGCGGTAGAGCCGGGCCACGATCAGCGCGACCGCGGCCGGAGTGGCGCCCCCGCGCCCGTCGGTGTGGTCCATGGCGGGGGGCGCCTCCTCGGTCGGTTCGGTTACTCCTGCGGGGCGTGGGCCGCGCGGACGGCGCGGCTGCGGATCAGTGACGCGCCCGCCGCGACCAAGGACATCACGATGGCCAGGGCGAACACCACCACGAGGCCGTCGTGGAACGGCCCGGAAATCAGGTGCGGGAAGAATTCACGGCCGGTGAGCGTGTGCTGGTTGGCCGCCGGGAGCTTGCCGAGCAGGTCGGGGCCGAGCAGGTGCTGGATCGGGTTGTAGCCGAGGAAGGCCGCGAAGAGCGTGCCGACCGGCGGCAGATTGGCGATCTCGTGCGCGTTCGCCCCCGGCACGCCCTGGGCGACCAGGCCGCTGCTGAGAGTGCCGGGCAGCGAGCGGGCGAGTCCGGCGACCATGAGCGAGAAGAACACGCCGATGGAGAGCACCATGCCCGCGTTCTGGAAGGTGGCGCGCATGCCGGAGGCGGCGCCGCGGGCCTCGGCGGGCACGCTCGCCATGATGATCGAGGTGTTCGGCGCCGCGAACAGACCGCCGCCGACCCCGTTGAGGAAGATCAGGAACGCGAAGGCCAGATAGTTGAAGTCGGTGGGGAGCAGCAGCAGTCCCGCGAAGGACGCGGCCATCACGACGAATCCGGCGGCGGCGAAGAGCCTGGCGCCGTACCGGTCGGAGAAGTAGCCCGCGATGGGCCCGGAGACCAGGAAGCCGACGGTGAGCGGCAGCAGGAAGATACCGGCCCACAGCGGGGTGTCGACGTAGTCGTAGCCGTGCAGGGGCAGCCAGATGCCCTGGAGCCAGATGATCAGCATGAACTGGAGGCCGCCGCGGGCGATGGAGCCGAGCAGGGTGGCCGCGTTGCCGCCCGCGAAGGCCACGTTGCGGAACAGGCCGAGCGGGAACATCGGCTCGCGCACCTTGGCCTCGACGAGGCAGAAGACGGCGAGCATCGCGACGCCGCCGATCAGGCCCGCGAGCACCCAGGGATTGGTCCAGCCCATGGTGTGGCCGCCGTAGGGCTGGATGCCGTAGGTGATGCCCGCGAGCAGCGCGGTCAGGCCGACGGCGAAGGTGACGTTGCCCCACCAGTCGACTCTGGCCTTGCGGCGGATGCCGGTCTCGTGGAGCGAGCGGTAGGCCCAGACGGTGCCGATCAGGCCGATCGGGACGTTGACCCAGAAGATCGAGCGCCAGTCCCACTCGGAGAGCAGGCCGCCGAGGACCAGGCCGATGAAGGATCCGGCGATGCCCGCGACCATGTTCACGCCGAGCGCCATGCCGCGCTGGCGGGCCGGGAAGGCGTCGGTGATGATCGCGGCCGAGTTGGCCATCAGCATCGAGCCGCCGACGGCCTGGGCGACGCGCCAGCCGATCAGCCAGAGCGCGCCGCCGCCGCCCTGCATCGGGTCCAGGGAGAGGATCACCGAGGTGACGGTGAAGATCAGGAAGCCGGAGTTGTAGATCTTGACCCGGCCGAGGATGTCCCCCAGCCGGCCGAGGGTGACCACGAGGACCGCCGTGACCAGCATGTATCCCATCAGCATCCAGAGCAGATAGCTGACGTTGCCGGGCTGGAGGGGGTCGAGGTGGATACCGGTGAAGATCGCGGGGAGCGAGATCAGCACGATCGAGGAGTTGATCGTGGCGATCAGCATGCCGAGCGTGGTGTTCGACAGTGCCACCCATTTGTAGCGCGGATGGTCGGCCGCTATGCGCGGTGGCCTCCGTTGTATTCGTGCCGCTGGCTCTTCGGCCGTCTTCTCGCTCGCCAACCCTCACACCCCACAGGTCGCGCAGGTACTTAACTTAGGTTAAGTAACTCTAACACCGAAGGGTGAACGGCCGACGCCGACGCCGTCACCGCCTGCGCATCAGCAGCCCCCGCAGATACGCCGCCTGCCCGGCGTGCTGGAGATCGTCGGAGACGACGCTGATCAGGCGTACACCCAGGGTCACCGGCGGATTCCAGCGCTTGTCCACGACGCGGTCGAGGTCGTCGTCGGTCAGCTCCCGCACATGGCGGACGGTGTTCTCGTATACGGCGTCGTGGTAGCCGGTGAGCAGGTCGGCGGAGCTCACCCGGACGGCGGCGACGTCGTCCGGACCGTCGCCGTAGCCGATCGCCCCGGCGGGGAAGGGCAGGTCGAAGCGGGCGTCCCAGCCCTGCGCGGTCCAGGCCTGCTCGGTGCCCGCGACCTCGGCGACATGGTCGTCCTGGACGCGTGTCAGGTGCCAGATCAGCCAGCCGACGCTATTTGCGCCCTCGTCCACGCGGAAGGCCAGCTCTTCGGGGGTGAGGCCGTCCACGGCGTCGTGGACCACTTCCTGGATCCGGCCGAAGGCGTCGGCCAGCAGTTCCGTGCTGTTCATCGGGGCTCCTCGTGAAGGATCGACAGCGGGCCACCGATGACAAGCGGCGGCGCCCCCTACTCCTTCCCGCCCCGCGCACATACTCCGCGATATCTCCGCACCGCAGATTTTTTACGTATCCACGTCGATTGTTTGCGACGAGCCCGTAAGATCATTGCGGTACAGCGCACCGGGGGGGGGGGGGGGGGGGGGGGGGGGGGGGTAGGAGGGGGGGGAGGGAGGGGGGGGGGTGGCGGCTCAACGGCCGCAAGAAGTGGATCACCGGTGGCCAACGGGCGGACCTGTTCCTGGTGTTCGCCC
>NZ_JBVHLD010000008.1:243396-311683 GCF_055559175.1 Streptomyces sp. NPDC024632
CCTCCCTCCCCCCCCCCCCCCCCCCCCCCCCCCCCCCCCCCCCCCCCCCCCCCCCCCCCCCCCCCCCCCCCCCCGGGACCGGTCGATTCGCCTGTCCGCTCAGCTAGCGCTCAGCGGACGCGCGGGTCACGAAGGCAGCGTCCACTGCTGGTTCGCGCCGCCCGCGCAGGTCCAGATCTGGAGCCGGGTGCCGTTGGCGGAGCTGGGCCCGGTCGCGTCCAGGCACTTGCCCGAGCCGGTGTTGACCAGGGTGCTGCCGCTGCGGGTCCACTTCTGGGCGGCCGTGCCGTTGCAGTCGTAGAGCTGCACCTGGCTGCCGTTGGCGGTGCCCGCCGCGGCCACGTCCATGCACTTGCCGAGGGCCTGGAGCGAGTTGTCGCTGCCGACCGTCCAGTTCTGCGCGGTGGTGCCGTTGCAGTCGTAGAGCTGGACCGCCGCGCCGTTGGCGCTGCTCGCGGAGGCCACGTCCACGCACTTGTTGGCGTAACCGGACCGGATCGGCCCGGTGGTGCCGCCGGTGGGCGGCGGAGTGGTGCCGCCGCCGGTGATGGCGTTGAAGATGCTGGAGAACTGGTACTGCGACTGGGGTGTGCCGCTGCACGAGTCCGACAACTGGCCGTTGGTGGCGCATGCCTTGTCACGGCCGAGCGACCAGAAGGACAGCTCCTGGATGCCGTTGTTCTTCGCGAAGGTCTCCAGCGACTGCGCGTTGGCGGTCGAGAAGACCTCGTTGGTCGAGTCGTTCACCCCGATCATGGGGGTGTTGCCCTCCATCGCCCAGAGCTGCGCGGAGGTCTTGGTGTTCCAGATGGCGCCGAGCTGGCTGTGCAGCGCGGTGGCCGCGCTGATGGCCGCCTGGCCCATGTCCATCGACGGCCCGTAGTCCATCGTCATGATGTTGACGAGGTTGACGTTGAGGCCGTTGCTCTTGGCGTTGTTCAGCAGGCTGAGCGAGTTGGACTCCAGGCCCGTGGGGTTGACCGGGAGCGTGTAGTCGATGTCGAGCTTCTTGCCGGCCGCCGCGTACTCCTGCTGGAGCTGCGCGAGGGCCTGGTTGCGCCGGTCGTTGGCGGTGGTGTTGTTGAGCGCGCCGCCCTCGATGTCGAAGTCGAGGCGGGTCAGGTTGAGTCCGTCGATCACGCGCTTGTACTGGGTCTTGAGCGCGGCGACCGACGTACAGGAGATGCCGATCTCGGTGCCGCCCGCGCCGCCGAAGGAGGCGATGACATCGCCGCCGCCGGACCGCAGGGTGTTGATGGCCGACGTCCAGCTCGCGTCGGTGACCGAGGTACTGCCGTTGAAGGTGGCGTTGCAGCCGCCGCCGTCGATGACGAACGCGAGGGTGAAGTACTTCAACCCGGTGGCGTTCTTCACCGCCGCCAGCGCCGACGGGGAGTTCCAGACCTCGGCGTAGGGCGCCGCGTACTGCGCGGGGAAGCCGGGGCCCGGATTGGCCGCGGCCTGCGCCGGAGCGCCCGCGGCCAGCAGCAGTCCCGCCGCGAGTGCGGGGACGGCGGCGAGTGCGGTCAGCGCCTTGAGCCGAATGCGCGGTCTGTTCATGGGGGGAGACCTTCCGGTAGCGGACAGCCGGACCCGCGCACCCGGATCGGTTCTGATCCGTGAACGGCGGACTCCGACATGACTGAGGGCGCATCGGCGAAGGTAGGACTAGACCAATGCCACGTCAAGCCCTCACGTTCACCAACTGAAGACAACCGCACGCCTTTTGCTCTCCAACCCCGCCCGTGAACGCATGCGGGAGGTGCCCGCGTTCGAGAGCCGAACGCGGACACCTCCCAGCTGACGGCCGCTCCTCAGCGGCTGCCCTTAGTTGTTGACCTTGATGGTGAAGGTCGAGGTGGTGTTCTTGATGTCCTGGAAGTTGTCGCTCAGGTGCAGACCGTTGAAGGTGACGGAACCAACGGCCGGTCCCTGACCGGCCTCCGGCAGCTCATTGGCCCACAGACCGAATCCCGACTTCGCGTCGTACGCGTCACCGCTCTTGTGGGCACCGGTGATCGAGATGTTGGTCAAGATGGTGTCCGTGATCGGGAACTGCGGCTGACCGCCCACGTAGTTGGTCTGGAACATGATGCCGCTGTACGTCGGATCGGTGATGTCCACATCGCTGATGCGGATTCCCTGGAACACCTTCGAGGCCGAGAACAGCCAGATGGCGGGGAAGGTCTGGCCGTTCCAGAAGTGACCGCCCGTTCTGGCGAGCGACACGTTCTGGATGTTGGTCGGCACGGTTCCGAAGCCGTTCATCGCGTAACCGAAGTCCAGCGAGCTGACGGTGATTCCGGAGTAGACCAGGGTGTCCGCGATGTAGATGTTCCGGAAGGTGTTGTTGTACCCGCCGTACACCGCGACGCCCGCCGCGCGCCAGGTCAGCAGCGACGTCAGGTTCTCGAACACGTTGTTCTTCTCGTCCGCGCCGCCGGCGTCGATGGCGGAGAACAGCGCGAAGCTGTCGTCACCGGTCGCCCGCGACTCGTTGTTGAAGACGTGGTTGTCCGTGGAGCCGTTCGTCATGTTGACGCCGTCGGCGAACGTGTCACGGATACGGGAGTTGCTGATCACCATGTTGTCGGTGTTGGCACCCCAGTACATGCAGACCGTGTGCTCGACCCAGATGTTGTCGATGGTCATGTTGGCCACGTTGGAGAGGTCGAAGACCTTTCCGGGACCGTCGATGCGCGAGGTGTAGTTGCCGAAGAACGCGAATCCGGAGAACGTCGTCCCGTTGGCGGTGGCGTCCGCGCGGAATCCGGCGTCGGTGTTCGACTGGTCGGCCGGAGTGCGGAAGCGGGTGAACCACGGACCGGCGCCGATCACCTTGATCGACCGGCCGTAGACCTGGAACTTCTGGGCGGTCGAGTAGTCACCGGTCGGCAGGTAGACGCCGAGCTTGGTGGTGTCCTGTCGCGCCGCGTCCAGGGCGTTCTGCACGTCCTGCTGGGTGAAGCCGGCCGGCACGACGTACTTCGTCGGGTCCGGGTTCGGGATCACCGTGGCCTGCTCGGTGTTGATGAAGTCGATCGCGTACGTGCTGGTGTTCGCGGCGTCCTTCTGGAGCTTGATCGTGCTGCCCGCCGGGACGGTCGTCCCGAGCAGCAGGTTGGCCTCGTCGTAGATGTGACGGGGGCCGCCCGCACCCGGGCTGTTGCCGGGGCCGGTCTCGTTGCCGTACAGCCAGGCGTACTTGGACGTCAGGTCGATGGCCTTGAGGAACGTGCCGTTGACGTAGACGTTCAGGTTGGAGTTGATGCCGTCGCCGCCCGCGGCGTCCGGGATGGAGTAGCGGACCACCAGCGTGTTGGTGCTGGCGCGGGTGGTGAAGGACACCGACTGCCCGGTGGAGTTGAGCGTCACCGCCTTGCGGCCGGACGCCTCGCCCGCGATGTCGCCGACGGTCCGGTTGGGACCGACGACCTGGGCGCCGCCGCCGAGCACGCCGTCCTCGGCCTCGTACGAGTCGTACGGCATGTTGGCGCCGCGACCGACGAAGAAGGACAGGGTGCTGGTGTTGTTGGCCTGCTTGGTCGCCACCTCGTTGGCGTCGACGGCGATCACCGTCTTCACGGTGTACTTGCCGTTGACCGCGGTCCAGCTACCCAGGTTGATCGGGCTGGTGGTCGCTCCGGCCGCGATGGCGCCGCTGTAGGAGCCGGTCAGCGTCTTGATGACACTGCCGGTGGTGGCGTCGGCCAGGGTGAGCGTGACGTTGTGCGCGCCGCTCGCCGAGGCCACGGTGCCCTGGTTCTTGATGGCCACCGAGAAGTTGACGTTGTTGCCCGCCGACGGGTTGCCCGGCGACCAGGCGACCGGCGAGGCCACCAGGTCGGAGGTGTCGACCGGCTTGACCACCAGGGCGGTGGGGTTGGTGTAGCTGTTGTTGGTCTCGTTCTGCTCGACGACCTTGTTGGACTCGTCGACCTTGGCGGTGAGCTGGTAGCTGCCCGCGTCCTTCGCGCCGATGTTGGCGGTCACGACGCTGCTCGCGCCCGCGGCCAGCGCGCCGACGGTGCCGGTGCCGACCTTGGTGGTGCCGAGGTAGAAGTTGACGTCGGTGGAGGCCGCCGCGTCGGTGCCGATGTTCTTCACCGTCGCGCTGAGCGTGATCGGGTCGGTCTCGATCGGCGAGGCGGGCGAGGCCGTCAGGGAGCTGACGGTCAGATCGGGGTTGGGCCCCGGTACGCCGATGACCTGGAACTCGGCCGCCTGGCCGCCGCCCGCACCGGTGTTGGAGCTGAAGGTGAGGCGCACGTCAGCGACCCGGCCGGAGACCGGGATCGTCACCGAGTTGCCGGTGGACGGGCTGAAGTTGTACGCGGTCGCGGGCGAGAGCTGGGTGAACGTGCTCGCGCTCTGCTCCCGGCCGGAGACCGCGATGGTCTGGGTCCGGTTGCCCCACGAGGCGTCGGGGTTGAGCTTGACCACCACGGAGCTGGTGTCCACGTTGGAGCCCAACGAGACGGTCAGGGTGCTGGTGCCGCTGCCTTCCCAGTACGTCGACAGGCTGTCGTCGTTGGCGTTGGCGGCGACGAAGTTCTGCACGGTGGCGGACGCGACGATCGGCTTGCCGACCGCCAGGTTCGTACCGCCGACGCTGGTGCCGTTGCGGGTCACCGTGTTGCTGTTCGCCGACTCGTTCCCGGCCGCGTCCTTGGCCCGTACGAAGTACGAGACGGTCGCGGTGTCGGGCTGGCTGTCGGTGTAGGTCAGCACGTTGGCCGCGGTGGTGGCGATCTGGCTGCCGTTGCGGAAGACCTCGTAGCCGGTGACACCGACGTTGTCGCTCGACGCCGTCCAGGTCAGCTTGATCTGGCCGGAGGCGGGCTGGGTGTACGCCAGGCTGCCCGGTGCGGTCGGCGCCTGCGTGTCACCCGAGGTGCCGGTGCGCGTCACGGTGTTGCTGTGCGCCGACTGGTTGCCCGCCGCGTCCTTGGCGACCACGTAGTACGCCACGGTCGCGGTGTCGGGCTGGCTGTCGGTGTACGTCAGCACGTTCCCGGCCACCGAGGTACGCAGCGCGCCGTTGGCGTACACGTCGTAGCCGGTGACGCCCGTGTCGTCGGTGGAGGCGCTCCAGGTCAGCTTGACCTGGCCGGACGCGGGCTGGGTGTACGCCAGGTTGGCGGGCGCGGTCGGCGCGGTGGTGTCACCGGTCGTCGGCCCGTACACCTCGAACTCGGATATCTGGCCCGCGGGCCAGCCGGTGTTGCCGGTGATGTTCAGCCGGACGTACCGGGTCGTCGTCGAGTTGAAGTTGATGGTCACCGTGTTGGCCGACGACGGGTTGAAGGAGTAACCCGCCGAGGCGACGATGTCGGTGAACGTGGTGCCGTTGGTGCTGCCCTGGACGGCCAGGGTCTGCGTGCGCGTCGACCAGCTCGTGGCCGGCGGCAGCTTCAGCACGACCTGGTTGACCGCCACCGCGGAGCCGAGGTCGACCCGGAGCCACTGCGGGAAGGCGTTGTTGGAGCTCTCCCAGTACGAATTCGCGTCACCGTCAACGGCGTTGCCCGAGCCGTAGACGTCCGCGTGGCTGGACTCCGCGGTCGGCTTGCCCTTGGCGAGGTTGACCGTCGAGGCCGCGGCGGCCTGCGCGGTGATCTCGGAGAGCTGGGCGGAGGACCCGGCGGAGTTCCCGGTCACCTCGGCGCGCACGTAGTGCGCCATGGAGGCCGGGAAGGAGATCTTGACGGTGTTGCCGGTCGACGGGCTGAAGGTGTACTTCGCCGAGCCGACCAGGGTGTTGAAGGTCTCGCCGTCCTCGCTCGCCTGGATCGAGAGCGTCTCCGACCTGGACTTCCACCCCGAGGGGACCTTCAGCCGCACCTGGTCGATGCGGGTGGTGCGGCCCAGGTCGATCTGCGCCCACTGCGGCAGGGACTTGCCCGAACTCTGCCAATAGGTGTTCTGGTCGCCGTCGTTGAGGTGGGCGGCGCTGTTCTTGCCGCTGGTGCTACTGACCGAGACCGCGCTGTCGGTCGCCGGACTTGGCTCTCCCGATGCCATGGCGGGAAGAGCGGACCCGCCCAGGAGCAGCAGGCTCGTCGCGGTCACCCCCGCCATCAGCCGTGGGATGGAGCGCTTCGTTCTCATAGCGTCCCTCTATGTCGTGTCCGGCGCTTCGTCGCGACCGGAGCGGTGGGAGGTTCAGGAGACGGACTATCCGAAACGTGCGGGTTGAGCATATGAAGTTGCGCTCTTCCCATGCAGATCCATCGTTGTTCTGCGAAAAATTTGCGTTTGTGTTGGCAGAGTGTTACAGACGCGCTACGGCGGCGTCTACGCCTCGGAAGGCAACGATTCATGCCATGGCAAAGCCAGTTGGCGGACCTGCCGGTTTCCGGACATGCCTGAGCGCCCGCGCGTGGGCGGGTCGGGTGACAGTGGGTACGCGTGAGAGCGGTCTCACGTCACAGCGGGTTCGCCCCCGTGCTTCAGGGGAAGGCGCGCAGTGCGGCGCCGAGCGTTACGCGCGGTCGTCGGAGCCGGCCAGCGCCTCTTCGACGGAGTCACGGACGGCCAGCACCATCGGCAGTCCGACCAGGCCGAAGAGCCGGGCGACGAAGGGAGAGGGAGCGGCGAGCCACAGGCGACCGGGGCCAAGATCGACATCGGCCCGCAGCAACTCGTTCACCGTGGAGGAGTCACAGAAAGTGACCTGCGACAGATCGAGCACCACGCGGGGCGCGTCGTCGCGCCTGGCCGCGGCCAGCGCAGCCCGCAGCGGCTCCAGGGTTTCCAGGTCGAGCTCGCCGCGCAAGGCGAGGACCAGCGCGGTCCCGGCCCGGCGGACGGCCACCTCGACCGGTCTCCCGGCACCCTCTCCGCCACCGCTCACAGCGCTTCCTTCACTCTCTGCCGCACCGGCGGCCGTACGAGGCGTTCCGTCGCCCCCGTGCTGCCCGACATGCGCAGTCACGCGAGCCACCCTAGTAAGATCGTTGCCACTTGACAACAATATCCATCGGACAAGAGTCTGTGCCGACGCACACGTGTTCGTGTCACGGCATGGGTGCGGGTCGGGATGCGAGTGCGCGGGCGACAGCGCCCGGGGCGGGGAGCGGTGCGTGATGCTAGGCGGAGTCCGCCGCACGGCGTGCGGGGTCGGCGGTGGTCGCACCGGGTACGGCCGCACCGGCGGCGGCACGGCGGAAGGCCGTCAGTCCCTCGGCGAGCGCCGCCAGCTCGTCCGGCGCCATCCGGCCCAGCACGGCCTTCACCTCGCGGGCCCTGAAGTCGCGGAATTCGGCGAGTGCCGCGTGCCCGCGCCGGGTCAGCCGCAGTTCCACCTCGCGGCGGCTGGTCGGGCTCGTCTGCCGGTCCACCAGACCGACCGCCTCCAGCCGGTCGCAGAGCCTGCTCACCGAGGACGGCCGCGATCCCAGCGCGTCGCCCAGTGTCCGCAGATTGGCGCCCTCGTACTGTTCGATCGCGAACAGCGCCCGCACCTGCGACGGTGACAGGGGGCCGGACGGTGCGGCCTCCTGGCCTCTCCCCCACAGGACCTCCAGCAGTTCCGACACAGCACTGGCTTCATGAGCGACCTGCTCATGGCGGTGAGGCGGAACGATGTGGGGCACCTGGCCACTGTGCCACTGACGACGGCGGTTTGTCAGCCCGCGCCTCCCCGCACGGGCCCCCTGCCACCCGCCGCGCCCCACCTCGTCACCCCGCCCTCACCTCGGCCGCCGTCCCCGACCCCCCTTCACCGCCGCCGTCCGTCAGCACCGCTTCAGCCCCCCACCCGCCGTCTCTCCCACCGATCGCAAAGGCTGTCCCGCCCGTGACGAACTTCCTGGCCGTAGAACGCGCTCTGCGCTCCGCGGCTCCCTACGCTCTGCTGGACACCGCGCGCACCGCGCTGGCCGAGCACTACGGCACGGTCTCGGCCGACCTGCTGCTGGCCGACTACAGCACCACGGTGCTCCAGTCGGTCGACGTCTCGGCGCCCGCCAGGCTCTCGCTGCCGGTGCACAACACCCCGCAGGGCAGGGCGTTCGGCAGCCAGCAGCCGGTGGAGCAGCGCGCGGGGCGGGACGGCGAGGTCACCGTGCATCTGCCGGTCACCGTGCGCGGCGACCGGCTGGGCATCCTCACGGTCGTGCTGCCCGCCGACCGGCACGCCGTGCAGGGCGTCGGCGAGCTGGCCGAGGTGGCGGAGCTGCTCGGACGCGAACTGGTGGTCGCCGAGCGGGACACCGACCACTATCTGATCGCGCGCAGGGCCACGCGGCTCACCCTGGCGGCCGAGATGCAGTGGGAGCTGCTGCCGGGCCGCGCCTTCGCCCGGCCCGAGTACGCGCTCGGCGCCCAGCTGGAGCCCGCCTACGCCATCCACGGCGACAACTTCGACTGGTCGGCCAGCCCGGACACCCTGACCCTGGCCATCACCAACGGCATGGGCGCGGGCATCGACGCGTCCCTGCTGACCAGCCTGGCCGTCAACGCGCTGCGCAACGCGCGCCGGGCGGGCATCGGCATCGCCGACCAGGCCGCGCTCGCCGACCAGGCGCTGTGGTCGCGCTACCGCGGCGCCGCCCACGTCGCCACGCTGCTGCTCTCCTTCGACGTGCCCAGCGGTGTGGTGCAGGTGGTGGACGCCGGGTCGCCCCGGCTGTGGCGGCAGCGCGGCAAGACCGTCGAGCGGGTGGCATTCGACGAGCAGCTGCCGCTCGGGATGTTCGAGGAGACCCTGTACGTGGCCGAGGAGTTCCAGGTGCTGCCCGGCGACCGGCTGCTGTTCGCCAGCGACGGCGTCTACGCCACGTACTCCCCCGAGGGCGACGCGTACGGCGACCGGGCGCTGATCCGCGGCTTGTCGGCGACCAGTCTGCTGCCCGCCGCCGACGTGCCGGGCGCGGTGCTGCGCGAGCTGCCCGACTACCGGGGGCACGAAGCGGACGACGACGCGCTGGTGGTCTGCCTCGACTGGTTCGGCCCGCAGGAGGAGACCGGGGCCTGAGCCGTACGGTCGTATACGGTCGCCGCGCACGTCAGCCGTACGTTGACGCGAGCTCGCGCGCCGGCCGTCAGCGCAGGACCGCACGGGCGGCGCCCAGCCGCTTCTTGATCATGTGCAGCCAGGGGTGCCGGTCGCTCTGCTCGCGCGAGTAGCGATCCAGCTCCTCCACCAAACGCTCCGACCGCTTCTCGACGGCCAGCTCGTCCAGGATGCGGTCGACCTCGGCCAGCAGCGCGCCGTGCAGCTGCCACTGCCGGGGGTGCTCGCGCACCTTGGCGAGCAGCAGCTGGGCGGTCCTGTCACGGCTGGCCGTGCTGTCGGTGAGGGCCTGCGCCAGCTGCTCCTCCGCCGACTGCGCGTTGGCCGCGACCTGGGTGGTGATCAGTACGGCGAAGCTCTCGATCGCGTGCGCCACGTGGTCGAACAGCTCCTCCAGTTCGACGGCGACGTCGTCGGGGAACAGCGACTCCTCGGTGCGGTGCTTGGCGAGGTCGGTGAGCGTCCTGGACAGCACGCGCAGCACCACCGCGCAGATCTCCAGGGTGTCGAGCCCCGTCCGCAGCACGATCCGGGAGAGCACGCCCTCGCGGACCCGCGGATTCCACCGCAGGCTGTCCTCCGCCTGCCGCAGCGAGGCGTCGACCTCGACGATGTCGTGGTCGACGCGGCGCGCCTCGTGCAGCCGGGCGGCGGCGCGCTCGACGGGGAGGTGTCCGGCCAGCTCGCCGCCCATGTCGCGGAAGAGGGCGCCCATCCGGCGGGACAGCGACTCGATGGAGCCGCCCGCGGACTGCACCCAGACCGGCGGCGCGAACAGCAGGTTGAACAGCAGGCCGACGCCCGCGCCGATCAGCGTCTCCAGCACCCGGTCCCACGCGGTGTCCGCGACCCGGGTCACGCCGAGGACGAGCATCGCGCTGATCGCGACCTCGGGCACGAACTCGCCGACCCGTACGACGCGGCCGATCAGCAGCGCGCTGAAGATCGTCAGACCCAGGCTCCACCAGCTCAGCCCGACCAGCGCGCTGAAGCCGATGGCGATCAGGACGCCGACCACCACCGAGTTCACCCGCCGGATGCCGGTGGTCAGCGTGGAGTAGAGGGTGACCTGGACGACCAGCAGAGCCGTCAGGGGCGCGGTCAGCGGGGCGGGCTGCGGGGTGAGCTGGACGGCGGCGACATAGGCGATGACGGCCGCGGCGGTGGACCTGAGGGTCTGGGCCGCGGCCGGTTCCGTGGTCCACCGGACCAGCTTGACCATGGGTTCTGGTACGTCGGGCATCCCGTGCACGTTCCCGCTCTCGGCGATCTCAGTGGTCCGGGCCCACCCTAAAGTCGATCTCCTCCGGAACGGCCGGTGGCGCGCCTCGTACGGTCATTCGGGATTGGCGCACGGCACTTCGGGGTTCACCGCACCGCGCTTATTGACATGCTCACGCTGCACCGCTGAAATGTGGTTGCTTTCGTTCGACCCCGTTGGATTGTGCGCCATTGAAATGACTCGGAGCCGCACATGCCGCACGAACGACACACCAAAACACACCACCTCCGGCAGCGTCTCGCGGCCTCGGCCGCGTCGCTCACCCTCGTCGCCGGGGCGGGAGCCGGACTCACCGCACTGGCCGCGACCGCCGCCGTGACCGCTCAGATCGCCGCCGCACCACCGGCCGCGGCCCTCGACAACGGCCTGGCCCTGACCCCGCAGATGGGTTTCAACAACTGGAACTCCACCGGCTGCGGGTCCCAGTTCAACGAGGCGATGGTCAAGGGCATCGCCGACCTCTTCGTCTCCCAGGGCCTCAAGGCCGCCGGATACACCTACGTCAACCTGGACGACTGCTGGGCGCTGCCCAGCCGCGACGCCTCGGGCAACCTCGTCGCCGACCCCGTGCGCTTCCCCGACGGCATCAAGAACGTCGCCGACTACGTCCACTCCAAGGGGCTGAAATTCGGCCTCTACTCCTCCGCGGGCACCAAGACCTGCAACAGCGCGGGCTTCCCCGGCGGCCTCGGCCACGAGCAGCAGGACGCCAACCTGTGGGCGTCCTGGGGCGTGGACTACCTCAAGTACGACAACTGCAACAACAACAACGTCGACGCGCAGCAGCGCTACAAGGCGATGGGCGACGCGCTGAAGGCCACCGGCCGGCCGATCCTCTACAGCATCTGCGAATGGGGCTCCAACCAGCCGTGGAACTGGGCGCCCGCGGTCGGCAACTCCTGGCGTACGACCGGGGACATCAGCGACTCGTGGTCCAGCATGATCAACATCGCGCACCAGAACCAGCAGCTCGCGCCGTACGCCAAGCCCGGCGCGTGGAACGACCCGGACATGCTGGAGGTCGGCAACGGCGGCATGACCGACACCGAGTACCGCACCCACTTCAGCCTCTGGTCGGAGATGGCCTCGCCGCTGCTGATCGGCAGCGACATCAGGACCGCGTCCGCCGCCACGCTGACGATCCTGAAGAACGCCGACGTGATCGCGGTGGACCAGGACCCGTTGGGCAAGCAGGGCTCGGTGGTCTCCTCCTCCGGCGGGCTCGTGGTGATGTCGAAGCCGCTGGCCAACGGCGACCGCGCGGTGACGCTCACCAATGAGAACGCCTCCGCCCAGACCGTCAGCACCACCGCGCAGGCCGTCGGCGTCGGCGGCGCGTCCTCGTACGCGCTCAAGGACCTGTGGTCCAAGGCGACATCGAGCACCGGCGGCACGATCAGCGCGTCGGTGCCCGCGCACGGCACGGTGATGTTCCGGGTCACCCCGGGCAGCCCGGTGCCGCCGCCGACCGGGCTCAACGAGCTGAGCGACCTGTCGTGGACCTCGGCGGTGAACGCCTGGGGTCCGGTCGAGCGCGACCACAGCAACGGCGAACAGGCCGCGGGCGACGGCAGGACGATCACCATCGGCGGGACCACGTACGCGAAGGGACTCGGGGTGCACGCGCCCAGTGACATCTCCTACTACGTCGGCGGTCTGTGCGGAAAGCTGACCGTGGACGTCGGGGTGGACGACGAGGTGGGGAGCAACGGCTCGGTGGACTTCCAGATCTACCGCGACTCCACCCTGGTCGCCGACAGCGGGACCCGTACGGGCAACGACGCGGCGGCGCACCTGACCGCCGACCTGACCGGAGGGACGACGCTGCGGCTGGTGGCCACCGACGCGGGCGACGGCATGAACTACGACCACGCCGACTGGGCCGACGCCAAGATGGCCTGCGGCAAAGGCCCTTCGGCCGGCACGCACGCCCTCAGCGACCTCAACTGGTCGTCGGCGGTGAGCGGTTGGGGCCCGGTCGAGCGCGACCGCAGCAACGGCGAACAGGCCGCGGGCGACGGCAGGACGATCACCGTCGGCGGCACCACGTACAGCAAGGGGCTGGGCGTGCACGCGGCCAGCACGGTCGTCTACTACCTGGGCGGCGGGTGCTCCTCGGTCACCGCCGACGTGGGGGTGGACGACGAGGTCGGCAGCAAGGGCTCGGTGGACTTCCAGATCTACCGCGACTCGACGCTGGTCGCCGACAGCGGGGTGGTGACCGGCAGTGACACGGCCCGGCATCTGACGGCCGCTCTGGGCGGCGGTACGGAGCTGCGGTTGGTGGTCACCGACGGCGGCAACGGCAACGACTCCGACCACGCCGACTGGGCGGGGCCGGTACTGACCTGCGGCTGACGCGCAGGACTGGACCAATCATGGCGGCGGAGATTTTTCTCCGCCGCCATCGCCATGTTCACCGTCTCAAGCTCTTGCACACAGCGACAAGCCGCTTAACTCCCTTATCGGGACGAGTGGTTCGTTGACCCTTCGGGTGTCGACATCAAGGCGGACCCGAGTGAATTCGCGGGGCGAATCTCGTTCACTTTCTTGACGTGTCAGCAACAGCGCCGTAATCATCGCAGCATTCAGAGAGCGCTCTCTCGCTCGGCGACCAATCAGGAGACGCCGTGATCGGCAACCCCCCACAGACCCTTCCGTCCCCCACGACACGATTCCCCAGATCGCTGATCTTCGCCTTCGTCGCGGCCCTCGTCGCGACGCTCGCGCTGGCGGTCTCACAGACTCCGGCCAAGGCCGCGGGCACCCTGCTCTCGCAGGCGAAACCGGCCACCGCCTCCTCCACGGAGAACGCGGGCACGCCCGCGTCGGCCGCGGTCGACGGCGACCTCGGCACCCGCTGGTCCAGCGCGGCGGCCGACCCGCAGTGGCTCCAGGTCGACCTCGGCGCCACGTCCACCCTCTCCCAGGTGGTGCTCAACTGGGAGACGGCGTACGCGAAGGCGTACCAGATCCAGGTCTCGGCCAACGGCACGACCTGGACGAACGTCTACAGCACCACGACCGGCGCCGGTGGCACCGAAACCCTCGACGTCACCGGCTCCGGACGCTACGTCCGGATCAACACCACGGCGCGCGCCACCCAATACGGCGTCTCGCTCTGGGAGTTCAAGGTCTACGGCTCCACCGGCACGGGCAACGCGGCCTGCGGTACGGCCAACTCCGCGCTGAACAAGCCCGCGACGGCCTCGTCCACGGAGAACGCGGGCACTCCCGCGTCGGCCGCGGTCGACGGCAACATGGGCACCCGCTGGTCCAGCGCGGCGGCCGACCCGCAGTGGCTCCAGGTCGACCTGGGCAGTTCGCAGAACGTCTGCGGTGTCCAGTTGAGCTGGGAGACGGCGTACGCGAAGGCGTACCAGATCCAGGTCTCGGCCAACGGCACGACCTGGACGAACGCCTACTCCACCACCACGAGCCCCGGCGCGACCGAGCTGATCACCCTGACCGGCACCGGCCGTTACGTCCGGGTCTACACCACCGCGCGCGCCACCCAATACGGCGTCTCGCTCTGGGAGTTCCAGATCTTCACCGGTGGCGGCGGCAGCACGACCCCGCCGACCACTCCCCCCACCACACCCCCGACCACACCCCCCACCACACCCCCGACCACCCCGCCCACCACGCCGCCGGGCGGCGCGGTCCTGCTGTCGTACAACAAGCCGGCCTCCGCCTCGACCTACCAGAACGCCAATAGCTGCGTCGGCTGCACGCCGGCCAAGGCGTTCGACGAGGACCCGGCCACCCGGTGGGCGACCAGCGACACCAACGGCTGGGTCGACCCCGGCTGGATCAGCGTCGACCTGGGCGCGACCGCGCACATCACGCAGGTCGTCCTCCAGTGGGACCCGGCCTACGCGACCGCGTACCAGATCCAGGTCTCGCCGGACAACACCAACTGGACGAGCATCTACTCCACCACCACCGGCAAGGGCTTCAAGGAGACCCTGAACGTGGACGGCACCGGCCGCTACGTGCGGATGTACGGCACCGCGCGCAGCAACGGCTACGGGTACTCGCTGTGGACCTTCGACGTCTACGGCACCGGCGGCAACCCCACCGCGCCGCCCGCCCTGCCGCCCGACCCGGGCAACCCCACGCACCTGGTGTGGAGCGACGAGTTCAACGGCGCCGCGGGCACCAAGCCGGACACCGGTAAGTGGACCCAGGACATCGGCGGCGGGCAGAACGGCGAGCTGGAGTACTACACCAACGGCGACAACACCTCGATGGACGGCAACGGCAACCTCGTCATCGAGGCCAGGAAGGAGAACGTCCAGGGCCACCAGTACACCTCGGGCCGGATCAACACCTCGGACCACTTCAACTTCACCTACGGCCACGTCGAGGCGCGGATCAAGGTGAGCGGCACGCAGGGTCTGTGGCCCGCGTTCTGGATGCTGGGGTCCAACTTCAAGACGGGCACGCCGTGGCCCAACTCCGGTGAGATCGACATCATGGAGCACGTCGGCAAGGTCGCCGACTCCGTCTACTCCACGCTGCACGCCCCCGCCTACAACGGCGGAAACGGTTACGGGTCCCCGTACACCCTCGCGGGCAGCGACTTCGCCTCGGACTTCCACACCTACGCCGTGGACTGGGACTCCCACCACATGACGTTCTCGGTGGACGGCCACGCCTTCTTCACCGCCGACAAGGCGACGGTGGAGGCGACCAGGGGTCCGTGGGTGTACGACCACCCGTTCTACATCATCCTCAACAACGCGGTGGGCGGTGACTGGCCCGGAGCTCCCGACGCCACCACGGTCTTCCCGCAGCGCATGCTGATCGACTACGTGCGCGTGTCGCAGTAACCGCGACGCCGCGCCCGCCGCGGTAGGCGCGTCCGCCTCCCCGTATGTGATGACGGTTCACACGGGGAGGCGGACGTATGTCCGGGGCAGGGGGTTGCCGGACCGGGGGGTCGGGGGCCGGGGGGTTCGGGGATCGGGGGTTCGGGGACTGCGAACCGCGCTCCGGCGCACCGGCGCACCGGCGCACCGGCGCACCGGGCGGCAATGTTGTCAGGGTCGCGTCATGAGCCTAGAGTGACGCGCGGAGTTTCCGGCCCCCACCCACCGGACGCGCGCGGCGAGAGCCGACCGGCAGCATTCACCCGCTCGTAACACACGGCACATCAGTCACAGGTTCTACGCGCGCAGAATCATCTCCCGCACCCCCACTGACCGCCCCCCACCTGGAGGTTGACGGATGCTTGGAACCCGTGTGCCCCGCAGCCGTGTGCTGATCGGCGCGGCAGCCGCACTGGGCGCGATCGCGCTCGGCGCGGCCGGTATCAGCGGCGGCTCCGCTCAGGCCGCCCCCGGCGCCCCGGTCGCGCCGGCCGCGGCGACGACGCACCGCGTGCTCTTCGACAACACCAAGGCCGAGACGGCCGGGAACGCCGACTGGATCATCAGCACGAGCCAGCCCGACCCGCTCGGCCAGAACGCCAACCCCACCAAGGAGACGGACTGGACCGGCGCCTTCTCCGCCTGGGGCGTCGCGCTCCAGAAGGCGGGCGGGTACACCCTCAACACCCTGCCGTCCGGCCGCACGATCACCTACGGCAACAGCTCCAACGCCCAGGACCTCAGCAACTTCGACACCTTCGTGCTGCCCGAGCCGAACGTGAAGCTGAGCGCGGCCGAGAAGACCGCCGTGATGAAATTCGTGCAGAACGGCGGCGGGCTCTTCCTGATCTCCGACCACAACAACAGCGACCGCAACAACGACGGCTGCGACTCCCCCTGCGTCATCAACGACCTGCTGACCAGCAACGGGGTAGACAACACCGACCCGTTCGGCTTCTCCGTCGACCTGCTGGACATCAGCACCGACAATCCGCGGGCGATCAGTGACGCGTCCAACCCGGTGCTGCACGGCCCGTTCGGCAATGTGACGGGCAGCATCCTGCGCGACGGCACCACCTTCACCCTCAAGCCCGCCGACAATCCGAACGTCAAGGGGCTGCTGTACAAGACGGGTTCGTCCGGCAACACCGGCGCGTTCTTCGTCACCAGCACCTTCGGCAGCGGCCGGGTGGCGATCTGGGGTGACAGCTCACCCGCCGACGACGGCACCGGCCAGTCGGGCAACACCCTCTACAACGGCTGGGACGACCCGGCGGGCACCGACGCCGCGCTCGCGCTCAACGCGACGGCCTGGCTGGCGGGTTCGGGATCGGGCGGCACGACGCCGCCCACCACTCCCCCGACCACCCCGCCGACCGGCGGCACCTGCACCGCGCGCCAGCTCCTGGCCAACCCCGGCTTCGAGTCCGGCACTTCGTCGTGGACGGCGACCAGCGGCGTCATCAACAACAACGCGTCGCAGGCGGCGCACAGCGGCTCGTACAAGGCGTGGCTCGACGGTTACGGGACCGCCACCACGGACACCGTCGCGCAGTCGGTGACCATCCCGGCGGGCTGCGCCGCGAGTCTGAGCTTCTGGCTGCACATCGACACCGCGGAGACCGGCACCACCGCCTACGACACGCTCAAGGCGCAGGTCCTGAACTCCTCCGGCACCGTACTGAGCACCCTGGCCACGTACTCCAACGTCAACGCGGCCTCCGGCTTCCAGCAGCGCACCTTCGATCTGGGCGCGTACGCGGGGCAGACGGTCACCGTCAAGTTCACCGGGACCGAGGGCTCCAAGCTCCAGACCTCGTTCGTCATCGACGACACGGCGCTGAACGTGAGCTGAGCGCGGCCGCGGTACGGGCGGCCGGGTCCCGGGAGTGGGGGCTCAGCCGTCCGTACCGGTCTCGTCCGGGTCGAATTCGCACCAGACGGCCTTGCCGTCGCCGCGCGGCTCCACGCCCCAGCAGGCGGCGAGCGCGTCGATCATCAGCAGGCCGCGGCCCGAGGTGGCCGCCTCGCCGGGCGATCTGCGGCGCGGCCAGACGCTCGACCGGTCCTGGACCGACAGCCGCACCCGGCGTACCGGTTCCGGCAGCACCTCAAGGGTGAGGACGGCGCCGCCCTCGGTGTGCAGCAGTACATTGACCAGCAGCTCGCCCGCGGCGAGTTCCACGTCGTCGGCGAGGTCGGCCAGGCCCCAGTCGGTGAGCGCCTGCCGCAGGGCGGACCGGGCGTCGGCCAGGCCCTCGGGGTCGGCCTGGTGGACGTAGCTGTGCATCCGCGGGGCGCGCGGGGTGCCGGTGTCGGGGGCGCGGCGCAGGATCAGCAGCGCGACGTCGTCGCCCGAGCCCCAGCGCTCCCAGAGGTTCTCCGCGAGGTGGTCGGCGAGCGCCTCGGCGGGCTGCGGGCCGAAGTGCACCGCCTCGGCCAGCGCCTCCATACCGATGGTGATGTCCAGACCGCGCTCCTCGACCAGGCCGTCGGTGCAGAACACCAGCGTCTCGCCGGGCACCAGGTCGATCCGGGTCTCGGGGAACTCGTGCAGTTCCAGGGTGGTGGCCAGGCCCAGCGGCAGGCCGCCGCGCACATTCGGCCAGCCCGTACGCCCGTCCGTGTGCCGGATCAGCGGCCCGAGGTGGCCCGCGCGGGCGGCGGAGACGGAGCCGGTGGCGAGGTCGATCTGCGCGTAGGCGCAGGTGGCGAAGCGCTCGGTGTCCAGTTCCGCCAGGAAGCGGGAGGCGCGGGCGAGCACGGTGGACGGCGGGTGGCCCTCGGCCGCGTACGCGCGCAGGGCGATCCTGAGCTGGCCCATCACGGCGGCGGCGTGCGTGTCGTGGCCCTGCACGTCGCCGACGACCAGGCCGACCCGGTTCTGCGGCAGCGCGACCACGTCGTACCAGTCGCCGCCGACCTCCCGCCCGCTGCGCGCCGCGTGGTAGCGGACGGCGATCTCGGCGCCGTCGACGCGCGGGATGTGCCGGGGCAGCATCGCGGCCTGGAGGCCGGTGGCGAACTCCCGCTCCTGGTCGAAGAGGATCGCGCGCTGGAGGGACTGGGCCAGGATGCCCGCGAGCGTCATGTACAGCTCGCGGTCCTCGGGCCGGAATTCGGTGCGGTCGTGGTAGAAGAGCGCGAGGCCGCCGATGGAGCGGGCCTGGGCGACCAGCGGCAGGAAGGCCGCCGCGAAGTTGCTGTCGGAGTCGACGCCCGCGCCGGGCTTCATCTGGGCGCGCAGCAGCGGAAACTTCTCGGCCAGCGCCGGGAAGTCCGTGGCGAACCGCGGCTGCTGCGTGATGACGGCCTGGGTGAGCGGCAGCGAGTCGTCGAGCCGCCGCAGCCGCAGCCCCTCGTAGAAGGACATCTCCCGGCCGCTGAAGGCGACCACCTTGAGATTGCCGGTCTCTATCAGGCCGAGCGTCAGTCCGTCGGCGCCGAAGCGCTCCAGGCCGCCCGCGCCGGTGAGTACCGCGATGACGTCGTCGACCGTGACGGCCGTGGACAGCGCCTCGATCGTACGGCGCACGATCGAGGGCAGGCTGCGGCGCTCGTGCCGTGGCGGCGGGGTGCTGGGCGCGGGGGTCTGGGTCAGCTCGGCGGTCGCGTCCCTGACGATGCCCAGGACGCGGTACGCGTTGCCGAGGTCGTCGCGCAGGATGGCGCCCTGGGTGTGCGTCCACTGCTTGGCGCCGTCCCTGCGGGTGACCTGGAAGTATCCGCCGTAGCTGCGGCGGCCCGCTTGCAGGGCCCTGCGCAGCGCGATGTCGAGGCGGGCGCTCTCCTCCGGGGTCACCCGCAGCACCAGCGAGTCGATCCGGCCGTCGAATTCCTCCGGGCGCAGGTCGAAGACGTCCAGTCCCGCCTGGTCGAGGTCGAAGGTGCCGAGGTCGAGGTCCCAGTCGAAGGTGCCCATGCCGTTCATGGCAAGCCGCTCCCCGGGGCCGATCTCCGGGGCCGTCGGCAGACCCGTCGGGAAAGGCCCCACGCGGGGGTCGTAGCCGCCACCTGGGGGCCGCTTGCGTGCCGTCATGCACCTGCTCCGGGGTCGGGCGGCGGTCATCTGACCACATCCGCGAGGCGGGCCACACGGACCACCAGGATAGCTTTGGCATGATTTATTGCCATGAGGGACATTATCCAGCGTCCCACATTCCGCCACGGGGCCGCGCTTCCGCCGTCTGGGCGGCTCGTGCAGGCCGCTCGTACGGGCCGCTCGTACGGGCCGCTCGTACGGGCCGCTCGTACGGGCCGCTCGTGCAGGACTCAGTCGGGGCTCCGTGGGGATGCGCGTCAGGTGCGCGTGGACGACCGCGCGAGGGAGCCTCGCGGGCGGCGGTACGCCGTCAGCCGCGGGCGGCGCGTCGGCGGCGGACGACGAGCACGCCCGCGGCGGCGACCAGGACGCCGCCCGCCAGGATCTCCCGCGGGTTCGGGGCGGACACATCGCCGCCGAGGCCGGTTCGCACCGCGCCGGTGGGCTTCGTACCGGTGGACGTCGTACCGGCCGCGACGGTCAGCGCGGCGGTGCCCCGCTGGCTTCCGCAGGTGAAGGTCACGACGTACCGCGCGCCGGGCTTGGCCTCGCCGTCCACCGTGGCGGTGGCGACCTGCCCCGGCCCGTCGCCCTTGCCGAGGGTCACGTCGCCGAAGAGCGCCGGGGCCGAGGCGGTCGCCCGGCCGGCGCAGTCGGTGGCCGTGAGGGTGACCTTCCCGCCGGGCACGACCGTGGTCGGCGAGACGCCGAAACCGAAGGACGTGAGGTCGGAGTCGGCCCGCGCGGCGGGTGCGGCCAGGGCCAGCGCGAGCGCCGTCCCCGCGACGAGGGCGGCCGTTGTCCGTCCGGGGGCACGTCCAGAGCGCATGCGGTCTCTCCACGCACCGGGGCGGTCTGGCGACCGCTCATGGGGGGACCGGCACGCTCCCCACCCAACCCGGCGCCGTCGCTGTCCGCCTTCCCTGCTGCCGCCTCCGGCCGCCCGATTCCTCCCAACCCCCGTACCGCCGCGCCTCCTTGCCCTCGCCCGCCCCGTCCCCGGCCTCCGACCCATCCGGGTGACACCCCACCCCGTCGGCCGGGCGGCACCCCCAAACACCCGATGGGCCATTCGGCCGCCGTCCCCGCACCGCGCGGAACGCGGTTCCCCAAGGCCGCCGCGAGGTGCCCTGGCCCTGCGCAAGGCAGTGTCGTGAGGGGCCCGCGGCCGCGTTCGATGTGCGGCTGCCGCCGCGGGGGGCGCGACCAGCCACGACGCCCCCGCACGTCACCACCCGTCCCGAAGGGGCATTCTGGTCGTCCCCGGACCACCCGCCGGTGGGGGCCGGTCGCGCAGTTCCCCGCGCCCCTACGGGGCACGTCCCGGCCCGGATCGGTGAGCCGATCCCTCCAGGGGCCCGGCGCCGCGTTCGATGTGCGGCGCCGCCGCGCGGGCGCGACCAGCCACCACGCTCCCGCACCTCACCACCCGCCCCGAAGGGGCATTCCGGTCGTCCCCGGACCACCCGCCGGTGGGGGCCGGCCGCGCAGTTCCCCGCGCCCCTACGGGGCACGTCCTGGCCCGGAGCGGCTGCCGCCGCGTGGGCGCGACCAGGCACGACGCCCCCGAAGGTCACCGCCCGCCCCTGAGGCGGGAGCCGTCAGGCGGTGGGGGCTAGGACGGACAGGACGACGAGGCCGGGCCGGGAGCGGGCCGGGGCAGGTGGACCGACCGCGGGAAAGCGGTCGACCAGGGCATCGAAGACGCGATACGCGCTGGCCTCGTCGCGCGCGGTGATCAGGACGTGCACCACACCAGGTTCCCGAAGGTCTTCCCAGTCCTCTGCCATCACCGGCTCCTTCCGCCGTGGATCGGTCCCCCGGACAGACAACGCGCCGTGGGCGCGCAGTTGCGGGCGCCGGCGCGGTTCACTCCCACGGGAGCGCGCGCGGGGGCGTGCGGCATAGGCGCGCGATGACCGGGTACGTGTCGTGTCCAGTCGGCGAGGATCACGAAGAGGCCCTCGCCAGGACCTTCGGAGGCAGCGATGACCAACCCCGTGCCCGAGCCCTTCCCGACGCCGGGGCCCGATCCGTTCCCGTCGCCGGTGCCCGGTCCCACCCCCGGCCCGGGTCCGGTCCCGGTGCCGGATCCGACGCCGACACCTCCGGGACCCGAGCCGGTGCCTCCCGGCCCGGCGCCCGACCCGGTGCCGCCGACGCCTGAGCCGAGTCCCGCGCCGCCCCCGCCGCCGCCGTCGATGTACTGAGCACCGCCGCCGCACCGCCGGTCGCCGGGCCGGACGCGCAGCAGAAACGATAATTCTGCCGCGTCGGGCCCGGCCGCGGGCGACAACCGTGGATCACGCACGGTGCCGCTGCGCCTGTTGATACGAAAGAGGGGACGCCGAGGGACCGGTTCGGCCCGTCGGCTCCCCGATGGCTCACCCTTGTCCGCGGATGTCAAGGCCCCCTTGGCGGGGCCACCTTGTTACCGCACCCTGGGGTGCGGGAGTTTTCGCGGGTGGGGATGATCCGGCAGTGGCGTGAGTGAAACCGGTGATGGACATGGAAGACGACAGAGCGGGGCGGCGGGCAGCGGACGGGGAGCGTCGGTACCGGCCGGACCGCGCGGCGACGGCGGTGGCGGCACCCGAGTCCCGAGGCGGCGGCCAGGAGCCGCCGGATGTGATCGACGTGGTGTTCTCCGTGCCGGGGCCCGAGGACACCGGCCGCGCGGCGGCCGCAGGACCCGGTGGCGGGCCCGGCCGACGTGAACGGCTGCGCGAGCGCCCGCTGTTGCTCGGCGCCGTGTCCATCGCCGCGGTCGCGGTGGCGGCGGTGATCGCCTGGCAGGTGTGGCCGCAGTCGCCCGGCGCGACGGCGCCCGACCGGCCGGCTCCCCCGCCCTCCAGCACCCGGCCGCTGACCAGCGGCGGGATATCCGGCCACGCGGCCGGACCGCTGCCCTCGACCGGCGGCCACACTGGCCGGGCCCCGGCGCCCGACGGCGATCCGACCCGTCGGGCCACGCCACCGGCCCGGCCGTCAGCGATGCCCGGAAGCGGCACGGAAACCGGGACCGGGCATGGGAACGGCTCCCCCGCGCCGGGGCCGAGCGTGACCGGCGCACCGCCCACCACCGCCCCCAGCGACTCCCCCGCGCCGAGCGCCACGGCCCCAACTCCCCGCACGCTCCAGGCGGGTGACAGCGGATCGGATGTGACCGATCTTCAGCGGCTGCTGTTCGCGCAGGGATTCACCTATGTGTCGCCCACCGGGGTGTACGACGACGCCACCGTGCGCGGTGTGACGCAGATTCAGCGGGACCGCGGAATCACCTGTGACCCCACGGGTGTCTATGGCCCCTGTACTCGCGCCGCATTGGCCCCGTAACCGCTTTCCGCACGGTCTCGCCCCGGTACGCCCCCGCTGTGCGCCTTATACGCCCCGCGTATTCCCCTCGTTCTCCGGGAATTCGATTCGATCATTTTCCGGTCATTTTCCACCACGCGGACGATCGATCCTCACCACGGTCGAGAAAATCGTAAATCCGAGCGATGATTCATCATTCAGGTCGATAATCCTTTCGCGCCGTGCTCATGTCATTCAGAAAACTCGCAGGTGGGAAGGGTCGGGCAGGCGCGTCACGCCGTTCGGTTTCCCCTGCCTTCCGGCCACCTTCGCAGAATGGTCACAAGTCCTCCGCACCGTGCCCCACGATGGTCCCCGTAATTGCGGCCGGGATTCGGCCGCTGCCAGTAGGAAGACGCTGAGCCGATTCATGCCGTCTTCCGGGGGAGGAAAACTATGGGCAGAGCATTGCGTGCTGCCGCTCTGAGTTCAGCGGCGGTTCTCGTGGCCCTGGGGGTGGCACCGAGCGGGGCGCAGGCCGCGACACCGCCCCGTATCGATCTGAGGGTGCTGGTCGTCGACGACGGCGGACCGGCGACACAGGCCATCACCGCGGAACTCGACGGGGCGGGGACCCCGTACACGAGGATCGATCTCAACCAGGCGGGCCGACCGACCATCAACGCCGCCTACCTCAGCGACACCGTGAGCGGCCGGGCACGCGCCAAGTTCCAGTCGGTGGTGCTGCCCAACGACAACCCGTTCGGGGCGGGTTCCGCCGAGATGGCCGCACTGGCGGCGTACGAGACGGACTTCGGCATCCGCCAGGTGGACGCGTACACCTACGCGCAGCCCGGCGTCGGGCTGAACTACGCGCAGGATCCGGGGTACATCGGCCAACTCGACGGCATTCAGGGCCAGGTGACGGCGCAGGGCACCGCGGGCGACTTCGGTTACCTCAAGGGCGCGGTGCCCTTCGAGGACAACGACCCGAACGTGGCCGAGAGTTACGGCTTCCTCGCGACGCCGCTGGCGGCCCAGGCCGCCGGGGCGGCCTTCACCACGCTGGTCGACGCGCCGATTCCGGACAGTTCGGCGCGCGGTGTGCTGGTCGGGCAGTACAACCACGACGGGCGCAGCGAGTTGGTGCTGCCGTTCGTCTACAACCAGTACCAGCAGCAGTTCCGGCTGCTGGCGCGCGGGATCGTGGAGTGGATGACCCAGGGCATCCACCTCGGCGCCGACCGCAACTACTTCGAGGTGCAGGTCGACGACATCTTCCTGGCCGACGACCGGTGGAACACCACCCTCAACTGCACGCCCGGCGACGTGGACTGCCCGATCGGCACCGGTGAGGACACCGATCCGATCCGGATGACCGCGGCGGACGCGCAGTACGCCAAGCAGTGGTCGCAGGCGCACGGCCTCACCCTCGACTTCGTCTTCAACGGCGGCGGCAGCGAGGACTGGAAGGCCGACCACGACACCACCGTCGACCCGCTGGCCACCCAGCTCCTGGCCGACAAGAGCGCCTACCGCTGGGTCAACCACACGTATCTGCACCCCTTCCTCGGCTGTGTCCAGGACGTCAGCGTGGTGCCGTGGGTCTGCGGGACGGACGCCTCGGGGAATGTCCAGTGGGTCAGCAAGGCCGACATCACGGCCTCGGTGCAGGACAACCGCAACTGGGCCGCCTCGCACGGGCTGTCGCTGAACAACCAGGAGCTGGTGACCGGTGAGCACTCCGGGCTCAAGGTGCTGCCGCAGCAGCCGGTCGACAATCCGAACCTCGCGCCCGCGCTGACCCAGCTCGGCGTGAAGTACCTGGCCAGCGACAACTCCCGCGACCCGGGCCAGCGTCAGGTCGGTCCCGCGGTCACCGTGCCGCGCTTCCCGATGAACGTCTTCTACAACGCCGGTACGGCGCAGGAGGAGACCGACGAGTACAACTGGATCTACACCAGCTCCGCCCAGGGCGGCAGCGGCGCCTGCGCGACCTCGGGCAACTCCACCTGTCTGACCGCGCCGTTGGACACCGACACCGGCTACGCGTCGTACATCGTGCCGCTCGAGGCCAAGATCGACCTCGGGCACGTGCTGGCCAACAACCCGCGCCCGCACTTCATGCACCAGTCCAACCTCGCGGAGGGCCGCATCGCCTACCCGGTGCTGGAGCGCATCCTCAGCGACTACGCGTCGCTGTTCGCCGCCAGCACTCCGACCGTCAACCTGCGGACCTCGGACATCGCCACCGAGTTGCAGCGCAGGGCGGCGTGGGACACCGCGTGGAAGGGCGGCCAGGTGACCGCCTACCGGATCGGTGACGCGGTGACGGTCAACGCGCCGAGCGGTACGCAGATCACCGCGACGATGCCCGCCGGTACGCGACAGTCCCAACTGCTCGGCACGACCGCCTTCGGCACCTCCTACGCGGGCAAGGTGTCCGGCTGGACCACGCCCGGCGTGCTCCAGAGCAATGTGTCGCTGACGCTGCCGTCCGGCGCGGTGCCCGCGCTGGTCAACCTGAACGTCTCGCTCGGGCCGATCACGATCAAGGCTTCCGTCGGCCATCTGCCGGTGCCCAAGGGCGTCGCCAAGGCCGTGCCCGTGGGACCGGGCGACCACACCAGGAAGTAGCACAGGGAAGTGACCCACCCGCGGGCGGGGCGTACCCGGCCCCGCCCGCGGTACCAGGGCGCCGCACGGTCACCGGCGCCCCGTGACACGAGAACGTCCAGGGGGGACACGATTTCCACGCACAGAATCTTCGGCGCACCGCCCTCGCGCACCGCGCGGGTGACGTTGCTGACCGAGGGCACGTATCCGCACAGCCCCGGCGGGGTCAGCGTGTGGTGCGACCAGTTGGTCCAGGGGATGCCGGACGTCGAATTCTCGGTGATCGCGGTGACGGGCACCGGCCGCGAGACCCCGGTCTGGCCGCTCCCGGCGCAGGTCACCGGGCTCGACGTGGTCCCGCTGTGGGGGCAGGCGCCGGAGGGCAGGGCGCCGCGCGGCCGGGACCGCCGCGCGTTCCTCGCGGTGTGGGAACGCTTTCTGCGGGCGCTGCTGCACGAGGACGGCGCGGACGAGCCGCCGGCCCGCGGCGGCCGGTCCGCGGCGCCCGACGAGGACTTCGGACCCGCGCTGTACGCGCTCGCCGGGTGGGCGGGCATGGGCGCGCTGTCGGCCGGGCTGCGCTCGGAGGAGGCGGTGCGGACGCTGGTCCGGCTGTGGCGCCGCCCCGGTACGACCGTGTCGGCCGCGGTGCCGACTCAGGCCGACGCGCTCAGCGCCGTCGATCTGCTGGAGCACGCGCTGCGCCCGCTGGCCGTGGTACCGCCGCCGGGTCAGGTCGCGCACGCCGTCAGCGGCGGGCTGGCCACGCTGCCGGGACTGGTGGCGCACGAGCGGTACGACACTCCGCTGCTGCTCACCGAGCACGGCGTCTACCAGCGCGAACGCTATCTCGGCTACCGCACGGGCCCGTACCGCTGGCCGGTCAAGGCGCTGCTGCTCACCTTCTTCCGGCTGCTGTCGCGCGAGACGTACCGCAACAGTGCGCTGATCACGCCGGGCAACCGCTACAACCGGCGGTGGGAGGAGCACGGCGGCGCGGCGCCTGACCGGATCCGTACCGTCTACAACGGAGTCGATCCCGGGGCGTTCCCGATGGCCGGTCCCGAGCCGGAGGTGCCGACGCTCACCTGGGCGGGGCGGATCGACCCGATCAAGGACCTGGAGACGCTGATCCGCGCCTTCGCGCTGGTCAGGGCCGAGATACCCGCCGCGCGGCTGCGGATCTTCGGCGGCACTCCGCGCGGCGGCGAGGCGTACCGCGAGCGGTGCGAGGCACTGGCGGCGACGGTCGGCGCGGCCGACGCGGTCACCTTCGAGGGTCGGGTGGACGACATCCGCACCGCGTACGCGGCCGGGCAGGTCGTGATGCTCTCCAGCATCAGCGAGGGTTTCCCCTTCACCCTCATCGAGGCGATGTCCTGCGGGCGGTGCACCGTGTCGACCGATGTCGGCGGGGTACGGGAGGCCGTGGGCGACACCGGTCTCGTCGTGCCGCCGCGCGATCCGAAGGCGATGGCGCGGGCCGCGGTCGAGCTGCTGCGCGATCCGGCGCGGCGCGCCTCGATGGGCTGGGAGGCGCGGCTGCGGGTCATCGACCAGTTCACGCTCCGTCAGACGATTGACGCCTTCCGGGGGATCTACACGGGACTGAGCCGGGTCGAGGACCGCGGCGCGCAGATCTACGGCGGTGTCACCTGGATGTCCCGTGTCTGGCGCGGGGGTTCAGCGGACGCCGAAGCTGATGGACTGTCAACAGCCGCCGCTGAGAACGCCGATGACGTGACAGTCGTCGGTGTGCGGGCTGTCGGGGACGGCCGGTGAGCGGGCCGATGTCCCTGCTCAGCAGGGTCGCGGGCGGCGGTATGGCCGCGCTGCACGAGCTGCCGCGCCCGCGCCGGGTGCCGTCCTGGGCGGTCGGCGACCCGGTCGCGGAGCTGGCGGAGCGGCTGTCGGCGGCGTGCTCGGCGGCCGTGCATCCCGACGAGATCGCGGCGGTGCTGGAATCCGAGGGGCTGACCGACGAGCAGATCACCGGCCGCTACGGGCACCCGGACCTGTTCTCGCTCGCGCGGGAGCTGTTCGAGACGGTGCCGCGGCGCTTCCCCGAGCCCGAGCCCGCCGACGACCCGTGGCAGGTCGACGTGTGGCGCTGCGTACTGCGCGGCCTGACCTTCGCGCTGCCCGGCGTCGCCTATGTGCTCGGCGGGCGCTGGGCGGGCGGCGACGACGGGCCGTTCGGGGTGTCCCGCGCGGTCGCCGCGTGGGGCGCGGCGGCGCTGTGCGGGTGGGGCTGGAACCAGGCGCTCGCGCACCGCGCGCACCTGCACCTCCTCGCCCAGCGCCCGCGGGCCGCCGCGCGCTGCCTGGTCACCGGCGCGGCGGTCGGGGCCTGCCTGGCCGGCGCCGCCGCCGCGGCCGTCGCGGGCCCCGGCCATCTCTCCGCCCTCGCCTTCGCGGCCGGCCAGTCGGTGTACGTCGCGTCCGCGACCGTCCTGCTCGTGCTCGGCCGCGAGCGCTCCCTCCTCTACGTCCTGACGCCGCTCGCCGTCGCGGTCGCCTGCGGGGCCGGCGGCCTGCCGTCGCCCGCTGTCGCCGCCGTCCTGGTCGTCACCGCGGCGGCGGCCGGCGGGGCGGCCCTCGCCACCGCGCTGCGCACCGCCCTGACCGGCGAGCCGCCCGAGCGCGGGCCCGCCAAGCCGCCGCGCGCGCCCTGGCGCGAGCGTGTGCGCGCCGACCGCGGCGCCCAACTGCGCTCTCGCGCAAGCCGGTTCGTCCGCGGGTCCGCCATGACCAATACGGACACCCGCACCACACCCGGCCGATTCGGCCGCAGGGCAGCCGGACCCGGCACGGACACCCCCACCACACCCGGCCGATTCGGCCGCGGGGCAGCCGGACCCGGCACAGACACCCGCACCGGGCTCGTCTCCTCGCTCCGGACCCTGCCGGAGGCGGCCCGGCTGCTGTGGCGGGCCGACGACGGCGTCACCGACGCCAAGGGCCTGTCGCCGTATCTGTCGCTGCCGCACGGGATGGCGGGGCTCGCGGGCGGCGCGCTGGTGGTCGCGGCGGCGCTCACCGGGGAGTTCGTGGCCGCGCTCACGGTGAGCATGGGCGTCGCCGAATGGCTGCTCTTCCGCTTCCGCAGCCGGTGTCTGACCGCCCTGCGCGGGACGACCGTGCACGAGCGGCTGCTCGCCAGGTCGTGGCGCGTGCTGGCGGGCTGTCTCGCGCTCTACGCCGTCGCGCTGGCCGCGCTCGCGGCCGTCGAGGCGGCGGTCGTGCCCGGCGCCGCCGCCTGGAACCCGGCGCACCTGTCGGTGCTGCTGGCCCTCGGCGGCACGCTGTGGCTGTCGCTGCTCCTCCAGTCCTGCGGCCGGGCGTGGACGGGGAGTTACGTGCTCGCCGCCGCCGTCCTGACGGCGGTCGTGCTGCTGGCGGCGCACACCGCGACGGCCGGGACCGTACTCGGCCTGGTCTGCGCGGGAGCCGCCGCCGTCCTGCTCACGGCGGCCTTCACGATGACCGGCCGCGTGACCACCCACCGCTGACCCCGCGTCCGCGGCGCGCACACCCGCGCCGCACACCACCGACCTCCGACCTCACCACTCCAACCGACCCTCCGCAGAAGGAGATTCATCCGTGTCCACCGAGACACCCGTCGCCGTCACCGGCGCGGAAGGCTTCATCGGCTCGCACCTGGTGGAGGCGCTGGTCGCCTCCGGGCGCCGCGTCCGCGCGATGGTGCAGTACAACTCGTTCTCGTCCCACGGCTGGCTCGAAGTGCTCGCGCCCGACGTGCTGGACCGGGTCGAGGTGGTCCTCGGCGACGTCCGCGACTCCGGTTCCGTACGGGACCTGGTCGCCGACAGCGACACCGTCTACCACCTGGCCGCGCTGATCGCGATCCCGTACTCGTACCGCGCGCCGCGCAGCTATGTGGACACCAATGTGTCCGGTACCCTCAACGTCCTCGAAGCCGTAAGGGAGTTCGGCGTCCCGCGGCTGGTGCACACCTCCACCAGCGAGACGTACGGCACCGCGCGGACCGTGCCGATCACCGAGGACCACCCGATCGTCACGCAGTCGCCGTACGCCGCGTCGAAGGCGGGCGGGGACCGGCTGGCGGACAGCTACCACGCCAGCTTCGAGACGCCGGTGGTGACACTGCGGCCGTTCAACACCTTCGGGCCGCGGCAGTCGATGCGCGCGGTGATCCCGACGGTGATCGGCCAGGTCGCGGCGGGCGAGCGGGAGGTGACGCTCGGGGACCTGCGGCCGACCAGGGACTTCAGCTACGTCAAGGACACCGCAGCGGCCTTCGTCGCGGTCGGCACCGCGCCCGCCGAGAAGGTGGTCGGCCGGACCTTCAACGCCGGTACGGGCGGCGAGATCTCGGTCGGCGACCTGGTGCGGCTGATCGGCAAGCTGATGGACACCGAGCTGCTGGTGCGCGAGGACGCGCAGCGGCTGCGGCCCGCCGGTTCCGAGGTCATGCGGCTGGTCTGCGACGCGACCCGGCTGCGCGAGGCCACGGGCTGGCGACCGGCCCACAGCCTGGAGGACGGGCTGGCGCACACCATCGACTTCTTCCGCGACCCAGCCCACCTGGCCCGTTACAAGACCACCGCGTACAACGTCTGACGCCGCCTCATCAGCGCCGCGCCGGGCACCTGTTGACCACTCTCATCGCAGCAGAGAACCGCTGACAACCAACCGCAGGGGGGACCACCATGCACGCAGTCATTCTCGCCGGGGGCAAAGGCGTGAGGCTCCGGCCGTACACCACCGCACTGCCCAAGCCACTGGTGCCGATCGGCGACAGCCACGCGATCCTGGAGATCGTGATGCGCCAGCTCGCGGGCTTCGGCTTCCGCCGCTGCACCATCGCCATCGGCCACCTCGGCAACATCATCCGCGCGTACGTCGGGGACGGCTCCCAGTGGGGCATCGAGGTCGACTACGTGACCGAGGACAGTCCGCTGGGCACGATGGGCCCGCTGCTCACGATGATCGACCAACTCCCCGAACACTTCCTGGTGATGAACGGCGACGTGCTCACCGACCTCGACTTCTCCGCCGTCCTCGACCAGCACCGGGGCACGGGCGCGCCGCTCACCATCGCCACCTACGCCCGTACCGTGAACATCGACTTCGGGGTGCTCAGCACCGACGACGGGCGGGTGGTCGCCTTCACCGAGAAGCCGAGCATGGACTACCGGGTGTCGATGGGGGTGTACGGGGTCTCCCGGAGCACGCTCCTGCGCTACACCCCCGGTCTGCCGCTGGGCTTCGACGAGGTGGTGCTCGATCTGCTGGCCGCGGGTGCGCAGCCGCGGGCCTTCGACTTCGACGGCTACTGGCTCGACATCGGCCGCCCCGACGACTACGACCGGGCGAACGCCGAATTCAGCAGCCGTCGCGGCCTGTTGCTCAAGGGGGCGTGAGGGGACATGACGCGGACGCGGATTCTCGTACTGGGCTGTGGCGGTTTCCTGGGCTCCCGGGTGACCGCGCGGCTCCAGCGGACGCCCGGTGCGCGGATCCTGCGCGGCGGGCGGGGCGCGGGGGACGGCGCCAAGGGCGGCGCGCGGGGCGGTCCGAAGGGCGGCGCCGGACTCGATCTGGCGGCCGACCTGGCGACCGTGCCGGTCGACGTCCTGGCCCGGCGGCTCGCCGCGCTGGCCCCCGACGCGGTGGTCGACTGCGCGGGCGTGGTGGCGGGCCGCGCCAGCACGCTGTGCGCGACCAACGCGCGGGGGCCGGCCGCGCTGTGCGAGGCGATGGCGCTCGCCACGCCGTCGGCGCGGCTGGTGCACCTGGGCTCGGCGGCCGAGTACGGACCGGCGGAGCCCGGCGCCGCACTGGCGGAGTCGGCGCCCGCCCGGCCGGAGGGCGTCTACGGGGCGGCCAAGCTGGCGGGCACCCTCGCCGTGACCGGCTCGGGCCTCGACGCGGTGGTGCTGCGGGTCTTCAACCCGGTCGGCGCGGGCTCGCCGACCTCCGGGCTGCCCGGCAGGCTGGCCGCCGCCTTCCGCGAGGCGCCGCGCGAAGGGGTGGTGCGCACCGGCAGTCTGGCCGCGTACCGCGACTTCGTCGCCGCGGACGACGTGGCGGACGCGGTGGCCCTCGCGGTGGCCGCGCCCGGCTCGGTGCCGCCCGTGGTCAACATCGGCTCGGGCGAGGCGACCCAAGTGCGCATGCTGGCGGCGGAGTTGGCCTCGGTCAGCGGCTTCACCGGCCGGCTGGAGGAGTCGGGGCGGGGCTCGGAGCGCTCGGCCGGGGTGTCCTGGCACCAGGCGGACATCACGCTCGCGGCGTACGCGCTGGGCTGGCAGCCCACGCGGACGCTGCGGGACGCGCTCACCGCCCTGTGGGCGGCGGTGCCGGGCGAGCCGGTCAGGATCTCACCGTGAGCCATGGCTCCCCCGCGCCCTCCGCGGGCTCGCTGCTCGTGCCGCTGTACGTCCACCCGGCAGTGGACCCGGCCGCGTGGCAGGCCCTGGAGGACGCGGCACCGGCCCTGTACGGGGTGGTGCTCAACGCCGCGGACGGTCCCGGCGACCGGCCGGACCCGGTGTACACGCTCGCCGCGCGGCGGTTGCGGGAGGCCGGGGCGCCGGTGCTCGGCTATGTCGACACCGACTACGCGGCCCGCCCGGCGCACACGGTCTACCGCGATCTGCGCAGGCACCGGGCCTGGTACGCCACCGACGGCGTGTTCTTCGACCGGGTGGCGTCCGACGCGCGGCGGATCCCGTACTACCGGTGGCTGGCCAGGACGGCCCGGCTCTGCGGGGCGCGGACGGTGGTGTTCAATCCAGGGGTGCACCCCGATCCCGGCTACGCCCGTCTCTGCGACCTGCTCGTGACCTTCGAGGGGACCTGGGACGACTACCAGGGCGCGGGCGTGCCGCGCTGGACGGCCGGGCATCCGGCCGAACGGTTCTGCCATCTGGTGTACGGGGTGCCCGACGGTCTCGCGGGGCGGGCGGCCCGGCTGGCGGCGCTGCGCGGTGCGGCCGTGCGCTGCGCGGTCCCCGGTCTGCCGCCCAATCCGTGGCGGACCGCGCCCGTCCCGATCGGAGGAAACGTATGACCGCCCGCCGTACGGCGCTGAATCTCACCGTGCGCACGGTGACCGCCGCCCTGCTGCTCGTGCTGGCGGCCTGCTCGTCGTCGGGTGACGGGGACGGTGGCGGAGGTGGAGGTACGGACGGCGGGGGCACGGCGGGCGGCAGTCCCTCGGTGACCGCGTCCGGGCCCGCGAAGGGCGCCGCGTCGAGCCCCGCCACGACCGGCCCGGCGAGCGCCCCGGAAGGTACGCCCACGCACGCGGCGACCGGGCGGGGCGCGCCCGCGTACTGGCATCCGCGCGCCCGCACTCCCTGGCAGTGGCAGCTCAGCGGCACGGTCGACACCTCGGTGGACGTACCGGTCTACGACATCGACGGCTTCGAGAACGGCGCCGAGGTGGTCAGGAAGCTGCACGCGGCCGGGCGCAAGGTGATCTGCTACATCAACGTCGGGGCGTGGGAGTCCTTCCGCCCCGACAGCGGGAAATTCCCCGCGTCGGTGCGCGGCGAGGGCGACGGCTGGGACGGCGAACGCTGGCTGGACATCCGCCGGGTGGACGTCCTGCGCCCGCTGATGGCCGCCCGCTTCGACATGTGCCGCGAGAAGGGCTTCGACGCGGTGGAGCCCGACCTGATGGACGGCTACGCGAACACCACCGGCTTTCCGCTGACGGCCGCTCAGCAGATCACGTACAACCGGATGATCGCCGACCTGGCGCACGAGCGTGGGCTGGCCGTCGGTCTGAAGAACGACGTAGGCCAGGTGGCCACGCTCGTGCGGTACTTCGACTTCGCGGTCAACGAGGAGTGCGCGCAGTACGACGAGTGTGCGCAGATGGCGCCTTTCATCGCGGCGGACAAGCCGGTCTTCCACGTCGAGTACAAGCTGAAGGCCGGTCAGTTCTGCTCTCAGGCGAGGAAGTTGGGGCTCAGTTCGATGGTGAAGCACCTTTCGCTGGACGCGTGGCGCGATCCCTGCTGAGCGGTCGGGCGAGGGCGCTCAGATCATCCGCCACAGGTGGTCGGCGCTGCCGTTGTCGGTCCACTGGGTGACCTGGGCGGCGTCGGCCTGGGACATGCCGTCGACCGCGAGGACCTTGCCCGAGCGGACGTTGACGATCTTCTTCCAGCCGTCGCCGTTGTCGACGATCCGCCACAGGTGGTCGGGCGTTCCGTTGTCCTGGTACTGCTGGACGTGGGCGCCGTCGTCGAGGCTCTGGTCGTGGACGGCGAGCGCTTTGCCGCTGTTGCGGTTGATGATGCGTACGGTGCCGTCGCCGTTGTCGAGCACGGTCCAGACGTGGTCGGCGGTGCCGTTGTCGGCGTACTGGGTGACCTCGGCGGTGTCGGCGCGGGACATGCCGGAAACGGCGAGCACCTTGCCGGAGTTGCGGTTCTGGATCCGGCACCACACCACGGTGGACGCGGCGGGTTTCAGGAGCAGGGCCAGCGCGCCGCCCACCACCGGGCGGGCCTGGAAGCCGCGTTGGGCGGCGCTGGCCACGGTGTACCAGTCGCTGAACGGGACGCGCTGTCCGGTGGTGTCGGCGTAGGCGTAGACGCCGTTGACGAGCAGGTCGCGGACGCCGGGCCGGTCGGCGAGCCAGGCCGCCGTCCACAGTTCCCAGTCGGCCTTGGTGTAGTCGTTGCGCGGGTCGAGTTCGATGCCGTAAGTGCCGGCGTGGGAGGCGTACCAGTTGGCCTCCTGTTCGGCGAAGCCGACCGGGACCAGGTCGAGGCCGAGCAGCCGGTCGGGGAAGCCGTTGTACTTCAGGCTCCAGGTGCCGTCCTGGTCGTAGGCCAGTTTGAGGTGGGTGCCGGAGGAGTCCTGGGCGAGGGTGGTCCACTGGCTGAGGTAGCCGCGGGAGACCGAGCGGTAGCGGGCGGCGTCCGCGGTGTTGCCGGTGGCGGCGGCGATGACGCCCATCGCGCCGATGCCGACCATGCCCTTGAGCGCGAGGTTGGCGCTGTGCGCGATGAAGCCGGTGAAGTCGTCGGTCTGGTTCTGGTAGCCGGGGTCGAGGGTGTTGGCGACCAGGTACTCGGCCCAGCGGCGCAGCACCGCGTAGTGGGCGGCGGCGTATGACGCGCCGTCAGCGGTGGGCAGCCGCTGGACGATCGCCGCGACCATGATGAGCATGTTCGCGGACTCCTCGACCGGCATGCTCTCCTCGTTGCCGTCGGCGCGGCCAAAGGCGTTGGGGTAGGTGCCGAGGTCGTGCGGTGCGAAGTCCTGTGACCAGCCGCCGTGTTCGACGTAGTGGAAGAGCGGTTCGAGCACCAGTCGCAGGTAGGCCGGGGAGAGGTAGAGGTAGGCGGGGAAGGCGGGGTAGATCACGTCGACGGTGGACATGTCGCCGTTGGAGGAGATCTCCTTCAAGAACGCCCAGGGGCCGCCGTCGCGGTCGACCAGTTCGGTGCCCGCGACGGCCTGGCGCAGCGCGAGGGCGCAGACGGCGGCGTAGTGGTCGCCGGTGCTTCCGCCGCCGGCCGCGGTGACCGCGTCGTCGTGGATCTTCTGGTCGAGGGCGGTCGCGGCGGTCAGCGCGGCGCCGCGGTCGGCGTCGAACCAGTCCACCATCGCGGTCCAGGAGCTCCAGTAGTGCGTCCACCAGGGCTGGAGTTGTGCGCCGAGGTGGGTGACGGCGGGGGTGCGGACATGGCCGAGGACGACGGTGAACTCCGCCGACGGTGTACCGGAGTCGACGGTGCCGAAGTCCCGGTTGAGGCCGAGCACCGGCCATCGGTCGTTGATCGCGCGCGGCTTGGCGGTGTCCACCGAGCCGTCGAGCCGCCCGGTGCCCGCCGAGGCCGCGCGCACCACGGTGTCCTGGCCGATCTGATGGGTCACCGCGCCGCCGGTGGCGGTGGCCAGCACGAGCCGTCCCCAGGACGCCTGGTCGCCGCTCTCCTGAAGGACGCCCGGGGTGGCGGGTTCCGCGCTGAGCACGGTCATCCGGCCGGTGGTCGTGCGGTCCCACGTGATGGGCGTGGCGACGTTGTTGTGCACCCACTCGCCGGAGGCGTCGAGGTGGACGTCCACGGTGTGGGAGCGGCCGTCGTTGCTCGCGGCCCGCACGGTGACGTAGCTGAGCGGTACGCACTGGCGCTGGAGATCGCCGACGTCGACGGGTGAGAAGAAGGTGACGGTGAGCGTCACGCCGCCGCCGCTGAGCTGGTAGACCGAGCGGGTGGCGGTGAGTTGCAGCGACACCTGCTGCATGGTGGTGAGCGCGGGGCCGCCGGGCAGCGCGGGGTTGCCGAGGAAGACGTAAGCCGCGCCGTCGATCCGGGCGAGACCGCACAGCGCGGTGACGTGGCCGGTCCAGAAGGCGGGCCAGGTCCCCGCGAGGTTGTCGGCGGGCAGCCAGGTCGACAGGTACGGCGAGCGGACGGCCAGCGGTACGGCGGGCGGGCGCAGCGGGCTGAAGGTGGAGGCCGCCGCCTGGGCGGCGTGCGGGGCCGCGCCCGGAACGGCCGTCGCGGTGACGGCGTTCGCTGTGGCGGCTTGTGCGGGCACGGCGGCGAGCCAGCCGCCGGTGGCCGCGGCGGCGGTCAACGCGCCGCTCCAGCGCAGGAGTTCGCGGCGTCCGGGGCGGGCGTGCGGGGTCGCGGAGTCGTCGGGGGTCACGGGAGTCCGTCCTCAGAGGTGGGGGGAAGGAGAGCGGAGCGGGGGTGGGGGGAGCCGGGGGCTCAGCGCAGTTGCCACAGGTGGTCGGCGGTGCCGTTGTCGTCGTACTGCACGACCGGCGCGCTGTTGGCCGTCGACATCAGGTCGACGCCGAGCACCTTTCCCGAGTTCTTGTTGCGGATGCGGTACCAGCCGTCGCCGTTGGCCACGAGCTGCCACAGGTGGTCGGCGGTCCCGTTGTCGTCGAACTGCACCACCTGGGCGCTGTTCGCGGTCGACATCAGGTCCACGCCCAGCATTTTCTGCGAGTTGAGGTTGCGGATGCGGTACCAGCCGTCGCCGTTGTCGACGAGCTGCCACAGGTGGTCGGCGGTGCCGTTGTCGTCGAACTGCACGACGTGCGCGCTGTTCGCGGTCGACATCAGGTCGACGCCCATGACCTTGTTGGAATTCTTGTTCCAGATCCTCAGGTAGTCGCCTGCCGGTGCCCACGGGGTGCCGTTGGGGGTGGCGGTGGGGAAGGCGGAGATCCGCAGCCGGGCGGCGCCCATCGGGATCAGTGTGACGGTCTCGACGGCCGCGGTGCTGCGGGCCGGGCTGGTCTGGAGCGGGTTGACGACCTGCTGTCCGTCCGCCTTCCACTCGGCGATACGGCGGGCGGGCACGGTGATCCGTACCGGCGTGCCGTCGTGCGTGAAGGGGTTGGCGGCCAGTGAGCCGCCCGACTTGGTGAAGGACGGGGACCCGGAGTCGAGCGCGAGCCCGTAGTTCCAGGGTGTGGTGGCGTGCACCTCGTACTCGGGGAACTCGGCGTTGCCCGCGTACCGCACATAGTTCTCACCGATGTTCAGCGCGTACGTGAGCGGTCCGTGGTCGACGGAGACGGCGCCGTGGTTGGCGGACCAGGTGCGGACGGTGGTCTGCTGCGGGAGCTGGACGGTGACGGTGTCCCCGCTGTTCCAGGTGCGGCTGATCTTGGTGAAGGCGGGTCCCGAAGGGGCGCTGACCGCTTGGCCGTTGACGGTGACGCGCGGGGCGGAGCACCAGCCGGGGACCCGCAGGTACAGCGGGAAGGCCAGGGCGCGCGGTGCGGTGATCTTGAGCGTGACCGTGTCCGCGAAGGGGTAGTCGGTGGTCTCGGTGATGGTGACCGAGGTGCCGTCGGCGACCTTGGCCGTGACGCTGCTCGGTGCGTACATCGCGGCGGCCAGGCCGTTGTCGGGGGTGGCGAGCCACAGCTCCTCGGTGAAGTACGGCCAGCCCATGCCGTAGTTGTGCGGGCAGCAGCGGTACTGGTCGACGCCCGGCTGGAAGGACTGCATGGCGAAGCCGTTCTGGAACTGCCCCTGCGTCTTAGGGGTGTTGTTCAGATCGACGCTGTTGGCGCTGGTGATGTAGTGCACGCCCTTGCCCGCCGGGTCGAGGGCCGCGGGCAGTGAGTTGAATGCCAGGTCCTCGCAGCGGTCGGCCCACAGCGGGTCACCGGTGATCCGGGCCAGCAACTGGTGGCTGGCCATGAACTCCACGATGCCGCAGGTCTCGAAGCCCTGCCGGGGGTCGCCGAAGCCGGGTCTGGCGTTCTCGTCGCCCGCGAAGCCGCCGCCGGGGAACTGGCCGTAGGCGGACATCACCGCGGTGTAGTTCTGGTAGGCGGCCTGGGTGAGGGCGTTGGACGGCGAGCGGAGCGCGTACTGCGCCGGTTCCCTGAAGCCCTGGGCGATGTTGACGTTGTGCAGCGACGGAAGGTTGTTGACCCAGTTGGCGCCGCCCGCGTGGATCTTGTCGGCGAGGTCGAGCAGATAGCTCTCGCCGGTGCGGTTGTAGAGCCAGAAGACGCTGTCCAGGCCGTCGCCCCAACGCACCGACACCCAGCTCTGGTTGAAGGCACCGGGGCCTTGGGCGTTCATGTAGCGGAAGAAGGCGGACAGCAGCGGGATGATCCTGGTGTCCCCGCTGTACTCCTGCCAGTTGCGCAGTGCCCAGGTCAGCGGGAGGAACGGCCAGAAGTCGGGGCCGCCGCCGAGCGAGGTGCGCAGGGCCGTCGGGCCGAAGAAGCCGTCGGACTGCCGGGTGGCCACGATGGCGTCGATCCAGCGGCGTACGGCGGCCAGCGCGGTGGCGTCCTGGGTGAGCACGGCGAGGTCGACATAGCCGCGCAGCCAGTACGGCACTTCCTCCCAGCCGGCGCGGTCAGGGTGCGCCCAGCCGCTGTTGTCCATGGCGAGGAAGTGCGAGATGTCGGCGTACCGGCCGCACAGACCGGCGAGTTGGAGGCGCAGTTGGCCGTCGAGCCAGCCGCGCGCGGTGACGGCGCCGGGCGGCAGCCGCAGGAAGGCGGTGGGGGCCAGCGGTGCGGCGTTCGGCGCGTAGAGGCCGCCGCGGGCGGGGGCGACCCGGGCCGCGGCGGGGGTGGGGGCGGCCTGGGCGCCGCCCGCGAACCGCAGTTGGAGCCCTGCGGTGCCGGCGGCGAGTGCGGTGAGTGCGAACTGACGACGGTTCAGGGGCATGGGGGGTGGCTCCTGGTGGCTTCGGGTGGGGCGCTGCGGGGGCGCGAACCCTGGCGGCGACGGTCCTTCCAACGTTGGAAACGGCGGTGCCACCCGGAATGACAGCACGCAGGGATGGGCATGTCCAGAGCAGCGACAGAAGTCGTACGGGCCTGTCGGGGTTGTTGCCTGAGCACGGATCACAGCGGTGGGAAGCATTTTGGAAACATCGGGAACGACGGGTTGTCGAGGTGCCGCCGCGCGTATATAACGTTGTAAAGCCGAGGGAGGGAACGGGCGTTCCCACCCCCGGAGCGCCGCCATCTCCGCACGCCATACCGCCTCCTCGGGGAGCCCGGACCGGACCCCGGAAGCGCACCCGCCCCGGCACGGAGCCGGACCCACGTACGACTCGACGGCCGCTGCCGTCGCGACCAAGGAGTGTCGTGAGCATGACGAACCACAGAACCCGCGCACTGGCCGCCACCTGTCTGCTGCTGGCCACCGCAGGGCTGGCCGCCACCGGCTGCTCCAAGTCGGAGTCCAGTGACAAGGGCGCCTCCCCCTCCGGCTCGGACCAGGCGGCGCAGCAGCAGGTCACCACGGACCCGACGGCGTCCGGCGCGGGCTGCACCCTGACGGCGTACGGCGCCCCCAAGCTCGACCTGAAGAACGCGGTGGTGGGCTTCTCCCAGTCGGAGAAGGAGGACAACCCGTTCCGTATCGCCGAGACCCAGTCCATCAAGGACGAGGCCGCCAAGCTCGGCGTGAAGAAGCTGCTGACCACCGACGCGCAGTCCCAACTCCCCAAGCAGATCAGCGACATCCAGGACATGCTCGCGCAGGGCGCGCAGCTCCTGATCGTCGCGCCGCTCAACTCCGACGGCCTGGACCCGGCGCTGAAGGCCGCCGCCGCCAAGCACGTGCCGGTGATCACCATCGACCGGAAGATCAACGCCACGTCCTGCAAGGACTACGTCACCTTCCTCGGCTCGGACTTCGTCGAGCAGGGCAAGCGCGCGGCGGACGCCATGATCAAGGCCACCGGCGGCAAGGGCCAGGTCGCGATCCTGCTCGGCTCCTCGGGCAACAACGTGACCACCGACCGCACCAAGGGCTTCGTGGACGAGATCGCCGCCAAGGCGCCCGGCCTGAAGGTCGTCGCCCAGCAGACCGGTGACTTCACCCGTGACAAGGGCCAGCAGGTCATGGAGCAGCTCATCCAGTCCAAGCCGGGCATCACCGCGGTCTACGCGGAGAACGACGAGATGGGCCTCGGCGCGGTCACCGCGCTCAAGAGCGCGGGCAAGAACCCGGGCAAGGACGTCAAGGTCGTCTCGGTCGACGGCACCCGCAACGCCGTGCAGGCGATCGTCAACGGCACGTACAACGCGGTGATCGAGTCCAACCCGCGCTTCGGCCCGCTGGCCTTCGCCACCGCGCAGAAGTTCTACAGCGGCGAGGCGATCCCGGAGAACGTCATCATCTCGGACCGCGCCTACGACGAGTCCAACGCCAAGGCGTCGGTCGGCGGGGCGTTCTGACCCTCGGTCAGGAGGAATCGGTGGCGCGGCTCCCCCCGCGCCACCCCTCGGACAGGCGTACGGCGGGGTGCCTCCCCGCCGTACGCCGCACCATCGGCGGGTCGGCCCGCCGGGCTGTCGAGCCGGTGGGGGCGCCTGAAGCCCGTACGACCACAGGGCCGCCGCCTGCCGGGCCGCCCCATTCGTAGAGCCTGCCCAACCCGTAGAGCCCGCCCAGCCCGTAAGAGCCCGCCCCACCAGTAGAGCCCGTACAGCCCGTCAGCCCCTAGAAGAGTTCCCGCTTCCCCGCGACCCCGGAAGGCCACGACCATGGCACCACCCGAAGCCGCCGCGGCCCAGTCCGCGCCGCCCGGTCCGCCGAGCCCGCCACCGGCGGCCGGGGCCGTACTGGAGGCCGTCCGCGTCAGCAAACGCTTCCCCGGCGTGGTGGCGCTCGACGACGTCTCCTTCACCCTGCGCGAGGGCGAGATCCACGCGCTGGTCGGGGAGAACGGCGCGGGCAAGTCGACGCTGATCAAGCTGCTCACCGGGGTCTACCGGCCCGACGACGGCGAACTGCGACTGGCGGGCGAGCCGATCGCCTTCCACCACCCGCACGAGGCGCAGCGGGCCGGGATCTCGACCATCTACCAGGAGGTGAACCTGGTCCCGCTGATGAGCGTGGCCCGCAACATCTTCCTGGGCCGGGAGCCGAAGAACCGCTTCGGGCTGATCGACTTCCCCCGGATGCACCGCGAGACCGCGGAACTCCTCGGCGGATTCGGCATCACCGCCGACCCGCGCCGCCCGCTGCACACCCTGGGCATCGGCACCCAGCAGATGGTCGCGCTCGCCCGCGCCGTCTCCGTGCGGGCCCGGGTGGTCGTCATGGACGAGCCCACCTCGTCGCTCGAACCGCGCGAGGTCGAGACGCTGTTCCGGGTGATCCGTGAGCTGCACGAGCGCGGCATCTCGATCCTGTACGTCAGCCACCGGATGGACGAGCTGTACCGGATCTGCGACCGCGTCACCGTCCTGCGCGACGGCCGCCTCGTGCACAGCGGCGACCTGGCCGACACCGACCGGGTGCGGCTGGTCTCGCTGATGCTCGGCCGGGAGATCGCCGAGGTCCGCAGGCACGGTGCCACCAGCTTCGGCGAGGGACACACCGCCGAGCGCCAACCGGTGCTCACGGCGCGGGGACTGACCCGCCGTCACCTGCTGCACGACATCGGCCTCGACCTGCGGCCCTGCGAAGTGCTGGGCCTCGGCGGCCTGTTGGGCTCGGGGCGCAGCGAGACCGCCAAGGCGCTGTCCGGGGCGCTGTCACTGGACAGCGGCGAGGTCACCGTCGGCGGGCACACCGTGCGCCGCCTCACCCCGTCCGCCGCGATCAGGGCCGGGGTCAGCCTGCTGCCCGAGGACCGCAAGGCCGAGGGCATCGTGCCCGGCCTCTCGGTCCGGGAGAACATCGTGCTGGCCGCGATGCCCCGGCTGTCCCGCGCCGGGATCGTGTCCCGGCAGCGGCAGGACCGGATCGTCGACATCTTCATGAAGCGGCTGCGGATCAAGGCCGCGGGCCCCGAGCAGAAGGTCGGCGAGCTGTCCGGCGGCAATCAGCAGAAGGTGCTGCTGGCCCGCTGGCTCTGCCTGGAGCCGAAGGTGCTGCTGCTGGACGAGCCCACCCGCGGCATCGACGTCGGCGCCAAGGCCGAGGTGCAGTCGCTGATCGACGACCTCGCGGGAGAGGGCCTGGCCGTCCTGCTGATCTCCTCCGACATCGAGGAGCTGGTCGAGGGCGCCGACCGCATCGTGGTGCTGCGCGCCGGAGCGGTGGCCGGTGAGCTGACCGGCGACGACGTCGAGGAGAGCGCGTTGCTCGCCGTACTGGCGGAGACCGGGGACGACGACAGCGCCGCCGCGCCGGACACCGACCCGGAACCCGCGGACGCGGACCCGGAGCCCGTACCCGCCGACGCAGAGCCCGCACCCGCTCCCGCGGCGGAATCCGGCTCCGCCACCGCGAAGGAGGACCCGCGATGACCTCGGCCCCGTACTCACTCCCGCGCGGCCTGGACCGGTCGCGGATCGCGGACTGGCTCCAGCGGTACGGCGTGTACGCCGCGGTCGCCGCGCTGCTGGTCTTCAACGGCGTCTTCACCGACCACTTCATGACGACGGACAATCTGCGCACGCAGCTCGTCCAGGTCTCCCCCGTCGTCATCGTGGCACTGGGCATGGCGCTGGTGATCGGCACCGAGGGCGTCGACCTGTCGGTGGGCTCCACGATGGCGCTGGCCAGTTCCGTGCTGCCGCTCTACCTCGGATACGGCCTGCTGCCCGCGCTGTCGGTGGCGCTGCTCGCCGGTGTGCTCGTCGGCCTGATCAACGGCTCGCTGGTGTCGCTGGTCGGGCTGCAACCCATCGTGGCCACCCTGGCGCTCTTCGTCGGCGGCCGGGGCCTGGCCCTGGTCATCGCCGACGGGAAGCTCAAGCAGATCGAGAACCAGAATCTGCTGGACCTCGGCACGAACAGCGTGCTCGGCGTCCCGATCGTCGTCCTGATCGCGGGCGTGCTCGCGCTGTTGGTCGCCTTCCTGGTGCAACGCACCACCTTCGGACGCCAGTTGGTGGCCATCGGCGGCAACCGTGCCGCGGCCAGGCTCGCCGGACTCCCCGTCAAACGGGTGCTGATCGGCGTGTACGTGCTGTGCGGGGTGCTGGCCTCGCTCGCGGGTGTGCTCGCCACCGCGCGGCTGACCGCCAGCGACCCGTCCTCGCTGGGCAATCTGATGGAGCTGTCGGCCATCACCGCGGTCGTGGTCGGCGGCACCCCGCTGACCGGCGGCTCGGTACGCGTCCTCGGCACGGTGTTCGGCGCGCTGCTGATGCAGCTCCTGCACGCCACGCTCGTCACCCACAATCTGCACGACTCCACCGCCCAGATGGTCCAGGCGGGCATCATCCTCGTCGCCGTCTACGTCGCCCGGGAGCGTCGATCCCGATGAAAGCCCTCGTGAAAACAGCCGCCCCCGCTCCCGCGCTCGCCGTGGCCGGTGACGCGCCGCTGCCGGTGAGCGCGGAGTCGCGCCCCTCCGGGCGGCAGCGCGCCGCCGAACTCCTCCAGCGCCAGGGCGTCCTGGCCGTCCTCGTCCTGCTCTGCCTGATCTCGTCCTTCGTCTTCGACTCCTTCGCCACCCTCGACAACACGCGCGGCATCACCATCCAGGCGTCGTTCCTGTCGATCGTCGCGCTCGGCATGACGATGGTGATCGTCACCGGCGGCATCGACCTGTCGGTCGGCTCGGTCTTCGCGCTCGGCGGTGTACTGGCCGCGTGGGCCTCGCAGTACGGATTCCTGCCCGCGCTGCTGGTGCCGCTCGTGGTGTGCGGCGCGATCGGCACCTTCAACGGACTGCTGGTCGCACGGGCCGGGATGGCCCCGTTCATCGTGACGCTGGCCTCGCTGCTCGGCGCGCGCGGGCTGCTGCTCGCGCTCACCCACGAGGGCGCCACCACGTATCTCGTGCCGCGCGGCTCGGCCTTCCAGGAGCTGGGCGGCGGCGCGGTGTGGGGCTTCGGCTACCCGGTGCTGATCGCGCTGGCCCTGTTCGGGGTCGGCGGCCTCGTGCTCCAGCGCACCTCGTTCGGCCAGGCGCTGTTCGCCGTCGGCGGCAGCGGTGACGCGGCGCTGCTGATGGGGCTGCCGGTGGCCCGTACGAAGGTGCTGGTCTATACGCTCAGCGGGCTGCTCGCGGGGCTGGCGGGCGCGTTGAACGCGGCCCGGCTGTCCTCGGGTGTGACCATCATCGGTGTCGGCATGGAGCTGGACGCGATCTCCGCGGTGGTGATTGGCGGCACGCTGCTGGTCGGTGGCGCGGGTTCGGTGTCGGGCACGCTGTGGGGCGTGCTGCTGCTCGGTGTGATCCAGAATCTGATCAATCAGATCGGTTCGCTCAACTCCTCCTACCAGTCGGTGGTCAGCGGCGGCTTCCTGATCGTGGTCGTCGTCGCCCAGCGCTATCTGTCGGCCGCCCGCCGGGGCACCTGACCGGGCCGGGAGGGGCCGTCCGCGATCCGCGGGACCGGCTCCAGCACACTGAGGCCGGAACCGCCGCGCCTCGCACGAGGTCGGCCGAGGGAAGGAACTCCGTGGGCGCCAGCCTGAAGGATGTCGCGCGACTGGCGGGCGTGTCCGTCAAGACCGTGTCGAATGTGGTGAACAACTATCCGCATGTCACGCCGGGGATGCGGGAGCGCGTGCAGCGGGCCATCGACGAGCTGGGCTACCGGCCGAATCTGACGGCCCGCCATCTCCGGAAGGGCCGCACCGGCATCATCGCGCTGGCCGTCCCCGAACTCGGCAACCCGTACTTCGCGGAGCTGGCCGGGGCCGTCATCGACGCCGCCGCCCGGCACGACTACACGGTGCTGCTCGACCACACCGCGGGCCAGCGCGAGAAGGAGGTGCTGGTCTCGCAGGGCTTCCGGGCCCATGTTATCGACGGCCTGATCCTCAGCCCGATCGAATTGGAGGCCGCGGACCTGCTGGGCCGCATGGACGACGCGCCGCTGGTGCTGCTCGGCGAGCGGGAGTACGACGCCCCGTACGACCAGATCGCCATCGACAACGTGGCGGCGGCCCGTACCGCCGTACGGCACCTGACCGGCCTCGGGCACCGGCGGATCGCGTTCCTCGGCGCCCGCAGGGAGAGCGCCAGGCAACCGGCGCACCTGCGACTGCGCGGCTGGCGCGAGGAGCTGGCGGCGGCCGGGCTGCCGGACGACGACTCGCTGGTGGCCGCCACCGACGGCTACGGCCGCTGGGACGGCGCCGCCGCGATGAACGCGCTGCTCGACCGCGGCACCCGCCCCGACGCCGTGTTCGCGTACAACGACCTGATGGCGCTCGGCGCGATGCGGGCCCTGGTCGAGCGCGGGCTGCGGGTGCCGCAGGACGTGTCGGTGGTCGGCTTCGACGACGTCGAGGAGGGCCGCTTCTCGACGATCGCGCTCACCACGGTGTCACCGGACAAACAGGCCATCGCACGGCTCGCCGTGGAGCGGGTCGTGGCGCGGCTGACCGGTACGCCGCAGATCAGGCCGGAGCGGATCACGCCCGGATACACGCTGGTCACCAGGGAGTCGACCGCGCCCAGAGCGGGGTGAGCGCGCCGCGTAGCGTTGTCCCCCGGGGGGTCGGCCACCGGTGCCCGCCCGTGGTCGCCCGTGGTCGCGCCCCCGGCCGGTTTCCCCGCCCGGTCTCCCCGTCGTCTTCTCGCCGCCTTCCCGCCGCCTTCCCGCCGTCGGACGTCCGCCGCGTCCGGCATCCGTCGCCCCGACCCCCTTTACGAGGACTGCCGATGCCCCGTCCCACCCCGCTCAGCGAACCCTTCGGCACCACTCCCGACGGGTGGCGAGTGGAACGCTGGCGGCTCAGCTCGGCCTCCGGGGTGAGCGCCGAGATCCTCACCTACGGCGGCGTCCTGCACGCGCTGCACGTGCCCGACCCGACGGGCCGCCCCGCCAACGTGGTGCTGTCCCTGCCCGACCTGGCGGCGTACGCCTCCGACACCCCGTACTTCGGCGCGCTCGTCGGCCGTTACGCCAACCGGATCAGCGAAGCCCGCTTCACGCTCAACGGCCGCCACTACCGGCTCCCGGACAACGACGGCGGCCACAATCTGCACGGCGGCCCCGAGGGCTTCGACAGCCGCGTCTGGCGGGCCGAGCCGCTGCCCGGCGCGCTGCGGCTGACGCTGCACAGCCCGGACGGCGACATGGGCTTCCCCGGCGCGATGGACGTCACGGTGACGTACGCGCTCGACGACGACGGGACGCTGTCGCTGGACTTCGAGGCGCGCAGCGACCGGCCGACGGTGGTCAACCTGACCAACCACGCGTACTTCAACCTGGGCGGGTCGGAGGCGAGGGACGGCGCCGAAGCCGCGTCGCGGATCGCGGGAGGCGACGTGCTGCGCCACACCCTGTACGTCGACGCCGACCGCTTCCTGCCCGCCACGCCCGAGTCCATCCCCTGGGGGCCGGAACAGGCCGTGGAGGGGACGCCGTTCGACCTCAACGAGCCGCGCCCCCTCGGCGACGGCGTGCGGGACGCCGACCCGCAGATCAAGACGGCCGGAGGGTACGACCACTGCTTCGTGCTGCGCGGCAACTGCGGCGGTACGGGCGAGGCCGTGGGCGAGCCGCGGGTCGCCGCCGTCCTCTCCGACCCCGACAGCGGCCGGGTGATGGAGGTGCGCACCACGCAACCGGCCATCCAGGTCTACACGGCCAACAAGCTCGACGGTTCGCTGACCGGCCCCGACGGGCGGACGTACCACGCGCACGACGCGGTGTGCCTGGAGACCCAGCACCTGCCGGACTCGCCGAACCACCCCGAGTACCCCTCGACCGAGCTGCGCCCCGACGAGGTCTTCCGCAGCCGCACCGAATTCCGCTTCCCACACCTGGCGGGCGGCCGGTGACGAGCGCGCCGACCGCACCCCTGCTCGTCGTGGACGGCGCCAACGTCGTCGGCTCGGTGCCCGACGGCTGGTGGCGCGACCGGCGCGGCTCCGCCGAGCGGCTGCGCGACGCGCTCGTACCGCTCGCCGCGTCCGGCCTCGCCGAGGACAGCGGCGCCCCGCCGTGGGCCCGCGGCCACCGGCTGGACATCGTCCTGATCGTCGAGGGCGCGGCGCGCGGCGTCGAGCCGGTACCCGGCGTACGCGTGGAGTCCGCGCCCGGCAGCGGCGACGACCTCATCACCGAGGTCGCCGCCCGCTCCCGCACCGCGGACCCCGACCGCCCGTGCCTCGTCGTCACCGCCGACCGTGGCCTGCGAGCGCGCGTCACGGAGGTCGGCGCGGCCGTCGTGGGGCCGCGGGCGGTCCGGCCACGCTGACGCCGGTGCCCCCGGGGGGCGGGGCTCCGGGGACGCCCGCGCTCGCCGGAAGGCCGTGTCCGATTTCCGCCAGCTCGGGGCGCCGGAGCCCTCGCATACTGGGACGCGTGACAGTCGAGGACAGCAGATACGAGGCGGTGAGCAGCCGGGACGCGCGCTTCGACGGAGTCTTCTTCTTCGCCGTGGCCACGACCGGGATCTACTGCCGTCCGAGCTGCCCCGCGATCACCCCGAAGCGCGAGAACGTGTCCTTCCACGCGACCGCCGCCGCGGCCCAGGGCGCGGGCTTCCGGGCCTGCCGCCGGTGCAGGCCGGACGCGGTGCCGGGTTCCGCCGACTGGAACGCGCGGGCCGACGTGGTGGGCCGCGCGATGCGGCTCATCGGGGACGGCGTCGTCGACCGCGAGGGCGTCGCGGGCCTCGCCACCCGGCTCGGCTACAGCGCCCGGCAGGTGCAGCGGCAGCTCAACGCCGAGCTGGGCGCCGGGCCGATCGCCCTGGCCAGGGCGCAGCGCGGCCACACCGCGCGGGTGCTCCTCCAGACCACCTCGCTCCAGGCCGCCGAGATCGCCTTCGCGTCGGGCTTCGCGAGCGTGCGGCAGTTCAACGAGACGATCCGGGAGATCTACGCCGCCACCCCGACCGAGCTGCGCACGGACGCGCGCTCCGGGCCGGTGGGCGGGGCCGCCGGGGTGCCGCTCCGGCTGGCCTTCCGGGGCCCCTACGCCTCCGCGCGGGTCTTCGACTTCCTCGCCGCACGCGCCGTGCCCGGCGTCGAGGAGATCGTCGGCGCCCCCGGCAGCCGTACGTACCGCCGTACCCTGCGGCTCCCCCACGGCACGGGCATCGCCGAGGTCGCCGAGCGGCCCGGCACAGGCAATTGGCTGGACTGCCGACTCCACCTGGGCGATCTCCGCGACCTCACCACGGCCACCCAGCGCGTCCGCCGGCTCTTCGACCTCGACGCCGATCCGTACGCGGTCGCCGAACGCCTGGGCTCCGACCCGCGCTTGGCCCCGCTGGTCGCCGCCCTTCCCGGCCTCCGCTCCCCCGGCTCCCCCGACCCGGCGGAACACGCCGTCCGCGCCGCCCTGGGCGAAGGCGCCGCGCCGTTCTCCCCGGCGCCCCTGGCCGCCTTGGTCGCCCGATACGGCACCCCGCTGAGAGCCCCCGACGGCGCCCTCACGCACCTCTTCCCGCGGGCCGAGGATCTGACCGAGGCCGACCTGGGCAGTCCGGCCGGCCGCTCCCCCGTCAGAGACCTCTGCCGCGCCCTCGCCGACGGTACGGTCGTCCTCGACCCGGGCGCCGACCGCGACGCCGCCGAACGGTCCCTCCTGACCGTCCCCGGCATCACTCCCCTGACCGCGGCCCACATCCGCATGCGCGCCCTCGGCGACCCGGACGTCTTCCCCTCGACGGAGCCGGTGCCGCCCGGGACGGAGAGGTGGCGCCCGTGGCGGTCGTATGCGGCTCATTACTGGTGGGGGGTGGGAGGGGGAGGTCAGGGGTGAGGGGGCGCCTTGCGCGGGCGCACCGTCCCTCCCCTCTTTTGCCGCCCCTCCGCCTCCCCACGCCGCCGTACCGCAGGGGCGCAGGCTCTTGGGCGCAGCGGTGCCCGGCTGGGTGGGTCAGGGGTGGGGCTTGTTCTTGAGGTTGTCCCGGCGGAGCCGTTCTTCCTCGAAGAGGCGCATGAACTTCCGCATGTGCTCGTCCGGTTCGGGGTCGGGCTCCTCGTCCTCGTCGGTGAGGAGGCCCTGTTCGCGCAGTTGCTGGTCCTGAACCATGACGGGCGGGGTGGGGTCGGGGTCGGAGGGGCGGGGGCCCTCGGGGCCGTCGGGGCCGATGCGGATGAGGCGTTCGACGCGGATCACGCGGAAGTGGCGTCCTGCGACGTCGAGTTCGTCGCAGCGGTGTTCGTCGAGGTGGTCGGCGGCGCGGGAGTAGATCTCGCGCTGCTCGGGGCTGAGGTCCTTCTGCCAGGGGAGCATGACGCGCAGTTGCATGGCGAGGCCGTCGCGGGCCGCCTGCGGGGTGGTGGCGGTGCCGCTGGAGTCGGGGCGCCAACTGCCGCCGTCGCGTTCCGCGGTCATGAAGGTGGCGGGGAGCAGGACACCGCCGGGGTGGGTGTCGGCGGCGTGCCGTGAGTCGTCGCGGACGTCGGCGGGGACGGTGCCGCTTTTGCGGAGGGCGGCGAGGAGTTCCACCTTGAGGATGCCCTCGGACATGCCGGTCGCGTTGACGGGGTCGATGACCAGGCCCGCGGCGGGGTCGAAGCCGCCGGACTCGCCGGGGCCGCTCGGGTCGGGGTCGGTGTCGCGCGGGGGTTCGGGACCGTCGGGCCCCATGCGGATGAAGCGTTCGGCGCGCACCACGCGGTAGCGGCTGCCGCGTACCGTCACCTCGTCGAGGGCTTCCCAGTCCATGCGCTCGCCCGCGGCGAGGAGTTCGGCCCGGGCCTCGGCGTCACCGGCCTCGTCGGCCGCGTGGGCGAGGCGGCGGAAGTGGGAGCCGAGGCTGTCGCGGGCGTCCTGCGGGGCGAGTCCGCTGAAGTACGGGTGCAACTCCCAGCCGCCGGACTCCAGTTCGCACGCGATGCCGAAGACCGGGCCGCCCGCGAACAGCATCGAGGGGTAGGTTTTTCTCGCCTTCCACGCCTCGATGTCGGCGAGCGCCGCGACCGGGGACTCGGGCGTGGTGACCCGGATCGACTGGTAGGCAGGAACATCGTCGCCGTGCGCATCCATGGGACCAGCATGCCCACACCGCGGGGGCGTACGCGACCCATACGCCAAAGCCGTCATGGGTCCGTGAGTTGACGTGACGCGCGTCCACCGGCAGGTATGGGGGCAACAGTGGTTCAGACCGCGGGCTCCGCGAGCACGTGTCCGATGCCCTCGGGCGAGAGCAGATGCTGCACCGCCAGCCGCCGCGCGCCCTCGATGCCCGCCCTGCGGCCGAGCATCGTGGTCTCGATGGCGACGGTTCTGGTGGCCAGTGGGAGGGCCCTGCGGTAGACGGCGCCGCGGATGTCGGCGAGCAGGTCGTCGTGGAGGCTGGCGATGCTGCCGCCGAGCACGATGGTGTCGGGGTTGTAGAAGCTGACCAGCGAGGCCAGGACGTCGCCGAGCCGTTGGGCGGCCAGCCGTACCTGGCGGCGGGCCACCGGGTCGCCCGCGGCCACGAGGCGGACCACGTCGGCGGCGTGCTCGGCGGGCAACCCTGCCTCCCGCAGCTTCGCCGCGATGGCCGCTCCCGAGGCGACGGCCTCGACGCAGCCGGTGTTGCCGCAGTGGCACAGCACGTCGTCGTGGCCCGGTACGCGGATGTGGCCGATGTCGCCCGCGGCGCCGCTGGCCCCGCGGTGCACGACGCCGCCGGAGACGATGCCGCAGCCGATGCCCGTACCGACCTTGACGTACAGCAGATGGGCGGTGGCCGGACGGTGGCCGTACTCGCCCAGGGCCATCATGTTGACGTCGTTGTCGACGAGGACGGGCGCGTGGTAGCGCCCGGCGAAGAAGCCGGGGACCCGGTAGCCGTCCCAGCCGCGCATGATCGGCGGCCGGATCACCGTACCGGTGCGGGCCTCGACCGGGCCCGGCACGCCGATGCTGATCGCGCGTACGTGGTCGGCTGGGTGTCCCGCGTCGGCCAGCAGGCGGCCGATCTGCTCGTGCACCCCGGTCAGTACGGCCTCGGGTCCCGCGTTGATGTCGAGGGCTTCGGTTGCTTCGGCGAGGACCCGGCCGCCGAGTTCGGCGACGGCGACCGTGCGGTGGGTGGCGCCGAGGTCGACGGCGCAGACCACCGCGTTCCGCGAGGCGAGTTGGAGGGTGAGCGGCGGGCGCCCGCGCTCGGTGGCCATGGTGCCGGTCTCGACCAGCAGTCCCTTGGCGATCAGCAGGTCCACCCGCTGGGCGACCGCGGCCCTGGACAGCCCGGTGGCGGTGGCGAGTTGGCTGCGCCGGGTGGCGCCGCCCGCCACCAGTCCCGCCAGTTCGCTGAGCGCGGTCAACTGCCGGTCGCTTGCGGCTGTCACCGGTTCCTGCCCTCCCCTGCGCCGTACGTCCGTCGTCCCGGTCCGCGTCCTGTACGGCCCGGCCCCCGATTTATGACAGAAGATAGCGGAAATATTGCCATTGTCAACCGAAACAGCGGTGGCTAGCGTTTCAAGCAAGCGGAAAGGGAGGGCACTTGTGGGCGGGACTAGCTCGGTTACAGCGGGTTCTTCGCTGCGCACGTCATCGCGTCCGGCACTGCGTACGGCCATCGCCGGTGTGGGGATGATCGGCCAGGTGCACCTGGACGCGGTGCGCAGGAGCGGTGCCCCGGTGGTCGGGGTCAGCGCGTCGACGCCCGCGCGGGCCAAGGAGGCCGCGGCGGCGCTCGGGGTCGAGCGGGCCTTCGACTCCTCGGAGGCGCTGGTCACCAGTGACGACGTCGACGTGGTGCACATCTGTACGCCCAACGACGCGCACGCCGGGCTCGCCGAACTGGCGCTGCGGGCGGGCAAGCACGTGGTGTGCGAGAAGCCGCTGACCACGTCGTCGGCCACCGCGGACGCGCTCGCGGCGCTCGCCGCGGACAGCGGTCTGGTGGCGGCGGTGCCGTTCGTCTACCGCTACCACCCGATGGCGGCCGAGGCGCGGTCCCGCGTGCTGGACGGCCGGGCGGGCGAGGTCCGGCTGGTGCACGGCCACTACCTCCAGGACTGGCTCTCGGAGCCGGGCGACACCAACTGGCGGGTCGACGCGGCCGCGGGCGGGCCCTCCCGCGCCTTCGCCGACATCGGCTCGCACTGGTGCGACCTGGTGGAGTGGGTGACCGGGCACCGGATCGCGGAGCTGACCGCGGTCAGCCAGACCGTGGACCGTACGGGTCCCGCCGGCGACGGCGGCGCGCGGGTCAGGCCGGACACCGAGGACGTGGTGCAGCTCCTGTTCCGCACCGATCGCGGTGCCACCGGTTCCGTGACCGTCTCGCAGATCTCGCCCGGCCGGAAGAACCGGCTGTGGTTCGAGGTGGACGGCACGCGGACCTCGCTCGCCTTCGACCAGGAGAACCCCGAGTCGCTGTTCGTCGGCAGCCGCGGTGAGAACGCGGCGGTGCTGCGCGACCCGGCCACGCTCTCGCCCGCCGCGGCCCGGCTCTCGGTGGTCCCCGGCGGCCACCCGATGGGATATCTCGACTGTTTCGCCGCCTTCGTCCGCGATGTGCACGCAGCGATCCGCGCCCCGGGCGCGGCGGGCGGGTCCTCGGCCGACGGCACCGGGGGCACGTTCCCCACCTTCGACGACGCCGCCCGCATGGTGCGCCTGACCGAGGCCGTACTGAAATCGGCGGCGGACCGGACCTGGAAAGAGGTCTCCTGAGATGAAGCTGGGCTTCCTGACCGCCTGCCTTCCGCAGCTCCCGCTGGACGAGATCGCCGCGTGGGCGGCCTCGCACGACTACCAGTCGCTGGAGGTGGCCACCTGGCCGTCCACCGGCTCACGGGAGTTCGAGGCCAGCCACATCGACGTGACCGGCTTCGGCAAGCAGCGGGCCGACGAGGTGCGCGGCCTGTTCGACCGGCACGGCCTGACGCTGTCCGCGCTGGCGTACTACGAGAACAACCTGCACCCGGACGAGACCCGCAGGGCGGAGATCGCCGCCCACGTACGCGCCAATGTGGACGCCGCCCAACTGCTGGGCGTGGACTACGTCGGCACGTTCGTCGGCCGCCACCCCGGTCTGACGGTGAAGGAGAACATCGCGCTGGCCGAGCGGGAGCTGCCGCCGCTGGTGGAGTACGCGGGCGAGCGCGGTGTGAAGATCATCATCGAGAACTGCGTGATGGAGGGCTGGCACCCGGACGGCTATCCGGGCAACCTCGCCTACTCCCCCGAGCTGTGGGAGTGGATGTTCGGCCTCGGCCTCTATCTCAACTACGACCCCTCGCACCTGCTGTGGCTGGGCATCGACCCGGTCGAGGCGCTGAAGCCGTACATCGACCGCATTCCGCACGCGCAGGCCAAGGACGCGCAGCTCGACCCGCGGGCCAGGGACCGTTACGGCTTCTTCGGCCGGTCGGTGGCGCGGACCGACGGCTGGGACAGCGGTTGGTGGCGCTACCGGGTGCCGGGGCTCGGCGACGTCGACTGGCGCCGGATCGTCGACACCCTTTACGAGGGCGGCTTCACGGGCACGCTCTCCGTCGAGCACGAGGACCCCGTCTGGAGCGGCGACGTCCAGCGGATCACCCAGGGTCTGGAGATCGCCCACCGCACGCTGCGGCCGTTGATCGTCGGCTGATCCGACCGCGTGTCACCGCCGGCCGCCGCTCCCCCGCACCACCCGCACGCGCAGTACCCGCCGTACCCGCACCCGCCGTACCCGCACCCGCCGTACTTCCAGGAGGCATCGTCACGATGGCCACGCCCTTGAGCATCCAGCTCTACACCCTCCGGGACCAGATCGCCGCCGACCGCGACGGCACGCTGTCCCGCCTCGCCGGGATCGGTTACACCGCCGTCGAGGCGTACGACCCCACGGCCGACCCGACCGGTTTCCGCAAGGTCGCCGACGACCTGGGGCTGAGCGTCAACAGCACGCACGCGTACGCCCTGTTCGACAAGGAGGCGTCGGAGGTCTTCGACGCGATCGCCACGGTCGGCACCGACCTGGTGATCATCCCCGGCGGGATCGCACACGAGGAGTTCACCACCCCCGACGGTCTCTCGCGCACCGCGGACCTCCTCAACGGCTTCGCCGAGAAGGCCGCCGAGCGCGGTATGCGGATCGGCTACCACAACCACTGGTGGGAGATCGAGCCGCGCTTCGACGGCAGGACCGCGCTGGAGGAGCTGGCGGACCGGTTGGCCCCCGAGGTGTTCCTGGAGGTCGACACGTACTGGGCGGCGGTCGGCGGGGCCGATGTGCCGGCGCTGCTGCGCGCGCTGGGCGACCGGGTGCTGGCGCTGCACGTCAAGGACGGTCCCGGTGTGAAGGACGAGCCGCACACCACGGTCGGCAAGGGCAGCATCGACGTGCCGTCGATCCTGGCCGCCGCGCCCGACGCGCAGCGGATCGTCGAACTCGACTCCTGCGCGGGCGACATCTTCGAGGCCGTCGCGGAAAGCCTCTCCTACCTCACCGCGCTGGAGCGTTCATGACCACAGGCCCGGTCGGCGTCGCCGTCGTCGGCGCCGGTGTCATCAGCGCGCAGTATCTGGACCATCTCACCGCCTTCCCCGACCTGCGGGTGCTCGCCGTCGCCGACATCGACGTCGAGCGGGCCCGTACGGCGGCCGGGACGTACGGGATTCCGGCCGCGGGCGACCTCGCGTCGGTGCTGGCGATCCCCGAGGTGGAGATCGTCGTCAACCTGACGATCCCGGCCGTGCACGCGGAGGTCGCCACGGCCGCCCTCCAGGCGGGCAAGCACGTCTACGGCGAGAAGCCGCTCGCGCTGGCGCCGGCCGACGGGGCGAAGATCCTGGCCGAGGCGCGGTCGCGCGGGCTGCGGGTCGGGAGCGCTCCCGACACCTTTCTCGGGGCCGGGCTCCAGTCCGCGCAGCGGGCGCTGGCCGCCGGGGTCATCGGCGAGCCGGTGAGCGCGACCGCCGTCACGCAGGGGCCCGGCCCCGAGTCGTGGCACCCGAACCCGGAGTTCCTCTTCCAGTACGGTGCCGGGCCGCTCTTCGACATCGGTCCGTACTATCTGACGGCGCTGGTCGCGCTGTTCGGGCCGGTGGCGCGGGTCTCGGCCTCGGCGCGGCAGGCGCGTGCCCAGCGGGTGATCGGTTCCGGGCCGAAGGAGGGCACGTCCTTCGCGGTGGAAGTGCCCACGCACGTGCACGCGTTGCTGGACTTCGCCGGTGGCCCCAGCGGCTCGGCGACCTTCAGCTTCGACTCCTCGGTGCCGCGCCGCCTCATCGAGGTCACCGGCACCGAGGGCACGCTGTCGCTGCCCGACCCGAACACCTTCGAAGGGCCTTTGCAGGTCCGGGCGTTCGGTGACGACGACTGGCGTGACCTGCCCGTCACCGGTACGGTCGCCGGTCGCGGCCTGGGCGTCCTGGACATGGCCCGCGCCATCCGGGGCGGCACCGAGCACCGCGCCTCCGGCGAACTCGCCCAGCACGTACTCGACTTGATGGCCACGGTGACGGACGCCGCGCAAGAGCACACCGTCCGCACCCTCGAAACCAGCGCCCCGGCCGTGTCACCGCTGCCGGACGCGTGGGACCCGGCAGCCTCGACGCTGTCCTGACGCAGCGGTCGACCACCGTCGGCCCCGGTCGGCCCACCCGTGGGGGGATGGGTCGACCGGGGTTTTTCTGAGCACGGTTCACCGCCGCTTCACCGCTGCGCAGGTGGGTTCGCCGGTAGCCAGCGAGCCGAAGGCGGCGCCGGTGTCGAAAGGGAGAACGCGCACAGCGACCGAGGAACGAGGGAGCGAGCACGATCGACTGTCGACACCGGATCTAAGCCGCCGGAGGCGAGAGGGCGGCAAAAAAAGGGGATCGCGGTGAGTCTGCGCAAGAGGGCTCCCCCGCACGGCTCGCCGCAACCGCGGCCTCACCCAGGGCGCCTCCCTAGGCCGCGGGCAATTGGTAGTCGGGGAAGTTGCCCGGGAGGCGGTCGAGGGTGGGGCCTTCGGTGACGGCGTGGACGAGGAGTTCGCCGCCGACGAAGGCGCCGCGCCAGGAGGCGCCCAGGCCGCCGAAGAGTTCGTCGCGGTCACCGCGGGAGCGGGGCGCGCCGCGGCCGACCTTGAAGGCGCGGACCTGGGAGGCGAGGCGTTCGGTGGTGCGCGGGTCGTCGCAGGACAGGGCGGCCACCAGGGCGCCGTTGCTGGCGTTCATGGCGGAGAGCAGCTCGGCCTCGGTGTCGACCAGGACGATCGTGTCGACGGGTCCGAAGGGCTCGGTGTGGTGGAGCGGCGAGGACGGCGGAGGGCCCAGCAGCGTGACCGGGGCGAGGTAGGCGGAGGTGTCCTGGCCGGGGAGGAAGAGGCCGGGGTCGAGGGCGCCGTGGTGCAGCGGCACCGCGCCGCGGTCGACGGCCTCGGCGACCAGATCGGCCAGCTCCTTCGCCTTGGCCGCGTTGATCAGCGGCCCGAAGTCGAGTGCGGGCAGCGGGTCGTCGGGCGCGGAGACGGCCAACGGGTGGCCGGTCCTGACCGACTTGACCGCCGGGAGGTACGCGGCGAGGAAGTCCGCGAAGCGGGAGCGCTGGACGACGAACCGCGGGTAGGCGGTGCAGCGCTGCTTGGCGTAGTCGAAGAGCTTGGGGATCTGCGCGCCGAAGGCGTCCCAGTCGCTGTACTCCCACAGGCCCCAGCAGTTGAGCCCTTCCTGTTCGAGGATGTGCCGCTTGCCGACGTCGGCGACGGCGGTCGCGATCCGGGCGCCGGTGTCCCGGCCGCCGACGAAGGAGACGCAGCCGATCTCCGAGGACTGCACCAGGGCCTCGGAGAGTTCGCCGCCGCTGCCGCTGACCAGCGTGACGGGAATGCCCTCGCGCCTGGCGAGCGCGGCGGCGAGGGTGAGGCAGGCCAGGCCGCCGTCGGTGGGCGTCTTGGCGATGACCGCGTTGCCCGCGAGCGCCTGGACGAGCATGGCGTGCACCAGCACGCTCATCGGGTAGTTCCAGCTCGCGATGTTGGAGACGGGACCGGCAAGTGCGGTGCGGCCCGCCACCATCGGCTCGATGCCGTCCACGTACCAGCGGACGCCGTCGATGGCCCGGTCCACGTCGGCGCGGGCCAGCCGCCAGGGCTTGCCGATCTCCCAGACCAGCAACAGGGCCAGCAGGTCGCGGTGTTCGGTGAGGGCGTCCAGAGTCGCCGAGACACGCGCCTTGCGGTCGGGCAGCGGTACGTGCCGCCAGCTCCGGTGTTCGTCGAGCGCGGCGCGTACCGCCTGTCGCGCGGTGGCCGCGTCGAGCCGGGGCGGCCCGGCTATCGGGCTGCCGTCGACCGGTGAAGTGGCGGGCAGCGGGCGGCCGTCGGCCTGCCAGCGGCCGTCCCACAGATTCAGCACACGGTCGTCGCGGAATGCCTCGGGCGCGGTCCGCAGGGCGCGCCGCCACGCGTCGCTCCAGGCCGTTCCGGGCTTGAGGATGAGGGTCATTCGGAACTCCGCTCTCGTCGGGGGGCGGAACTCGCGCGGCGCACCACCGCGCGTCTGCCGACGATAGCGACTGGACTCCCGGGGCTTCCGGTGTTCGACCACGGGTGTGTCGGTCGTCACCGTGCCCGGCCACGGCACGGGAGGAGGCGGGTTACGGCGCGGGTGAGCGGGGGTCACCGCACGGGAGAGGGGCCGGCCGACGGGATGCGCCCCCTGTGCCGGCCGGCCCCACTGTGTCCCCCGTGTACCCCTGTGTGACTAGGGGTAGCTGGTCAGGTACGTGACCTGATGGCCGCTGTTCACGGCCGCTCCCGTGGTGTTGATGACATGGCTGATGGTGCCGACACCGCCGAGCGAGACGGTCACCATGTCGTGGAACTTCACCCCGGAGGTGTTGGGCACCTGGAAGGAGTTGGCCGACACCACCGAGGAGTTGGCGGAGAAGTAGCAGTAGCTGCCGAGCCCCCACGCCTCATGGCTGGTGACCGAGTCGGCCACCTTGTAGGCGGGGTAGCCCTGCGAGGAACCGTTCATCCAGGAAGCCTGGTTGGGCGGGTCGTAGGGCATCTCGTTCTGGAAGAAGTACGTTCTGCCGCCGTTGCCGTTCCACTGCACCTGGGTCTGCTGGTAGTGCTCGACGAACAGGCCGTACATGGTGACGTTCTGGCCGTTGACGACGAGGCCCGTGGCTGCGGTGTTGGTGTTCCAGCCGACGGTGCCGCCGTTGCCGTGGTCGGCGCGCCACAGCCACATGTGGTCGCCGATGACGTTGTTGCTGTTGACCACCAGCGACTGGGTGGCCTTGCCGACGGCCGCGCCGCCGATCCGGAAGAAGACGTCGGACAGGCTGGTCGGGTCGGCCGCGTGGTTGGCGGACGAGCCGGCCGGGCCGATCTGCATCAGCGTCTGCGAGTTGGTGGTGCCCGCGTCGATGAGCAGCCCGGCCAGCTTCACACCGTCCACGTCGGCCGTGGTCAGCGCGGTGACGCCGCCGTCCGGGACGAGCGTGGCCAGACCGAGACCGAGGACGACGGTGTCGGGCCGGGTCACGTTGATCGTCTGGTTCAGGTGGTAGACACCCGGCGTGAACAGCAGGTTCTTGCCCGCCGCGAGCGCCGCGTTGATGTCCGAGGCGGTGTTGCCCGGCTTGACGATGAAGAACTGGTCGATCGGCAGCGACTGTCCCGCCGGCGTCTTCCCGCTCCAGGTGGTGCCGGACGCGTTGGACTGGAGGGCGGGCACGAAGACCTGGTACTTGCCCGCGCTGTCGATGTACAGGAAGGGCTTCTCGCGCACCACGGGCGCGCTGGCGACGGTGGTGTACGTCGGGAAGCTCTGCGCGGGCGCGCCCTTGTCGCCGACGAAGACCATGTTCCAGTTGGAGCCGCTCCAGGACCCCATCTCGGTGTCCTTGGTGAGGAACTGCTGCTGGGAGCCGGACTGGATCTGCCCGTCGATCTTGGAGTCGGAGATGAAGCCGCCGCTCGACCAGCCGCCGTCGTCCAGCGCGAGGTTGCCGCGGACGTGCATCCGCCGGTACGGGGCGGCCTGCGAGACGGCCCAACGGTCGCTGCCGCCGGTCGGGTTGACGGACATGTTCTCGGCGTCACGCCAGAAGTTCTGGGTGGCGTTGCCCTGGAACCAGTCGGCCTCGGCGTGCACCTTGCCGTTGATGGTGACCGAGTCGGGGCTCAGGCCGAGTCCTGCGACCTGGGTGTAGAAGCCGACGTTGACGTCCGCGCTGTAGGTGCCGGGCTTGAAGAGCACCGCGTAGCGCTGGCTGCCGAACTGGTTGGTCTCCTGCTGGCTGAAGATCGAGTTCAGCTTGGACTGGATGGTCGAGGCGGACATCGACGGGTCGAAGACGACCGTGTTCGGGCCGAGGTCGGGGTCGCCGCCGCTGGGCGGGGTGGTCGGCGGCGTGGTGCCGCCGCCGCTGCCGCTGACGTTGAACGACTGCGCGGTGGTGCCGTTGCACGTGTACTGCTGGAGCTGGACGCTGTCGGCGGTCGACGCGCCGGGCACGTCGAGGCACTTGCCGCTGTTGCGGTTGACGAAGTGGAAGGCGCCGCTGCTCTCGGCGACGGGCTGCCACTGCTGGTTGCTGCCGCCGCCGTACAGCCAGAGCTGTGTGGTGGCGCTGTCGGCGGTGGAGACGCCGGTGACGTCCCACACCTGGGCGGGCGCGGTGGACACGCCGATCCGGTAGTAGCCGCTGTCGGTGGCGGTGAACTGCCACTGCTGGGCGGCGCTTCCGTTGCAGGCGTACTGCTGCACCGCTGTGCCGTTGGCGGTGGCCGCGGCGCGCGCGTCCACGCACTTGCCGCTGCTGACGCTGGTGACGCTGGCCGGGGCGGCCGGGATGGTGGCGGCGCCCGCGTCCCGTGCGGTGACCAGGGCGATACAGGCCGAGACCGGCAGGACGAGCGCCGCCGCTATGGCGGCTGTTCGTCTGCGGGTGCGGGATGTGCGGGTGGGCGTGCCGGGCACGGTGGGGACCTGAGTCACACGTGTCTCCTCGGTCGCGTTGTGGGGTCGCGATGCGGTGTGGACGCTAGGGGCCGCCCGTCGGCGAGTCAATACACATCAAAAAATAAGTCGTGAACTATCCGGCCGGAAAAGAGGGCCCGGCCGTCCCGGCCGGGCCCTCGGAGTGCGTCTGACGGTAAGTCAGGAACTGATCGTGTCCGTCGTCAGCAGGCCGATCAGCAGGAAGCCGACCACGATCCGGTAGATCACGAAGGAGTTGAACGAGTGCTTGGCGACGAACTTCAGCAGCCAGGCGATGGAGACGTAGGCGATCACGAACGACACCACGGTGCCGACGGCGAGCGCGGGCACGCCGACGCCCCCGCTGGTGGCGTCCTTCAACTCGTACAGCCCCGCGCCGGTGAGGGCGGGCAGGCCGAGGAAGAACGACAGGCGGGTGGCGGCCACCCGGTCCAGGTCGCGGATGAGCGCGGTGGAGATGGTGGCGCCCGACCGGGAGAAGCCGGGGAAGAGCAGCGCGAGGATCTGCGAACAGCCGACGATCATCGCGTCCTTGAAGGTGACCTGGTCCTCGCCGCGCTTGAATCGCGCCATCTGCTCGGCGCACCACATGACGACGCTGCCGCCGATCAGCGAGAAGGCGACGACCCACAAGGACGCGAGGGCGCCGTCGATCAGCGGCTTGGCGGCCAGTCCGACGACGACGATCGGGATGGTCGCGTAGATCACCCACCAGGTGAACTTGTAGTCGTGGTTGTCGCGCTCCCTCTTGTTCGCGAGCCCCTTGAACCAGGCGCCGACGAACCGCTTGATGTCGGAGAAGAAGTAGACGAAGACGGCGGCGATGGCGCCGGTCTGGATCACCGCGGTGAAGCCGACGACAGCCTTGTCGTCCACCGGGATGTTCATCAGGCCCTCGGTCATTTTCAGGTGCCCGGTGGAGGAGACCGGAAGGAACTCGGTCACTCCTTCCACGACGCCGAGAATGACGGCTTGGCCGACGCCGATGACGCTCATTGGGTGGTCCCGCCCCTTGTCCGCCGGTGATCGCCCCGGCCCGTTACGACTACATGTTCGTAGACAACGGTCAGACTTTAGAGGATCGGCGGCCGGACCCCGAATCCGGGGCCCGGCCGCCGCGGGAGGCGGATCAGCAGGCGCCGAGGTCCTGCCAGACACCCCACTCACCGGTGGTGCCGGGCGTCTCGCCCGTCGTCCACCACTTGGCCTTCCAGGTGTGACCGGCGTACGAGACGGTGTTGCCGCCCACGTAGACCGCGCTGCTGTTCCACGCGGTGGCGGTGCAGCCGGTGGTGGTCCCGGTGACCGTGAGCGTGTACGCGGCGGTGTGGGTCGTGGTGCCCGCCTTGCCGGTGACGGTCAGGGTGTACGTGCCGGGGGCCGCCGAGGCCGTGGTGGCGACCGACAAGGTGGCGTTGCCGCCCGCGGTCACCGAGGTCGGGCTGAGCGTGGCGGTGACACCGGCCGGGGCGCCGGAGACCGTCAGCGCGACGGACTGCGCGGTGCCGGAGGCGACGGCGGTGTGCACGCTGGAGGTGGTGGAACCGCCCGGCGCGACGGAGCCGGAGGCCGGGGTCAGCGACACCGAGAAGTCGTTCGCCGGGGGCGGGGTGGTGGTGCCGCCGCCGGTGAAGGGCTGGAAGGTGTGGCTGAACTGCCAGGTGCTCTGTGCGACGCCGGAGCAGGTGTCGGAGCCGCCCTGGCCGGGGCAGCCGCCGTTGTCGCGCTGGAGCGCCCAGAAGGACAGCGTGTTGATGCCCTTGCTGACCGCCCAGTTGTAGACGGTGGTGGCGTTGGCGGTGGTGAAGGTCTCGGCCGCGCCGAAGTCGTCGATGCCGGGCATCTCCGTGACGCCGACCATGCCCCAGATCTGCGCGTCGGTCTTCGACGGGTAGAGCCCGGCGAGCTGGTCGTGCAGGCCGGTGGCGGCGGTCTGGGTGTCGGTCGCCATGTTGTGCGTGGCGTTGTCGTAGTAGTCGAACGTCATCAGGTTCACGACGTCGACCTTGACGCCGTTGGAGATGGCGTTCTGGATCACCGACAGGCCCGAGCCGTCACCCGCGGTGCCGGTGGTCAGCCCGTGGGTGGTGGTCGGCAGGGTGTAGGAGAACTGCACCGAGCGGCCGTTGCTCGCCGCCCAGTCCTGGACCATCTTCACGGCCTTGTTGCGGCGGTCGATGCCGCCGGCGTTGGTCAGCGAGTTGTCCTCGATGTCGAGGTCGATCCGGCTGATGTCGTAGGTCGTGATGACCTTCTCGTAGGCCGCGGCGATCGAGCTGACGTTGGTGCAACTGTCGGCGATCTCGGTGCCGCTGTTGTCGGCCGCGTAACCGCCGAAGGACGGGATGACGTCGCCGCCGCCCGCCTGGAGGGTGTCGATGTCGGCGCCGAAGTTCGCCTGGGCGATCGGCAGCGAGCTGTCGCCGTTCCAGTACGGGGTGCAGGAGCCGACGGACGGCGTCTGGATGAACGCCATGGTGAGGAATTTGTTGCCGGAGGCCGACGCCAGGCCGGAGAGGCTGTCGCCGTTGTACGCCTCGAAGTACGGGGCGAACACGTGGGCGGGCAGCGGGGTGGCGGCGTGGGCGGTGCCGCTGCCGGTCAGGGCGAGCCCGGCCGCCGCGGTGGCGGTGACGAGTCCGGTGAGCAACGCGCGGAGGGGTCTGCGAACGGGTCCGGTCATGGACCGCGCTCCCTTCGAGGGGGGATGTGTGGGGGCCGACAGCACAGGGGGCGCTGCTGGTCTGGACCAATACTGTTGGTCTGGACCACCCGACTGTCAAGAGTCCTAACAGATAACGGAGTTGGACCACTCACCCCGCGGGACCGGACATTTCCGGCGCCCGGACAGCACGTGTCACCGCCGCGCCCGCGCGGACGCGGCGGTGACCTGTCAGTACCCCGCTCGGACGGTCAGCGCCGCCAACTGGCGATCGCCAGCGCGGGAACGAACCGCGCGGCGTCCAGCGTGCCGACACCGGTCGCCATGTCGTACCCCTTCACCGCGGTGTAGCCGGTGACGCCGTCGTAGGAGTTGTTCGTGCCGTCCTTGACGTCCACGATCCCGGTGAGCCTGCTGTCGCCCCGGTAGAGCGCGTACAGCGCCTGGTGGATGTCGCCCACCCGGTGCCCGGCGAGCTGGTCGGCCAGCGCGACGATGCCGGAGAACAGCGGGCTGGACTCGCTGGTGCCGCCGTACACGTCCCATCCGACGGCCGTCGGGTCGAAGGAGGAGTACACCCACGCGCCGCCGTCCACGGCCGCGGTCATCGAGATGTCCGGGGTGCCGCGCCGGGCGCCGACGACGTTCTTGACCACGTCCTGGTACGAGGGCCTGGTGAAGACGTGCGACTGGCCGCCGCCGCCCGCGCCGTAGTCGTTGTAGACGCTGTCGGGCGCGGTGCGGTCGCCCGCGTCGTCCAGGTGGAGCTGCGTGCCGCCGATCGAGGTGACCAGCGGGTCGGACGAGGGCCAGGAGTTCACCGGGTACGGGTAGTCGGTGGCGCCGTCCGCCATCGAGTCGGTGGCGCCGCCGTCGCCGGAGGACGACAGCACCGTCACGCCGTGCGCGGCGGCTGCCTTGAAGGCGTACCGCAGCTTCTGGATGCTGGAGAAGTCGCCCCGGTCGAAGCCGGGGAAGGTGTTCTCGGTGGCGCCGAAGCTCTGCGTGATCACGTCGCCGACGCCGTGCTCGATCATCGACTTCTCGGCGTCCATCATCTCGGGCAGCCCCTCGACGCCCTCGGTCTCCGCGACGCCGGTCTCCACCAGCACGATGTGCGCGTCGGGCGCGACGGCGTGCGCCATCTCCACGTCCAGCGTGCTCTCGCTCGCCCAGCCGGTGTGGTCCGGATTCGTCGGGTCGAACGGCGGCACGTCACCCCACTTGACGACCTGTACGTGCGAGCTGGCGATGCCGAACTGCCGGCTGTACACGTCGAGGTCGTGCTGGATCGTCGGCGACCCGAACGAGTCCACGATCACGATCGTCCGCCCCTTGCCGGTGATACCGGCGCGGTAGAGCGGCTTGAGGTCGTACGCCTGGCGATACTGCTGCGGGGTGTAGCAGTTGATGCCCCACTTCGCCTGGCACTGCGCGCTGCTGAGCGGGCTGCTCACCCCGCTCACCAGCCGGTGTCCCGTGACCGCGGGCACGGCCTTCACCACCGGTGCGGTACGCGCCGGGGCGGCGATGGCGGACCCGGCGACGGGAGCGGCTGTCAAAGCGGCGGCGGCGAGGGCGGTGACCCCTGCCGCCGCGACCGCGGCGCGGGGCCGCGGACGGAATCTGCGCATGGACTCTCCTTGTGTGGAGTGCGACCGCACGAGACGGATGCCGCGATCACACCCACAGATCATGCCCAGGACAAGAGACTTCGCCGTTTGCTGCCGACCGCTTTACTCCGGATGGCCGCCCCCTGGTTATTTCATGGGCATGCCATGACGAGGCGTCATGGTGCGGCGGCGTGCGGCGGCGTCACGGGTCCCGTCATACGGCGGCGTCACGTCACGGCACGGCACGGCATACGCCACGTCACGACACGGCCGACGGCGGGTCAGGACACGATGTCCTTGGTGCGGAAGCCGCGGAAGGCCAGCGCCGTCAGCACGATCGCGTACGAGACCGACACCGAGGTGCCCTGGAGCATGCCGGACCACTCCATCGTCGGCTGGAGCGCGTCCGCCCAGGAGAACTGCCAGTGCGCGGGCAGCACGTCGCGCCACCGCCCCAGCGCGGTCACGGCGTCCAGCACATTGCCGACGATGGTGAGGCCGACCGCGCCGCCGACCGCGCCCAGCGGCGCGTCGGTGACCGTGGAGAGCCAGAAGGCGAGCGCGGCCGTGACGAGTTGGCTCACGAAGATGTAGATCACGGCGACCGCCAGCCGCGGCAGCGCCTCACCGGACGCCAGCGCCCCGCCGGTCGGCAGTTCCAGGTCCCCCCAGCCGTACGCGACGGTGCCCGCCACCAGCGCGACCGCGGGCAGCAGGACGAGCGCGACCGCGCTGAAGCCCAGCGCCACGGTGAGCTTCACGGCCAGCAGCCTGGTCCGCGGCACGGGCGCGGCCAGCAGATAGCGCAGCGAGGACCAGCCCGCCTCGGAGGCCACGGTGTCGCCGCAGAAGAGCGCGACCGGCACGACGAGCACGAAGCCCGCGGAGACGAACAGGCAGGTCGCGCAGAAGTTGGCGCCCGAGGCGGTGGCGGTGTCGATCAGCGTCGGGCCGTTCCTTCCCTCGCCGCTCGGGGTGCCGCCGATCGCGAAGGCGGCGATCAGGATGAACGGCAGCGCGGCGAGCAGCGCGGCCACGATCATCGTGCGGCGCCTGCGCAACTGCCGCCTGGCCTCGACGCGCAGCCGCAGCGTACGGCCGGGGCGGTAGCCGGGCGCGGTGGCGCGGGCCGGTGACCCGTCCGGTGCGGGCGCGGGGGCGGGCATGGCGGGTGCGGCGCTCACGAGGAGCCTCCGATCAGGGTCAGGAAGGCGTCCTCCAGGCGGCGGTGCGGCCCGACCTGGGCCACGGGCACGTCGAGACGGACGAGTTCGGCCACGAATTGCGCCGGGGTCAGGCCGTCGAGCACCGCGAGCAGACCGTCCTCCTCGCGGACCGCGGTGGCGACCCCGGGCAGTGCGGCGACCTTCTCGACCGCGCTCTGCGGCAGTTCGCCGTCGATCCCGACCAGCACGGTGTCCGCCGAGCCGATGATGTCGGCGACGGGACCGGCCGTGACCAGCCGCCCGCGGTCCATGACCACCAGATGCGTACAGGTCTGCTCGACCTCGGCCAGCAGGTGGCTGGAGACGATCACGGTCCGGCCCGCCTGGGCGTAGCGGATCAGCACCTCGCGCATCTCGCGGATCTGCGGCGGGTCGAGTCCGTTGGTCGGCTCGTCGAGGATCAGCAGGTCCGGCAGGCCGAGCATGGCCTGCGCGATGGCCAGTCGCTGCCGCATGCCCTGGGAGTAGGTGCGCACGGCCCGTTCCAGCGCGTCGCCGAGGCCCGCGATCTCCAGGGCCTCCGCCAGGTGGGCGTCCTGCGCCGGGCGGCCGGTGGCCTGCCAGTACAGGTCGAGGTTGGCGCGGCCGGACAGATGCGGCAGGAATCCGGCGCCCTCCACGAAGGCGCCGAGCCGGGACAGCACGGGCGCGCCGGGCCGTACCGCCTCGCCGAACACCCGGATCTCGCCCTCGTCGGGACGGATCAGGCCCATCAGCATCCGCAAGGTGGTGGTCTTGCCCGCGCCGTTCGGCCCGAGCAGGCCGAGCACGTGGCCGGGTTCGACGCGGAAGGACAGGTCGCGTACGGCGTACTGGTCGACGGACTTCGCGTACCGCTTGCTGAGGCCGGTGATCTGCAACGGGACCGCGGCGAGCGCCGGGTCGGCCGGGCGCGGGCGGACCCGGCGGCGGCCGGTGAGCAGCAGGACGGCGGCCACGGCCAGCGCGATCAGCGGCAGCGCCCAGGCCCACCACGCGACCGAGGTGGCGTCGGCGCGGAGCCCGGTGTCGGTGGGCAGGGTGAGCGTCGGCGACGCGAGCGAGACGGTCAGGGCCGCGGGCGCGGCCGGGGAGGCGTAGCCGAGGTCGGTGGTTGACAGCACCACGCGCAGTCGGTGCCCGGCCGCGAAGTCGTGGTCGACGGCGGGCAGTCGGACCGTGACGGTGGTGCCCTGCCCGGACCCGACGACGCGTACGGGGGCGGCGAGCGAGGCGGGCAGGGTCTCCTTGCCGCCGGGCGCGACGTCGTAGAGCTTCGCGAAGAGCACGGCGTCGGGCGCGTCGGTGGCGACCTTCACCCGCACCGACGGCGCTCCGGTGAGCTGGGCGCCGTCGCGCAGCGGCGCGGACTCGAACACCGCGATCTGGCCGGGGAAGTCCAGGGAGATGCCGGCGCCGACCGAGGAGAGCTGGGTGAGCGCGCCGAGGCCGGGGACGGCGGAGATCGCGGGCGGGGCGCCGCCCGCCGGGTTGGTGATCCGCTGGGCGGAGCCGGCGAGCGCGATCTTCCGGCTGCCCGATCCGTCGAGGCCGGGGTAGCTGTCGCCGCTCGCGCCGCGCAGGGTGACGCTGCCGTCGGTGGAGTTGAGGCCGCCGGTGCGGGTGACCCGGAAGGCGGGTCCCGTGCTCGTGGACGTCTCGCCCTTGAGGTAGTGGTCGAACCAGGCGGTGACCCGCTGGTCGATCCTGCCGTTCTCGGTGTTGCCGCCGTCGTGTCCGCCCGCGATCCAGTCGACGGTCACGGGTGCGCCGTTGGCCCTGATCGCCTTGGCCATCGCGTCGGACTGGGCGAGCGTGAACAGCGAGTCGGTCTGGCCCTGCACGATCAGCGCGGGGACCTTGATACGGGAGCCGACCGCGGACGGGCTGAGCGCGTCGAGTCGCGCGCGGGCGGCGGCGTCGGGCTTTCCCGCCTGGGCTACGCGTTGGTAGAGCGCGCAGACGGACGGTTCGAACCGGCCGCAGAGGGGGTCGGCGGTCGTCGGCGCTCCGGCGGGCGTGGGCGTGCCCGTGCCTGTGCCCCTGCCCGTGTCCGGGGTCCGGTCGCCGCCCGCTGCCGCGTCCAGCGGGGTGGAGCCGCTGGAGAAGAAGATGCCGGCCCACAGCTTCTTGTAGACGTCGTTCGGGAAGAGCGCGTCGCTCAGATTCCAGTACGTCATGCGCGGCGCGATGGCGTCGATGCGCTGGTCGTAACCGGCGGCGAGCAGGGAGATCGCGCCGCCGTACGAGACGCCGGAGATGCCGACCCGCGGGTCGCCCGGCGCGTCGAGCCGCACGTCGGGGCGGTCGGCGAGCCAGTCGACGAGCTTGCCGACGTCGGCGACCTCGCCGTCCGGCGCGTTGAGCCCGATGCGTCCGGTGGAGTGCCCGAAGCCGCGCGCGGACCAGGTCAGTACGGCGTAGCCGTGCCGGGCGAGCGCTTCGGCCTGGCCGCGCACGTCGTCCTTGCTGCCGCCGAAGCCGTGCCCGAGCAGTACGGCGGGCCGCCTGCCGGGACCGCCCGAGGTGAAGTACGAGGTGTCCAGGCGTACACCCCCGGCGCCGTCGAGCATCGCGTCGCTGCGGTGCACCGAGCCCCCGTCACCGGACGCGGTCGCCGTACCGACCGCGACGCCGCCCGCCACCAGCACCACGAGCGCCCCCGCGGCGGCGAACCACCTCTTGCGTCGCGGCCATCGAAGATCCATCCCTCGATCCTAGGCGGCTCGGGCCGCGGACCGGGCGTGGGCGGAGGGTTCTCCGGGTATTCCCATACTCCGCGCCTGTCAGGTGTCTTGACTTCTCCGGTGGCGCGTGCCATCCATGCGGTGCCCACGCGTCCGTCCGGGCGCGGGCAGGAGGGGCCGCATGCTCTCGCTCGGCGATATCTCCGACCGGCTGGAAATCCAGGATCTGTTGATCGAATACAGCCACGCGGTGGACACCGGCCAATGGCCGCTGCTGGACGCGGTCTTCACCAAGGACGCGGTCCTCGACTACACGGCGACCGGCGGACCGCGCGGAACTCTGCCGGAGATCAAGGAATTTCTCGCCGCCGTCATGCCGCGTTTTCCCGGATATCAGCATTTGCTCGGGAATTGCGCGATCCGGCTCGACGGGGACCGCGCGACGGGCCGCACCATGTGCCTCAACCCGCTCGTCCTGCCCGAGGGCGGCAAGGCCGCCGAGCGCGGTGTGCTGCTGTGCGGCTTCTGGTACGTGGACGGTTTCGCGCGGGACGGCGGCGGTTGGCGGATCGCCGCGCGGCGGCAGGAGACGTCGTACATGTACCGGGCGCCGGGCTCCGCGCAGGCGTGAGCGACCGGCCGCCTTCGGCACGTACCCGGTTCGCGCGGTGTCCGTGAACCGCCGCGGGGGGGGGGGGGGGGGGGGGGGGGGGGGGGGGGGGGGGGGGGGGGGGGGGGGGGGGGGGGGGGGGGGGGGGGGGGGGGGGGGGGGGGGGT
>NZ_JBVHLD010000008.1:311692-400605 GCF_055559175.1 Streptomyces sp. NPDC024632
GAGCCCCCCCTCGCCCCCCCCCCCCCTCCCCCCCCTCCCCCCCTCCCCCTCCCCCCCCCCCCCCCCCCCCCCCCCCCCCCCCCCCCCCCCGGGACGCCGCCCGTGGGACGGGCGGCCGGTGGTGCGGCGGATCAGCGGTGTGCCGCGCCGCGCCTGCGGTTGAAGACGAGCAGGCCCGCGCCCGCGGCGACGACGGCCGCGGCGATGCCCGCGATCATCGGCGTCGAGCTGGAGCTTCCGGTCTCGGCCAGGTCGCCGGAGGCCGGGGAGGTGCTGGCCTGCACGACCGGGGCGTTCGAGGTCGCGGTCGTCTCGGGAGTGGTCGGCGGCGCGGTGGGCGTCTCGGACGCCGGGGTGGTCGGCGGCGCGGTGGGCGGCGGCGTCTCGGGCGTGGTGGGCGGCGGCGTGGTCGGCGGCTTCTCGCACGGCTCGGACGTCTTGTACTCGTCCCTGCCGTACTGCTTGCCGTCGCCCGCCTTCACGACCAGGTGCACCTTGATCGCGGTGCTGTGGTCGGGCAGCGCACCCGTGAAGTCGTAGCTGCCGCCGAACGACTCATTGCTCGCGAGCACGGCGCCGCCGTCCACGGAGACGGTCACCGAGTTGGTGACCCGGGCGTTGTAGGCGGTGAGGTGGACCGAGACCGAGTCGCAGTCCACCGACCAGTTGGGGGTGTGTGCCGATGCGGGCGCGGCCAGTACGGCCGACCCGATGAGCGCCGCCATTCCGGCGCCCGCTATGACACCGGAGCGCCTGCGGCTCTGGCGCGTCATTTGCATGAATCCTCCCTGAATTTCGCTGTGTTCTCCGACTCCCTGGCGACGCCCCCGTCCGCCATAACTACGGGGACCGGGACCCTACACCCGGCGGAATTCCGCCCGGCGACCGCCCCCCACCATTACGGAGCCCGTATCAATTCACCTGCAATTCCAGGGGATTCGATCACCGGGCGCCGGTCCGGGGCCCGCTGGTCGCGGCGCGCGGGGAGTGTCGGCCGCGGGCGGTACCGTGCGGGAGACAGCACGGGCACGTCAGGCGGAAGGAGGCAGGTCGCGTGGCCAAGGCACTGACCCCCGCTCAGCGGAAGGCGGTCGCCGGCTCCGATCCGTCGACCGGCCGGCTCTCGGCGCGCGCCGACGTCTGCGCGGCGCTGGTGGCGGCGGGTCTCGCGGTGCCGCACGGCCGCAGCGGCCACCCCGCCTACTACCTGTCCCAGGAGGGTCTGCGGCAGCGCGCCGCGCTGGCGGCGGCCGAAGCGGCACGGGAGGCGGCGCGGGAGGCGGAAGCCGCCGCGGAGCCGCCCGCGGTCCCCGTCGGCACCTTCACGGCCGACGACGGTACGGGGACGGTGACGCCCGGCCGCGGTCCCGCCCGCGCGGCCGAGGTGGCCGCCGCGTGGGAGGGCCTGCTGGGAATCCGGGCGGTGCTCCTCGACGGCGTGACCGACGTGCCCGCGCCGTGGGAGCGCGAACGGCTCGTGCACGCCGTGGCGTTGGCCCTCGAAGCGGCGGGCTGTCCGCCCGCCCCTGACGGTTATACGGTCACGCCTTCCGCGCAGGACGGCGCCGTCGAGGTGTCCTGGCGGGGCGCTGCCGCCCCGGAGGAGGCCGCCGGCCACCTCGGCCGGTGCGCGGCGCTCCTCGACGCCCGCGGCTGGCAGTCCACCCGGCACCGCGACCGCGCCGCCCGCCCCTTCCTTCTCACCTCCCCCCGGCGGTCGGCGCCCCGCCGCTGAGGTGCCGCTCAGCCGATGGTGACCACACGCGCCCAGGACGGCGGGGAGTCCGGGACGTACTCGGCGTCGTCCTCGCGCACGGCGCGCGAGGGGCGGGGGAAGAGGCCGACGACGGTACGGCAGGGCGGCTGCTCGGACGGCCACGGTGTCTGACCGTCCGTCAGGGCGACGACGACGTCCGGGCGGGGCCGGGAGCGCAGGGCGCGGGCGAAGCCGGAGCGCAGATCCGTACCGCCGCCGCCGATCAGCTCGATGCCCTCGGCGCGGCAGATCGGTACGGCCACACCGGCGGCGACGTCGCAGGAGATCACCGAGACCAGGTCGCGCCGCCCGCCCACCGCCCGCGAGATCGCGGCCACCTCCAGCAGCGCGGCGCCCAGTTCGGCGTCGCTCACGGAGCCGGACGTGTCGATGACGACGCAGACCCGCGGCGGTGTACGACGCAGGCTCGGCAGCAGCACTCCGGGGACGGCGGCCGAGCGCCGTGAGGGACGCCGGTAGCTGTGGTTCTCGCCCGCGCCCGGCGCGCCCGCCGCCGAGCGGACCGCGGCGCCGAGCAACTGCCGCCACGGCTGCGGGGCATGGAACGCCTCCTCGGCCCATCTGCGCCAGCCCTCGGGCGCCTCCCCCGGCCGCCCCTTGATCCCCTCGGCGACCCGGAAGCGGACCGCGTCCCGCTGCTGCCTGCTCAGGGCGTGCGCCCCGTCCGGTCCCAGCTCCCACGACCTGGCCTGCCCGTCGGCGCCGCTGCCGCAGTCCAGCCAGGCCAGGTCCCCGACGAGCCCGGACATCGACGCCGTCCGCAGATACTCCTCCATCAGCAGGCCGTCGGGCAGCCGCAGCAGCGACGGCAGCACGGCCCCGGCGGGCCGGGGCAGACCGTCCCCGTAGATGTCGTCGTTGATCTCGAAGTCGGCGGCGATGTTGCGCCGCAGCCTCTCCCGGCCCTCGGACGGGGGCATTCCCGCCCCCTGCCGCCTTCCCGGACCGGGCTCTTCGTGCTCCCTGGCGTACCGCTCGCCCCGCGCGTGGTGGTCCCTGAGCAGGTGGGAGACCTCGTGCACCCAGACACCGGCCAGTTCCTCCGTCGGGGTGCGCGCGACGAAACCGGGCGAGACGTAGCAGCGCCAGTACGCGTCGACCGCCATCGTCGGCACCGACCGGTCCTCCACCACGTGCAGGGCGAAGAGGGCGCTGGCGAGGTAGGGGCGGACCTTGACCGCGTGGAGCCGGGCCGCCATCAACTTCTCGGTGTCGAGGGGCAGTCCGGGGGCGTACGGCTGGTCGGCGGGGCGCTGCCGCCTCGGCGCGAGAGGCCGTACCGGGCGCGGCGGCGCGGGCGGAGGCATCGGGCGCGGTCGCGCGGTGACCGGCCGTTTCCCGGTGACCGCCACCGGCTCCTTCGCGGTGACCGCCACGGGCTCCTTGGCGGTGTCCGTCATCCGTCGCTTCGCCGTGTCCTTCATCGGCCCGTCCTCTTCGTCCGGGCCGCCTCGGCGTCCGCGACCCGCGCCACCGACTGGTCGGCGCGGCGGGCGAGGCCGATGACCGAGACCAGCCGCTCCACCGCCGCGGGCACCTCCCAGTCGTCGCGCCGCAGTCCGGCCAGCGCGGTGGCCGGGGCGACCAGCAGGTCGGGGGCGCCGGACTCCAGCGCCCTGACCAGCACTGCCCAGCCCGCCTCCCACCGCGCCCGCTCCGGCCGCGCGCCGACCGCGGCCACCACGGCCTCCAGCGCCGCCTGCCGCAGGTCGCCGCGCTCGGGCAGTTCCGCGGTCGGCGGGTCGGCCATCAGCGCCTCGGGGTCGGGCAGGTCCATCCGGTCCAGGTGGGCGAGGAGTTCAAGTCCCGGCCCGTCCCCCACCGCGCCCCGCACCAGCAGGGCCAGCACCTCGCGGGACGCGGAGGCCGCCGTACCGAACGCCAGCAAGGTCAGCGCGGCCTCCCAGCTCCGGGGCGAGGGCCACGCGCCGCCGCGCCGCGTCTCCGTACTCGGCAGCCGGTGGATCAGCGTCGGCCTGGCTTCGAGGAAGCCGCAGACGGCGCGCCGCGCGAGAGCCACGGCCTCGGGCAGCGACTCCGGTACGAGCCTCGGCAGTTCCGGGCGCGGCCAGACGCCGCCGAGGCCGCGTACCACCACCTCACGGTCGTGCACCCAGAACAGATGGACGAAGCGGTTGGCCAGCGGCGGGCTCAGCTCCCATCCGTCGGCCGCGGACGCGCGCGGGTTGGCGGCGGCCACGATCCGTACGCCGGGCGGCAGTTGCAGGGCGCCGACCCGGCGCTCCAGCACGACCCGGAGCAGCGCCGCCTGAACGGCCGGTGTGGCCGTGGACAGTTCGTCGAGGAAGAGCAGTCCGCGCCCGGCCCGGACCAGTTCCACGGCCCACTGGGGCGGCGCCATCGGCACACCGCGTACCGCGGGGTCGTCGCCCAGGACGGGCAGCCCGGAGAAGTCGGTCGGCTCGTGGACGCTGGCGATCACGGTCGTCAGCGGCAGGTCGAGGGAGGCGGCGAGCTGGGTCAGCGCCGCGGTCTTCCCGATGCCGGGCTCCCCCCACAGCAGTACGGGCAGGTCGGCCGCGACGGCCAGGGCGAGCGCTTCGAGCTGTTCGTCGGGGCGCGGTTCCGTGGTGCTGGTCCGAAGGAGCGTCAGAAGGTTGTCGGCGACGGCGAGTTGGGGGTCGCTCACGGGGGCGGAGGCAGAGGTCAAGGCGGTCGTGGGAGCGGTCGTGAAGGCGGTCGTGGGCAGGAGGGTGCTGGACGTCATGGGCATCACCTGGGGTTGGTCAGGGGAACGGGACGGCCCGCTCCGAAGGGTTTGTGCGGCAGGGCGGCGCTCAACGCGCCGTGCAGGTAAAGGACCTGACTGGTAATCAGGTGGCGGAGGGTCAGCGGGCCGTTCCGGTGCGGGGCCTGGCCCGGCTGCTGCGCTTGGCGCGAATGTGCCGCGGCGTATGGCGGACGAGGCGCGGACGGCGCTGCGCCGAGGCGGGGTGTTCCGCGACGAGTCCCGCGCGGAAGACGCCGTGGTCGACGCGGCGGACGGCGGCCCGCTCCAACTCCTCGCGGAGCGGCCCGTCGCGGAGTACCGCGCGCGGCCCGAGCAGTCCTTCGACGACGGCCAGCGCCCCGGCCATGTCGCCGTGGCGCAGCCGTTCCCGTACCGCGGGCAGTGCCTCGGGGTCGCGGTGCACGGCGTCGATCGCCCGCAGGCAGGGCAGCGCCGGTCCGCCGAGGGCCACCAGCAGGTCCTCGCGGCGCAGTTCGGCCGGGTCGTGGTCGACCGCCGTCAGCACCCCGTCCCGCGGCGCGATCCGGTGGATCTCGCCGCGGCACTCCACCCGGTGCGGATCACCGGGCTCGGGGCCGTGACCTGCGGCCTGGGCGGTGTCGTACGACGCCAGCGCCGCGGCGACCAGCGGGTGCAGCCGGTCGGCCGTGATCAGCCCGGCCCGTAGCAGTTCCAGGTCCGGCAGGACGCGGGCCGCCGCTTCCGGCAGTACGGGCAGCGCCGCGATGTCGTGCGGTCGCAGCGGTTCGCGCAGCGGCCGGCAGGTCGGGGCATGGCTGTCGTCGGGGGCGACGAGTTCGAACGCGGCGCGGTCGCGCGCGCCCAGCCGTACGGCGAAGGCGCCGCGCGGGCGGCCTTCGGCCCGCAGCAGCAGTTCGGCCTCCGCGGCCCACCGCCCCGACGCCCACGGACCCTCGTCCGCGCCGCAGCGCCGCGCCAGTTCGCCGCTCCGCCCGGCGTCCCAGAGATGCCGGTGCAGGTCGAGCCGGAAGCGCCGCTCGGGATACGGGTGCGGGTGGATTCCGGCGGCGCCGTGCCCCGGCTCCTGCCACAGCGCCAGCGCCATCCGCTGCCCCGCGTCGGCGCTGGCCGGCGGTGTCCGTACGACCAGGTCGACCGGCGGACCGGCCGAAGCGCCGTACCGCGCGAGGAGGATGGTCACACCGGGCCGCAAGCGGCCGTCCGGCGCGATCCTCGGCATGTGCCAGCGCAGCAGATCGGGTGCCAACCGGCGTAGATCCGCCCGGAGTCGGGCGGCCAGTTCGGTGCCGTGCCGCGTGCGCACGGCTCGCAGATCGAGATCCGCGTCGACCCGGGCCGCGGCGCACGCCCCGGCCCAGTCGCCGACGGCGCGCCGCGCGGTGGCGGTCTCGATCATGGACGGTGGCACGGCGTACTCGCGTACGCGGCGCCACATCAACACGTGGGCGGGAATCTCGTCCGTGAGGTGAGGTGCCATCAGCACTCACCCTGGTCGAACGATTCCCCCATTCCGTACGAGAAGGAGTTCGTCATCACGCCCATCATAGGCACAGCCGCCGCCCGGACTCCATCAACGGGTGAGCCTCCGTCAGACGGCCGGGGAGCCGGCGGCTCCGGCGGACGGAGAGCGGACGGGGAGCAGACGGCTCCGGCGGACGGAGAGCCGGTGACGCCGGCCGCCGGGCGTGACGGCCTCGGATGTGTGGAGCATCGGGAATTATCGGATTTTGGAGCCGTCTATGACGGTCAGGTGTCGTGAATATTGCGAGGAGCCATCGCATTTTTGCGCAGACTCATGGACTTACTGCGACCCGCCTCGTAGTCTCTCCACGCCTGGCCGGGTGTTCCCCCCTAGTTCCACCCCCTCACCCCCCTCGACGCGCAAGGACGTGTGCCTGTGTCGCACTCATTGCAGAGCCATGAGTTGAGTCCTCAAAGAAGCCGCAGAGTCAGACAGCGCGGCGCCGCCGCGGTGCTGTCGTTCGCCGTGGCCGCGGCAGCCGCGCTGACCGCCGTGACCTTGGCGAACGCCCCCGCCGCCCACGCGGCAGGCGTACCCGCCCCTTCACCCGTCGGCATATCGGGCCGCGGCGCGAACGTGCCGTTCAAGGAGCTCGAGGCCGAGTACGCCAACACCAACGGCGCGCTGATCGGCCCCGACCGCTATTACGGCCACCTGCCGTCCGAGGCGTCGGGCCGTCAGGCCGTCACCCTGAGCGCCGCCGGACAGTACGTGGAGTTCACGCTGACGGCGCCCGCGAACGCGATGTCGCTGCGCTACAGCCTCCCGGACACCGCGGACGGCAAGGGCAGGGACGCCACGCTGGACGTGCAGGCCAACGGGACCTCGATCAAGACCCTGCCGGTGACCTCGAAGTACAGTTGGTACTACGGCGGTTACCCGTTCAACAACAACCCGGGCGACACCAACCCGCACCACTTCTACGACGAGTCGCGGACGATGTTCGGGACCACGTACCCGGCCGGGACCAAGATCCGCGTGCAGGTGACGTCCACGGCGCAGTCCCCGACGTTCACCATCGACCTGGCGGACTTCGAGACGGTCGCGGCCCCGATCGCCAAGCCCGCGGGCGCGCTCGACGTGGTGACGGACTTCGGCGCCGACCCGACGGGTGCCACGGACTCCACCGCCAAGTTCCAGGCGGCCGTGGACGCGGGCAAGGCGCAGGGCAAGACCGTATACATCCCGCAGGGCAACTTCACGCTGTACAGCCACGTCATCGTCGACAAGGTCACCCTCGTCGGCGCCGGCCCCTGGTACAGCGTGCTCGGCGGCCGTGACCCGGTGAACCGCTCCAACGCGGCCGGTATTTACGGCAAGTACACCAACCAGGGCGGGCCGAGCACCAACGTCAACCTCAAGGACTTCGCCATCATCGGCGACATCCGCGAGCGCGAGGACAACGACCAGGTCAACGGCCTCGGTGGCGCGATGTCCAACTCCACCGTCGACAACCTGTGGTTGCAGCACGTCAAGTGCGGTGCGTGGATGGACGGTCCGATGGACCACTTCACCATCAAGAACAGCCGCATCCTGGACACGACGGCCGACGGTGTGAACTTCCACATCGGCGTCACCAACTCCACGGTCACCAACACCTTTGTGCGCAACACCGGTGACGACGGTCTGGCGGGCTGGCCGGAGAACGTGCCGAACGTCAACGACAGCTTCGACCACAACACGGTCGTGCTGCCGATCCTGGCGAACAACATCGTCACGTACGGCGGCAAGGACTTCAACATCTCCGACAACGTGATGGCCGACACCATCTCCAACGGCGGCGGCCTGCACATCGCCAACCGCTACCCGGGGGTCAACGCCGGTTCCGGCACCGCGGTCGCGGGCACCATCACGGCGGCGCGCAACACGCTGATCAGAACCGGTAACAGCGACTTCAACTGGCAGTTCGGCGTCGGCGCCATCTGGTTCGACGGCCTTCAGGGCAAGGTCGACGCCAACATCCAGATCACCGACACGGACATCCTCGACAGCTCCTACGAGGCGATCCAGTCGATCGAGAGCGGCGTCACGGGCGTCACGTTCAAGAACGTCAACATCGACGGCGCGGGCACCTACGCGATCCAGGCGCAGGCACCGGCCGACATGACGTTCATCAACGTCAAGGCGAAGAACATCGCCCAGTCCGCCACCCCGATCCACAACTGCGTCGGCACCGGCCTGAACATCATCGACGGCGGCGGCAACTCCGGTATCACCGGGCAGACCTGCACCGGCACCTGGCCGACCCCGATCTGGACCAACGGCGGCGTGCCGACCGGCGGTGGCGGCGGTACGACCACGCCTCCCACCACCCCGCCGACCACGCCCCCGACCACTCCGCCCACCACTCCCCCGACGACCCCGCCGACGACTCCGGCCAACGGCAACCTGGCGCAGGGCCACCCCGCGACCGCCTCGTCCGCGGTGCAGAGCTACTCGGCGGCCAACGCCGTCGACGGCAACGCGTCCTCGTACTGGGAGAGCAACAGCAACGCCTTCCCGCAGACGCTGACCGTCGACCTCGGCGCGGCCAAGTCGATCGGCAAGGTCACGCTCAAGCTTCCGCCGTCGGCGGACTGGGCGACCCGTACCGAGACCCTGTCGGTGCTGGGTTCGACGGACAACAGCTCCTGGAGCACGCTGAAGGCTTCCGGCGGCGTCTCCTTCAACCCGTCGTCGGGCAACACGGCCACGCTGACCTTCAACGCGGCCACCGCGCGGTACGTCCGGCTGAACATCACCGGCAACACCGGCTGGACCGCGGGCCAGATCTCGGAGTTCGAGGTCTACGCGGCCGACGGCACGCCGACCACGCCGCCCACGACTCCCCCGACCACCCCGCCGACGACCCCGCCGACGACTCCTCCCACCACGCCTCCCACGACCCCGCCCGCCAACCCGAACCTGGCGCAGGGCCGTACGGCCACCGACACCGGTCACTCCGACATCTACGTCGCGGCCAACGCGGTGGACGGCAACGTCAACTCCTACTGGGAGAGCGCCAACAGCGCCTTCCCGCAGTCCCTGACGGTCGACCTCGGCTCCGCCAAGACCGTCGGCCGGCTGGTGCTGAAGCTGCCGACCAACTGGGGCACCAGGACCGAGACGCTGAGCGTCCTCGGCTCCACCGACAACAACACGTACAGCACGCTCAAGGCGTCCGCGGGCTACACCTTCACCCTGGGTACCGACACCGCGACCGTCACCCTGACCCCGACCACCACCCGCTACCTGCGGCTCACCTTCACCGGGAACACCGGCTGGCCGGCGGGCCAGCTCTCCGAGCTGGAGGCCTACGCCTCCTGATCCGGTGACCGCACCGACTCCCCGCCCCGGCGGCCCCGTAGCTCAGGGCCCCCGGGGCGGGGCATTCGTGCCGGTCGCGGCGGTACGGGCGGGCGATCTAGAGTCGGTCCCATGGAATACCGTCACCTTGGCCGCAGCGGCCTGATCATCAGCGAAATCGCCTACGGAAACTGGCTCACCCACGGCTCCCAGGTGGAGGAGGACGCGGCGACCGCGTGTGTGCGGGCGGCGCTGGACACGGGGATCACGACCTTCGACACCGCGGACACGTACGCGCAGACCCGCGCGGAGTCGGTGCTCGGCCGGGCGCTGAAGGGCGAGCGCCGGGAGGGTCTGGAGATCCTCACCAAGGTCTTCTGGCCGACCGGTCCCGGACGCAACGACCGGGGTCTGTCCCGCAAGCACATCATGGAGTCGATCGACGGCTCGCTGCGACGGCTCCAGACGGACTACGTCGACCTCTACCAGGCGCACCGGTTCGACCGGTTCACGCCGCTGGAGGAGACGATGGAGGCGTTCGCCGACGTCGTGCACTCCGGCAAGGCGCACTACATCGGCGTCTCGGAGTGGACGGCCGACCAGATCCGCCGCGGGCACGCCCTCGCCCGCGAGCTGCGCATCCCGCTGGTCTCCAACCAGCCGCAGTACTCCGCGCTCTGGCGCGTCATCGAGGCCGAAGTGGTGCCCGCCTGCGAGGAGTTGGGCATCGGTCAGATCGTGTTCTCGCCGATCGCGCAGGGTGTGCTGACCGGCAAGTACGTGCCGGGGCAGCAGCCGCCCGCCGGTTCGCGCGCCACCGACGCCAAGGGCGGCGCGAACATGATCGACCGCTGGATGAACGACGAGGTGCTGGGGCGGGTGCAGCAGCTCCACGCGCTGGCCGCCGACGCCGGTCTGACGATGGCTCAGCTCGCGGTCGCCTGGGTGCTCCAGAACCCGAACGTCTCGGCCGCGATCGTCGGCGCGTCCCGCCCCGAGCAGGTCGCGGAGAACGTGAAGGCTGCCGGCGTGACCCTGGACGCGGGTCTGCTGGCGAAGCTGGACGCCGTCCTGGAGCCGGTCGCGGTCACCGACCCGCTGAAGACACCGCAGATCACGCCCGCCGCGCGGCCGTAGGGCCCGAGGCACACACCCGCGGAACACGGTCCGATCCATCGCGCCGAGGGGAAGCCCGCCCGGCCGCCGCGTACAGTATGTCTACGTGCCTGTAGACGAAGCTGACGCCCGCGGCCGGGCGGGCCTTTCGCGTACCGAGCGAGAAGGGCCGCTCCCCCGGTGACCGCCCGCGCGCCATGGCGCCGCGTACTGCTCCCGGCCGCCTTCGCCGCCGCCTTCGCGGTGCTCGCCTGGGTGGTGCTGGCCAGGCATGGCACGCCGTACGCGGTGGACACCGGGCCGCACCGCTGGTCGGTGGAGCACCGGCCGCACGCCATGGTGACCGTGGCCCGTACCGTCACCGACCTCGGCACCGGCCCGTTCCCGTATCTCGCCGCCGTGCTGGGCGGCTGGCTGGCGGGCGGCGGCGGTGTGGGACGCGGCGCGCTGCGGACCTCACGCGGTGTGCCCATGGCGCTGCTCGCGCTGGCCGTGCTGCTCGCGGGCCAGGCGGTACGCACGCTGCTGGTCATGGCGCTGCACCGGGCCAGGCCGCCCGCGGCGGACTGGGCGACGCACGCCTCCGGCTACTCCTTCCCCTCCGGGCACACCGCGTCCAGCGCGATGGCCGCCGGGCTGCTGGCCTGGGGGCTGCTGCGCTGGCGGCCGGGCCGCACGGGGCGGTTGCTCACCGCGCTGTGCGCGCTCGTCGCGCTGGCCGTCGGCTGCACCCGCGTGTATCTGGGCGTGCACTGGCCGACGGATGTCGTCGGCGGCTGGCTCTTCGCCGGTTGCTGGCTCGGCGCGGCGCTGCCGCCGCTCACGACGTTCGTCGGCCGGAGCGGGCCGGGCGGACCCGGCCCGTCCGATCAGATCGAGACGCCGTGAGCCCGCAGGTAGTGCAGCGGGTCGATGTCGTCGCCGTATTCGGGTCCCGTCCGCATCTCGAAGTGCAGGTGCGGTCCTGTGACGTTGCCGGTCGAGCCCGAACGGGCTATCCGCTGGCCGGAGGTGACCTTCTGTCCGACCTTGACCGAGATCTGTGACAGGTGCGCGTACTGGCTGTAGTCGCCGTCCGCGTGCCGGATGACGATCTGGTAGCCGTAACTGCCGCCCCAGCCCGCCGTCACCACGGTGCCCGCGGCCACCGACTTCACGCTGGTGCCGGTGCCGACCAGGAAGTCCACCCCTGTGTGGTAGCCGCTGGCCCAACTGGAGCCGGAGGCGTGGTACGGCGTGCCGATCGGCGCGCCGCTGACCGGCAGGGTGTACGCGGTGTGGGTCGGGGCCGCGGCGGGCTTCGTCGTACGGTCCAGCGTGCGGGTGCCCGCGGGGGCCACCGACTTCTTGGGCGTGGCCTTCGGGGCGGCCTTGGGCGTCGGCTTCGGCTGCGCCTTGGGACGGGTCGTGGTGTGCGGCTCGCGCTGCGTCGTGTGCTGCGGGTGCGCCACCGGGGTCCGCAGGTCGAGCCGCTGGCCGGGGAGGATCAGGTCGGGGTCGTCGCCGACCACCGAGCGGTTGTCGGCGTAGAGCCGGGGCCAGCCGCCCGCCACATGGTGGTCGTCGGCGATGCCGGACAGCGTGTCGCCCGACCTCACCGTGTAACGGTCCTTGCCCGGGGCCGACTTGGGCTGCGCGGTCTTCGGCGTGGTCTTCTCCGCGGGCGCCTTGGCCGGGGAACTGGTCCGGGCCTTCGCGGTGCTCTTGGTCTCGCTCCTGACGGGGGCCTTCGCGGGCGTCCTGCGCGCCTGGTCGGACGCGGTCCGCACCTTCGCGGCGGGCACCTCGACCTTGTGGGAGGCGGTGGCGGCGGTACGGGTCAGCCCGGCGCGTACCGAGCAGACCGGCCAGGCGCCGGGGCCCTGGCTGTGCAGTACCTTCTCGGCCACGGCTATCTGCTGGTTCTTCGTGGCGAGGTCGGCGCGCGGCGCGTAGGCCGTGCCGCCGAAGGACTTCCAGGTGCTGGAGGCGAACTGGAGCCCGCCGTAGTACCCGTTGCCCGTGTTGATCTGCCAGTTGCCCGAGGACTCGCAGTTGGCGACCTTGTCCCAGGTGCTCTCGGCGGCCGCGTGGGCGCTGCTCAGCCCGATCAGCGGCAGGGCGAGACCGGCGCCACCCGCGGTGACGGTGAGGGATGCCTGCGATACGCGGCTGGGGCGGTATCGGCGGTGACGTCCGCGTAAGGGCATAGCACGAGTCCTCTCCAGGACCGGCCCGTGGGGCCTGGGCTGCCGTACGCCCGAATTGCCGGGCGGGCCAAAGATAGGGCCCGTACACACTCGGCCACAAGGGGTGACGACAAGTGTTCGGTTTCGGGCGGTTCGGGAATGACGGAGTCCGGTACGCGTTGGAATGAACGTGAGTTCTCCGCTGCGCGACACCCCGTTCTCCGTCCTTGACCGCTCCCGCACGAGGGAGGGCCAGGACGGCGCTCAGGCGCTGCGCGACACCGTGGCGTTCGCGCGCGAGGTCGAAGCGCTCGGCTACCACCGCTTCTGGGTCTCCGAGCACCACAGCGTGCCCGGCGTGGCCGGTTCCGCGCCGACGGTGCTCGCGGCGGCGGTCGCGGCGGCCACCTCGCGGATCAGGGTCGGCACCGGCGGCGTGATGCTGCCCAATCACCAACCTCTGGTCGTGGCCGAGCAGTTCGGGGTCCTGGAGGCGCTGTTCCCGGGCCGGATCGACATGGGTCTGGGGCGGTCGGTGGGCTTCACCGACGGCATCCGCAAGGCACTGGGCCGCGGCAAGGAGGCCGCGGGCGCGTTCGACGCGCAGATCGACGAACTGCTCGGGTACTTCACCGGCACCCAGCGGGTCCACCCGCAGGTGCACGCCTGGCCCGCCGAGGGGCTGCGTCCGCCGGTGTTCCTGCTGGCCGTCGGCAGCGGCGCGGACCTGGCCGCCGCGCACGGCCTGCCGCTGGTGATCGGCGGTGTGCGCGGCGAGGACGCGATGCTGCGCGCGGTGGACCGCTACCGCGCCGCCTTCCGCCCCTCCGCGTGGTCGGCCGCCCCCTATGTCGTGCTGTCCGGCACCGTCGCGGTCGCCGACAGCGGCGAGCGGGCCCGCAGGCTGCTGGTCCCGGAGGCGTGGTCGACGGCCTGGTCCCGCACCCACGGCGTCTTTCCGGCCCTCGCGCCGTACGAGTCGACGGCCGCGCGCACGATGACGGGTCCGGAGCGCGAACGCTTCGAGGAGGCGATGGCCGGGCATCTGCACGGCACGCCCGAGGACGTCACGAAGGCGCTGGAGTCGCTGCTGGAGCGCAGCGCGGCCGACGAATTCCTCGTCACGACCAGTACGTACGACCGCGCGGAGCTGCTGGAGTCCTACCGGCTGCTGGCCGCGATCACCTCGGGAGATCCGGCCGCCGCGTGAGAGCGCCGGGTTAGGGTCACCGGGTGAGCGAACAGATCATCGAACCGGTCTCCGGCGACCTCGATGTCCGCTGGCACGCGGGGTGGCCGTCGGCCAAGCACGACCCGGCGCCGGAGATCCAGGTGCACGCGTACGACGAACACACCCTGATCCTGCGGCAGAACATGTCGGTGCACTTCGAGGCGCCCTTCCTCTTCCTGCTCCTCGGCACCGAGCGCGCCCTGCTGTTGGACACCGGCGCCACCGCCGACGCCCGCCACTTCCCGCTGCGCCGCACCGTGGACGCGGCGATCGAGGCGTGGCTGGCCCTCCAGCCGGGCACCGAGCCGGACGCGTACGAGCTGGTGGTGGCGCACACCCACGGCCACGGCGACCACATCGCGGGCGACGCCCAGTTCGCCGACCGGCCCCGTACCGTCGTGGTCGGTCCGGATCTCGACGCGGTGACCGCCTTCTACGGGCTGCGGGACTGGCCGCGGGGCGCCGCCACGTTCGACCTCGGCGGCCGGGTCCTCGACGTGCTGCCGGGCCCCGGGCACGAGGCCGCCGCCACCGTCTTCCACGACCGGCGCACCGGAATCCTGTTCACCGGCGACACCCTCTACCCCGGTCATCTCTACGTCCGCGACCCGGCCGCCTACACCGCGACCGTGGACCGGCTGCTGGCCTTCTGCGAGCGGCACCCGGTCACCCATCTGCTCGGCTGTCACATCGAGATGACCACCACGCCCGGCGACGACTACCCGCGCGGCACCACCCACCAGCCGGACGAGCCGCCGCTCCAGATGGACGTGGGCCACCTGCGCGCCCTGCGCGCGGCGCTGACCGCGGTCGACGCCCGCCCCGGCGTCCACGGCTTCGCCGACTTCCTCGTCCACATCGAACCCCGCACCGAACCTCTCGACCCGGAGCGCGCATGAGGACCGTCAACGTCGGCGTCATAGGCGTGGGGAACTGCGCCTCCTCCCTGGTCCAGGGCGTGGAGTTCTACGCGTCCGCGGCCGGGAGCGGCGACGGCCCGGAAGCGGGCCCGGCGGGCCTGACCCACCCGGTGTGCGCGGGCTACGCCGTCTCCGACGTGCGGTTCACCGCCGCCTTCGACGTCCACACGGCCAAGACCGGCCGCGACCTGTCCGAGGCGATCTGGGCGCCGCCGAACAACGCGCGGGCCTTCGCGAAGGTGCCGCACCTCGGCGTGGAGGTGACCGAGGGCGCGCTGAGCGACGGCGTCGGGCGCAGCGCCGCCGACCAGGTCGACGCGCGCGGTACGGCCACCGTCGACGACATCGCGCGGCGGCTGCGGGACAGCGGCACCCACGTCCTGGTGAATTTCCTGCCGGTCGGCAGCCAGGCCGCGTCCGAGCTGTACGCGCGGGCCGCGCTGCGCGCCGGGTGCGCCTTCCTCAACTGCATCCCGTCGGTGATCGCCCGCTCCCCGCGGTGGGCGGGCCGGTTCGCCGAGGCGGGGCTGCCGCTGGCCGGTGACGACCTGAAGAGCCAGTTCGGCGCGACGCTCGTGCACCGCGCACTGGTGGACGTGCTCGCGCGCAACGGCGTACGGCTGCGGAGCACGTACCAACTGCTCGGCGGCGGGAACATGGACTTCCTGAACATGCAGGACGCGGAGCGGATGGCGAGCAAGAAGGCCACCAAGACGCAGGGGATGTACGGGGGTTCGGACGAGGCGGCGCCGTCGCACGTGGGCGCCGACTTCATCCCGTTCCTCGCCGACCGGAAGGTGGCCTTCATCCGGGTCGAGGCGGAGGGCTTCGGCGGCACACCGCTGGAGATCGACCTGCGGATGGAGGTCGACGACTCGCCGAGCGCCGCGGGGAACGTGCTGGACGCCGTCCGCTATCTGAAGGCCGCGCTCGACCGCGGTCTCGGCGGCGTGGTGGACCCGGTGTCGGCGGCCGTCATGAAGGCCACGCCCACGCCGCTGGACGAGGCCGCGATCGAGGCGGGGCTCGCGGCGCTGTCCGACGGGTGATCAGCGGGCTTCGGGGACCGGGGATGTGACGGCACGTCGGATTCGGTCGCCGACCGGTGAGCGGCCGTCAGCCGGTCGGCCCCCGGGCGTCACGCCGGTGGCGGCGGTGTCTCATCCTTATGGGTCACGTCGCCGCGCCGACCCGGCCACGGCGTTCCTACGGTGACGGCATGAACGTCTTCCGCGCCTCGTCGTGCCGCCACGACCGTCCTCGTAAGACCGCCGCCCCCGCCGTCGCGGCCTCGGTGGCCGCCGCCAGGTGTCTGGCCGTCGGCTGCTGCCTCGCCGCCGCGACCGCGCTGGCCACCGTGTCCGCCGCCGCGACCGCCGCCGCGGCGGCCCTTCCCGCGGACGGCGGGCGCGGCTCGTCGGGCCCCGGCGCCGCGACGGTGGTCGCCGGTGGTCCGCTGCTCGCCGGGCACGGGGTGCTGGTGCAGCCGCACGCCGGGTCGCCGCGGCTGCCGTCCGGGCTGTCCGCGCTGTCGTGGACGGTCTCCGACGCGCGCACCGGCCAGGTGCTGGCCGCCAAGGACCCGCACCGCAGGCTGCCGCCCGCCAGCACCCTGAAGACGCTGTTCGCGGTCACCGTGCTGCCGCGCTTCCCCGGCGACGCCACCCACCGCGTCACCGACTCCGACCTCACGGGGATCGGCGCGGGCAGCAGCCTGGTCGGTATCCAGGCCCGGCAGACGTACACCGTCGCCGACCTGTGGCGCGGTGTCTTCCTCAGCTCGGGCAACGACGCCGTGCACGTCCTGGCGCACATGAACGGCTCGGTGCCGCTGACCGTCAGCCAGATGCAGGCCAAGGCCGAGATGCTGGGCGCGGACGACACCCATGTGGTCTCCCCCGACGGCTACGACATGCCGGGCCAGGTCTCCTCGGCCTACGACCTGGCCGTCATCGCCCGCGCGGGCCTGGCCATGCCGGACTTCGCGACGTACGCCTCCACCCGGTGGGCGCAGTTCCCCGGCGGCTACGACGCGCACGGCAAGTACGTGAAGTCGTTCGGCATCCAGAACACCAACCGGCTGCTCACCGGCGCGGACGGCGTCAAGCGCTACCCCGGCGTGATCGGTGTGAAGAACGGCTACACCACCAACGCGGGCAACACCCTGGTCGCCGCCGCCAAGCGCGGGGACCGCACGCTGATCGCGACCGTGATGAATCCGCAGTCCGGGCTGCCGCAGGCGGTCTACCACGAGGCGGGCGCGCTGCTGGACTGGGGCTTCTCGGCCGCGGGCCGCACCTCGTCGGTCGGCACGCTGAACACGGCGACGACCGCGTACCACGACGATTCCGCGCACGCCTCACAGGAGGCCGAGCGGCCCGCGCGGCAGCCCGCCCAGGAGCCCGCGCGGCAGGAGCCGAAGCCCGCCCCCGCGCCGCAGGCGCCCAGCACCGCGGACGCCGCGTCGTCGTCGCCGACCACCTGGTACGTGGGCGGCGCGCTGGCGCTGGGCGCGGCGGGCTCGGTGGTCGTGCTGCGCCGCCGGTCCGCGGCGAAGGCGCGCTGAGCGAAGGGCGCCGACTCGGGCCACGCTGTGGTCCGGAAGCGGTGACGACGCGCTGGCCAGGGGCGTACTCTCAGTTGCCGGGCAGGGGGCACGCACGGTGTCCGCAGCGCCGCGCCGAGAGGGAGCCGTACCCGCATGAGCCGCCGTACTTCCGGTCCCGTATCCACCTGGGCCGAGGTCCAGCGGCAGCGCCAGCGGCAGCAAGAGGCCCAGCAGCGCGCCTGGTTGCAGGCGCGGCGGGAGACCGAGCGGCAGCAGCGCGCGGCGGAGCGGGCCGCCTCCCGGCGCAGCCGTGAGCAGCAGGCCGCGTACCGCGCGAGCCGGGAGGCCGACGCGCGGCAGCGGACCGACGACCTGGAGCGCCGGTTCGCCGAGCTCCAGGGCCTGTTGGCGGCCGGCTGCGCGGCGCCCGTCTTCACCCCCGCGGCACTGCTGACGCCCGAGGTGGTCGAGCCGTTCGCCCCCGGACGGCTCGCCGAGCCGATCCCGATGCCCGACCCGAACGCGTACACGCCCCGGCAGGGCGGCGGTTGGGGCGCGGCACGGCACGAGCGCGAGCGGGCCCGCACGCTGTACGAGAACGACCTGCGGGCCGCGCAGGCCACCGAGGCGTTGCGGCAGCGCCAACTCGCCGACTACCAGCGGCAGTACCGGCAGTGGGCCGATCAGCGGCTGGCGGAGATCCGGCGGCAGAACGCCGAGGTCGAGACATCCGTCGCCGCGCTGCGCGACGGGGACCCCGAGGCGGTCGAGGACTATCTGACGGCGGCCCTCTACGCCTCCGCCGCGTGGCCGCACGGCCTGCCCCGGCAGGTCTCGGCGTCCTACGACCGGGCCGACCGGCAGCTCGTGCTCGACTGGGAGCTGCCTGCCTTCTCCGTGGTGCCCGAGGCGTCGCTGGTGCGGTACATGCCAGGCGCCGACCGGGACAAGGAGGTGGCGCGCCCGGTCGCCGAGCGCCGCGCCGCCTACCGGGACGTCCTGGCCCAGTGCCTGCTGCTCGTGCTGCGCGAGCTGTTCGGCGCCGACGCGCACGACGTCCTGGACTCCGTGGTGCTCAACGGCTTCGTGGACGACACCGACCCGGCCACCGGCCACCGTACGAAGACCGTCGTTGCGTCCGCGCTGGTGTCGGACGCCGCCTTCGCGGCGGTCAACCTCGACCGGGTCAACGCGGTCGACTGCTTCACCGAGGCGCTGGACGGCCGGCTCTCCCCCCGCCCGGACAAGCGCGCGGCCGTCGAGCCCATCCGGCTGCCGGGCGAGGCGGGCCGCACGATGGTCTCGCACGGCGGCGAGGAGGAGCCCGACCTGCTGGCCATGGACCCGCTGGAGTTCGAGGAGCTGGTCGCGCGGCTGTTCCGGGCGATGGGGATGAACGCGGTCACGACGGTGCGCTCCGGCGACGGCGGTGTGGACGTGGACGCGCTGGACCCGGACCCGATACGCGGCGGCAAGATCGTGGTGCAGGTCAAGCGCTACCGCAACACGGTCTCGCCGAGCGCCGTACGCGACCTGTTCGGCACGGTGCAGAGCGTCGGCGCCAACAAGGGCGTGCTGATCACCACCTCCGGTTTCGGGCCGACCTCGCACGCCTTCGCCAACGGCAAGCCGCTGACGCTGGTGTCGGGCCCGGACCTGGTGGACCTGCTGCACAGCAACGGGCTCGGCGGCCGTCTGGGCCCCGCTCCCGGCACCGTCGAGCGCACCCCGACGCTGGTCTCGACGGTGCTGCCCGGTATCGACGCCGACGCGGACGCCGACTCCGAGGCGAGCGTGCTCGGCATGTGGTGGGCGGGCGGTGTGCGGCTCGACGTCTGCGCGCTGGTGTGCCGGGGCGGCCGGGTGCTCGACGACGACCACTTCGTCTTCTTCAACAATCCGCGCACGCCCGACGGCAGTGTGCGGATGATGCCCGCGCTCGGCGGGGACAAGGCCGCGATCTGGGTGAGCTTCGACCGGCTGCCCGCCCGCGCGGACCGGGTGGTGCTGGTCGCCGCCGTCGACCCGGAGGCCGATCCGGACGCCGACCTGACCGGATTCACCGACGCCCGGATCAGGCTCACCGACCCCAGCGGAGCCGAGGCCGACCGCCTCGAGGTCTCCGACGGCAGGCCCGGCGAGACGGCGCTGGTGCTCGGCTCCTTCCGCAGGAGCGGTACGGGCGCCGACTGGCGCTTCGTGGCGGGCGGCAAGGGCTACGCGGGCTCGGGCGGGCTGGTGGCGCTGGTCGGGGAGCACGGGATCGCGGTCGACTGAGCGGCGGGTTCCCGCCCCGGATACGGGTTCGGGAACATCCGCCGACCCCGCCGTGTTATGGTCTGTGTGCAGCACATGTCTGCGCCCCTTCTTGCGGCGCCGGTGCTCGTTCTGAATGACAGCTCCTCGCGGTGACGCGCCCCAGGCCCCATGGCTCTGGTCCCGGTCCCCACGGAGTTCTCGAATCACCTGACGGTCGCACGACGGCCCTGTGGTGATCTCCGCGGTACGTGGAGCGTGTTGTGCCCGCTCGCGCCGAAATCCCTTTCCGGCATGCCCGTTTGACGCATCACACGCCAGACCCGCCGCACCCCGTACTCGCACGGCGACCTGCCGCGCACACGACTTTCCTCTCGTCCGAGAAAGGACGACTCCCATGACTGACATCCTTGAACGCCCTCCCGTCCGGCAGGAAACGCCGGTTCGGGTGGCGGGCGTACTCGACATCCACGGCGGCCAGGGCCGCCTCCGATCCGCCGGGCTGCTGCCGACACCCGACGACGTACACGTACCACAGGCCCAGATCCGGCAGGCCGGACTCAGGAACGGCGACCTCGTCGAGGGCACCCTCGGCGGAAAGCCCGGCACGCTGGGCGGCGTCGACCTGGTCAACGGCGTCCCGGCCGAACACCTGCGCGGGCGACCGCACTTCAGGGACCTGACGCCCCTTCACCCCCGGCAGCGGCTGCGGCTGGAGAGCCCGGCGCTGACCGGCACCGGCGCGCTCGCCGGACGGGTGATGGACCTGGTGACCCCGGTCGGCAAGGGGCAGCGCGGCCTGCTCGTGGCCCCGCCCAAGGCCGGAAAGACGATGCTGCTCCAGAGCATCGCGACGGCCGTCGCCGAGAACCACCCCGAGTGCCACCTGATGGTGGTGCTGCTGGACGAACGCCCGGAGGAGGTCACCGAGATGCGCAGAACCGTGCGCGGCGAGGTGATCGCCTCGACCTTCGACCGTCCGGCCAAGCAGCACATCGCGGTCGCGGAACTCGCCGTCGAGCGGGCGAAGCGGCTGGTGGAACAGGGCCAGGACGTGGTGGTCCTGCTCGACTCGCTGACCCGGCTGTGCCGGGCGCACAACTCGGCCGCCTCCACCGGCGGCCGCACGCTGACCGGCGGTGTGGACGCCGCCGCGCTGATCGGCCCCAAGCAGTTCTTCGGCGCCGCCCGGCTCGCCGAGGAGGGCGGATCGCTGACCATCCTGGCCACCGCGCTGGTGGACACCGGGTCGCGCGCCGACGACTACTACTACGAAGAGCTGAAGAGCACCGGCAACATGGAGCTGCACCTGGACCGCTCCCTCGCCGAGCGGCGGATCTTCCCGGCCGTGGACGTCGGCATCTCCGGCACCCGCCGCGAGGAACTGCTGCTGCCCGGCCCCGAACTGGCGGTCGTACGCGGCCTGCGCCGGGTCCTGCAAGGGCGCGGCACCCAGTCCGGCCTCGAAGTCCTGCTGGACAAGATCCGGCAGACCCCGGACAACAACGCCTTCCTGCGGCAGATCCGGAGCACGGTGCCCGGCGAGGTCTGAGCCGGCCGGGACCCGGACCCGGACCGGGCACGAGCCCGCACCCGCACCCGCACCCGCACCCGCACCCGGAGAAAATCCGGTGGCCGTCGCACATCGCGCGACGTGATGATCGGGGGATGGACGACGCCACGGACAGCCACGCCGACGACGCGTGGGAGCGGGCCTTCCTCAGGGACGGCTTCGTGAGGATCGAGGGCGCGGTACCCGCCCCGACCGCCCGCGCCTGCGCCGATCTCCTGTGGAAGGAGACCGGCTGCGACCCCGCCGACCCCGCGACCTGGACACAACCGGTGCGCTGGGTGGGCGGCATGGCCCAGCCGCCGTTCGCCGAGGCCGCCAACACCCCCGTCCTGCACGCCGCGTTCGACCGTCTTGTCGGCGCCGGACGCTGGTCACCGCGGTACTCCCTCGGCTCCTTCCCGCTGCGCTTCCCGCACCCGGACGAGCCGGACGACGCGGGCTGGCACATCGAAGGCAGCTACGAAGTCCCCGGCGAGCAGTGGTACTTCGCCAACGTCCGCTCCCGCGACCGCGCGCTGCTCATGCTGTTCCTGTTCACCGAGGTGGACGAGGAGAACGCGCCGACCCGGATCCGCGTCGGCTCCCACCTGGACGTGCCCGCGGTCCTCGCCCCGTACGGCGAGGCCGGCGCCTCGATCCTGGCGGTCTCCGAGCAGATCGCGGCGGCCACGGAACACCGCCCGCTCGCCCTCGCCACCGGCTCCCCCGGCGACGTCTACCTCTGCCACCCGTTCCTCGTGCACGCCGCCCAGCCGCACCACGGCAGCCGTCCGCGTTTCATGGCCCAGCCGCCGCTCCTGCCCGCGGCGCCGTACGAACTGGAGCGGGCCGACGGCGGCTACTCGCCGGTCGAGACCGCGATCAGACGCGGCCTCGGCATGGAGTCCGCGCGGGTGCCCTCGGGGAGGGAGGCGGACTCCCGGCCCGTGATCGGTTAGCGTGCCCGGCATGTTGTACGGACGGGACACGGAAACGGCCGCGCTGGAAGAACTGCTGGCGGGGGCGAGGGCGGGCCGCAGCGGAGCGCTCGTGGTGCGCGGTGACGCCGGGATCGGCAAGACCGCGCTGCTGGAGCAGACCGTGGCGGCGGCGGGCGACCTGGCGGTCGTCCGCAGCTCCGGCGTGGAATTCGAGGCCGAACTCCCCTACGCGGGGCTTCAGTTGCTGCTGCGCAGGGCGATGGGTTCGCTGGACGCGCTGCCCGTGCCGCAACGGCGGGCGCTGCGGGCCGCGTTCGGCCTGGAGGCCGACGCCGCGAGCGAGCCGATGTTCGTCGGCCTGGCCGTGCTGTCGCTGCTGTCGGACCACGCGGGCGAGGGGCCGCTGCTGTGTGTCGTGGACGACGCGCAGTGGCTGGACCGGGCGTCCACCGACGCGCTGGTCTTCGCGGCGCGACGGCTCGACGCCGAGGGCGTGGCGATGGTCTTCGCCGTACGTGACGGCGCCGGGTCGTTCACCGCGCCCGGCCTGCCCGAACTGCGGCTCGGCCCGCTGCCCGAGGACGCGGCGCGGGCGCTGCTCGCCGACCGCGGCGGCGCACCGGCCGACACCGTACGCACCCGCGTGCTCTCCGAGGCGCGGGGCAATCCGCTGGCGCTGCTGGAACTCCCGCTCGGACCGTCCGCCGACGCGCGGGGCGCGGGCGGTTCCGCCGCGGCCGACGGCGGGCTGCCGCTGACCACGCGCCTCCAGATGGCCTTCCACGGCCAGGTCAGCCACCTGCCGCCCGGCACCCAGACACTGTTGCTAGTGGCCGCGGCCGACCACACCGGCGACCCCGACATCCTGGTACGCGCGGCGGCGGTGCTGGGCGTCGGCGTCGACGACCTGCCGCCCGCGGAGGAGGCGAACCTGGTCTACGTGGACGACGAGGACATGCTGCGCTTCCGGCACCCGCTGGTCCGCGCCGCGATCCATCAGCGCGCCGCCCTCCCCGACCGTCTCGCCGCGCACCGCGCCCTCGCCGAGGCCGCCGACCCGGTACGCGACCCCGACCACCGCGCCTGGCACCTGGCCGCCGCGGCCACCGGCCCCGACGAAGCCGTGGCCACCGCCCTCCAGCGGACCGCGGGCCGCGCCCGCGAACGCAGCGGCCACGCGGCGGCCTCCGCCGCCTACGAACGCGCCGCCCGCCTCAGCACCGACCCCGTCGCCCGCGTCGAACGCCTCCTCCTCGCCGCCGAATCCGCCTCCGAAGCGGGCGACATCCCCCGCGCCCGCACCTTCGCCGACCAGGCGACCCGCGCCGCCGAGACCGAGGCGGAAGCAGCGGCCGTAGGAGGCGACGCGGAGCCGTCGTCGGCCCCAACGGCCCGTGCGGAGCCGGGCACTTCACCGCGCGCGTCCACGCCGGGCGGTCAGGCACCCGCCGGATCGACTTCCGCTGTCGACGCCGCCGGGCGGAGCGCTTCGCCCGGCTCGTCCGGACCGGGCGGCCCCGCACCCGGCGATCCGGCGTCCACCGCCGACACCGGCGGCGTTGGCGGGCCCGTTCCGCCGCACCCGTCCGGGCCGGGCCGCCCGGCACCCACGGAATCCGCGTCCACCGCGGCGCGGGGCGCGGCGAACCCGTTGTCCGCCGTGCGCGGCAGAGCGCTCTATGTGCGGGCGCTCGCGGACTTCTGGGAGGGGGATTTCGGCGCGGCGCATCAACTCCTCTTGGAAGCGGCGAATTTGCTGGCGGAGGCGGATTCGGCGGCGGCGGCGCGGATGCTGGTGCAGGCGACGCATACGGCCTGGTACCTCGGCGACGACGAGGTGGCGGGGACGTTGGGGCGGCTGGCGGCGCTGGAACTGCCGCCGTGGGCGCCGATCCGGCCGGTGGCGGAGTTCCTGGTGCGGGCGATCGGGCCGGGCAGCGCGGCGGCCGGACCGCCCGACGTGGCCGAGGCCGCGGCGGTGTCACGGGCCGCGCGCGGCGGCCGGGTCGATCCGCGGGACCTGGTGATGCTGTGCGGGGTGGGCCTGGCGCTCGGGCAGGACGCGGCGGCGTACGACCTGGCGACGACGCTGGCGGCGGAGAGCCGCGAGAGCGGCGGTGTCGGCAGGCTGACGACGCTGATGTTCTTCCGCGCGGAGGCGGAGCTGTTCGACGGCCGCCTCGACGAGGCCGTCGCCACGGCGTCCGAGGGGCTGCGGATCTCACGGGACACCGGACAGCGGCAGTGGGTCAGCCAGTTGAGCAGTGCGCTGGCGCATGTCGCGGCGCTGCGCGGGGACGAGGACGAGTGCCGCCGGCTGGTGGACGAGGCCCTGGCGGGCGGCGCGGGCACGGCGATGGCGCCGGGCGCGCCGTGGGCGTACTGGTCGCAAGGGCTGCTCGAACTGGGCCTGGGCCGTACGCAGTTCGCGCTCGACCGGCTGTCGCTGCTGACCGAGCCGACCGTACGGCACCACATCTCCGCGACGCGCGGCGTCCCCGATCTGGTGGAGGCGGCGGTGCGGCTGGGCGTGCCGGAGCGGGCGGACGAGCCCGTGGCCGGATTCGAGGCGTGGGCCGCGCGTTCCGGGCAGGACTGGGCGCGGGCGCTGGTGGCGCGCTGCCGGGCGCTGCGGGCCAAGGACGCCGACGCGGAGGCGTACTTCATCGAGGCGCTGGCCCGTCACGACCCGCACCGAAGGGTGTTGGAGTCGGCGCGTACGGCGCTGCTGTACGGCGAGTGGCTGCGCAGGGCCCGTCGCAAGAGCGAGGCGCGCGGACACCTGCGGGCCGCGCTGGAGACCTTCGAACGGCTCGGCGCGCGACCGTGGGCGGACCGGGCGCGCAGTGAACTGGGCGCGTCGGGAGCGTCGGTGACGGTGGGTCAGGACACGGTCAGGTCGGTCGCGGACGAGGCGGGGCTGACGCCGCAGGAGTCGCAGATCGTCCGGCTGGCCGCGCTCGGGCTGACCAACCGGGACATCGCCGCGCAGCTCTTCCTCAGCCCGCGCACGGTCGGCCACCACCTCTACAAGGCGTATCCGAAGCTCGGTGTGGTCTCGCGCGGCGAGCTGGCCGCGCTGTTCCCGGACACGTGAGCGCGTAACGACGTGAGCGTGTAACGACGTCACCGCGTGACCACGTCACCCGCGTGACCACGTGGACTCGCGGCCCGTCACGCGGCTGTGCCCGCCCGGTGGTGAGGAACCGGGCGGGCACGGATGCCGCGAGGAGCCGCCACAGCGGCTGTGGAGCGGGTGGGTCAGGAAACGGTGACGCCGTGGGAGGCCAGGTAGGCGACCGGGTCGATGTCGGAGCCGTAGTCCGGGGTCGTGCGGACCTCGAAGTGCAGGTGCGGGCCGGTCACGTTGCCGGTCGCGCCGGAGACGCCGATCTGCTGGCCCTCGGTGACGGTCTGCCCGGCCGAGACGAGCGCCTGGGTCAGGTGGCCGTACAGCGTGTACTTGCCGTCGGCGTGCTTGACGATCACGTCGTTGCCGTACGCGCCGTCCCAGCCCGCGGAGACGACGGTGCCCGCGGCGACCGACTTCACGCTGGTGCCGGAGCCGACCAGGAAGTCCACACCGGTGTGGTAGCCGCTGGACCAGTTGGCGCCGGAGGCGTGGTACTGGGTACCGATCGCCGCGTCCCCGACCGGCTTGGTGTAGCCGGAGGAGCTGGCGGCGGTGGTGTCGGCGGACTTGGTGGTCGTGGTCGTCGTGTCGGACGACTTCGACGGGGCGGTGGTCTCGGCGGGCGCCGGGGTCGCCTTCTTGGCGGGGGCCGGGGCCGACTTCTTCGGCGCCGGGGCGGACTTCTGCGCGGTGGCGGGCTTCTCGGCGGAGGCGCCGTTCAGCGTGAGGTGCTGGCCCGGGTAGATCAGGTTCGGGTTGGAGCCCACGACCGACTTGTTGTCGGAGTAGAGCTGCTGCCAGCCGCCGTTGACGTGGTGGCTGTCGGCGATCTTCGACAGCGAGTCACCGCTGACCACGGAGTACTTGGTGGCCTTGGTCTTGGCGGCCTTGGGCGCGGCGCTCTTGTCCGCCACGGTCGTCGCCTTGACGGCGGAGGTGTGCGAGGCGGTGGCGGGGGCGCTGTGGGCGGGCTCGGCCGCCGAGGCGATGCCCGCGCCGACCAGCGGCAGGGCGATGGCCACGCCACCCGTGCCCGCGGCGATGCAGATGCGGGTGAGGCGGCTCATACGGGTCTTGCGGTGCTGTCCCTTTGCGGGCATGGGGGATTTCCTCTCCTACGCCTACGAGGTGAGCTGTCGGGTTCGGGCAGGAGATGCCCGGTCACGTGGAAATGCCGTTGCGTGTACGCAAGGCGCCGCGACTTCACCCCGAGCCGTCCGGTACTGCTGGACGGCGACTTACCTGGGTCCCCCGCCCCTGCCGTGTGTGATCAAAGATCCAGGAAACCGGGCGGCGGCAGGATTCGGCGTTCCGCCCGACGGACATTCGCAATTCGCGGGCATCCGGCCCGCAGGAGGCGAAGCTAAACGACCGGCCGAGCGGCGGGCAACCAACCGTGATCGTCGTCGGGCGCACCGCTCGGGGCGCGGTCACTCCCGGTCGTCCGCCGTCACCGCTGCGTGTGCGGGCCGCTCACCGTCCGTGCCTCCGTGACCGATTCCTGGTGACAAACCGCCCGGATCGGGAACAGTGGGTACATCGGGGGAATCGGACCGTGTTCCCGAGGTGATGCCGCTCACTGCGCACCGGCCGAGTGAGCCGCATCACGCCTAAATGCCCGATTTAATACGCTACTTGGGGATATCAGTAACTGCCGGGCGAGCCGCCGATCCGGCCGTCGAGCGACCTGCTGAGCCGGTACGCGACCGGCCGGAAGCCGACCGCGGGCCAGTGCCCCGCCGCCAGCGGTGAGGCGGAGTGCCAGCGGGCCGACATGTAGCGGTGGCCGTGGTCGTACGCCCAGGCCAGCGCGGTGGCGAGCAGGACGCGGCTGACGCCCTCACCGCGCGCGGAGGGTTCGACGTACGCCTCGGCCAGCTCCACGCAGGACTCGGGGATCACCGGGTCGGGCGTGGCGGGCACCAGCAGCACCATGCCGATCTCCTCGCCCCTGCGGGAGGCGATCCAGGCGGCGCTGCGCGGGTCGCCGAGCGCGTCGGCGTAGTAGACCCGCAGGGCGGCGAGCGCGCGTTCCGGCTGGGGCTGGAACACCGCGGACTCGCGCTGCCTGCGCGAGGACTCGGCGGCCATCCGGCCGATCTGCGGCAGGTCGCCGACGCCCGCGCGCCGGATGCCGAGCCCTTCGACGCCGCGCGGCTGGCGCCCGCGCGCCTTGACCGCCATCAGACCGTGCACCAATTCGCGGCCGAAGCCGAGGTCCGCCCAGGGCAGGGTGGCGGTCTCCCCCGCAGGCACGTCGACGTAGTGGACCAGCCGTCGCTCCGCGACGAGCCGGGCCGCGACGCGGGCGTACAGCGCGCGCAGCACCTCCGATTCGCGTCCGCCGGGCAGCGCGTGACCGCCGTGCGGGACCAGCGCGGAGTGCGGGTGGCTGCGCAGCCCCGCCGGGTCGTCCTGGGTGAGGTCCACCGGGACGGCGGCGAGGTGTCCGATCAGGCCGCCGTCGCCGTCGAGCGCGCGGGCGGCCTCGAGACCCGGAACGCCGATCAGCTTGCCCAGCAGTTCCTCACCGCGCACGGGGCCGTCGGCGAGCCACGAGCGTTGCGACGGCGGGCGGCGGGCGCGCGCGAACCAGCGGTCGTAGCGCTGCACGGCCTGGGGTATGTGCTCGGTGGTCAGCGGCGCGATGGCGACAGTCATGGTGGATGGGGACGCTAGCGGGGTGCGCGGTCCCACGGCAAGGCGAGGCCGGACCGGCGGCGGCCGGGAGGTCAACGGGCTTACGCGCGAGGGTCGTTCAGCCTGTCCAGGCGGGGTGTCTCGGGTCGTCGGCACGTACCAGGACATCGGCGGTCTGTTCCGGCATCGCCTCCCGGTCGTAACGGTCGAATGCGGGCAGCGTCCACCGGTCGGCCTGCGCCGTGCGCCGCTCCAGCGCGGCCGGGGACAGCCGCAGATGGACCGTCAGATCGAACGGCAGCCCCTGCCCGAGGAGCAGCGGCCCGTCGAGTACGAGGACGCCGCCGGGCGGCAGGCGCACGTAGTCGGCGCGCGTGGCGCGGTCGGTGGCGGCGTCCCACAGTGTCGGCAGGACGCGGCCCGAGCCGTCGGTGCCGAGCGGGTCGAGCACTTCGCGGCGCAGCGCGCCGGTGTCCAGCCAGAGCTGGTAGTACGCGTCGGCGTCCTGGTGGCCGTACTCGTAGCGCAGGGAGGCGGGCCGCAGGAAGTCGGCGGCGCGCACCCGGAGCACGCGGCGGCCGAGAGCGGGCAGCGCGGCGGCGACGGCGTCCGCCAGATCGCCGGGGCGGGCGGCGTCCGCGCCGTCCACGGCCACCCGCCACCAGGGCCCCGGCCCGTCCGCGCTCACCCCCGCGGTCGCGTCCGCGATCCGCTCGGCGAGGGTGTCGGCCAGCCGTGACCAGGTGATCGGGGTGAGCTGCACACCGGCCATCCTGCACCGCCGTCACCCGTTCGGGCGACTTCGCTGCGCCAGGAGCGGGGCGGGGGGCGCGGTGGGCACATGAACCGGTCCTGGCGGGCAATGCTCGCGCCGGGCACCGTTCGCCGCCTCCCCCACATGGTGGAAATTCGCTACAAATCACTCATTTGCCACCGTGCGTGATCTATTACTTTTTGTGAGCCTGGAAGAACTCATGGTGACCGTCCCCATCACCCAGGAGAAAGCCCAATGATCCTGTCGATCTCCGGCGTCGTCCTTCTCGGCGTCATCTGCTTCCTGTTCTTCCGCAAGGACGGGCTGAAGGTGTCCCACGGCCTCGTCTGCGCCCTCTTCGGCTTCTACCTCGCGGGCACGGCCATCGCCCCGAGCATCAAGGCGGGCGGCGCGAGCCTGGCCAGCCTGCTGGGCGGGATCAAGGTCTAGGGCCCCGGCCCGGGACCTGGCCGTCGCCGGCGGGCGGCCACTCCAGTACGGGCCCGGCGCGGTCGTCCGCTCCGGGCCCGTGTCCATTCCGGCCGCCGCCCGTCCCCCCGCCGCACCCTCAGGGCGCCGCCCTTCCCCACGCGGCCCTTCCCGCACCCGAAGCCCGAACCCGAACCACCCATGGAGCACCCCGTGGCCAGGCGTCCCCTTCCCAGCATTCTGACCAGCCGACCCGCGCTCGTCCGCGGGCGCGATCTGGCGCGCACCGCGGCAGACAGCGCCACCGACGTGCTCCATCCGGTCATCACCATCGCCCGCGGCATGCGCAAGCAGGTGCTGTGGGCGGGCGGCTGGTGGGGCCGCACCCCCAAGGACCGCCGCGGCCCCGCGCTGCTGCTGGCCGCCGCGGGCGTGGTCGTCGTCGTGATGATGCCGTACGGCCCGCTGCTGGCGATCGGCGCGATCATGGCGTCCGCCGCCTGGATGGGCCGCGACCGCACCCCCGCCGCCCCGGCGGGCCCGAGCGAGGCCGAGACCGGCCGGCTCCAGGCGCTGTACGAGGCGCTGGTGCCGTACCTGTCGGACGCCGGGGACCCCGCGCCGCTGTACGCGCACGAGGGAAGCTGGGAGAAGGTGTTCAGCGAGTACGAGTTCCAGGGCGGTCGGCTCGCCCGGCTGCACCTGCGCTACCCGGCGTACTTCACCGACGGCGAGGCCGAGTCGCGCGCCCGGGTGGAGCAGCTTCTGCACGCCAAGGCGGGCCGGGGCCGGGAGTACCGCTTCGACTGGAACGAGGAGGAGAACCACCTCACCCTCACCGCGCTGGCGCCGCTGCCGACCGACATCGTCGCGCAGCGCTTCATCACCTCGCCCGGCGAGACGGTCCTCGGCTTCACCGACGCCGGTGCCGTCCAGCGGACGGTGCCGGTGACCGGCGGCGAGGGCACCAGGGACGCCCCGCCGGTCGTCTGGCGCACCGGCCCCCGCTCCACCGAGCCGCACCTGCTGGCGCTCGGCCAGCCCGGCACCGGCACCACCAGCCTGCTGCGGTCCATCGCGCTCCAGGCGCTGGTCCACGGCGACGTGGTGGTCGTGGACGGCAGCGGCACCGGTGAGTACGCGTCGCTGATCGGGCGGCCCGGTGTCCTCGCCGTGGAGGGCGGCCTGTCCGGCGCCTCCGCCACCCTCGAGTGGGCCGCGCACGAGACGGAACGGCGGCTCATCGCCGTCAACCGGGCGCGGCAGAACGGCGATCCGGTCTCCGAGGACGTACGCCGTCCGCTGTGGATCCTGGTGGACCGGCCCACCGCGCTGACCCAGCTCGCCCTCGCCGAGGGGCGGCCCGATCCGCAGACCCTCCTCGACGTCCCGCTGCGGCACGGGCGCGCGGCCAATGTCGCCGTCGCCGTCGCCGACCAGCTCGACGCCACGGAGGCGCTCGCGCCCGTCGTGATCGCCCAGACCCGGGCCCGGGTCGTCCTCGGGCCGCTCGCCCCCGAGCACGTCGAGGCCGTTCTCGGCGCCCCGCAGCGCACCACCCCGGCCGCCGACGTTCCCCCCGGCCGCGGGTACGCCCGGCTCGGCACCGGGCCCGTCCTGCGCCTCCAGGTGCCCTCCACTCCCGACCCCTACGACGACGAGTGCGCCCAGTCGCACCGCGACGCCGTCCTCGGCCTCCTCCCCACCACCTCCGAGGCCGAGGCCGACTCCGACTCCGTCGAGGTCCCCGAGCCCGAGGAGTCCTCTCCCGCCGTCCTCGAACCGGCCCCCGTCGCCCTCCGCAAGGACGCCGTCGTCCGCACCGTCGCCGACCTGGAACTCGGCTAGCCCCCTCTACGCCCCGCCGCGCGAGACGGTGAGCCGCTCTTCTTGGCCGCGCGGCGGCCCGCTGTCCGTACGTCGGGACGTGCCCCGTAGGGGCGCGGGGAACTGCGCGACCAGCCGTCGCGGCGGCGAGCTGTGAGAACCGGCCCCGGCGGGGCAGTCGCTGTCATGTCCGGGCTGACAGCCCGTCGTGGCTGGGCGCGCAGTTCCCCGCGCCCCTGAAAGAGCGGCCCTGCGCAAGGGCATCGCAAGGGGGGCGCCCCCCAAGGCGGGCCCTGCGCAAGGGCAGGGAACGAGGAGCCGGGCCGGAGGCCCTAGGCCACGAAGAGGCCGGTGGTTTCGCCGTCGGCGGCGCCGCCGGAGCGGACGACGTGGGCGGCTTGGGCAAGCCGGGCGGCAGCCTCAACGGCGGCGGCCCCGCTGACGGTGAAGGGAAGCCGGATGTACGGCTCAAAGGCGCCGTCGACGCCGAAGCGCGGCCCGGACGGCACGCGGACACCGAGCCGTTCACCGGCGACGGCCAGCCGCGAGCCGGACACGTCACCGGTGTGGACCCACATGGTCATACCGCCGCGGGGCACCGCGAAGTCCCAGTCGGGAGTGTGCTCACGCAAGGCGGCGACGAGGTCGTCGCGACACTCGCGGGCCCGCTCGCGGCGAGCCGCGAGGGCCAGGTCCCAGCCGCCGCCGCGCAGCAGCCAGGCGACGGCGAGCTGGTCGACGACGGGCGAGCCGATGTCGAGGTAGGCGCGGGCCGAGACCAGGCGGCGTACGACGTCCGGGGTGGTGCGGACCCAGCCGATCCGCAGCCCCGCCCAGACCGCCTTGCTGGCGGAGCCCACGGTCATGACGGTGCCGCCGCGGTCGAAGGCGGCCATCGGCCGCACCCCCGACTCCTCACCGTCCAGCACGAGTTCGGCCATCGTCTCGTCGGCCACGACGACGGTGCCCGCCGCGCGCGCGGCCTCGACCAGGTCGCGCCGCTGGTCCTCCCCGATGAGACTGCCGGTCGGGTTGTGGAAGTCCGGCATGACGTACGCCATGCGCGGCGCGGCGTCCCGCAGCACGCGCCGCCAGGCGTCCATGTCCCAGCCGCCGAGCCCCTCGCGGAGCGTGACCGGCACGAGCCGGGAGCCGGTCTCGCGGAAGAGCTCCAGCACATTGGCGTAACTGGGCGACTCGACGGCGACCCGTTCGCCGAAGCCGACCAGCCGCCGGGCCGCCGCCGCGATGGCGCCCATCGCCCCGGTGGTCACCATGATCTGCTCCGGCATGGTGGGCACACCGCGCGCGGTGTAGCGGTCGGCGATGGCCTCGCGCAGCACCGGCAGCCCCGCGGGGAAGTCGCCGTGCGTGGCGGCGTAGGCGGGCAGTTCGGCGAGCGCGCCCTCCATCGCGCGGGTCAGCCACGGCTCGGGCGCGGGCAGCGAGGCGCAGCCGAGGTCGATCACGGACCCGGCGGCGTCCGGCGGCAGCGGCTCCAGGCTGCGCGAGGGCAGCACATGGCCGTCGGGGATCGCGGTCCAGCTTCCGGCGCCGCGCCGCGAGCGGGCGAATCCCTCGGCGCGCAGCGCCTCGTAGGCGGCGGCGACGGTGGTCCGGCTGACGCCGAGCGCGAGAGCCAGTTCCCGTTCCGCGGGCAGCCGCGCGGCGACCTGTACCCGGCCTTCGAGCACCAGCAGCCTGATCCCGTCGGCCAGCCCCCGGTAGGCGGGCAGTTTCCGCCCGTGGCCCGCCGCCGCTCCGGCGCCGCGGCCGCTTCGCGGGCGCGGTTCGAGAAGCCGGGCGAGGTGCGCGGCGCCGACCGTCGCAGTCCACTGGGACACAGAAATCAGTCCACCTTCCACAGATTGGCCGTGGATCCGAAGCACTTACAGGCCACAGAGTGGCATGCGCGCCAACACGTCCGCCAGGGGGGTTCCGTTGTTCTCGTCGTTCCCGCACCCGTCGCTCTCGCCGGTCCCGTACCGCCGCCTCGTCCGTCTCTACGTCGGGCTGGTCCTGTACGGGGCCAGCTCAGCGCTGATGATCCGCGCCGCGCTCGGCCTGGACCCGTGGGACGTCTTCCATCAGGGGCTGTCCCGGCTGACCGGACTGAGCATCGGCGTCGTCTCCATTGTCGTCGGCGCGGCCGTTCTCCTCCTGTGGTGGCCGATCCGGCAGCGCCCCGGCCTCGGCACGGTCTCCAACGTCTTCGTCGTGGGCCTGGCGATGGACGGGACCTGCCGCCTGGTGCCGCACGTGGAGGCCCTGGCCGTACGCGTCCCGCTGCTGGTGGCCGGGGTGGCGCTCAACGGCCTGGCGACCGGCCTCTACATCACCGCCCGTTTCGGCCCCGGACCGCGCGACGGCCTGATGACCGGCCTGCACCGCAGGACCGGCCGTTCCGTACGGCTGGTGCGTACGGGCATCGAGGTGACCGTGCTGGCCGCCGGTTTCGCGCTGGGCGGCGGCGTGGGGGTCGGTACGGTGCTCTACGCACTGGCCATCGGCCCGCTCGCGCAGTTCTTCCTGCGGGTCTTCGCGGAACCGGAGGGAGCGCCGGGTCCGGGCGTGGTCAGGGACGCGAACAGGGACCGGGCCACGGACGCGACCAGGGACGGGGAGGTGAATTCGGATACGAATTCGGGTGCTGACGCGGGCTCGACCCCGGACGTAATGCCCGCTTCTGCGGTGATTCGTCGGGACGCGCCCGAACGCGCTGCGGTCGATCCGATTTAGCCGGAGGCGGTGCGGACCGGTAGTGTACGCGGTTGGCCCAGCAGCTTGACCGTTACTGCACGCAAAAGATATGACGACACCGGGTGACATCTCCGCTCAGATGTGACAAACCGGGCACCGGTGGGTACAAACAGGGGCGACACGACGGGCGACGCATCTCCCTAAACGGGAATCTTCACCGCCGACCGGACGTTGACCGGATGACGACGACAGCGACACCTGTCCTGTGGGCGACCAAGCCCGGGAGGCACGATTCATGAGTGAGCGAGCTCTCCGCGGCACGCGACTCGGGGCCACCAGCTACGAGACCGACCGCGGTATCGATCTGGCCCCGCGCCAGACCGTTGAGTACGCATGCCGGAACGGACATCGATTTGAGATGCCGTTCTCGGTTGAGGCCGAGATTCCGCCGGAGTGGGAGTGCCGCGCCTGCGGCCAGACCGCCCTGCTGGTGGACGGAGAGGGCCCGGAGGAGAAGACGACCAAGCCCGCGCGCACGCACTGGGACATGCTGATGGAGCGGCGCACGCTCGAGGAGCTGGAGGAGGTGCTGGCCGAACGGCTGGCCGTCCTGCGCTCCGGAGCGATGAACATCGCCGTGCATCCGCGCGACAACCGCAAGAGCGCCTGACAGCGCGGGCTCACCCATGGGGGCGCCCCAGGGATCACCTCCCCGGGGACCAAGGCCCCCCGACACTTCCCCGCCGGGGGCGGAGCACCTGCTCCGCCCCCGGCGGGTTTTTGCGTGGCGCGGCGCTGATCCCGAGATCCGCGGGGCGCGGACCGCCGGACCCGCGCGCGTGATCAGTCCCGGTGGTCGACGACCTCGCCCTGGATGACCTTGCCGTCGGGCTTGTGGATCCGGATCTGCTCGTTGGCGTCCCGCGCCTGCTGGAAGAGGTCGCCGACGGAGCCGGGCTCCCCGGCGGCGGGCCGCGCCGCGAGGGCGCGGGCGTTGAGCCGGTCGACGCCCTTGCCGATGAGCCTGCGGGTCGGCGGGAAGAGCAGGAACAGCGCCACGGCGTCGGAGAGGAAGCCGGGGATGATCAGCAGCAGGCCGCCGAGCATCGCCAGTCCGTTGCGCCCCTTGCTCTCGGCGGGCGGGGTCGGGGCCGCGTTCGGGTCCCGCGCGGCCTGCGCCTGGGCGGCCTGCACCTGCGCGGTCAGATTCCGCCACGCGCTGCGCCCGGCCCGCTTGACCGCGCTCGCGCCCAGTATCAGCCCGGCGACGATCAGCAGGAAGACCGTCAGCCCGCTGGTCGCCTCCGCCACCACGATGAGCAGCCAGATCTCCAGCACCGCCCAGGCCGCGACAGCCAGCGGCAGGATGGTGCGGACGCGCGAACGGCGCCGTCGCCGCGGGCCGGGCTGCTGCGGACGGACAGAGGGCGGAGTGCTCATCGTCATAGCTCAAGTGTGCCAAAGATCAGGTAAAGACCGGATCGGTGGACGCTTCCCTCTTCGGGTTCCGCGGGGGATTCCCGCGGACGCCCGTGCGCACGTCCGCGCGTCCCGCCCCCGCATGCCCCACGAAGGGGCTCAGGGGGCCGTGGGCGGCCTTACGCCTTGCGGCCGACGATCTTGCCCGCCCGGGAGCCCACGCCCCACGCGGTGACCCGCCACAGCGCCTCGACCACGATGTTGCGGCTCATCTTGCTGTCGCCGCGCTCGCGTTCGACGAAGGTGATCGGCACCTCGACCACGTGGAAGCCGCCCTTGACCGCGCGCCAGGCGAGGTCCACCTGGAAGCAGTAGCCGGCGGAGGCGATCTCGGCCATGCCGAGACCTTCCAAGGTCTCCTTGCGGAAGGCGCGGTAGCCGCCGGTCACGTCACGGATCGGGACGTCCAGCAGGAGCCGGGAGTAGGTGCTGCCGCCGCGCGACAGATACTCGCGGGACTTCGGCCAGTTGACGACCCGTCCGCCCGGGATCCAGCGCGAACCGAGCACCAGGTCCGCGCTCTTGAGCGCGGTCAGCAGCCGGGGCAGTTCCTCCGGCTGGTGGGAGCCGTCCGCGTCCATCTCGACCAGGACGCCGTAGCCGTGGTCGATGCCCCACTGGAAGCCGGCGAGGTACGCCGCGCCCAGGCCCTCCTTGCCCTGCCGGTGCAGGACGTGGACCTGCTCGTCGGCGCCCGCCAGCTCGTCGGCGAGCTTCCCGGTGCCGTCCGGGCTGTTGTCGTCGGCGACGAGGATGTGGGCGTCGGGTACCGACGTGCGCACCCGCTGCACGATCGGCTTGATGTTCTCGGCCTCGTTGTAGGTCGGGATGATGACCAGAACCTTGCCGAGCGGCCCGAAGCTCCGCTGCTCGCCGTCGTTCACTACTGCCCCTTTGCCATGCCCATGCGTGTGCGGTCGCGCCTGCCGAGCGCGAAGGCGACCGCACAGGACAGGAGCCCAACAATAGCGAGTGACCACTCAGGAAACGTACCGACGCGGTCGGCGAGAGTGATCTCGTCGCGCAGCGGGATGTCGGCACTCAGCACCTGCTGGGTGAACTCCGCGCTCTGCTGTTCGATCTTGCCATCAGGAGCGACGATCGCGCTGATTCCGCTGGTCGCGGCGGTGACGATGGCGCGGCCGTGCTCGACGGCGCGCAGCCGGGACATGGCGAGCTGCTGTTCGGGCTGGCCGGTGCGGCCGTAGGTGGCGTTGTTGGTCTGGACGACCAGGGCCCGCGCCCCGGCTTTCACCGTGTCGCGCACGATGCCGTCGTAGGCGACCTCGAAGCAGATCACGTCGCCGAGTTCGGCCGGGCCGATCCGCATCACGCCGGTGCCCTTGCCGGGGTAGAAGTCCCGCGGGATCTGGTTGAGCATCGGGACGACCTTGGTCAGCGCCTTGCGGAAGGGCACGTACTCGCCGAACGGCACCGGGTGCTGCTTGGTGTAGTGGGCGCCGGGGCCGGTGACCGGGTCCCACACGATGCCCTCGTTCTGCACGTGGTCCTCGTCCGGGCCGTCGACCAGGGCGCCGACCAGCACCGGCACACCCACCGCCTTCACGGCCTCGGTGATCTTGTCGTACGCCTCCGGGTACGTGAAGGGGTCCAGGTCGGAGGAGTTCTCCGGCCACAGCACGATGTCGGGCTTGGGCACCTTGCCCGCCTCGATGTCGGCGGCGAGCTTGAGGGTGGCCTGTACGTGGTTGTTGAGGATCTGCATCGGTCGGCCGAGGAAGTGCATGCCGGGCTGCTGCACATTGCCCTGGACGACGGCGACGCGCACGTGGCCGACGGCATTGGTGTGCACCGGCACGAGCAGGCCGGACAGCAGGACGGCCACCGACAGGGCCAGGGCGGTCACGCCCGGCAGAACGGCGGCGCGGCGGGCTTTGTACGCCCGGTACCCGGCCAGGGCCGCCGCGGCCAGCAGCGTGCCGCTGAGCGCCACCGCGAAGGTCACCAGCGGGGCGCCGCCGAGCGCGGCGAGCGGGGTGTACGGGGAGGCGGTGTTGGCGAACGCCAGGCGCCCCCACGGGAAGCCGCCGAACGGCAGCCGGTCGCGTACCAGCTCCTGTGCGACCCACAGGCACGCGGTCCACAGCGGCCAGCCGGGCAGCCGCCGGGCGAGCACGATCAGCGCGGCCATCAGCACGAGATACGCCGCCTCGACCGCCGACAGCAGCGGTACGGCCAGCCAGATCACCGAGCGCAGCCACACCAGGAGCCACAGGAAGAAGGGGAACGCGAAGGCGAAGCCCAGCCAGGCCGCCTGGCGCACCGTCCTGCCCTCGAGCACCAGTGCCAGGGCCGCCACCGCCACCACCGACAGCGGCCACACCCCGTACGGCGGAAACGCCAGCGCCAGCGCGCAGCCGCTCACCGCGGCCACCGCCGACCTGGGCGCGGCCGCCCGCGCCGCCGCCGCGAACCGCTCGCGGCGCGACGCCTTCCCCTCCGCCCCAACCCCTGGCGCCGCTGACGGCTCCGTCAACGGCTCAACCGCGGTCGCCGCGGAAACGGTGTCGGGTCGCGGGCGCACGTCGCGGCCTTTCTTGCAGGTGAAGTGGTGATGAAGGCGACGGTACCCCGCCCCACCCGCCTGGGGGCACCCCCGGACGAAGTCTGGGGACCCCCAGGCCGCGGAACAGGGAGCGGAAGGGCAACGGAACGGGCCCAGGCGCCCATCGGGCCGACGCGGGACCCTCCCCCAGACTGCGGGAAGGCAACGGAACGGGCCCGGACGCCCTTCGGGCCGACGCGGGACCCTCCCCCAGACTCCGTCCGGGGGGACCCCCAGGCCGCGGGAAGGCAACGGAACGGGCCCGGACGCCCTTCGGGCCGACGCGGGACCCTCCCCCAGACTCCGTCCGGGGGGACCCCCAGACTGCGGAAGGGCAACGGAACGGGCCCGGACGCCCTTCGGGCCGACCTGGGATCCGCTGGCTGCGGGTCAGTACCAAGGCCGTTGTCTACTGGGCGTCCGGGCCCTTCCCGGGTCACACCTGCCGACCGGGGCGCGTACGCGTTCCGGCGCCGCTGACGCTGGACCTGGCTGCCAGTGGCGGCGTGCACGTGCGGCGCGGCGCCCCATGGCCCAGCGGCGGTCGACAGAACCGCGGAGGGCCCCCGGTCCGACGTCCTGTGGTGGACTTGGCCGAACCTACTCGCCTCCGACCATCGGCTGTCAACACCCCCTTGACCTGCGGGGTTTCGCCAAATCAGCAGGTCAGTGCGGGGCCCTGCGACACGCCGCGACAGGCCGAGGGCACACCGTTCGGCCGCATGTGCCGAGCGATGCTCACCCGTTCGGCCGCTCGAAGACGGTACGGCCGCCGACGACGGTGCGCAGGGCGGACGGAAGCGGGCGTCCGGGGGTGAGATCGGGCAGGCCCGGGGTGCCGGAGCGCGGGTCGGTGGACCAGTTGGCGACGCGTTCGTCGGGGGCCTGGACGACGAGGTCGCCGCTGTCCCAGACGGCGTAGTCGGCGGGGGCGCCGGGGACCAGGACGCCGGTGTCGTCCCGCCCGATGGCGCGCCAGCCGCCACGGGTGTGGGCGTTGAAGGCGGCGCGAGCCGAGACGCGGTGCTCGGGGGTGCGGTGGAAGGCGGCGGCGCGGACGGCGCCCCAGGGGTCGAGCGGGGTGACGGGGCTGTCGGAGCCGAGGACCAGCGGCACCCCGGCACGGGTCATGGCGGCGAAGGGGTTGAGGTCGCGGGCCCGGTCGGCGCCGAGCCGGTCGGCGTACATGCCGTCCTCGCCGCCCCAGGCCGCGTCGAAGGCGGGCTGCACGGAGGCCACGAGGCCGAATTCGGCGAAGGCCGCGATGGTGTCGGGGGTCATCAGTTCGGCGTGCTCCACGCGGTGCCGCAGTGCCCTGACGCGTTCCAGGCCGACGGCCGCGGCGGCGGCCCGTACGCCGTCGACGACCGCGCCGATCGCCGCGTCCCCGATGGCGTGGAAACCGGCCTGGAGGCCCGCTTCCGTGCAGAGCGTGAGGTGGCGGGCGATGGTCTCGGCGTCCAGGTAGCTGACGCCGGTGTGCGGCGCGTCGGCGTACGGGGCGTGCAGGCAGGCGGTGTGGGAGCCGATCGAGCCGTCCACGAAGAGGTCGCCGGCCGCGCCGATCGCGCCGAGGTCCCGGACCCGGTCGAGGTCGGCGGGGGCGGACGCGGCCTGCGCCCAGTAGCCGAAGACCCGCGGCCCGGCGTCGGCGGCGGCCAGCGCGAGGAGGCCGGTGAGGTCGTCCTCGGAGGAGATGTCGGGGCCCGCGCACTCGTGCAGCGCGCCGATGCCCTGTTCCGCGGCGTGCAGCAGCGCGGCGCGCTGGGCGGCGGCGCGCTGGGCGGGGGTGACGGCGGCGTACGCGGCGCGGCGTACCGCGTGGTGCGCGTCGCGGGTCAGCGGCGCCTGCGGGTCGAAGCCGGGCTCGTCCCGGACGCCGGGCACCAGGTCGAGCAGCGCGGTGCTGACGGCGGCCGAGTGGACGTCCGTACGGGTCAGGTAGAGGGGTCGTCCGCCGACCGCCTCGTCCAGCTCCGCGCGGGTCGGTGTGCGCCGCTCGGGCCACCGGCTCTCGTCCCAGCCGTGGCCGAGCAGCACGCGGTCGGCGGGCCGCGCGGCGGCGTACGCGGCCGTACGGGTCAGCGCGTCGGCCAGCGACGCGGCGCCGGACAGGTCGAGGCCGGTGAGGGCGAAGCCGGTGGCGGTGGTGTGCACGTGCGCGTCGGTGAAGGCCGGGGTGACCAGCGCCCCTTCGAGCTGGACGACACGGTCCACGCCGTCCGCGAAGGAGTCCGCGGCCCCTTCGGAACCGACCCACGCGACGGTGCCGCCGTCCACGACCATCGCGGTCGCGAAGGGGTCGGCGGGGCTGTAGACGGCGCCGCCGCGGAGCAGGACGGTGCCGGTCGGCGCGGGGGTGGCGGGGGGCTGCGGAGTGGAGGTGCGGTGCATGGGCACAAGTCTCCCCCGGTCGGGGCGCGCGCCGGTCTCCGGGGTGGCGCCTCCCGTGACGGCGGGTCCGCGGCGGCCGGACACACCGCTCAGACGCGCGGCGGCCTGGCCTCGTACGCCGTGGACAGGACGACCGTGGTGCGGGTGGAGACGCCCGCGAGGGTGCGGATCCGGGTCAGGAGGTGTTCCAGCTCGATGGGGGCGGAGACCCGCACCTTGAGGATGTAGTTCTCGTCGCCCGCGACGCTGTGGCACGCCTCGATCTCGGGGACCTCGGCGAGGCGGTCCGCGATGTCGTCGGGGGCGCTGGGGTCGAACGGTTTGACGGAGATGAAGGCCGTCAGGGACAGGCCGACCGCCTCGGGGTCGACGATGGCCGCGTAGCCGCGGATCACCCCGCGCTGTTCGAGCCTGCGCACGCGCTGGTGCACCGCCGAGGTGGACAGGCCGGTGGCCTTGCCCAGGTCGGTGTAGCTCATGCGCCCGTCGGCGACGAGAAGTTCCACGATGTGCCGGTCCAACTCCTCCATAGCGGATGACCTTACCCATAGGCACAGCGCCGCGTTACGTATGCATGTGCACGGTTCGGTCACATCCCGGGCCGGGTGTCGCCGTCGCGCTCACGCGGGCAGCAGCCGGTCCAGGTGGGCGTTGCTGAAGGTGCGGCCCGGATCCAGCTCGGCGGCCAGCGCCCGGAAGTCCGCCATACGGGGGTAGCGGGACCTGACCTCGGCGGCGTCGGCGACGTAGACCTTGCCCCAGTGCGGGCGCGGCGCGTACGGCGCGAGGCGCTGTTCGAGGCGGGCGAGGACGGGGAGGACGGCGGCGGTGTCCGGCACCCAGGTGAAGTGGAAGGCGACGCAGTCGTGCCCGTAGGCGGGGCTGAGCCAGAGCCGGTCGGCGGCGACGGTCCGCACTTCGCAGATCTGGAGCAGCGGCGCGATGTCGGCGCCGAGCGCGGCGAGGGCGTGGAGCGCGGGCAGGGCGTGTTCGCGGGGCAGCAGGTATTCGGACTGCAACTCGGCGCCGCTGCTGGGGGTGAATCCCGGCCTGAAGTGCGGCAGTCGCTCGTGCCAGGGTCCGGCCACGCCCTGCTGCGCGGTGCAGTTCACCGGGTCGGCGCCGGGGACGGGGTGCATCGGCCCGGTGGCGGGCGCGGCCCAGGGGAATTCGGGCGGGGGCGCGTCGGCGAGTTGCTTGAGCCAGACCTGCCCGAAGCGCGGCGCGCGCCAGTCGGTGAACATGCTGACGCTGTACGCGGCCCCGGTGATCGCGTCGAAGTGGCCGTCCAGGTCGGCCAGTTCGAGTCCGGTGAAGACGTGCTGGCGGAGGGCGAAGTCGGGGACCAGGTCGAGGGTGAGGGCGGTGACGACGCCGAGCGCGCCGAGCGAGACCACGGCGCCGTCGAAGCGGTCGCCGTCCTTGTCCCGGCTGAGCACGGCGACTTCACCGTCCGGGGTGACGAGTTCGAGGGCGCTGACGGAGGTGCCGAGGCCGCCGTTGGCGTTGCCGGAGCCGTGGGTGCCGGTGGCGACGCTGCCCGCCACCGAAATGTGCGGCAGTGACGCCATGTTGGGCAGCGCGAAGCCGGACTCGTGCAGCCGCTGGGCGAGTTCGGCGTAGCGGACGCCCGCGGCGACGCGGACGGTGGCCGCGGCCGTGTCGATGTCGATCTCCGGTGGCAGGCCGGAGAGTTCGACGAGGGCGCCGTCGGTGTCGGCGATGTCGTTGAAGGAGTGGCCGCTGCCCAGCACCCGCACGCGGCGGCTCGCGGCGACCAGGGAGCGCAGGGCGCCGGTCGACTCCGGGCGGTGCACCCGTTCCGCCGAGAAGGTGATGTTCCCGGCCCAGTTGGTCCGCATCCCACCGTCACGCATTACGCCGCCACCCGTCACGCATCACGTCGCCACGCATTCTGCCGAGCCGCTTCCACCGGTCGGCGGGGCCCTGCCCGGCCACGCCCGCTCGCACCTTATCCGGCACTCCCGCAAGATGCCGCGCGGGGGCACGAGGGGTGCGCGGAGGCATGGTGAGGGCGCATGGACCGGCCGAAAGGCGGGATGTGACGAAGGCCACACCCCATGCATCCCTATGAGGTCGATGGCGTGATTACCCGCGTAGCGCGGCGGGAAGTGCTCGCTATGGCCGCGGGATTGACGCCGGGCCGGCCCGATGGAGGGCACATCCGTCCGATGGGGGAGACGCGAATATGCGTAACCATGTGCGCCACAACCGCAGTGAGCGGACCCAGCCGGCGCCCGAGGAGGGGCACGAACGCGAATTCGCGCTCGCGCTGCTGCCGGGACTGCCGGACGCCGACGACACGGATGACTCGTTCGAGGACGATCTCGACCTGGTCAGGGTGGACTGCCCGGAGTGCGCGCGGCCGATCGCGGTCTTCGCCGACGAGGACCGGCTTCCGGAGCACGCCCTGTGCCCCACGCCGTGGAACCCCTTCGGCCTGACCGTCTGCTCCGGCTCGGGCCGCCCCGTCGAGGAGGCCCGCCCCCTCGACGGCTCCCTGCCCGGTGAGGTCCACGACCTCGACCTCGGCACCCTCCTGGTCCTGCCCGACACCCTGGACTGGCGCACCCAGCCCTTCTCGCACGTGGGCGGCCCCGGCTCGCGCCCCTTCCGGGTACCGGCGCCCCGCGCGGCCTGATCCGGCGCCCCGACCGGGGCGCCGGGGCACCGCCCGCCGCCGGGCGACCGCTCAGCTCCGCGACTCGGGGCCCGCCACGTGGCGCGCGATCACCATGCGCTGGATCTGGTTGGTGCCCTCGACGATCTGCAACACCTTGGCCTCGCGCATGTACCGCTCCACGGGGAAGTCGGCCGTGTAGCCGTAGCCGCCCAGGAGCTGGACGGCGTCCGTCGTCACCTGCATCGCCGCGTCGGTGCAGAAGAGCTTGGCCATGGCGGCCTGCCGGGAGAAGTCGAGACCGGCGTCGCGGGTCCTGGCCGCGGCCAGGTACAGGGCGCGGCCCGCCTCGATCTTGGTGGCCATGTCGGCGATCATGAAGCGCAGCCCCTGGAAGTCGGCCAGGGGCCGGGCGAATTGGCGCCGCTCCTTGACGTACGCGAGACCGGCGTCCAGCGCGGCCTGGGCGAGGCCGACGGCGCAGGCGGCGATGCCGAGCCGCCCGGCGTCCAGCGCGGCCAGCGCGATGGCGAACCCCTGGCCCTCCTCGCCGATGCGGCGGCTGTCGGGGACGGTCACGCCGTCGAAGTGCACCTGCGCGGTGGGCGAGCCCTTCATGCCCATCTTCCGCTCGGGCGCGGCGGCGCTCAGGCCCGGCGCGTCGCCCGGCACCAGATACGCGGAGATGCCGCGCGCGCCGTCGCCGCCGCTGCGGGCCAGGACGGTGTAGAAGTCGGCGACCCCGCCGTGGGTGATCCACGCCTTGGTGCCGTCGATCGTCCAGTTCCCGCCGTCGCCGTCCGCGCCGTCGCCGTCCGCGCCGCCGCCGGTACGTACGGCGCGCGTCCGCAGGCTGGCCGCGTCGGAGCCCGCGGCGGGCTCGGAGAGGCAGTAGGCGCCGAGGAGGCTGCCGCCCAGCATGGCGGGCAGGTGCTCGGCGCGCTGTTCCTTGGCGCCGAAGTGCGCGAGCGCGTGACAGGCGAGGGTGTGGACGCTGACGCCGAGGCCGATGGTGAGGCGGGCCGCGGCCAGTTCCTCCAGCACCTGGAGGTAGACCTCGTACGGCTGACCCCCGCCGCCGTGCTCCTCCGCGTACGGCAGGCCGAGCAGTCCGGTCTCCCCGATCAGCGCGAAGGTCTCACGCGGGAAGTGGCCCGCGTCCTCCTCCGCGGCGGCCGCGGGCGCGATCTCCCGCTGGGCCAGGTCCCGGGTGAGCGCGAGCAGATCCCGCGCCTCCTCGGTGGGCAGGTGGCGGACAACCGGCTGCGGGCCGTGCTGCGACATCGCGGCACGCTCCTCCCTGTCGGGGGCGTCGGCGGCACGCCCTGGGTGTGGGGGCGCCGTCTGTGGGCAGTGCCCATGAACCGATGGTCCCCTGCCGGGTCGCGGCACGCGGTGATCAGCGGTTCTGGCGCGTTGGAGTATGCCTGATCGGACGCGCCACGTCACGGGCGCGAGTGTGTCTTGTCTTTCCCGCCCGCCCACCCGTGCGGGTGCTTTCTTCGTCTGCGGGTGCCGCCTGTGCCTGGTCGGTGCCGGGCCGGGGCACCTCCTCGAAATCCGTACCACCTGGCCTTCGCGAATCCGGCACCCGGCCGTCAACGTATTTCTGCGGGGGCACCCCGCCCCGTCCCCTCCTCGCCCGTCGGCGTCCGCCTGCCGGTGGGGGTTACCGGGAGGGGGTGGGTGGGGGCTCGGCCCCTGCGCCCCCCAACCCGCCCGCGTAGGCGGGAGGGGGATGGATGGGCTCGGGCACATCGGCGTCCGACGGTCCACTGTGGCTAAGGAAAGTCCCAAAGACCGGCGACGACACCCGGCCGTTCCTCCACCGTGGAATCGACGGAGAGCGCCCCCTCAGGGCGGAAGACACCCGGGGCACCCTCACAATCTTGGACCCCCACCCCGGCCCCCACAGACAGGCGGACGCCGACATACCCGAGCCCACCCACCCCTTCTCGTCCGCCCCGGCTGGACGGTCGGTCGCGCAGGGGGCCGAGCCCCCACCCACCCCGTCCCATCCGCCCCAGGCGGACCGTCGGACGCCGACGTACCCGAGCCCACCCACCCCCTCCCGGCCACCCCCACCGGACAGGCGGACGCCGACGTACCGGGAGGGGACGGGCCGGGGTGCCCCCGCAGAAATGCGGTGACAGGGACGGTGCCGGATGAGCAAGGCCAGGTAGCCGCATTTCGAGGAGGTGCCCCGGACCGGCACCGACCAGGCACAAGCGGCACCCGCAGACGAAAAAACACCCGCACGGGTGGGCGGGTGGGCGGGAAAAGAAGCAAGACACGACTGGAGTGACAGGTGAGTACGGCGACGGAGGCGGATGAGTACGATCACGCTCCCACGGGGCCGCGAGCGGCCCTACGCTGCTGCCCATGGAGAGCTTGGACGCCACGGATCCGCGCACAGTCGGCGGATACCCGCTGTTCGCGCGGCTCGGCGCGGGCGGCATGGGACAGGTCTATCTGGCGCGCACCCCCGCCGGGAGGGCACTGGCGCTGAAGACCGTACGGTCCGAGTTCGGGCTCGACCCCGGCTTCGGGGAACGGTTCGCGCGGGAGATCCGCCACGCGGACCGCGTGCGTTCGCCGTGGACGGTGGCTGTGGTGGACTACAGCCCGCCCGGCACCCGCCCCCCGTGGCTGGCGACCGAGTACGTGGCGGCGCCCTCACTGGCCGAGTGGGTCTCGGCGCACGGCCCGCTGCCGGAACCGGCCCTGGCGTCGCTGGCCGCCGAACTCTGCGAGGCGCTGCGGTCGGTGCACGCGGTGGGTCTCGCGCACCGCGACGTGAAGCCGTCGAACGTACTGCTCGGCCCTGACCGGCCGCTGCTGATCGACTTCGGCATCGCGCGGGCCGCGGAGGACTCCCGGCACACCAGGACCGGCGGGGTGATCGGCTCCCCCGGCTACATGGCGCCCGAGCAGGCGACCGCGGGCGCGTCCGCCGAGCCCGGCGACCTGTTCGCGCTGGCGGCCGTACTGGTCTACGCGGGGACCGGGCACGGCCCGTTCAACCGGCCGGGCGAGGAGCCGTCGACGCCCGCGCTGATGTACCGGATCGTGCACGAGGACGGCGACCTCACCGGGCTGCCCGACGCAGTGGCGCCGCTGGTCCACGCGTGCCTCGCCAAGGAACCGGCCGACCGGCCGACCGCCGAGGAGGCGCTGGCGCTGCTGCGGGAGGCGGGGCACCGTACGGGCGTGTGGCACGAGGTCCCGCCGCCCGGCCTCACCGACGAACTGCGCGGCCGAGAAGCGCGGGTCCGCACGCTGCTGGCGGACCCGACGGCCGCCGTGGGGCCGTCGCCCTACTCCCCCACGGCGCCGCTGACCGCGCCCGGCCGCGGCCCCGGCTCCGGAGGCCAGACACCCGCTCCCCCGCACGCCGCGTACGCGCCGCCGCGTACACCGTCGCCCGTGTCCGGCCCCGTCCGGCCCACCGGGCCGTACTCCGGGCCGCAGCCCGCGCCGTGGGGTGCCGCGCGCCGCGCGCCGGGGATGGGCCGCGGTGCCCGCGTCGGACTGGTCGTCGCGGGCGTGCTGGCCCTGTGCGTGGTGGTCGGCGTGATCCTCGACCAGCAGCGCGGCTCCGGCGACGACAACAACGGGAATCCCGGCCCGAGCACGAGCACCCACACCTCCGCGCCCGCCGACGCGCTGCCCGCCTCGTGGGTCGGCACCTGGGTCGGTACGGGGCCCGGCAATCCGAGCGGCAGCGGGGGCCAGCCGCGCAGCGACCGGTTCACCGTCACGCTCACCCTGCACGCGGGGGCGCGCGGCGAGGCCGTCGGCCAGGACGTCAGCAACATCCCCGAGGCGGGCACGGGGGCGGAGCGGGGCTGTACGGAGGCGCTGTCGCTGGCGCAGGTCCGGGGGAACACCATGACCTTGCGGGTCACCGCCGCCGAGCCCACGGACCCCGACTCGTCGCTGACCTGTCTGACAGGGCATGAGTACTCCGTCTCCATGACGGACGCGCGCACCCTGCGGATCGAGGCGGGGCCGCAGGCCGAGGGCGCCCCGAGCACGCTCACCAAGCGGAGCTGACGGGGAAGGCGCCGGTCAGGTTCCGGTGAGCCGCAGGCCCGCCCAGAGCGCGACCGTGGAGGCGATGAGCGTCGGCGGCACCGTGAGCAGCCCGAGCCGGGTGAAGGTGCCCAGGTCGGAGTCGGTGCCGTGGTCGCGCAGCACGCGCCGCCACAGCAGGGTGGCGAGCGAGCCCGCATAGGTGAGGTTGGGGCCGAGGTTGACGCCGATGAGCACGGCGAGCACGGGGCCGGGGCCGCCCGCGGCGGCCAGCGGGAGCAGTGCGAGCACGGCGGGCAGGTTGTTGATCAGATTGGCCAGGACGGCGGCGAACGCGGCGGTCCCGAGCAGCGCGAGCAGGCCGCTGCCGTGCGGCAGCACCCGGTCGGCGGCGTCGGACAGGCCGTTGTCGACCACGGCCTTCACCACGACGCCGAGGGCGAGCACGAACAGGCAGAACAGCGGCCCGGCCGCCGCGACCAGGCCGCGGACCGTCGCCCGGCGGCGGCGCAGCGCCCGTACGCCCAGGACCAGCGCGCCCGCGAGCGCCGCCCAGGCGGGGTTGAGGCCGCCGAGCGAGGTGACCGCGAAGCCGGCCAGGGTCAGGCCGAGGACGACCAGCGTGAACACCGGTACGGCCGGCGGCTCGCCCTGCTCCGGCGGGTGCTCGCGGACGGCGAGGTCGGCGGCGAAGTAGCGGCGGAAGACGGCGTATTCGATGCCGACGGACAGCAGCCACGGCAGGGTCATCAGGAGCGCGAAGCGGGTGAAGGACACGCCGGCGGCCGTGAAGGCCAGCAGATTGGTGAGGTTGGAGACCGGCAGGAGCAGGGAGGCGGAGTTGGCAAGGTGCGCGGTCGCGTACAGGTGCGGGCGCGCCTTGGCGCCCGCCCGTGCGGCCGTCGCGATGATCACCGGGGTGAGCAGGACGACGGTCGCGTCCAGGCTGAGCACCGCCGTGACCAGCGCGGCCACGACGAACACCCCGGCCAGCAGCCGTTTGGGCTCGCCCCGGCAGGCCCGCGCGACCGCGTCGCCCGCCGCTGTGAACAGACCGTCGTCGGCGCACAGTTCCGCCAGGACGAGCACGGCCGCCAGGAAGCCGACGACCGGCAGCAGTTCCCTGGTCTCGTGCCAGGCGGCGGACGGCGTCACCGCCCCGATGCCGATGAGCAGTCCCGCGGCGGGCACCGCGGCCACCGCCTCGGGCCAGCCGCGCGGGCGCAGGACGGCGAAGCCGAGGACCAGCAGGAGAGCGAGGGCGGAGATCGTCTCCGCGGCGGCGGTGTTCAGGGGGCTCTCCTCGGACGGACCACGGGCTCGCGTACCGCCTGATTCCACCACGTGGGCCGCGCGGCTCCGCCCCGACGGCCGCCCGACGCACTCAAGTGCGTCGTTTCTCACGGCCCCGCGCGCTGGCGGAGCCGTGACGGCGGACCGGGCGGCTAGCTTGCGTCGGCCAGCGACAGGGTGTGGAGCCGTTCCGGCGGGCCGGGGCGGGCGTAGTACCAGCCCTGGCCGGTGTCGCAGCCCAGGGCGCGCAGATGGTCGGCCTGGGTGCGGGTCTCGACGCCTTCGACGGTGACGGTCAGGTTGAGGGCGTGGGCGAGGGAGACGATGCCGCCGACGATCTTGAGGTCGACGGGGTCGGCGGCGTGGCCGCGCATGCCGCGGGTGAAGGAGCGGTCGAGCTTGAGGACGCTGACGGGGAGCCAGCGCAGGGAGGACAGGTTGGAGTAGCCGGTGCCGAAGTCGTCGAGGGCGATGGAGACGCCGAGGTCGACTATCTGCCGCAGGGGCTTGAGGGTGTCCTCGTCGGCGCCGATCAGAGCGCTCTCTGTGACCTCAAGGCAGAGCGACGCGGGGTCGAGGCCGGTGTCCTCCAGGACGCGGGAGACCTCCTGGACCAGCTCGGGGTGGTGCAGCTGGATCGGTGAGAGGTTGACGTTCACCCGTGGCGGCGGACCGCCGCCGATGTGCTCGCTCTGCCAGGCGTACGCCTGGCGGGCGGCCCGCTCCAGGACCCAGCGGCCGAGGCCGACGATGTGTCCCGTGCTCTCGGCGAGCGGGATGAACTGGTCGGGCCCGAGTATGCCGTGGGTGGGGTGGCACCAGCGCACCAGCGCTTCGGCGCCGTGCACGGCGCCGTCGTCGAGGCCGACGAGGGGCTGGTACTCGATGAAGAACTCGTCGTGTTCCAGGGCGCTCGGGAGCTGGTTGGTCAGGCCGTGCCGGGTGATGGCGCGGGCGTCGGCGACCGGGTCGGCGACCTCGTACCGGTTGCCGCCCTGTTCCTTGGCGCGGTACATCGTGATGTCGGCGCTGCGCAGGACGTCGGCGGCGATCCGGGACTCGACGGGGCCGTGGACGATGCCGATGCTGCCGTGGACGGGCAGTTCGCGGCCGTCGAGCAGGACGGGGGCGGACAGCGCGTCCAGGATGCGTTCGGCGAGCGCGGTGACGGCGGCGAGGCTCGGCGGGTCGGTGTAGAGGGCGACGAATTCGTCGCCGCCGATCCTGGCGACGAGCTGGTCGGGCGAGGTGACGCAGGACTGGAGGCGTTCGGCGACGGCGACGAGGAGCTGGTCGCCCACCGCGTGGCCGAGGCTGTCGTTGACGGCCTTGAACCCGTCGAGGTCGAGGTAGCAGACGCCGATGCGGCTGGTGCCGTTGGCGGGGTCGGCGTCGAGCGCGGCGTCGAGGCGTTCGAAGAACAGGGCGCGGTTGGGCAGTCCGGTGAGCGCGTCGTGGGTCGCCTGGTGGCGCAGTCGGCGCAGCAGTCCGCGCCGTTCCGTGACGTCCTCGACGAGCGCGAGCTGGTACTGCGGGCGGCCGGTGGCGTCGCGCAGCAGGGACGCCCGGACGTTGGCCCACAAGATGGTGCCGTCGACCCGCTGGTAGGCGCGCTCGACGCCGTACGTGTCGCGTTCGCCGCGTACCAGCTCGCCGTTGAGCCGGCGGGTGCCGGTGCCGGTGCCGTCGTCCTTGTGGACCCACTCGGTGACATTGCGGCGCATGGTCAGGGATTCGCTGCCGAACATCCGGGTCATCGCGTCGTTGACCTCGAGGACTTCCCCGTCGAGGTCGGCGATGCCGATGCCGAGGGCGGCGCCCTCGAAGACGGCGCGGAAGCGGGCCTCGCTGGCGGCCAGGGCGCCTTCGGCGTCGCGCTGGGCGTCCAGGGCGGCGCGGATGATGGACTCCTGCTCGCGCAGGGTGCGTTCGCGCAGGGCCCGCGAGAAGCCGACGGCGACCGCGTGCTGGAGGCGTGAGCAGCGGGCCCGGCAGTCGTCGGTGTCGAGGCCGGGGCCCGGCGGGCAGTACAGGACGAGGTAGGCGTCGATGACGCCGAGGATGCTGGGCAGCGCCTCGGGGTCGGTGCAGTGCGCGGCGACCAGGGCGGTGCCGACCTCGGCGGCCGGGCGGGGGTCGAACGGGCGGCCCCTGAGGGTGTCGCTCAGCACACGGGTGAGCGGCACCAGGTGGTCCTCGAACTCGGCGCGGGTCATCGAGGTGACCGTCACCGGGTAGATGGCGCGTGCCCAAATGGCGGCGAATCTGCGCAGATTGTCGCCGGGGCGTGCGTCGGGCGCGTGCGCGCCCTCGTTTCCGGCCGCGGCCGGGAGCGCGGTCACGCTTTCAGCCCCACACCGGCGAGACCGTGGAGTACGGCGGGGTCGTCGTCGTCGCTGAGCGGGGCCTCGGGGCGCCAGTGCGGCAGCGGGACGACGCCGGGCTCGACGAGTTCGAAGCCGTCGAAGAAGCGTTCCACCTCTTCTTTGGTGCGCATGATCAGCGGGGTGGCGGTGCGCTGGTAGACGGCCTGGACACCGCGCTGTCCGGAGGGGACGGGGCCGAACTGGAGGGTGGCGTGGGTGACGACCAGGACGCTGCCGGGGGCCAGCGCGTCGCGCAGCGCGGCGACGACCTCGTTCGGATGGTCGGCGTCGGACAGGAAGTGCAGGACGGCGACGAGCAGCAGGCCCATGGGGCGGTCGAAGTCCAGCAGCCGCTTGGTCTCGGGGTTGTCCAGCACCGAGCCGGGGTCGCGGAGGTCGGCGGCGGCGATGGTCGCCTTGTCGTTGCCCTCCAGGACGGCGCGGCTGTGGGCGACGGCGACCGGGTCGTTGTCGACGTACACCACGTGGGCGTCGGGGTTGGCCCGCTGCACCACCTCGTGCACATTGCCGAAGGTGGGGATGCCGGAGCCGATGTCGAGGAACTGGTCGATGCCGCGGTCCATCGCGAAGCGCACGGCGCGGTGCATGACCGCCCGGTTGGCCTGGCCGATCTTGGGCGCCCCCGGCATGGCCCGCATGGCCAGCCGCGCCGCCTCCCGGTCCACCTCGAAGTTGTGCGAGCCACCGAGGAAGTAGTCGTAGATCCGGGACACGCTGGGCACCGTCAGGTCGATGCCCTGCGGGGCCCAGGAAGGACGGTCGGTCACGGTTGCTGTCTCCAGGTCATCGGGCTCAACGGGCGCGTCGCACACGGTGGTTCGGCCGACGGGCGCGCACCTGTCTACCCTGTGAGGCTACTGATCACGTGTTCGGAGTGAAACACGCGACCGGAGATCCAGGGTCCGTTTTTGGTCAACAACCACCAGCATGTGCATATGCGAAAACGCGCAGATGCGGACTCGCGCACACACCAGCGCGGGTCCGCTGCCGGTGACGGCCGCGGACCCGCGATAGATTTTCGGACAGCATCAGACCAGTTCAGACCAGTTCGACCGACAGCGGTTCGGCGGCCTGTGCGGTCGCCGCCCCGGAACGTCGGACGGTCGCGGCCGGCGGCCGGTCAGCAGGTGCCCTCGTCCTGCCACACGCCCCACTCACCGGTGGTGCCGGGCTCCTCGTTGGTGGTCCACCACTTGGCCTTCCACTTGTGCCCGTTGTGCGCCACCTCGTTGCCGCCGACGTAGACGGCGGAGGCGGCCCACTGGGCGACCGTGCAGGTGCCGCCGCCGGGCGGGGTGGTCGGCGGTGTGGTCGGCGGCGTCGTGGGCGGGTTGGTGGGAGGCGTGGCGCCCGCGAACTTCACCGAGTACTTGGCGAAGTCCCAGGAGTTCTGCGCCACGCTGCTGCACGTGCCCGAGGTGCTGCCGTTGTTGTCCGGCGGGCTGCACTGGCGGTCGCGGTTGAGCGACCAGAAGGTGAAGCGGCCCATGCCGTGGCTGGTCGCGTAGTCCAGCACGGTCTGGAAGTCGGCCTGGTAGAAGAACTCGCCGGTGTCGCTGCGGCCGTTCATGCCGGAGAAGCCCTCGTGGGCGTACGCGGTGGCGGTGTCCCAGCCGAAGGTGGTCTTCAGCAGGCCGTTGAAGGCGGTGAGCGCGCTGGTCTGCGACGCCGCCCCGTTGAAGCCGCCGTCGAAGGGCATGATCGAGAAGTTGTTGGGGGTGAAGCCCTGCGACTTGGCCTCGTTGAGCATCTGCTGGCCGAACCAGCCGGTGCCCGCCGCGGTGCCCGCCGTGGTCACCGAGATGAACAGGCCGGGGTTGTTCTGCTGGAGGATCTTGGCCGCGCCGATCTCGCGCGCGACGGCCGCGGTGTTCTCGTACTCCGGCTCCTCCAGGTCGAAGTCCATCGCCTTGAGCTGGTACTTGGTGATGACCTGCTGGTACGCGGCGGCCGTGGACGCGGCGTCGGAACACGCCTGGCCGAGCTTGGTGCCGCCGTAGCCGCCGATGGAGACGGACACGTCTCCGCCCTTGGCCCGGATCGCGGAGATCACGTTCGCCACCGCGGTGTCGGAGGACACCGCACTGGTCCCGTCCCATGTGGGGCTGCACCCACCGCCGTTGGGGGCGAGGATGAAGGCGAGCTGGAACGCCTTCAGGCCGGTCGCGTCCATGATGGCGGTCGCGCTCGGCGGGTTGTTGTCGTTGGGCATCAGATACGGGGCGGCGGCGTACCAGTTGTTGGTCAGGGCGTTCGTCGAGACCGTGGCTCCGCTGGCCTGACTTGGGCCGAGAGCGGCAACGGTACCGAGCCCGGCCACGGCCAGGGCGACGGCGGCCACGCCCGAGCCGATTGCTTTGAGACGGTTCACGTCTAGCCTCCTGTGGGGGAACGTGGCAGACAGAATCCTGCGGTGACGCGAACCCGTCAATAGTTGGTCCAGACCTTTGGACTAAACCACGAATTGGTCTCTACCACTTCGAGTCCAATTCCCCACGTGCGACGGCCTGTCCGCCCCCGCACGCACCCCGCACGCACCCGGCCCCGCCCCTCGCGTACGAGGAGCGGGGCCGGGCCGGAAACGGCCGGTCGGCCGGTCGGCCGGACAGACGACCGGAGACGACCGGAGACGGCTGGACGGACGGATGTCAGACGATGCCGACCGCCGCCAGCGCACGGCGCTGACCGGGGCTCGGCTGCGCCGGGAAGTAGACGTAGGCGACACCGCCGGTGCCGCCGCTGACGCCGCCGGTGGCGTTGATCCGCTTGGTCCTCAGCCAGATGGTCTCGAACTGGGCGCGCTTGTAGACGTTGCGCACCGCGTCGTCACTGGAACTGGCCGGGTCGTTGGCGACGACGTCGCCGTCCGCAGTGAAGCCCGCGATGCACATCAGGTGGCCCGAGGTGCCGTATCCCGCGCCGTCCAGTTCGGTGGCGAGGAAGGACTGCGAGGTGATGACGGGGATACCGGCCTTGATCAGCCGCTCGATGTCGTCGAGCGAGCGCAGCCGGGTGATGACGCCCTGGAGGTCCTTGTACGTGGCCGCGTAGGCCGCGTTGAAGGGCCAGTTGCCGCAGCCCTCGTACTGGTAGTCGTACGTGTAGCGGGCGCCCTGGTCGACCTGGGGGTCGGCGTAGGCGGGGTTCACCCAGGCCAGGTCGGCGGCCGTGGGGCCGCGGCCCCAGTACTCGATGACCATCGTCGAGGAGGTCGGGCTGCACCAGGCCTCGCCGCCGTTGTCGTACTCCGGGTACTCGCCCTTGTGGATGTTCTGCGAGTAGCGCGGCACCGGGAGTTCGACGCCCTTGGCCACGCCCGGCACCGACGCCGGGACGGTGAAGCGGTCCGGGATGTTGGACGCCATCGCGCCGAGCCGCCACACGGTGGGCGTGGCGCGGCTGCCGGGCTTGCGGAAGAGCGTCAGCCGCAGCCGGTACGAGGCCAGCAGCGGCCCGGCGGTGGTGTCGTCGATGGAGAAGGTGTCGGTCCAGATGCTGCTCTTGCCGTCGGTCTGGTCGTCCACCGAGGTGCGGCGGATGTCCTCGGGGCCGTCGCCCGCGGTCCACCGGCCCATGACGTACGCCGGGGTCGCGGTGCCGTCGGTGTAGGTGCCGAGCAGTTCGATCTGGATCCAGGTGCCCGCGGGGGTGTGCGCGTTCCAGGACGCGATCAGCTCGCTCGCGGGGTGCGGCACCCGGCGGACCGGCGAGGTCCAGGTGGCCGACTCCCACGTCGCGGTGGTGCCGGTGTGCGGGTCGGTGTAGTCGAGCGTGCCGGTGGCGCGGCCGATGACCACGCCGGGCCGGCGGCCCGGCAGCGGCAGCGTGCCGCGGTGGGTGCCGAACAGCCAGTCGGGCAGCGAGGTCCAGCCGTGGTAGTCGACGGGGGCGGCGTCGGGCGTGCCGCCGCCTGCCTGGTGTCGCGCGGCGTCGGGAACGGCCGCGCCGGAGGCGGTGGCCGGGGCGGCGGAGGCGGACTGCGCGGACGCGGTCGCGGTGGCCGCGGCCGCCGCGAGCGCGGCGGTCAGTACGGCACGCCGGGGCGCGGGTCTGGTCATGGCGGTGTTCCCCTCGATGTGATCGGGAATTCCTGCCCGCTCCTACGAGTGCATGACAGGTGGCCCCAACTATCGTCGTTCACCGGCCGTTTCCACCAGGGTTTCCGGCCGCGCGCCGGGAACAATATTGGACTGGACCACTGGCGCTCAACAGGGAAGAACCACCAGGTCACGCCCTGTCAGATTGAGCCGCTCGCCACCGCTTTCCGTACAGACGGCAATATCCTCGATGCGGGCGCCGAAGGTGTCGGGCAGATAGATGCCCGGTTCCACGGAGAACGCCATTCCCGGCTCCAGGGGGCGTTTGCTGCCCGCCACGATGTACGGCTCCTCGTGGGTGTCCAGGCCGATGCCGTGTCCTGTGCGGTGGATGAAGTGCTCGCCGTAGCCCGCGTCGGTGATGATGTCCCGGCCGACGGCGTCCAGTTCCTCCGCGGTGACACCGGGCCGGACCGCCGCGGTCTGCGCGGTCTGGGCGCGCAGCAGCACGTCGTACAGCTCACGGAAGGCGGCGGGCGGCTCTCCCACGGCGTAGGTGCGGGTGGAGTCCGAGCAGTAGCCTTCCGCGGTGGTGCCGCCGATGTCGATCACCACCGGGTCGCCCGCCCTGATCACGCGGTCGGACACCTCGTGGTGCGGGCTCGCGCCGTTCGGCCCCGAGCCGACGATCACGAAGTCGACCCGCTCGTGGCCCGCCTCGATGATGGCGTCCGCGATGTCCTTGGCGACCTCGCGCTCGGTGCGGCCGGGCACCAGCCACTCGCCGATCCTGCGGTGCACCCGGTCGATCGCCGCGCCCGCGCGGCGCAGCGCCGCGATCTCCGCCGGGGTCTTGCGCATCCGCAGCTCCGCCAGCACGTCACCGGCGAGGACGGCCTCGGCGTCCGGGAGCGCGGCCCGGAAGGCGAGCAGCTTCTCCGCCCACATGTGGTTGTCGACGGCGAAGCGGGCCACCGCGGCGGGCAGCCGCCGGGCGATCAGCGCGTACGCGTCGTCGGTCTCGTCGAAGCCGACGATCTCGATGCCGAGCCCGCCGGCGGGCGACGCCTGCGCGGCGGGCTTCTCCAGTCGCGGCACCACCAGGAAGGGCTCGCCCTCCACCGGCACCACCAGGCATGTCAGCCGCTCCAGCGGCAGCGCCTGATACCCGGTGAGGTAGCGCAGGTCCGCGCCGGGCGCCACCAGCAGGGCCTGGACGCCCGCCGTTTCGGCCTCGGCACGCGCCCTCGCCAGGCGCTCGGAGGTGTACAGCACGGATGCGGCTGCGCCGCCGCTCTCGGAGTGGGTCACCTTCGCACCGTACCGGGGCGCCCCCGGCGGCGCGGGCAGCGGTGGCGGGTGAGCGGCCCCGAGCCCCCGGACACGCGACGGCGCGCGGGCCGCCGGGCGGGGCCCGCCGTAAGGTCGGGGGGTGAACGGACTGACGGTACGGGAGCTGGGGCGGCTGCTCGACGGGGCGGAGCCGTCCTGCGGGCGGACGCGGCTGATCGCCGTGGACGGGCACGCGGGCTCGGGCAAGAGCACGCTGGCCGGGCGGCTGGCGGCGGAGCTGGGCTGCGCGCCCGTCGTCCATCTGGACGACCTGGCCACGCACGAGGAGCCGTTCGAGTGGACCGGCCGCCTGGTCGAACAGGTGCTGACGCCGCTGAGCGGGGGAAGGGCCGCCCGGCACCAGGTGTACGACTGGACGGCGCGCCGTTTCGCGGGCGAGCGGGAGATCCCGGCCGCGCCGGTCGTGCTGCTGGACGGCGTCGGCAGCGGGCGGCAAGCGCTGCGCCCGTATCTGGCGTTGCTGCTGTGGCTGGAGGTGCCCCCGGCGACCGCGCGGCAGCGCGGACTGCTGCGCGACGGACCGGAACTGGCGCGTTTCTGGACCGGCTGGACTCGCGCGGAGGACGCGCATTTCGCCGCCGATCCGTCCCGCCCCTTCGCCGACCTTCTGGTGCGCCAGACCGACGACGCCGACGGCTGCCGGGCCGTCCCGAACCCCGCCCGCGATCACCGGGAGTGACGGCTCGGCGGCAGCCCGCCGCCACTCCCCCGCCGCCGGGCACACGTCCGTCAACACCGCTTGACCGGCCGGGTATCCAGCACTTACGTTTTCAACAAGCGGCCGGAGACGGCCGTTGACAAGACGCGGAGCCCCCGGTTGTTCCCCCGTGACCGGGGGCTCTGCCCTGTCTCCGGGCCGGAATCGGCCCGTCGAGAGCCGGTTTTTCTCACTCACGGTCACCGCCCGACGGCCGTACGTCGGGGCCGAGTTCCCCGCGCTCGCGCGGATTCCCGCTGTCCCCCAGGTCACGGCACCCTACGGCCCGCGGGACATCGCGGGTACGATGCGAAAAGGGCGGACCGGCAGCCGGGGGTGGACTGTCGCCTGTCCCAACTCCCGCCCGGTGCGCACGGGTTGGGACAGCGGGCGACAGTGCGGCGCGGGGGAACGATTGGTGGGGACTTGATGGACTTCGGCACCGAGCGTCCGGGCGCCCCGGCCGATCTCGCCTGGCTGCGCGGCGTCGACGCGTACACGATGGGCGCCTACGTCCAGGCCGAGGAGGAGTTCAGGACCGCGGTCCGGATCGACCCCGGCATGGCGGACGCCTGGCTCGGGCTGCACGCGCTGCGCGCCGACACCGCCACCGCGCTGCTCCAGATGTACCGGCACCGCGACCGCTTCGGCGAGCAGCGAGCCGCCCACCGCAGGACCCTCAACTCCTGGTACTGGCTGGGCTGGTGGGTGCAGCCGGTGCTGGAGACCAGCCGCGACCTGCTGCTGGCGCACGCCTCGCACTGGCTGGACGGCCGCCATGTCGCCGAGCTGGACCGGGCCCTGGCGGACTGCCCGCCGGTCGACACCGATCCGCAGGTCCGCTTCCTGCACGCCTGCCGCGCCTATCTCGTCAAGGACTGGGAGCGGCTGGTCCGGCACACCGAGCCGCTGCTGGGCGATCCCGTACTCGGCATCGAGGCCGGGCTGTTCGGCGGCATGGCCAGGGTCAGGCTGGAGATGTGCGGCCAGGCCGAGCCGCTGCTGGCCGCCGCCTTGATGCGCTGCCGCAGCGAGCAGCCGCAGCGCAAGGAGCTGCGCTACTGGCTGGCCCGCGCGTACGAGGGCACCGGGCGTACGGCGGCGGCCGTGCCGCTCTACCGGGCGGTGCACCGCGTCGACCCCGCCTTCATGGACACCTCCGCCCGGCTGGCCGCGATCCACGAGACCGACGACGGCCTCGACGAGGGCGTGGGGCTGGCGGCCGTGTCGCTGGCCGGGACCGGGCAGGCGATGCCGGAGGGCGGCGCCGACATGGAGTCCGCGCTGCTGGCCGACCCCGGCGAGGGCCGCGGTCCGGGACCGGAGCCCGACGAGTCGCTGCTGTCCGCGGGCCCGCTGGACGACGACGTACGCGACCGGTCCGCCGCCCCGCTCGGCGGGTCGCTGCCGGTGCAGGTCCCGATGGGCGGCTCCGACCCGGTGCTGCTCACCCAGGCGCTGGCGGAACTGGACAGGATGGTCGGTCTGGAGCCGGTCAAGCGCCAGGTCAAGGCGCTGTCCGCGCAGTTGCGGATGGCCCGGCTGCGGGCCGGGCAGGGCCTGCCGGTGCAGCCGCCGAAACGGCACTTCGTCTTCTCCGGGCCCTCCGGCACCGGCAAGACCACCGTCGCCCGCATCCTCGGCCGGGTCTTCTACGCGCTCGGACTGCTCGGCGGCGACCACCTGGTGGAGGCCCAACGCTCCGATCTGGTCGGCGAATTCCTCGGCCAGACCGCGGTGAAGGCCAATGAGCTGATCGACTCCGCGCTCGGCGGCGTGCTCTTCGTGGACGAGGCGTACGCGCTGTCCAACTCCGGCTACAGCAAGGGCGACGCGTACGGCGACGAGGCGCTTCAGGTGCTGCTCAAGCGCGCCGAGGACAACCGCGACCGGCTCGTGGTCATCCTCGCGGGTTACCCCGAGGGGATGGACCGGCTGCTGGCCGCCAACCCCGGACTCAGCTCCCGCTTCACCACCCGCGTCGACTTCCCCAGCTACCGGCCGCTGGAACTCACCCGGATCGGTGAAGTCCTCGCCGCGGAGAACGGCGACCGCTGGGACGAGGAGGCGCTGGAGGAGCTGAAGGCCATCGCGGGGCACGTGGTGGACCAGGGCTGGATCGACGAGTTGGGCAACGGACGGCTGCTGCGCACCCTGTACGAGAAGAGCTGCGCCTACCGGGACCTGCGGCTGTCCGAGTACCCGGCCTCACCGAGCCGCGACGAATTGTCCACCCTGCGCCTGCCCGATCTCATGCAGGCGTACGGCGAAGTCCTCTCCGGGCGCGGGCCCGGAGCGACCCCGACCGACCCGGTCGAGTAGTACCGGGCCGCCGGGACGAGATCCGGAAGGGGCGTGCGGACCGCGTCTTCAGCGGCTTCGCACGCCCCTTCCGGGCACTGCCTACCGGACCAGTTCGCCGGAATCCTCCGCGGCGTGCGGGACGGGCACCTCCCGGGCGGGGGAAGGCGCGCGGTGGGCGGGGTCCTTCACCTCGCCGACGAGCATTTCGAGGACGTCCTCCAGCGCGACCAGGCCGAGGACCCGCCCCGAGGCGTCGGCGACGGCGGCCAGGTGCGAGGCGGCGCGCCGCATCGCGGTGAGCGCGTCGTCCAGCGGCAGGTCGGCCCGCAGGGTGGTGATCGGCCGCCAGAGCCGCTGCGGCACGGGCCGGTCGAGGTCGTCCACGTCGAGGACGTCCTTGACGTGGAGGTAGCCGAGGAAGTCCGCGCCCGCGCCCGCGATCGGGAACCGCGAGTACCCGGTGCGCACCGTCAGCTCCTCGACCTGCCGCGGGGTGGCGGCCGGGTCGAGGGTGATCAACTCCGCCGGGGTGAGCAGCACTTCGGTGACCGGGCGGGTGCCCAGCTCCAGCGCGTCCTCCAGGCGTTCCTGCTCGTCGATGTCGAGCAGCCCGGCCTGCCGGGCGTCCTCGACCAGCACGGTCAGCTGCGCGCTGGTGAACACGGAGTCGACCTCGTCCTTGGGCTCCACGCCGAAGGCCCGCAGGATCAGCCGGGAGCAGGTGCCGAGCACCGAGATCACCGGGCGGAACACCCTGGCGAAGCCGACCAGACCCGGGCTCAGCCACAGCGCGGTCTTCTCCGGCGCGGCCATCGCCAGGTTCTTCGGCACCATCTCGCCGATCACCAGGTGCAGGAAGACCACGACGGCCAGTGCCAGGACGTATCCGATCGGGTGCACGAAGTCCTCGGGGACGCGCACCGCCTCGAAGATCGGTTCCAGCAGGTGCGCGACGGTCGGTTCCGCGACCGCGCCGAGGGTCAACGAGCAGACGGTGATGCCGAACTGGGCGGCGGCCATCATCTGCGGGAGGTGTTCGAGGCCGTACAGCACGGTACGGGCCCTGCGCTGTTCGGCGGCGAGCGGTTCGATCTGGCTGCGGCGGACCGAGACCAGGGCGAATTCCGCGCCGACGAAGAAGCCGTTGCCGAGCACCAGCAGGACGGCGAACAGGAGTTGGAGAGCGCTCATCACGAGGTCGCCTCCCCCGCGACGCGATCCGTACGCACGATCCGTACGCGTTCGGCCCGGTGGTGGGTGACCTCGCGGACCAGCAGCCGCCAGCCGGGCAGTTCGGCCTCGTCGCCCGGTTCGGGGATCCGGGTGAGCAGGTCGGCGACGAGGCCGGCGACCGTCTCGTAGGGTCCCTCGGGGGCGAGCAGGCCGATTCTGGCCAGGGTGTCGATCCGGCAGCTTCCGTCGGCGTCCCAGGCGGGACCGTCGGCCTCGGCGGCCGGGACCTGCGCCAGTTCGGGCAGGTCGGCGGCGTCGTGCTCGTCGCGCACCTCGCCGACCAGTTCCTCGACGATGTCCTCCAGCGTGACGACCCCGGCGGTGCCGCCGTACTCGTCGACGACCACGGCGATCGGCTGCTGGCTGCGCAGCAGCTCCAGGAGCTGCTGGCCCGGCAGGGTCTCCGGGACGAGCAGCGGGGCGACCGCGATGGTCCCCGCGGAGACGCGGTCGCGGCGCTCGGCGGGGACGGCGAGGGCGTCCTTGAGGTGGACCATGCCGATGATGTCGTCCAGCCGCTCCCGGTAGACCGGGAAGCGGGACAGGCCGGTGGCCCTGGTCAGATTGAGCACGTCGGCGGCGGTGGCGGTGTCCTCCAGCGCGCTGACCCGGACGCGGGGCGTCATCACGTTCTCCGCGATGAGGTCGCCGAGCGACAGGGTGCGCACGAAGAGGTCGGCGGTGTCCTGCTCCAGCGTCCCGGCGAGCGCCGAGTGCCGGGCCAGGGAGACCAGTTCCGTGGGGGTGCGGGCGGACGCCAGCTCGTCGGCGGGCTCGACGCCGACCAGCCGCACCAGCCGGTTGGCGGCGGTGTTCAGCACCTCGATGACGGGCCGGAAGACCCGCGAGAAGGCGCGCTGCGGTCCGGCCACCACACGGGCGACAGCCAGCGGGCGGGAGACCGCCCAGTTCTTGGGGACGAGTTCGCCGATCACCATCTGGACGGCGGAGGCGACCATCATGCCGACGACGACGGCGACGCCGGGGGCGGCGCCGTCCGGGACCCCGGCCGAGGTCAGCGGGCCGGTCAGCAGGTCGGCGAGTGCGGGTTCCGCCAGCATGCCGACGACCAGCGAGGTGATGGTGATGCCGAGCTGGGTGCCGGAGAGCTGGAAGGAGAGTTTGCGCAGGGCGGCCACGACACTGCGGGCCCGGCGGTCACCGGCCGCGGCGGCGCGTTCGGCCGCGGGGCGCTCCACGGTCACCAGGCCGAATTCGGCGGCGACGAAGAAGCCGTTGGCAAGGATCAGGACGAGGGCTGCCGCGAGCAGCAGCAGTGAGGTGCTCATGAGGCCGCCGCTCCGGATTCCCGGGAGGGAGGGGCGGCGCAGGTACTACCGGACGGTTCGTCCATCGGGGTGTGAGTGTCACTCCTTGGTTGGTCGGGGCCCCGCGGGCGGTGCTCCAGGGGTGCGGGGCAAGCGCGGTGGGCGCCGTTCGTCCCCCAGAGTAGCCATTGGTGCCGCGCCCGCGAAGGACGGCGGGGGCCGGGTTCACGGACGGGTTCGCGGACGGGTTCGCGGAAAGGTCACGGACGGATCGCGGCCCGGTCCGTGGACGGAGCGCCCGCGGACGCGTGGGGCGGCGCGCACCGCCGCGCGCTCAGTGGCCGGCGGACGTCGTGCCCTGCGCCTCGCCCAGCGTCTCCACCAGCGAGCGCAGCAGCCTGGCGTCGTGCAGCGCCTGCTCCTTGGCGATACCGGGCTGGATGCCCATCACGGGCAGCGTCGTGCCGTCGGCGAGGTCGAGATGGACCCAGGCGTCGCCCGGCCGCAGATTGACCCGCACCACCTCGGCCCACGCCAGCCGCCGCTTCACCGTGAGATTCACCACGGTCACGCCGTCGGCCGTCACGGTCACCTTGGGGCGGCTGAGCAGCGCGAGCACCGCGGCGATCAGCACGCCCATCATGATCACGGTGATCCGGTCGCCGGTGCTCCAGGGCCCGGCGCCGTCGTGCGGCATCATCAGCGCGACGACGGTGAGCGCCACCACCAGCGCTGCGCCCAGGGACAGCAGCACCACGCGGGTGACGACGGGGCGGAAGGTACGCGGCAGCCCGTCGAGCGCCGCCCGCGTACGGTCCTCGGCGCCGGTCACAGCCGCGCGGCGTGGATGCCGGTGGTCAGGATCGCGCGGGCGCCCAGGTCGTACAGCTCGTCCATGATCCGCTGGGCGTCGCTGGTCGGGACCATGGCGCGGACCGCGACCCAGCCCTCGTGGTGCAGCGGGGAGACGGTCGGCGACTCCAGGCCCGGGGTGAGGGCGACGGCCTTCTCGACCTGCTCGACGCGGATGTCGTAGTCCATCATCACGTAGCGCCTGGCGACCAGGACGCCCTGGAGGCGGCGCAGGAACTGCCGGACCTTGGGCTCGTCCGGGTCGGCCCCGGTGCGCCGGATCACCACGGCCTCGGACTCCATGATGGGTTCGCCGAAGGCTTCGAGCCCGGCGTTCCGCAGCGAGGTGCCGGTCTCCACCACGTCGGCGATGGCGTGCGCGACACCGAGCTGGATGGCGGTCTCGACGGCGCCGTCGAGGTGGACGACGGACGCCTCGATGCCGTTGTCCGCGAGGTGCTTCTCGACGACGACCTCGTACGAGGTCGCCACCGTCTTGCCGTTGAGGTCCTGGACGGTGTCGGCGGTGCCGGGCTCGGCGGCGTAGCGGAAGGTGGAGCGGGCGAAGCCGAGCTGGAGGATCTCCTCGGCGACCGCGCCGGAGTCCAGCAGCAGGTCCCGGCCGGTGATGCCGATGTCGAGGCGGCCGGTGCTGACGTAGATCGCGATGTCGCGCGGGCGCAGGTAGAAGAACTCCACCTCGTTGTCCCGGTCGACCAGCACGAGCTCCTTGGACTCCTTGCGCTGCCGGTAACCGGCCTCATGGAGCATGGCCGCCGCGGGTCCGGACAATGAGCCCTTGTTGGGGACGGCGATGCGCAGCATGAGGACGGTTTCCTTCTCTGAAGAGAGTCTCGGCTCGTGGGCAGGGCTGTGGAGCGGTACGGGTGGCAGCGGTACGGGTGGCAGGGGTGGTGGCCGGCTGTCTCTGAGCGCGTACGGGTCGCGTACGCGCTCAGAGATGGGCGTAGACGTCGTCGAGGGAGATACCCCGGGCGACCATCATCACCTGAACGTGGTACAGCAGTTGGGAGATTTCCTCGGCGGTGGCGTCGGCGCCCTCGTACTCGGCGGCCATCCACACCTCGGCGGCCTCTTCGACCACCTTCTTGCCGATCGCGTGCACGCCCTTGCCCACCAGCTCGGCGGTGCGGGACGTGCTGGGGTCGCCGGTGGCGGCCTTGTGCCGCAACTCGGTGAAGAGCTGCTCGAATGTCTTGTTGGCCATGGTGGCCCTAGCCTACGGGGAACCGCCGCCTGCTCAGCGCCAGGGTTCGGAGACCGAGCGCAGGATGGTGGCCGTGGCGACGGCCGCGGTGACCGCTTCGTGCCCCTTGTCCTCATTCGAGCCCGGCAGTCCGGCGCGGTCGAGCGCCTGCTCCTCGGTGTCGCAGGTGAGGACGCCGAAGCCGACGGGCACGCCGCTGTCCACGGCGACCTGGGTCAGCCCGGCGGTGACGCCGTGGGAGACGTACTCGAAGTGCGGGGTGCCGCCGCGGATGATGACGCCGAGCGCCACGATCGCGTCGTAGCCGCGGCCGGCCAGCACCTTGGCGACCACGGGCAGTTCGAAGCTGCCGGGCACGCGCAGCAGCGTCGGCTCGTCGATGCCGAGGTCGTGCAGGGCGCGCATCGCCCCGTCGACCAGGCCGTCCATCACCTGGGTGTGCCACTGCGCCGCGATCACGGCCACACGCAGGTCGCCGCAGTTCTTCACGGTCAGCTCGGGGGCGCCCTTACCGCTCACTTCTCTCCTCGGTGCTCGATGTGCTGTCGTGCCGGTTGTATCAAGCTGATCGCCCGTATCAAGGCCATCAGGTGTCTCATGGCAATCGTCCGTATCAGGACGTGGTCAGGATGTGGTCAGGACATGCTCAGGACGTGCTCGGAACGTCGTCGGGACGCGCTCGGGACGCGCTTCGGACGCGCGGTCCCGCCGGCCCGGCCGGGCTACTGGTTGGCGCAGGTGGTGCTCTGGCCCGCGTCGAGCCACGGCAGGTCGTGACCCATCCGGTCCCGCTTGGTACGCAGATAGCGCAGATTGTGCTCCCCGGCGGCGACCGGCATGGGTTCCCTGCCGAGGACGTCGAGGCCGTGCCGGACCAACGCGCCGGTCTTGGCCGGGTTGTTGGTCATCAGCCGCAGCGAGCCGACCCCGAGGTCGGTGAGGATCTGCGCGGCGGCGCCGTAGTCGCGGGCGTCGGCGGGCAGGCCGAGTTCGAGGTTGGCGTCCAGGGTGTCCCGGCCGCGCTCCTGGAGTTCGTACGCGCGCAGCTTGGACATCAGGCCGATGCCCCGGCCCTCGTGGCCGCGCAGGTACAGCACCACGCCCCGGCCCTCCTCGGCGACCTTGCGCAGCGCGGTCTGGAGCTGTGGGCCGCAGTCGCAGCGCTGCGAGCCGAAGACGTCACCGGTCAGGCACTCGGAGTGCACCCGGACCAGGACGTCGGTGCCGTCGCCGATGTCGCCCGCGACCAGCGCGATGTGCTCGACGCCGTCGGTGGTGGAGCGGTAGCCGAAGGCACGGAAGTCGCCGAAGGCGGTGGGCAGCGTGGTCTCGGCCTCGCGGCGGACGGTGGGCTCCGACGAGCGGCGGTACGCGATCAGGTCCTCGATGGAGATGATCGACAGACCGTGCTTGCGGGCGAAGGGCACCAGTTCGGGCAGCCGGGCCATCGTGCCGTCCTCGCGGGCGATCTCCACGATGGCGGCGGCCGGGTGCAGTCCGGCGAGCCGGGCCAGGTCCACGCCCGCCTCGGTGTGGCCGTTGCGGACCAGGACGCCGCCGGGCCTGGCGCGCAGCGGGAAGACGTGTCCCGGCCGGACGAAGTCGGTGGCCCGCGAGGCGGGGTCGGCCAGCAGCCGTATCGTGGCGGCCCGGTCGGCGGCCGAGATGCCGGTGGTGACGCCGTGCTCGGCGCTCGCGTCGACCGTGACGGTGAAGGCGGTGCGCATCGACTCGGTGTTGGCGTCGACCATCTGCGGCAGGTCGAGCCGGTCGAGGTCGGGGGCCTCCAGCGGTACGCAGATCAGCCCGCGGCACTCGGTCATCATGAAGGCGACGATCTCGGGCGTGACCTTCTGCGCGGCCACGACGAGGTCGCCCTCGTTCTCCCGGTCCTCGTCGTCCACCACCACGACCGGGCGGCCCGCGGCGATGTCGGCGATGGCCTGTTCGACCGGGTCGAGCACCAGGTCACCGTCCTCGTACCAGTCGTTGTGCAGTGCGGTCACGGCGTTCATGCCGTCACTCCCTCCGGAACGGTGTTCTGCGAGGTGGAGTCGGAAGCGGCTGCGTCGGAAGCGGTGGTGGCCGCGGCGGCCCTGGTCTGCTGCCACCAGGCGTACATCCCGACGATCACCAGGAAGAAGTAGATGATGTAGACCAGGCCCGAGAACGGCAGCCCGCTGTGGAAGTTGAGCGGTACGCCGACGGCGTCGACCGCCAGCCAGGCGAACCAGAACTCGACCCAGCCGCGCGCCTGGGCGACCATCGCCGCCAGCGTCCCGACGAAGATGTACGCGTCGGGCCACGGGTTCCAGGACAGCGACGGGTAGGCGAGGAAGAGCGAGGCGACGGCCACGGTGCCGAGCCCGGTGGCGACGACGAGCACCGCGCGCTCGCGCCAGGTGGCGAAGCGGACCGCGAGCCGTCCGCTGCCGTCCCGGCCGCGCCGCCACTGGTACCAGCCCCACACGGCGACGGTGATCACCACGAACTGCTTGCCGACGCCGCCGCCGAGGTGCGCGGCCCAGAAGGCGGCCACCAGCACGGCACCGGAGAGCAGTTGGACCGGCCAGGTGAGCATCGCGCGCCGCCAGCCCAGCGCCAGCGCGCCGAGACCGAGCAGATTGCCGATCATGTCCGACCACATCACGTGCTGGTCGAAGGCGGTGAACGCCTCGCTGTTCAGCCAGTGCAGGGCGCTCACTTCACGGCCTCCGGTTCCGGATCCTGCCCGGTGACGGCCGCGCGCTCGCCCAGCATCCGCTCGACGTACTTGGCGATGACGTCCACTTCGAGGTTGACCGGGTCGCCGGGCTGCTTGAGGCCGAGCGTGGTCAGCGCGAGGGTGGTCGGGATGAGGCTGACGGTGAAGAAGTCGGCGCCCGCCTCCACCACGGTCAGGCTGATGCCGTCGACGGTGATGGAGCCCTTCTCGACCACATAGCGGGACAGGTCGTCGGGGAGCGAGATCTTGACGATCTCCCAGTGCTCGGCGGGCTTGCGCTCGACGACCTCGCCGGTGCCGTCCACATGGCCCTGGACGAGGTGGCCGCCGAGCCGCCCGCCCAGTGCCATCGGGCGCTCCAGGTTGACCCGCGAGCCGGGGCCGAGCGCGCCGAGGCTGGAGCGGTTCAGCGTCTCGGCCATCACGTCGGCGGTGAAGTCGTCCTCGCCGAAGTCGACCACGGTCAGGCAGACGCCGTTGACGGCGATGGAGTCGCCGTGTTTGGCGCCTTCGGTCACGACGGGTCCGCGGACCCGGAAGCGGCTGGCGTCGCCCAGGTCCTCGACGCCGGTGATCTCACCCAGTTCTTCGACGATTCCGGTGAACACTTCAGCGCTCCTGAGGAGAGTGGGAGGAGTGGGACACGGCCGGTACGGCCGTGACGCGCACGTCGGGCCCGAGGCGGGCGACATCGGTCACGTCGAGCCGCAACGTCTGCGCGATGGTGGTGATTCCTGCGTCGCCGAGCGCGTTGGGCCCGGCGCCGAGCAGCGCGGGCGCCAGGTACGCGGTGACCGCGTCGACGGCTCCGGCGGCGACGAACGCCCCGGCCAGCGTCGGCCCGCCCTCCAGCAGTACCGAGCGCACCCCGCGCGTGTGCAGTGCGGCCAGGAGCGCGGCCACGTCGACGCCGCCGCCCTCCGTACCGTCCTCGGTCCTGGCGTACGGCAGGCGTACGGTGTCGACGCCCGGCAGGTGGGAGGTGTCGGCGTCCTCGCCGACGGCGATGAGCGTCGGCGCCGCGTCGTCCAGCACGCGGGCGTCAGCGGTGGTACGGGCCCGGGTGTCGACCACGACGCGCAGCGGCTGGGTCACCCCGTCGATACCGCGTACGGCCAGATGGGGGTCGTCGGCCCGCAGGGTGCCGGAGCCGACCACGACGGCGTCGGACTCCGCGCGCAGCCGGTGCACGTCGGCGCGGGACTCGGCGGAGCTGATCCAGCGGCTCGAACCGTCGGCCGCGGCGATCCGGCCGTCGAGGGTGGCGGCGTACTTCCAGCGCACGTACGGGCGGCCGAGGCGGACCGAGGTGAGCCAGGCGACGTTGACCGCCTCCGCCTCGTCCCGCAGGAGTCCGCTCTCGACCTCGACGCCCGCCGCGCGCAGGGTGGCGGCGCCACCGGAGGCCGACGGGTTGGGGTCGGCGACCGCGTAGACCACGCGGACGATCCCGGCCTCGATGAGCGCCTGGGCGCAGGGGCCGGTACGGCCGGTGTGGTTACAGGGTTCGAGCGTCACCAGGGCGGTGCCGCCCCTGGCCCGCTCACCGGCCGCGAACAGCGCGTGCACTTCCGCGTGCGGGCCGCCGGCCCGCTGGTGCCAGCCCTCGCCGACCCGGGCGCCCTCGGCGTCGAGGATCACGCAGCCGACGACCGGGTTGGGGGCGGTGTCTCCGAGCGCGCGGGCCGACAGCGCGACAGCGCGTCGCATCGCGTCGGTTTCCGTGGCGGTGGCCACCGGGTCCTCCTGCCTCTTCGGGCACGGACTCCGGGGCGTTGGGATGCTGAGCGGGGAAACCGAACCATCGCGTACGCCGGTGACGGCCGCGGACCGCTCGCGCTGTGCGCGCGGGGCCGCTGACGGCGGCGTACCCGAGTGAACGCCCGCCGCGCACTGCCTCCCATCCGGACTTTCACCGTCGGTCCAGGAATTTCACCTGGTCAACCGGCCGCTGGCTGCGGACGGGTCGCGGACTGTAACCGCCGGTTCGGAATTACACCGACCCCGGAGTGCGCAAACGTCACTGGTACGGCACCAGTGTGCCACGCACACCCCCGCGGCCTCCAGGGCGTCCGTGTGCCCTGCCTCACACCGCGGGGGCGAACAGCTCCTCCTGGGCCGCGTCGGTGGCGGTGACCACGGCCCCGCGCAGGACGGCGCCGCCGTGCACGGCGCTGGCCCGTACGACAGTCGGCAGCGGCGAGATGCGTCCGAGGCACTCGGCGACGCGTTCGGCCAGGGCGGCCCCTCCGGCCTGGGCGACCTCACCGGCGAGGACGACCCGTCCGGGGTCGAGCACGGCGCAGATGGCGGCGGCCCCGACGGCGATCCGCGTGGACAGCTCGGCGAGGAAGCCTTCGGTGGCGGCGCCTCCGGCGAGCGCGGCGGTGACGGCCGCCGCGGCCCCCTCGGCCTCGTCGGCGCCCCCGACGGGGATTCCGTGCTCGCGGGCGAGGGCGCAGACGGCGCGGCTGCCGACCAGCCCGTGGTAGCCGTTGTCGCAGTCGGTGGCGGTCGGCAGTTCGGGGGTGCCGAGCAGCGGGAGGAAGCCGACCTCGCCGGCTCCGCCCGACGCGCCGCGGCGCAGTTTGCCGTCGAGGACGACGGCGGCGCCGACTCCCCCGCCGATCCAGAGCAGGACGAAGGTGTCGTCGTTCCGCGCGGCGCCCACGCGCTGTTCCGCGACGGCGGCGAGGTTGACCTCGTTCTCCAGCAGCACGGGCACGCCGAGCCGGGAGCGGATCTCGTCGACCAGGTCCGCGTGCCAGGAGCGCAGCGCGTTGGCGGCGCGCAGCCGTCCGGTCTCCGGGTCGACGAGGCCGGGCGCGCCGCAGGCGACGGTGTGGAGTTCGGTGGCGCCCGCGGTGCGGATGGCGCGGCGCAGCAGGGCCACGCCCTCGGCCACGGTCCCGGCCGGGTCGGCCCCGTCCGGGACGTGCAGGTCGGCGCGGGCGACGGTGCGGCCGAGGAGGTCGGCGATCTCCACGCCGATGCTCTCGACGCGGATGTCGAGTCCGGCGACGTACGCCCGGTCGGCGACGATGCCGTACACCCGCGCGTTGGGCCCGCGTCTGTCCTCGCCCGCCTCGCCGACCACCTCGATCAGTCCGGAGTCCTGGAGCCGCTCGACGAGGTCGGCGACGCTCGGCCGGGACATTCCGGTGAGTTCCTTCAACTGCCCCGCGGTGAGCGGGCCTTCCTGCTGGAGGAGGCGCAGGGCGAGGCGGTCGTTGATGGCGCGGGCGGTGCGCGGTGACGCGTTGCGGCCCGGAAGCGCGCGGGTGACGGTCATGCGGGGATCCTTCCAGACCGGGGCGGTGGGCCCGTACGCCGTACGGCTTCCCGGAGCGGGTGCCCGACGGGAGCGCGGACTGATCGAGCCCGTGAACCCGTTGAGCCGTCGGCCCGGCAACCCGGTCTCGTGGCAGCCGATGACCCCTTAACTTTCAGGGAGCCTTCCTGATAGTTTACGCCGCATGAAAACCGCCGCCGCCGACGACAAGACGGCTCCGTCCCGGATCCGCCGGGCCCATATGGCCATCGCCATCGCGTTCGCCGTCCACGGCGCGGCGAGCGGCACCTTCGCCACCCGTATCCCGTGGATCAAGGACCATCTGTCCCTGAGCCCCGGCGCTCTCGGTCTGGCGCTGGCCTGTCCCGCGATCGGCTCGTCGCTGATGATGCCGCTGGCGGGGCGGCTGATGCACCGCCTCGGCTCCCGTACCGCGCTGCGCGTCCTGCTCGGGATGTGGACGGCCGTACTGGCGCTGCCCGCGGTCATGCCGGGCCTGCCGTGGCTGTGCCTGGCACTGCTCGCCTTCGGGGCCAGCGCGGGCATGGCGGATGTCGTCATGAACGCGATCGGCATCGAGGTGGAGCACCGCAAGGGCAAGTCGATCATGTCGGGGCTGCACGGCATGTGGAGCGTCGGCACGCTGGTGGGCGCGGCGATCGGCGTGCCCGCGGCGCACGCGGGGCTCGACGGCAGGATCCATCTGGGCGCGATGGCCGCGGCGCTGCTGGTGACGAGTTACCTGATCTGCGCCGGGGCGCCCGACATCCGGCCGGACGCGGACCAGGCCGCGCCGCCGCGCTTCGCCCTGCCGCCGCGCACGGCGCTCGTGATCGGCGCGATCGGCTTCTGCGGGGTGTTCGCGGAGGGCGGCAGCTCCGACTGGTGCGCGGTCTACCTGCGCGATGTCGCCGGGGCCTCACCCGGCATCGCGGCGGTCGCGTACACCGCGTTCTCCTGCACGATGGCGGTCACCCGGCTCTTCGGCGACTTCGCGGTACGGCGGCTGGGCGCGGTACGGACGCTGCGGTCGGGCGGGGTGCTCGCCACCCTCGGCGGTCTGCTGGTGGTGCTCTCGCACTCGCCGCTGCCCGCCATCGCGGGCTTCGCGCTGCTCGGCATCGGGATATCCGTGGTCGTGCCGCTGTGCTTCGCCGCCGCCGGGCGCAGCGGCCCCAATCCGAGCCAGGCCATCGCGGGCGTCGCCACCGTCACGTACACCTCGGGCCTGGTCGCCCCGGCCGCGATCGGCGGTATCGCCGGGGCCACCTCGCTGACGGTCTCCTTCACGCTGGTCACCGTCCTCACCCTCGGCCTGGTGGTGGGCGCGGGCGTCGTCCGCCCGGCCGCGGGCAAAACGGTCACCGGCTCCTCCCCCGCGCCCGCGCCGGGGGTCGCCGCCGCGGCCGACTGATCCGGTAAGGGGACGGCCGGGCGAGGCCGTACGGTCCCGCTCGGCCCTCCCCTTACGGCGAACACGTCGACGGGGCACTCGGCACGCGGGGCGGCGGCACGGTCCGGAAGATCCGGGAAACCCCTGGGAATCCCGGGGAATCGAAGGTCCGGCGGGCACGCACGGGGGATTCGTGCCCGCCGGACCGTGTCTTCACGTTAGCGGCCCTTCACTCACTGTTGGGCATACCCGGGGGCAAATCATGCCGCGGGAATACGCCATGGCACAGGCGCGCCTCCATACCCCTTACGTAGGCGCCATCGCCCGTACGTACGAAGGGAGTTGGGCCGTGACAGTCACATTCCGCGGCGCGCCGGGGACGACGGTCCGGGGACCGTTTCAGCCGACGGCCAGGTCCTGGAGGCCGACCACCTTGAGCAGCCGCAGCCGCTCGTACGCGGCGCTGCCGGGGCGCGCGGTGTAGACGATCAGCCGCTGGTCGTGCTCGGGGCTGAGCAGCACCTCGCAGTCCAACTCCAGCTCCCCGACGACCGGATGGCGGAAGCGCTTGGTGTCCGAGCGGCGCACCGCGACCTCGTGGTCGTCCCACATCCGGGCGAACTGCGGGCTCTGCGCCCGCAGTTCGGCGACGAGCGCGGCCGGGCGCGGGTCGTCGGGGCGGGCCGCGAGCACGGCGCGCAGATTCGCCACATGGTGACGGGCCAGCGTCTCGTGGTCCTCCTCGGGGAACAGCGCGCGGGCGGAGGGGTCGGTGAACATCCGCCGTACGACATTGCGCAGCGCGGGCGGCCGCGCCGACACGTCGCCGAGCAGGGCCGCGGCCATCGCGTTCTGCGCGAGGACGTCGCCGAAGTCGCTCACCACCTGCGCGGGCGTGTCGTGCAGCCGGTCGAGGACCAGCAGCAGCCCCGGCCTGACGTGCCCGCTGCCGCCCGCCTCGCGCGGCGGCTCCTCCCCCGACAGGTGGAACAGGTGGTCCCGCTCGTCCGCGGTCAGCCGCAGCGCGCGGGCCAGTGCGGTGAGCATCTGGCGCGAGGGGCGCGGGCCGCGGGACTGTTCGAGCCGCGTGTAGTAATCCGCCGACATCCCGGCGAGCTGGGCGACCTCCTCGCGGCGCAGCCCCGGCGTGCGGCGCCTGACCCCCTCGGCCAGGCCCACGTCGGCGGGGGCGAGGCGGGTGCGGCAGCGGCGCAGGAAGTCGGCGAGCTCGGGTCGGTTCACCCTTCCAGCATGCGTCCGCGCGGCGCGGCTATCCAGGGAGTGCCACTCCCCGGATAGAGAGGTCTCTGCCGCCCGCGCTCCGGGCCGCGCAGGGTGGGAGACAGCGGCGGAACACCGGGTCCCGCCGCAGGTCCGCACCACGAGGAGCACCCCATGAAGATCCTGGTCACCGGCGCGACGGGACAGGTCGGACGCCGGTTCGTACCCCGCCTGCTGCAACGGGCGGGGACCGCCGACACCGTACGCGTCCTGGTACGCGACGAGGCGCGCGCGGAGCCCTTCACCCGGCTCGGCGCGGAGGCGGTGGTCGGCGAGCTGCGTGACGCCGACGACGTCCGCGAGGCCGTGTCGGGCGCCGACGCCGTGCTCAACATCGCCGCCGCCTTCCGCGGTGTCCCCGACGAAGAGGCGTGGGCCGTCAACCGCGACGCCGCGCTCGGCCTCGGCCGCGCCGCCGCCGACGCGGGCGTGGGCCGTTTCGTGCAGGTCAGCACCACCTTGGTGTACGGCGCGGGCCGCGGCCGACCGGCCGTCGAGGACGACGAGACGCTGCCCGGCGCCTCCCTGTGGGGCGCCTATCCCGCCGCCAAGCGCGAGGCCGAGGTCGGGCTGCTCGCCCTCGGCCGCAACAGCGGGGTCGACGTGCGCGTCGGGCGGCTCTCCTTCGTCTACGGCGAGGGCGATCCGCACCTGCCGCAGGCGCTGCGGTGGGCCCGGGACTGGCCCGCCCACCGCCGGATGTCCATGGTCCACCACGCCGATGTCGCCCAGGGCCTCCTGCGCGTCCTGTACGCCCCCGGTGTGGCCGGGCGGATCTACAACATCACCGACGACGCGCCGGTCACCGCCCTCGACATCCACTGGATCAACGGCGTCGAGGTGCCTGCCGGTATGGCCGACCGCCCCCTCGCCGACCCCTGGGAGGGCATCTCCTCCCCCCTCCGCATCCACCACGAGCTGGGCTTCCGCCCCCTCCACCCCACCGTCTGGTCCGCCGCCGCGGCGGGCGCCCTCTAAACGGCGCGTCCGGCGCCGCACCCGCACAGGCGCGCCAGCCGGCGAACTCTGATCCGCACGGGTGGTGCGGGCGGTGAAACCGGTCGCGCCGCGGGCGCGGGGGTGGAGCGGGCCGGGAGGGTGGGGGGATGCGGACGACGGACGAGGATGTCGCCTCGGTGGTGGGGCGGATGCGGCGGGTGGGGGGCCGCCGCGACGGACTGGGCGTGTTCAACGCCGTGTACGTGGAGGTGACACGCGCGGTGGGGCGGCAGTTGGCCGCGAACGGTTTCGAGGACGCCGAGACGGCGGCCCGGTTGGCGGTGCGGTTCGCGAACCGCTACCTCAAGGCCGTCGAGGACGACGCCGGGGGAAGGCAAGCGCCGGCGTCCTGGCGGCCCCTGCTCCGTATGCGCGCCCACCGCGACATCCACCCGCTCCAGTTCGCGCTGGCGGGCGTCAACGCCCATGTCGGCCACGACCTTCCCCTGGCGGTGGTCGACACCTGCCGCGCCACCGGCTGTGAACCCCCCGCCCTGGCCGCCGACTTCGACCGTGTCGGCGAGATCCTGACCGCCGTCGAGGAGCGCGTGCGCGAAGAGCTGATGCCCGGCCCCGACCTGCTCGAACTCGCCGATCCGCTGACCCACGTCGTGGGTTCGTGGAGCCTGGACCGGGCGCGGGACGCGGCCTGGGCGGCGGCCCGGCTGCTGTGGGCGCTGCGCGGCCGGCCGGACGCGTACGAGGAGTGCGTGCGCCGCCTGGACGCGGGCGTCGGCCTGATCGGCCGCTGCCTGCTCACGCCGGTGGGCCGTCGCAGCTGACGTACGGGCCCCGTGCTCAGTCCTCCGGCAGCAGCACCGGCGCGATCTCGTCGTAGCGGTCGCCGGGACCGGGATTCAGCGGGTCGGTCGCGCCGCCGAGGTGCCGCATGACACCCCACACCGCGTTGAGCGCGGTCTGCACGGCGCCCTCGGCCCAGCCCGCGGTCCAGGAGATGTCGTCGCCCGCGAGGAAGATGCCGCGCTTGTCGGCGGGCAGCCGGTCCTGCATGAAGTGGGTGAACAGCCGCCGCTGGTACCGGTAGTGGCCGGGCAGGTTGGCCTTGAACGCGCCCATGAAGTACGGCTCGTTCTCCCAGGAGACCGTCACCGGATTGCCGATGATGTGCCTCCTGATGTCGACGCCCGGGTAGATCTCGCCGAGCGACTTCAGCATGACCTCCATGCGCTCGTGGGCGCTGAGCGGCAGCCACTTGAGGCTGTCGTCGCACCAGGTGTACGACAGGCAGATCGCGGCGGGCCGGTCGGGTCCGTCGTCCAGCAGGTACGTGCCGCGGGTCATCCGGTCGGTGAGCGTCATCGACATCAGGTCGCGGCCGGTCCGCGGGTCCTTGTCCAGCCAGAACGGCCGGTCCACCGGCACGAAGAGCTTGCTGGACTCCATGTAGTGGGTGCGCTCCATCGCCGTCCAGTGGTCGATCGGGAAGAGCGAGTCGTCGCAGGCGATCTTGGACAGCAGCAGCCAGCTCTGCGCGGTGAAGACGGCGGCGCGGTACGTACGGATGTCCCCCGACGCGTCGGTGACAGTGATCCGGTTGCCCGCGGTGCGGTGCAGCCCGGTCACGGCCGGGCGCGGCCGGCCGTCGCGGGCGGCGTGCAGCGAGCGCAGCGAGGTGCCCTTCGGCCAGTGCACGGTCTTGTCGGGCTCGCGTTCCCACAGTCGCAGCGGGAGCTGCTGCGAGCCGCCGACGATCCCGCGGTGGTCGTCGTCCGCGCCGCTGTAGACGACCCGCAGGATCTCCAGGATCGAGTTGGGGAAGTCGGTGTCCCAGCCGCCGGTGCCGAAGCCGACCTGCCCGAAGATCTCCCGGTGCCGGAAGGACGCGAAGGCCGGGGAGTCGCACAGGAAGCCGTAGAAGGTCTGGTTGTCCAGCTTCTCGACCAGCGCCGACCAGATCTCCCGGATCACGGGGATGTCCCGCTCGCGCAGGGCCCGTTGCATCGCGGAGAAGTCGGCGCCGTCCTCCAGGCACGCGTTCCAGGCGTGCATCACCTGGTGGTAGACCTCGGGCAGGTCGTCCACCGAGGTGGCGTAGTGCGACTCGCCCTTGAGGTCCACGACGGTCGAAGGCGTGCCGGGCGCCAGCGGGTTGGGGAACGGCTTGGTCTCCAGGCCCACCAGGTCCACGTAGTGCTGGAAGGCGGTGGACGAGGGCGGGAAGCGCATGGCGCCCAACTCCGCGGTGAGGCCGGGGTCGCAGCCGTCGAATCCGACCGTGCGCAGCCGCCCGCCGATCTGGTCCGCCTCGTAGACGACGGGCTTGAGGCCCATCTTCATCAGTTCGTACGCGGTGACGATGCCGGACAGGCCGCCGCCGATGACCGCGACCTCCGTGCCGTGCTCGGTGGGCGGCACCGCGCCGAGGCCCGCCGGGTGCGCCAGGAAGTCGTCGTAGGCGTAGGGGAAGTCAGGACCGAACATGGTGACGGGCGGCTGCTCCTGGGCTTCGGCGTGCTGCTCGTCGTGGACCGCGGTGGGCACGGACGTCATGGGGCGGCTCTCCTGGCTGAACTGGCGTGCGGGAAAAGGGGGGTTGCGGGCGCTCGCGGGACACTCCGGCGCGCGGGCTCAGCCGAGCGCGCGGTACAACTCCGGGCGGCGGTCGGCCAGATACGGCGTCTCCGCGCGGGCGGCGTCGATCAGCGCCGGGTCCACATCGGCGAAGACCAGTTCCTCGCCGGTCCCGGCCCGCGCGCGCACCGCGCCGTCCGGTCCGACGAGGCAGCTCAGCCCCGCGAAGTGGTAATCGCCCTCGGCCCCGCAGCGGTTGGCGTACGCCAGGTGCAGCTGGCTCTCGTACGCGCGGGCCGGGACGAGGGTGCGCGGCACGAATTCGTACGGCCGCATCAACGCGGTCGGCACGACGAGGAGTTGGGTGCCGCCGAGCGCGTGCGCCCGTACCGCCTCGGGGAATTCCACGTCGTAGCAGATCAGCAGCCCGATCCGTACGCCGTCGACGTCGGCCTGTACGACGGGTGTGTCACCGGCGGTGAAGGCGGACCGCTCGAAGTCCCCGAACAGGTGCGTCTTGCGGTAGTTGGCGAGCGGGGCGCCGTCCGGGCCGATCAGCCGCGCCGCGTTGTGCACGGCCGTACCGTCCCGCTCGGGGTAGCCGTAGACGATGGCGATCCCGTACCGGGCGGCGATCTCCGCCACCCGCCGCGCCGACGGTCCGTCGGCCTCCTCGGCCAGCGCCGCGAGGCGGTCGCCGACCGCGTAGCCGGTCAGCGACAGCTCGGCCGTCACCAGCAGCCGCGCTCCCCCCGCGGCGGCCCGTCGAGCCGCCTCCTCGAACCCGGCGAGCGCCGCGTCCACCGACTCGGGTACGCCGCCCGGCCCCTGATACAGCGCAGCGCGCAACGGTGCCATGGGTCTCTTTCGCCTGTTCAGAGGGGGTGTACGGGACTCCTTCGACAGTACGGTTCCGTGCGCGGCGGCGGCAAGACGCGATCATTGCGGCTGCTGCCGCTGTTCGTTGCGTCTTCTCCGGCACTACCGGCGATTCGTTGCGCCGGGTCGCCGCTGAGGGGCTCGCGCGGCGCGAGCTGAGGGGCTCGCGGGGCGCGTCCTGGGGGCACGGAAGCGGGCCCCCACCCCGGGATTCAGGGGTGGGGGCCCGCTCGCGTGGTGCGGTGAGGCCGTTCGACCGGCCGTCAGGTCGGTTCAGCTACCGAAGCGGCGGTCCTTGCGGCCCTGCTCACCCTCGTAGCCGCTGGTCTCCTCGGTGGTCGCGGGACTCGTGTCGGTCTCGATCCGCTCCTTGCGGACCCGGCCGTGCACGGTCTTCTGCTCGACGTGCTCGTCGACGCGCATGCGGACGCGCTCCTTCGGCACGACCTCGGTCTCGATGATCGCCTTGTCCTCGTGGAGGGTGACGACCTGTTCGGCCTCGCTGATGTCGCCCGTACGGCCCGCGGCGGTCTTCGGGTCGATGGGCTCACGGACGAGGTGGACCTCTTCGTGCCGGATCGGCACCGTCTGCTCGACTTCCTCGACGTCCACGACCTTGTGGAGCCGCGCCTGGCCGATGGTCTCCCGCTCGACCCGGACGTGCATCTCCTCCTCGGAGCGGATCATGGTCTCGCTCTCGGGGTCGAGACCGTCCGCGGCGAGGCGCTGCGGTGCGCCCGAGGCCATGGCGGGCGTGTCCTTGCCGGTGGAGGCGACCGGCGCGCCCGCGCGGGCCGCGGCGGTCTTGTCGGTGCTCGGCGCTCCGGTGTCCGCGGTCCGCGCGTGACGGCCAGCGGCGGTGCCTGCGGCCACTCCGGCGGCACCGGCCGTACCGGCGGCGGCTCCGGCCTTCGCGTCGCCGGTCCCGGCGCCCTGCCCGTTCGCGGCGCGGCCCACGGACCCGCCGGACCTGGCTTCCATGCCGTAGTAGCGGTAGAGGTTCTGCTCCTCCGACGCCGAGAGGTGTCCGCCCGAGTCCACGTCCACATTGGGCGCGCCCTTGACCTGGTCCTTCTCGTACGGAACCTCAAGATGGTCCTCGACCAGGCGGGCGGCACGCGTCGGCACGAATGTCTCGTTGTTGCCGAAGAAACCGGTCTTCACCGCGACCCACTCGACTTCGCCCGTGGCGTCGTCCAGGTACAGGTGGGCGGCTTCGCCGATCTTCTTCCCCTGAGCGTCATGCACCGCATGGCCCATGACCTTGGGAATCTGCTCACGCGTGATCATGTCGCCTCCTTCGTGCTGCCGGGGCCGATCTGGCCTCAGTACCCGTTGTACCCCGATCGGGTGACTTCAGCCACAATTCGCATGATTTGCGACATTACCCAACTTATGCCTCGGCAGGCGCACTCCGCGCTCTCACTCCGGGGCGCCTCCGCCGTAGCGGCGCAGCAGCGGGGAGAGGATCAGCACGGATTTGGTGCGGGTCACGAACGGCTCCCCCGCGATCTTCTCCAGCACCTGCTCGAAGTGCCGTACGTCGGAGGCGAAGACCTGGACCACGGCGTCCGCCTCGCCGGTGACGGTGGAGGCGGACGCGACTTCCGGGTAGCGGGCCAGGCCGCGCCTGATGTCGCCCGGCGAGGTGTTGTGGCGGCAGTACAGCTCCACCAGCGCCTCGGTCTGCCAGCCGAGCGCGGCGGGGTCGACCCGTACGGTGAAACCGGTGATCGCGCCCGCCGCCAGCAGCCGGTCCACCCGGCGTTTGACGGCGGGCGCCGACAGGCCCACTTGGGCGCCGATGTCCGCGTAGGACCGCCGGGCGTCCTCGGCCAGGGCGTGCACGATGCGTTCGTCGAGATCGTTGAGCGGCTTCACAGCTCGCAGGATAGAGACATCTCCGACGACTCGGGACCAAGGCCCCCTGGCGACACCGGGACGGGCACCGGCGAGGGCACCGGTACCGGCGCGGCCACGGGCACCGGCGAAGGCACCGGCGCCCGACCGCGCGTCAGTTCCAGCTCGCGTGCAGCGGCTTGCCCTCCGCGTAGCCCGCCGCGCTCTGGATGCCGACGATCGCCTTCTCCGCGAACTCGTCGAGCGAGGCGGCCCCGGCGTACGTGCAGGAGCTGCGCACCCCGGCGATGACCGAGTCGATCAGGTCCTCGACGCCCGGCCGGGCCGGGTCGAGGAACATCCGCGAGGTGGAGATGCCCTCCTCGAACAGCGCCTTGCGCGCCCGGTCGTACGCCGACTCCTCGCTCGTACGGTTGCGGACCGCGCGCGCCGAGGCCATGCCGAAGGACTCCTTGTACAGCCGCCCGTCGGCGGCCTGCTGGAGGTCGCCCGGCGACTCGTACGTACCGGCGAACCAGGAGCCGATCATCACGTTGGACGCGCCCGCCGCCAGCGCCATGGCGACATCGCGCGGGTGCCGGACGCCTCCGTCGGCCCAGACGTGCTTGCCGTGCTTGCGCGCCTCCGCGGCGCACTCCATGACGGCGGAGAACTGCGGGCGGCCGACGCCGGTCATCATGCGGGTGGTGCACATGGCGCCGGGTCCGACGCCGACCTTGATGATGTCGGCGCCCGCCTCGATCAGGTCGCGGACGCCCTCGGCGGCCACGATGTTGCCCGCCACGATCGGCACCCGCGGGTCGAGCGCGCGCACGGCGCGTACCGCCGCGAGCATCGACTCCTGGTGGCCGTGCGCGGTGTCGACAACCAGGGTGTCCACCCCGGCGTCCAGGAGCTGCTTGGCCTTGCCCGCCACGTCGCCGTTGATGCCCACGGCCGCGGCGATCCGCAGCCGCCCGTTCGCGTCGACGGCGGGCTCGTACAGCGTGGCGCGCAGCGCGGCCTTGCGGGTCAGGATGCCGACGAGCAGGCCCTCGGCGTCCACGGCGGGCGCCAGCTTGCGGTGCGCGTCCTCCAGCCGGTTGAACGCCTCGCGCGGGTCGATGTCCGCGTCGAGCAGCAGCAGGTCCCTGGACATGACCTCGGAGAGCTGCGTGAAGCGGTCCACACCGCTGAGGTCGGACTCGGTGACGACGCCGACCGGCCGCCCGTCCTCGACCACCACGCCCGCGCCGTGCGCCCGCTTGGGCAGCAGGGACAGCGCGTCGGCGACGGTCTGGGAGGGGGCGAGCGTGATCGGGGTGTCCAGCACCAGATGGCGCTGCTTGACGTAGGCCACGACATCGGCGACCACGTCGTGGGGGATGTCCTGCGGGATGACGACGAGGCCGCCGCGCCTGGCCACGGTCTCGGCCATCCGGCGGCCCGCGATGGCCGTCATATTGGCCACGACCAGGGGGATGGTGGTGCCCGTCCCGTCAGGGGACCTGAGGTCCACGCCCTGGCGGGAACCGACCGCGCTGCGGCTCGGCACCATGAAGACGTCGTCGTACGTCAGGTCGTACGGCGGCCGAATATCGTTGAGGAATTTCACGCTGTTGCTCCCACCTGCGGCTTTGCCTTGCAGGCGAGCCGAAGTCAGCACGGAACCAGCACGGTGGCGCTGGTCAGTACCTCGTCCATCACACGCTTCAGCTTGTCGTCCGAGCCCGGGGTCAGGTGACCATAGATGTCCGCGGTTATCTGAATTGTAAAGCGCCCCGACCAGCGGGAGACCTCCAGGAGGGACACCCCGTCGAGGCCGCCGCGCATGGGCCTGCCGGAGGAGGTCCGCGGCGTACCGGAGCGAGCAGGCTGAATCTGTCAGTCTGCATGGTCGATACACGATGAATGACATAATCGCATGGCATCATGGCCTTTCGGACGGCCGGCAGGTGTGAGCGATCGGGGACCCGTATGGAGGCCAAGGGCTACGGCCACGCGGGAGCGCGCATTGATGTCACAGCGCTGATCCGAGCCGAGCTGCCGCACCTGACGGGCTCACTGCGGAAAGTGGCCGAGCTGGTGCTCGCCGACCCCAACTCCGTGATCGGCTGCTCGGCCGCCGAGCTGGGGCGGCGCACCGGCACGTCCCAGCCGACGGTGACGCGGTTCTGCCGCGCGGTGGGCCTGGAGTCGTACCAGCATCTGCTGATCGAACTGGTCCGTGAGAGCGCGCGCGGCGACGAGCCCGCCTGGGGCACCTCGGAGATCGGGCCGGACATCTCCCCCGACGACGACTTGCGGCGGGTGGTCACCGTCGTCGGCCAGGCAGATCTCGGCGCGGTGCAGCGGACGTTGGACACCATCGACCTGGCGTCGCTTGAGCGCGCGGCCCAGGCGGTCGCCCGAGCGCGGCGGATCGACGTGTACGGCGTCGGCGGCAGCGGCGCGGTGGCGGTGGAGACCGAGCTGCGGCTCTTCGGGATCGGATGCGCGGTGCGCGGGTGGAACGAGGTGCACGCCGCCACGACGTCGGCGGCCCTGCTCACCCCGGCCGATGTCGCCATCGGCATCTCTCACTCCGGATCGACCCGGGAGACGATCGAGCCGTTCGAACTCGCCCGCGCGCGGGGCGCCACCACAGTGGCGATCACCGCCGACCACAGGTCACCGTTGGCGCGGGCCGCTGAGGTCCGGCTGATCTCCGCAACCGCCGAGACCTCCTTCCGCGCCGGCAGCATCGGAGCCCGGCACTCGGTGCTGGTGCTGATCGACTGCTTGTACGTGCGCGTGGCGCAGCTGTCGTACGGCCGGGCCAGCGCGTCCATGGCGCTCACCGGGCACATCCCGGGCGACCACATGGTGAAGGGGCGCCGCGGGCGCTGAGTTCAGCGCGCCGAGTTTCAGTGCGCCGAGTTCAGTGCGCCGAGCCCGGCCGCCGATACCGGGGCGCGGGCGCGGCGGTGCACGCCGCGTCCTGCATGATTCATTCATCATTTCTGCGCATCGTGGTTGATTGAACCACCACCGTCTGCCAGCATGTGTGCGTCCGCCACGGTCGCCGGTGCACCGATGGGACCTTCAGCCCCCTCCCCGCTCCCGCGTTCCAACGATCGGAGTAGGCCATGCCAGAACAGAACTCCTCCCTCTCCAGCGCTTCACAGCCGATGCACCGCCGGACGCTGCTACAGGCCGCGGGCCTGGGCGCCGGTGTACTCGCCGCGGGCGGACTGGCCGCCAACCGGGCGGCGGCCGCGCCGGGGCCCGGCGACCCGACCGCCGGGGCGCTGAGTTCGGTGGGGGCCGGAGACGGCACGCACGCCGCCGGCGCGGCGGACTCTTCCGCCGCGAGCGTGGACCTTCCGCTCACCGGAGGGCCGGACTTCCCGATCGGGCTGTTCTGGCCGCCGCACCCGTACGAGACCACGCTCGACCGCTACCAGGAGATCAAGGACGCCGGGTTCACCTTCCTGATCACCGGCAACTACCAATTCGATCCGCAAAGCGGCGGCTACGCCTTGCAGATGGCCGACCAGGTGGGCCTGAAAGTGCTGATCTCGGGCGACCCCCGGATCCAGGCGATCGCGCAGTACCTGTCGGTCACCGATGACCGGAGCGTGCCGTCCTCGCTCACCACCGCTGACGCGACGTCATGGGTGCGTGCGGCACTGGCCAGTTACGCGAACCACCCCTCGCTCGCCGGGTTCAACGTCTTCGACGAACCGGCCCAGTCCAGATTCCCCACGGTCGGGGCGCTCACCGGCATCGTGCGTGACGTCGCACCGGGGCTGCTGCCGTACTCCAACCTCGTGCCGGGTAACGGCCCGGACTACGCGGCCTTCGTGCAGGCGTACATCGACACCGTCAAGCCGCCGCTGATCTCGTTCGACCGGTACCCGATCCTCACCGACGGCATAGACCTCAACTACTTCGACAACTGGGCGATCTACCGCGAGGCGTCGCTGAAGTCCGGTCTGCCGGCGTGGACGTTCATCCAGTCGGTCGGCTACAACAACCACCGGGTGCCCACCGCCTCGCAGTTGGCCTGGCAGACCAACATCAGCCTGGCGTACGGCTGCAAGGGCATCCAGTACTTCACCTACTGGACGCCGGACCCCGCCCGTGGCGAGGGTTTCACCAAGGCGCTGATCACCGCCGACGGCAAGCAGACCCCGCTGTACGGCGCGGCCCGCAGGCTGAACCGCACCTGGCTCCAGCCGGTCGGCCGCCAACTCAAGCCGCTCCGCTCGGAGTCGGTCCAACACGCCAACGACGGCCCGCTGCCGCCGAGCGCAGTGGCCTTCACCCCAGGCGACCACCTGACCTCGGCCACCGGGGACGCCGCCGTCATCGGCCTCTTCAGGAACACGCAGGACGACGGCACCCGCTACCTGCTCGTGGCCAACCGCAACCCCGACGCCCCCGCCTCGGTGCGGCTCGGCGTCAACCAGGCGCACGTCGGAAGCGTGGCGACCTTCGAGCCGGCCACCGGCCGCTACCGCGGAGCGACCCAGCACGGCACGCTGAAGGTCCACCTCAAAGCGGGCGCGGCGGCGCTCTACCGCCTGTCGCCGCGCTGAGTCCGGAGGCTGAGCGACACTGGGCGGCCCCGGCCCGCCCGCACACCATGTGCGGGCGGGCCGAGCCATGAGGGGGGCACGGCCGTCGGCGACGGACGCCTCGCCGTAACGGGTCGTCCCGTACCTCGGCGCCTCGATCACAGGCCGGTACCCGCCCGACCGTTCCGATATGAGAGCCGCGTGGGACAGCCGCCCCGCCGACTTAGCCGCGGCGTCCCTCCGCACGGTCGACTCTCCCGGGTCGGTGATCCAGGTGACTGCCGCCGGGAGGGCTTCCGGCGGACGGCGACCCCTCGGAACACGGTCCGGGCACAACCAGATGAGGTCTGTTCGGCTGGGTAGACGCCCCCGGTGAGACACGGCGTACCGGCGTGTTGTGAGGGAGAGTCAGCTGATGCAGTTCGACGACGATGCCGCCCTGGACACCTCCGAGGTGCAGGACAACCGAGGCGGCACACGGGGCGGGATTCCCGGTGGCGGAAAGACCGTGGGCGGTGGGGTGGTAGGGCTGCTGGTCGTGATCGCCTCTGTGGTGTTCGGAGTGGACCCGGGTCTGCTCAGCTCGGGCGGCACCTCTGACAGCGCCGCGCGATCCGGCGGCTCCCAGGGCGTCGCGCCCGGCGATCTCGCGGCGAACTGCCGGACCGGGGCGGACGCCAACAAGAAGGACGACTGCCGGATCGTGGCCGTGGTCGACAGCGTCCAGGCATTCTGGAAGCAGACGGAGACAGCCGCAGGAAAGTCCTACACCCAGGCGCCGACCCTGCTGTTCACCGACAGGGTCAACACCGGCTGCGGGGAGGCGACGTCGGAGGTCGGCCCCTTCTACTGCTCCGCCGACGACAAGGTCTACCTCGACCTCGGGTTCTTCGACGAGCTCACAGGCAAGTTCGGTGCCAAGGGAGGCCCGTTCGCCGAGGCATACGTCATCGCGCACGAATACGGACACCACATTCAGGACCTCAGCGGCACCATCTCGCGCGGCAGCGGCCAGGGCGAGAACAGCGGCTCGGTGAAACTCGAACTCCAAGCCGACTGCTACGCCGGAGTGTGGGCCCACCACGCCACGACCACCCCGGACCCCGCGAGCGGAAAGCCGCTGATCACCGACCTGACGCGGGCCGACATCACTGTGGGCCTGGACGCGGCGGCCGCTGTCGGCGACGACCGTATCCAGCAGAAGTACCAGGGCAAGGTCACGCCGGACACCTGGACCCACGGCTCGTCGGCGCAGCGCCAGCAGTGGTTCACCAAGGGCTACACCTCCGGAGCCGTCTCGGCCTGCGACACCTTCGCCTGAGAGGTCAGCTCGTCCGGCCCCGTCCGCGGTGAGCGCGGACGGGACATGCCGAACACCCGATACCGCGCGCGGACAAGACCGTGCGCGGCGCGGAATGAGCGCCGCGTTCCTGAACGCTGAATGTCAATGATGTCAATGCCGCTGAATGCCACTGCCCCTGAATGCCAGTGCCGGGGTCGCCCCGGCCCGGTCGCGGGCACTGGAGCGCTGCCCGCTGGAGGTGGAACCGCTGGTGATGCGGGCGGCGCCCCAGCATTGTCATCCTGTCCCGAAATATACGGTGTACCCGTCATCGGAGAACGTTGTCGCAATACGACTGAGCGGTGTCCGCCCCGCGAGGGGCGGACACCGCTCAGTGGCAGGTCGAAGTGCGTCGCTACCAGCGGTACCAGCGGCCACGGCTGCCACCGGAATTCGTCGAGCGGACAACGAATCCCAGCAGCCACACCACCAGGACGACGATCGCCACCCACCACAGAATCTTGAGGGCGAACCCGGCGCCGAAGAGAATCAACGCGAGCAGAAGAACGAGCAGAAGCGGTCCCATAGTTTGTACCTCCCACTCGCGCGCTTGCCCCACGCCCACACTGACATGCGCGGATAATGTCACGGAACGGTATCCATCAGCTGGTGACAAGTGTCCTGGCGATGAGCGGGACATGCGGTCGGGCGCCATAGTCACCGTGCCTCGACGACAGGCGCACTCGATTCCGAGTGCGCGCCAGACCCGTATCACCCCGTACCGCTCCGCAATTCCTTGTCCTCACCATGACGACCGGACGCTGCGGACTGTGGCGCGGACACCGCCGCGGGGATCCGGGCTGTTTCCGGCTTCTGGTGCGACCGGTGGTGTCTCGCGCTGCGTCAGCGCGGTGACGGGACGGGGCGGGGCCGTCGAGGCGCGTCGACCGGAGTGACACACCGCCGACCGCCGTGTGCGGCCCGTGCGGCCCGTGCGGCGTATTGACGCATACACGACCAATGGCTAGCTTCAGGGAGCGCCCTCTCGCCTCGTCGCGCCGGTCAACTCAACTCCGCTTCCCGCACGGCGAATTGGACCATGGACAACGATGTCAGGCTCTGTCGAGGACTACGGAAGGCATGCCCATGCGCCCACGCCGCGTCGGATCACCTCTCTCGCCCCGCAGGAGCCGGGCGCTCGTGCTGGGTTCATGCCTGGCGCTGCTGTCGGTCACCGCCGTCGACAGCGCGGTGGCGCGGCAGGCCGCCCCGCCGGCGCGGGCCACGGCGTCGAGTTCCGTCATCACCGACGGGAACGCCCGCTTCGAGGTGCTCAGTCCGACCCTGGTGCGGCTGGAGTACGCGGGCGACGCCGCCTTCCAGGACGGGACGACGTTCAACGCCGTCAACCGGTCCTTCCCCGTATCCGACGTCACCACGGACGTCACCGCGGACGGGTACCGCGAGATCACGACGTCCGGGCTGACGTTGCGCTACAAGCGGGGCAGCGGCCCTTTCACGGCGGCCAACCTCACGGTGACGATGGCGGGCACGGGGGTGACCGCCAAACCGGCGTTTCCTTCCTACTGCCCGGTCAACTCCGCCTGCGAGGCTGAGAATTCGCTGCTCAGCGGCTACGGCGTCGCCGCCTACGACCACACCGGGCACACCGGCTCCGGCTTCGTCGCCGGATACGAGCACACGGGCAGCGGACTCACCCAGGACGTCTCCGCGGTGCCGTCGACCGGCGACTACCGGCTGTGGGTGCGCTACTCCAACGCGGCGGGCGGTACGGGCACCCTGTCCACCCGGGTCGGCTCGACCGCGGGCCCGGCGCTCAGCCTGCCCGCCACCTCGTCGTGGAACGCCTGGTCGACCGCGTCCGCCACGGTGCACCTGACCGCCGGCACCAACACCCTGAGCATCGTGCAGAACGCGGGTGACACCGGCCGGGTCAACATCGACAGCCTGGCGGTCACCCCGGTCGGCACCACGGCGTACCCGGCCGCGTCGACGGCGCTCACCACGACCGGCTACGGCGCGGGGCCGACGAACACCCTCGGCGGCTGGTCCCGGACACTGGACAATCCGGCGGCCGTGCCGGTGCCCGAGCACCCGGGGATCCTGGATCGCGACGGCTGGTACCTGCTGGACGACACCCGGACGGCTCTGCTGTCGGGCGCGCACGCGGTGACCGACCGTCCCTCGCACGGCGCCCAGCCGTACCAGGACGGCTACTTCTTCGGCTACGGCCAGAACTACAAGCAGGGCCTCGCCGACCTCAACTCCCTGACCGGCGGCGCCAATCTGCTACCGGAGTCGGCCTACGGCGTGTGGTACTCGCGGTACTACGGCTACTCGACGGCCGACTACGAGAATTCGCTGCTGCCCACCTTCCGCAGCACGAACACGCCGATCGACTGGCTGGTGGTGGACACCGACTGGAAGTCGCCGACGCAGTGGAACGGCTGGAACTGGAACAGTTCGCTCTTCCCCGATCCGCGGGCATTCCTCGACTGGACCAAGCAGCAGGGTCTCGCGGTGTCGATGAACATCCACCCGACCATCGACAGCGGCGACCCCAAATTCGCCGCGGCCAACTCCCGCGCGGGCGGCCTCCTGCCCGACGGCGGCAGCACGTACGCCTTCGACTGGTCCAACCCGGCGCATCTGGCCGCCTATCTCGATCTGCACCAGCCCTTCGAGCAACAGGGCGTGCGGGAGTGGTGGCTGGACTACTGCACCAACTGCGGTGCCTCGACCGCGTCAGATCCGCATGTGGGGCCGGACAATCTGATCAACCAGGCCTATGCGGACGACGCGGCGGCCAAGGGGCTGCGCGGCTTCTCCTTCGCACGGATCGGCGGCTCGGAGGAGGGCAGCGACAACAGCAACTACCCGGTCGGGCCCTGGTCCGAGCGGCGCAACTCGATGCAGTTCACCGGCGACACGCCCGCGACGTGGGACATGCTCGCCTTCGAGGCGAAGTTCACCGCCGCCGAGGCCGCCGCGGGGATCTCCAATGTCAGCCATGACATCGGCAGCTTCCACGGCGGTCATCTCGCCGACGATCTGTACGCCCGCTGGGTGCAATTCGGCACCTTCCAGCCGGTGGACCGGCTGCACTCCGACCACGGCGACCGGCTGCCGTGGAACTACACCGGCGCTGCCGCGGCGAGCGCCGAGTCCTTCCTGCGGCTGCGGGAGGCGCTCGTCCCGTACACGTACACGCTCGCACAGCAGGCGAACGCGACCGGTGTGCCCATCGTCCGGCCGCTGTATCTCGACTACCCGTCCCAGGACGCCGCCTACAGCGCCACCGGCGAGTACCTGTACGGCGACGACGTCCTGGTCGCGCCGATCACCTCGCCCAACGACTCCAGCGGCAACGGCTCCGCGTCGGTGTGGGTGCCGCCGGGGAGCTGGACGGACTACTTCACCGGCCGCACCTACACCGGGCCCGCCACCGTCACCATCACCGGTCCGCTGTCCCGGATGCCGGTGCTGATCAAGGCCGGCGGCATCCTCCCCACCCGCACCGACTACGTCGACAACCAGGGGCAGCGGCCGTTGACGCAGGTGACGGTGAATGTCGCCGCGGGTGCCGACGGGGCCTTCTCGGTCTACTCCGACGCCGGCGAGGGCACGGGCTATCGCAGCGGCCAGGCGACCGAGGCGCCCCTGTCGTGGAGTGAGGCGGCTCGGACACTGACGATCGGCGCGCAGACCGGTTCCTTCAGCGGCGCGCCGACCTCCCGGGCCTACACCCTGCGGCTGTCCAACTCGCAGGCGCCGACCGCCGTTTCGGTCGACGGGGCGCAGGTCCCGGAGACCGCGTGGTCGTGGAACGTCAACCGCAGGACGGTGACGGTGACGACGGGCGCGCTCCCGCTCGGCTCCTCGCACACCGTGACGCTGTCAGGCAGCGCGTCCGCGAACCCGGCGTCCGGCGAGGTGATCGGCGCGGGCGGCCTGTGCCTCGACGTGCGCGGCGGGGTGGCCGACGACGGGACGGCCGTGCAGCTGTGGGGCTGCAACCACAGCGCGGCCCAGCAGGTCGCGTACCAGGCCGACAGTACCGTCCGGCTCCTCGGCAAGTGCCTGACGGCCACGGGCGGCGGGACGGCGAACCGTACGCCGGTGAGCGTCGCGGGCTGCTCGGGTGCCGCCTCGCAGACCTGGACGCACCGCTCCGACGGCAGCCTGCTCAATCCGGCCTCGGGACGCTGCCTCGACGTGCCGGACGGCAACACCACACCCGGCGCCGTACAGCTCCAGCTCTACGACTGCGCCGGTGTGACCGCGCAGTCGTGGAAGCTGCCGCCCGGTGCGGTCTCCGGCCCCGCTGCCCTGTGCGTGGACGTGACCAACGCCGATCCGGCCTCCGCCACGCCCGTGCAGTTGTCCGGCTGCAACGGCTCCGACGCGCAGCGCTGGTCCGCGCCCGGCGACCGCACGCTGCGGACCTTCGGCAAGTGCCTCGACGCGGTGGGCGGCAACACCGGCAACGGCACACGGACCCAACTGTGGGACTGCAACGGCACGGGCGCCCAGGTGTGGGAGAGCCGGGCCGACGGCACCTTGTTCAATCCGCAGTCGGGCCGCTGCCTCGACGACAAGGACAACGGCCAGCAGGCCGGGGATCCCGTGCAGTTGTGGGACTGCAACGGGACGGCGGCACAGCGCTTCCGCCTCGGCTGACCGGCGCGCCCCGTCCGCTGTGTCCCACCCGGTCGGGGGGGGGGGGGGGGGGGGGGGGGGGGGGGGGGGGGGGGGGGGGGGGGGGGGGGGGGGGGGGGGGGGGGGGGGGGGGGGGGGGGGGGGGGGGG
>NZ_JBVHLD010000009.1:0-1578 GCF_055559175.1 Streptomyces sp. NPDC024632
CCCCCCCCCCCCCCCCCCCCCCCCCCCCCCCCCCCCCCCCCCCCCCCCCCCCCCCCCCCCCCCCCCCCCCCCCCCCCCCCCCCCCCCCCAGGCCCCGGAAGGCCCCGGGAAGCAGGCCCCGGAGTCAGGCCGCCAGGAAGGCTGTCAGGGCGCTGGCCAGCAGATGCGGGTCGTCGGCGCCGGACATCTCGCGGGCCGAGTGCATCGAGAGGATCGGCACCCCGACGTCGACCGTGGTGATGCCGTGCCGGGCGGAGGTGATCGGGCCGATCGTCGTCCCGCAGGGCATCGAGTTGTTCGACACGAAGTGCTGGTAGGGGACGCCCGCCGTGTCGCAGGCCGCCGCGAAGACGCCGCGGCCGGTGCCGTCGGTGGCGTACCGCTGGTTGACGTTGGTCTTCAGGATCGGGCCGCCGTTGGCGCGCGGGTGGTGCGTCGGGTCGTGCCGCTCGGCGTAGTTGGGGTGCACGGCGTGGCCGGAGTCCGACGAGACGCAGACGCTCGCGGCCAGCGCGCGCTGCCGCTCCTCGAAGCCGCCGCCGCGCGCGTGCACCGAGCGGCTGAGGACGTTGCCGAGCAGCGGGCCCTGGGCGCCGGTGTCGGACTGGCTGCCGTTCTCCTCGTGGTCGAAGGCGGCGAGCACCGGGATGTACGTGGGGTCCTGGCCGCCCGCCGCGGCGGCCAGCGCGGCGGCGCCCGCGTGCACCGACAGCAGATTGTCCAGCCGGGGGCAGGCGAACAGCTCCTCGTCGCGCCCGAGGAAGGCGGGCGGCTGTGTGTCGTGCGTCATCAGGTCCCAGCCGACGACGTCCTCCGGGTCGAGGTCCGCCCGCTCGGCGAGGTAGCCGATCAGGTCGCCGTCCTGCGCGTCGCCCAGCCCCCACACCGGCTGGAGGTGGCGCTGCTTGTCCAGCGTCAGCCCGTCGTTCACGCCCCGGTCCAGGTGGATCGCGAGCTGCGGCACCCGCAGCAGCGGGCGGTCGGTCGCGACCAGCCGCGTACTGCCGTCGCGCAGCGTCAGCCGGCCCGCCAGGCCCAGGTCCCGGTCCAGCCAGCTGTTCAGCAGCGGGCCGCCGTAGATCTCCACCGCCACCTGGCGCCAGCCCTGCGACCCCATGTCCGGGCGCGGCTTCACCCGCAGATTCGGCGAGTCCGTGTGCGCGCCGACGATCCTGAACGGTGTCTCCGGCCGTGCGCCGTCCGGCACGAACCACGCCACCACCGCGCCCCCGCGCAGCACATACCGCCCGCCCGGCTCGGCCCCCCACTTCGCCGTCTCCGCCACCCGCCGGAACCCGGCCCCCTCCAGCCGCTCCGCCACGGTCGCCACCGCGTGGTACGGCGTCGGACTCGCCTGCACGAAGGCGGCCAGATCTTCGGTGTGCTTACGGCCAAACGCCGGACGCTGAGAGCTCATGCCCTCAGCTTAGTTTTCGGCCACATGGCTCGCCCCGCTAGGGGCGCGGGGAACTGCGCGAGCAACCCCGCCCCGGGGGGGGGGGGGGGGGGGGGGGGGAGGGGGGGGGGGGGGGGGGGGAGGGGGGGGGGGGGGGGGGGGGGAAGGAGCTTAGAGAAACG
>NZ_JBVHLD010000009.1:1588-133066 GCF_055559175.1 Streptomyces sp. NPDC024632
GCTCTCTCCCCCTGGTGGGGAAGAGAACCCAACACCACCCCCCCCCCCCCCCCAGCCCCCCCCCCCCCCCCCCCCCCCCCCCCCCGGGGCGGGTTGGAAGGAGTCCCCTGGGGCGGGTCAGAAGGAGTCCTCCGGGAGGTCCATGAGGCCGAGGTCGACGGATTCGGCCAGGGACCGAGCCGTCCCCACGCCGGGAAGGACATTGGCGGCGAAGAACTTCGCGGCGGCGACCTTCCCCGCGTAGAAGGCGGCGTCCTTGGCGGAGGCCCCGGAGAGCTTCTCGGCGGCCACGCCGGCCCCGCGCAGGAGCAGGTACCCGATGACCACGTCACCGGAGGCGAGCAGCAGCCGCGTGGTGTTGAGCCCCACCTTGTAGATCGAGCGGACGTCCTGCTCGGTGGCCGAAAGGTCCGTGAGCATGGCGCCGACGATCGCCTCCAGGTCCACCGCCGCCTTGGCGAGCTGGTCGCGGGCGGCGGCCAGGTCCTCCCCGCCCGTCGCCTCGGCGAGGAACTTCTTGATCTCCTCGCTGAGCGCCGTCATCGCCTGCCCCTGGTCGCGGACGATCTTCCGGAAGAAGTAGTCCTGCCCCTGGATGGCGGTGGTGCCCTCGTAGAGCGTGTCGATCTTGGCGTCCCGGATGTACTGCTCGATCGGGTACTCCTGGAGGTACCCGGAGCCGCCGAAGGTCTGGAGGGACTGGGCGAGCTGCTCGTACGACTTCTCGGAGCCGTAGCCCTTGACGATCGGCAGCAGCAGGTCGTTGAGCCCGTGCAGCCTCGTGGCGTCCTCGCCGGCCGCCTCGGCGACCTGGATGGCGTCCTGCACGGAGGCGGTGTAGAGCACCAGCGCCCGCATGCCCTCGGCGTACGCCTTCTGCGTCATGAGCGAGCGGCGGACGTCGGGGTGGTGGGTGATGGTGACCTTGGGCGCGGTCTTGTCCATGAACTGCGCGAGGTCCGGGCCCTGCACGCGCTCCTTGGCGTACTCCAGCGCGTTCAGGTAGCCGGTGGAGAGCGTCGCGATGGCCTTCGTGCCGACCATCATGCGGGCGAATTCGATGATCCGGAACATCTGCCGGATGCCGTCGTGCTTCTCGCCGATCAGCCAGCCCTTGGCGGGGAGCCCGTCGCCGAAGGTCATCTCGCAGGTGTTGGACGCCTTCAGGCCCATCTTGTGCTCGACGTTGGTGGCGTAGACGCCGTTGCGCTCGCCCAGCTCGCCGGTCTCGAAGTCGAACTCGTACTTCGGGACCATGAACAGCGACAGGCCCTTGGTGCCGGGTCCCGCGCCCTCGGGGCGGGCCAGCACGTAGTGGATGATGTTCTCGGACATGTCGTGCTCGCCCGAGGTGATGAAGCGCTTGACGCCCTCGATGTGCCAGGTGCCGTCGTCCTGCTTGACCGCCTTCGTGCGGCCCGCGCCGACGTCGGAGCCCGCGTCGGGCTCGGTGAGGACCATGGTGGAGCCCCACTGCTTGTCGACCATGAGCGCGGCGATCTTCTTCTGCTCCTCGGTGCCCTCCTCGTAGAGGATTCCGGCGAAGGCCGGGCCAGAGGAGTACATCCACACGGCGGGGTTGGCGCCCAGCACCAGCTCCGCGTAGGACCAGATCAGGGAGCGCGGCGCGGTGGTGCCGCCGATCTCCTCGGGCAGGCCGAGCCGCCAGTACTCGGCGTCCATGAAGGTCTGGTAGCTCTTCTTGAAGGTCTCGGGCACCGGGGCGGTGTTGGTCTTCGGGTCGAAGACCGGCGGGTTGCGGTCGGCGTCGGCGAAGGACTCCGCCAGCTCGTTCTCCGCCATGCGCGCCAGCTCGGCGAGGACGTCCTTCGCGGTCTCCACGTCCATCTCGGCGAACGGACCCGTGCCGTAGAGCTGGTCGCGGCCGAGCACCTCGAAGAGGTTGAACTCGATGTCGCGGAGGTTCGACTTGTAGTGGCCCATGACGTCGGCTCCGTATCGCAAGTGGGGTGGTCGTGGCACTCGTGGAAAATAATGCTACCCGTCGGTAATAAGAAGCAACCCCGGAAGGGTCGGATGTGACCGTTTCCTCGTCCCGGGGGCCGTTACTCTTGAGGCCGTGTACGGCTACGAGCAGAGCGTGAATCCCGGACCCGGCCCGGTCCAGGGCGCCGCACCCATGCCCGGTGGCTATCCGGAGCCCTCCCCGCCGTCCCTGGCCGACGCGGTCCGCGCCTTCACCACGGGTTCGATGGCCGCCGAGGACTTCCAGGCGATCTTCGCCACGTCCAAGGTGTACTGCCCGCGCGGCGACAATCCGGGCTTCCTGGCACTGCACGACACCCAGCAGCCGGTCATCCCGATGTTCACCTCCCTGAAGGAGCTGCGGCGGTACGCGGGTAAGGAGTCCAAGTTCTTCGTGATCACCGGCGCCGAGGTGCTGGACCTGCTGCCCACCGGCTACGGCTTCGTGCTGGACATCGACGGCCAGCATCGCATGGTCTTCGACGCCAAGGCGGTCGAGCAGATGGTCGACTTCACGATGCGCCGGATGTACGGCTGAGGCTGCCCGGCGGCACGCCTGAGGCCGTACGGCGGCACGCCTGAGGCCGTACGGCGGCACGCCTGAGACCGTACGGGCGCACGTCCCGGCTCGTACGCCCGCGCTTTCGATCTTCCCCTCCGGTGAGTGCTGGAATAGTCACGCCTTGCGAGATGTTCAGTGTTCAACTACTTTGGAACCGGAGCATCCCGAAGGAGGCAGTCATGCCCGCCGTGACCGTAGAGAACCCGCTGACCCTGCCGCGTGTGAGCGCGCCCGACGACGCCCAGCCCCGCAAGGCGCTACAGGTGTCCACCGCCCCGAGCGGTTTCGAGGGGGAGGGCTTCCCCGTGCGCCGCGCCTTCGCGGGCATCGACTACCGCAACCTCGACCCGTTCATCATGATGGACCAGATGGGTGAGGTGGAGTACGCGCCGGGAGAGCCCAAGGGCACCCCCTGGCACCCGCACCGCGGCTTCGAGACCGTCACGTACATCATGGACGGCACCTTCATCCACCAGGACTCGCACGGCGGTGGCGGCACGATCACCAACGGCGACACCCAGTGGATGACCGCCGGGTCCGGCCTGCTGCACATCGAGACCCCGCCGGAGTCGCTGGTCACCAGCGGCGGCCTCTTCCACGGCCTCCAGCTCTGGGTGAACCTGCCGAAGGCCGACAAGATGATGCCGCCCAAGTACCAGGACATCCGGGCGGGCGGTCTGAAGCTGCTCACCTCGGGTGACGGCGGCGCGCTGATCCGGCTGATCGCCGGTGACCTCGCGGGCCACGAGGGCCCCGGCGCCACCCACACCCCGATCACGATGATCCACGTCTCGGTGAACCCCGGCGCCTCGGTGACCCTGCCCTGGCGCGCCGACTTCAACGCCCTCGCCTACGGCCTCGCCGGCCGCGGCTTCGCGGGCCCCGACGCCCGCCCCTTCCGTATGGGCCAGGCCGTCGTCTTCGGCAAGGGAGACTCCCTCACCATCCGCGCGGACGAGACCCAGGAGTCCCGCTCGCCCAACTTCGAGGTCGTCCTGCTCGGCGGCCTCCCGATCCGCGAGCCGATGATGCAGTACGGCCCCTTCGTCATGAACACCCACGCCGAATTGGCCCAGGCGTTCGACGACTTCCAGGCCGGCCGCCTGGGCACCATCCCGGCCGACACGGTCCTCGGCCGCTAGCCGGTCCGCCCCGGCGGCCCGGACGGTGCGCCGGGCCGCGCGCCGGGCGGTGTGTCGAGCAGGCCCGCGGCACTGCGGGTCGTGACCTGACCCGACGGCGACGGCCGTCGGCCGTCGGGGGCTTCTTGACCGCGAGGTGGCCGGCCTACAGCAGGTGGTCGGCCTTGCCGGCCTTGATGTCGGTGATCAGGGTGCGGAGGGCTTCGCGGGTGTCGGTGAGGGGACGGTCTTCTTGGCCGTTGACGGCTATGTAGCCGTTGCCGTCGGCGTCGGTGCCGAGGCGGAAGCAGTTGCTTGCGTCTTGGCAGAAGGGGGCTTCCCAGGTGATGTCGGGCACGGGGGGACTCTCCTAGAGCTGGGACGTGATGGAGTGCACGAGGTCGCGCGTCTTTTCGGGCGGAAGGGCTATGCGTTGCATCTCGTCGAGGTGCAGTCGGTACTTGCACAAGTGCGCCTCGGTGTGCAGGAATTCGCCGACCGTGGCGCGGTCCAGCAGGGCCGTGTCCAGGCGGGCGACCTGGCCGCGGGCGTAGAGGATGGACTGGCCCGAGCCGGGAAAGGCGCCGGCGGAGAACGGGATGGCCTGGACCGTGACGTTGTCGCGTTCGGCGGCGGTCATCAGGTGGTTGAGCTGGTCGCGCAGGACCGCGCGCCCGCCCACCTCGGTACGGAGGACACCCTCGTGGACGACGAGTTCGTACGCCGGGGCGTCCTGCCGGTCGATCGCCTCGTGGCGTTGGACGCGGTGGGCGACCCTGGCCTCGTACTCGGCCGGGGGCAACGCCGGGATGGCGGCGTCGAAGAGGGCGCGGGCGTAAGCCTCGGTCTGGAACTGGCCGGGCATGTGGGTCATCGTGCTGACGCGCAAGCCCTGGGCGTGCCACTCCAGTTCGGCGATGTCGAGGAAGGTCGACGGCAGGACGTCCTCGTACGCCTCCCACCAGCCGCGCACGCGGTCGCCGCACATCGCCACCAGCGCGTCGATCAGCGCTTGGTCGGTGCACTCGTAGACGAAGGCGATCCGGCGCACCCGTTCGGGACTCGTCCCGTGCCGACCGGCCTCGGTGCTGGAGATGACGGTCCGCTTCGTGTCCAGCAGGGCGGCCGCCTGCTCGGTGGACAGCCCCGCGTCCTCCCGTAGCTTGCGGAGCTCCGCACCCAGACGCTGCTGGCGTGCTGTCGGGTTGCTTCTCGGCGGCATGGGCTCCCTCCCCTCCGTGGCCCAGTCTGCCTTGCGGTGAGAAGCCCGGTCCAACGGGTCATCGGCGAATAGGTAGCACACGTACCCCCGATGCCCTACCGTAGTAGCGCGCAGCTACGCACAACTACGTCGGAAGCGCACCGCGAGTGACGGCGACATGCCACCGGCGAACCCTCAAGACGCCACAAGACCCCTTCGACGCAACGGAGTTCGTCATGCCTGAAATCCCCCGCTTACCAGCACTCTGGCGCTTCCCGGCGCGGCCGGAGTCCGTGCGCCGGGCGCGGCACGCCGTCGCGCAGGCGCTCCCTCGTGGGGTGGAGCCCCAACTGGCCGCGGATCTGGGGCTGGTGACCAGTGAGCTGGTCACGAACGCTGTGCGGCACGGGGACCGGTGCGAGGAGGACGCGGTCATCGAACTGGTGCTGTGGCCCGCCGACGGGCACTACTGGGTGGCGGTGTCCGACGGCGGGCCGGAGAAGCCGGAGTTGGCCGAGGCCGGGCCGGAGAGCGAGGGCGGAAGGGGGCTGGTGCTCATCGACGCCCTCGCGGAGGTCTGGGGAGTCGTGCCGCGCCCGGTGCGCGGGAAGTCGGTGGTCGCCGGGCTCAGCGACGTCAGCCGGTCGAGGCCGGGCGGGGTTCGGACAGGCGGTTGGCCTGGTGGGTGAGCGCGCGGCGCAGCACCGGGGTCAGGGGGCGTTCGACCAGGCGGTGGATGAGGTAGGCGAGCAGCAGCATCGAGCCGATGGCGAGGGCGAGCACGCCGTAGTTCGGTATGCCGGTGTGGGCCTTCAGCTTCTCGATGACGAGCGTGCCCAGGATCTCGTGCACCAGGTAGAAGGGGTACGTCAGGGCGCCCGCCGTGGTCAGCCAGCGCCAGTCGACGTCGGCGACGCGGCGCACGAGCGTCACCGCGGCGATGGCGGCGAAGCCCGCGGCGACCAGGGCGATGACGACGGTCGGCGAGCGGTGGAAGGTGACGGCCACACCGGGCTTGGGGACGAGGCCCAGGACCGCGTAGTGCTGGCCGAGCAGGAAGCCGGTCGCGACGACGCCCCAGGTCAGCAGGTCGTGGCCGAAGCGGCGCAGCAGGTAGAGGCCGATGCCGCCGATGAAGAAGGGCGCGTACTCGGGCATCAGGGCCAGCTTGAGGAACTCCTGGCCGGAGGAGTCCGCGTACAGGGCGCCGATCGTCCACAGGGCGCAGAAGGCCAGGACGCGCTTGCGGGTGGCGCCGCGCCACAGGACGGTGACGGCGAAGAGCACGTAGAAGCGCATCTCGGCCCACAGCGTCCAGGAGACGCCCAGGACGCGCTCGGAGCCCGCCGGGGTCTGGAGCATCGTGAAGTTGGTGAGCAGGTCGGTGCGCGAGACGGTCTTGTAGCCGAGGACGAACAGGACGGCGGTCACCAGGATCAGCGCCGCCCAGTAGGCCGGGTACAGGCGGCTGATCCGGGAGATCGCGAACGCCTTGACGCTGCGGCCCCAGCCGCTCATGCAGATCACGAAGCCGCTGATGATGAAGAAGAACTGCACGCCCAGCGGTCCGTACGCGGCGGCGTGCGACAGGTGCGGGAAGATCTCCAGCGGCTGTCCGCGCCAGGCTCCGCTGCCCCGGAAGGCCAGGTGGTAGATCGCCACCATGAGCGCGGCCACCAGCCGCAGCCCGTCCAGCGCCCGCAACCGGCCCTTCCCGCCGCCACGCGGTGCCGGTGCGGCGGACGCCGCCGGTACGTGGCCGGGCGACGTCGGGTCGCCGGGCGACGTCGGATCGCCGGGCGCGGTCGGGTCGCCGGGCGACGTCGGATCGTCCGTGGGTGCGGGGAGTTTCAGGCTCATCCCAGTGCTGCCTTTTCGCCGGCGTGAGTGTCAGGGCGCGCGGTCGGCCGTACGATCGCCCGTCACGTAGGCGTTCAGGCTAGGTGGAGGCACCGGTCCCACGGGGCGTTGGAGCGGGCCCAACCGCTCTGTGCGACCAGTGTTTTCCTCCGTTTCACGGCCGGTTCACACGACCGTGACGGATTCGCGTCCGCGGCCGACCCCGCCCCCCGCCGGGCGGTCACCCGATCGACGGGCTCGTCGCCTCGTACAGCTCGAACCAGATGGACTTGCCGTCGCCGCGCGGGTCGACGCCCCAGGCGTCGGCGAGCTCCTCGATGAGCATCAGGCCGCGGCCTGAGGAGGCCATCTCGCCGGGGGAGCGGCGGTGCGGCATGTCGTCGGAGCGGTCGCCGACCTCGACGTGGAGGCGGCGGGTGCCGGGCATGCCGGTGACCATGGCGGTCAGTACGGCGTCCTCGTCGGTGTGCACCAGCACGTTGGTGACCAGTTCGGAGACGAGCAGGACGGCGGACTCGACCTGGTCGGCCGAGGTCCAGTCGTGCAGCAGGGCACGGATGTCGTCGCGGGTGGCGCGGATGCGGCCCGGGTCGGTCTGCGAGACGGTCAGCACCGCGCGGCGGACCGGGACCGCGCAGGTCGGGCCGTCGGGGTCGCGGCGCAGCAGGACCAGCGCGATGTCGTCCTCGCGGCGGTCGGCCAGCGGCCCGGTGGTGTGGTGGGAGGCGGGCCCGTGCACCGCGCGGATCAGGGAGTCGGCCAGCTCCTCCAGATCGCCCGCGGGCCCGGCCTCCAGCACATCGCGCAGCCGCTGCCAGCCGGTCTCCAGGTCGTGGCCGCCGGTCTCGATCAGGCCGTCGGTGCACAGCAGCAGCACCTCGCCGGGCTCCAGGACCAGCCGGGTCGTCGGGTAGTCGGTGTCCGGCTCGATGCCCAGCGGCAGGCCGCCCGCCGTACGCCGGACGATCGTCGTACCGTCGCCGAGCCGGATCGCGGGCTCCGGGTGCCCGGCGCGCACCACGTCGAGCGTGCCGGTCAGCGGGTCGGCCTCCAGATAGAGGCAGGTCGCGAAGCGTACGTCGGCGGACTCGTCGGCGCTCAGCCCCTCGTGCAGGCCGTCGCGCAGCCCGTCCGCCGGCCCGTCGGGGAGCCCGTCGTGCAGCCCGGCCAGAAAGCGGGAGGTGCGCGAGAGCACCGCGTCCGGGTGGTGGCCCTCGGCCGCGTAGGCGCGCAGCGCGATCCGCAGCTGGCCCATGATCCCCGCGGCCCGTACGTCGTGGCCCTGGACGTCGCCGATGACGATCGCGGTTCGGCCCGACGGCAGCCCGATCACGTCGTACCAGTCGCCGCCGACCTGGAGGCCGCCGCCGGTCGGCACGTACCGGGCGGCCACCGCCATGCCCTCGATGCCGGGCCTGCGAGCGGGCAGCATCGTGCGCTGGAGGCCGTCGGTCAGGGCGCGCTCCGACTCGTGCAGATGCGCGCGGGACAGCGCCTGCGCGAGCATCCGGGCCACGGTGGTGAGCACCGAGCGCTCGTCGGGCGTGAAGGCCACCGGGTCGCGGAAGGCCGCCATCCAGGCGCCGATCGTGGACCCGGCCACGACCAGCGGGAGATACGCCCAGGAGGAGCGGCCGAACGGTTTCACCAGCGGCCAGGTGACCGGGAAGCGGTCCTCGTACGCGGCCGGCGACGGCAGATAGACCGCCTGGCCGGTACGGACCACCAGCGCGGCCGGGTAGTCGGTGTCCAGCGGCATGTCGAGGAAGGGGTCCTCGGTGCCCGCCGCCTGCCCGTGGTGCCCGATCACCGACAGCCGGTCGCCGTCCGTGCCGAAGACGGCGAGGCCGTCGGGTGAGAAACCCGGCATCGACAAGGTGGCCGCCACCCGCAGCACCTCGGCGGTGGAGTCGGCCTCGGCCAGCGCGCGCCCCGCGTCCAGTAGGAACGCCTCCCTGGCCCGCCGCCAGCCGCCGCCCGCCTGCGCCGCCGCCCGTGAGGGGCCGCCGCGCACCTCGTGCAGCGTGCCCGCCATCACCGTGCCCTGCGGGCGCACCCTGGCCCGTACCGTCCGCAGGGTCGCGCCGTCGTCGCCCACCACCCGCACCAGCGCCTCGGCGACCGTGCCCTCCGAGTAGGCCAGCGAGACCGCGCCGGCCAGCGACACGTAATCGGCGGCGTGCAGGCACGCCCGAACGGCGGACGTCCGGTGCTCGGCCGGGCCGCCGGACAGCCCGAGCAGGCGCGCGGCGCGGGCGTCGACCGTCACGGTGCCGGTGGCCTCGTGCCACTGCCACAGCCCGGTACCGACTGCGGCCAGGACGTCCTCGGTGCGCATTGTGACAGTTTATGAGAATTGGGGCGTTATGGCCCAGTAGGGCGGCCTTCGTGGCCTTACGCCCCACCGAATCCGGAGTGAGGCCGGTGTGCGGGCGCCGGTAAGCTGTGCTGGGCCGCTGGCCCGGCCACCCACCCAACATCCAGCGTCGAGGACGAATGATGCACCGGTACCGGTCCCACACCTGCGGCGAGCTGCGCGCCACCGACGTCGACACCGACGTCCGCCTGTCCGGCTGGCTGCACAATCGCCGCGACCTGGGCGGCATCCTCTTCGTCGACCTGCGCGACCACTACGGCTTCACCCAGCTCGTCGTCCGCCCCGGCTCCCCGGTGTACGACCAGCTCAGCGGCCAGTCCAAGGAGTCCGTCGTCCGCGTCGACGGCCGCGTCCTGGCCCGCTCCGCGGAGAACGTCAACCCGGAGCTGCCGACCGGCGAGGTCGAGGTCGACGTGACCGCCCTGGAGGTGCTGGGCGCGGCCGACCCGCTGCCCTTCCCGGTCTTCCCCGAGGACAACGCGAACGAGGAGATGCGGCTCACCAACCGCTTCCTCGACCTGCGCCGCCAGCGCATGCACCGCAACATCATGCTGCGCACCCAGGTCATCTCCTTCCTGCGCCGCGAGATGACCGCGCTCGGCTTCAACGAGATGGCCACCCCGATCCTGTCGGCCACCTCCCCCGAGGGCGCCCGCGACTTCCTGGTGCCCTCTCGCGTGCACGCCGGGAAGTTCTACGCGCTGCCGCAGGCCCCGCAGCAGTTCAAGCAGCTCCTGATGATCTCCGGCTTCGACCGCTACTTCCAGATCGCGCCCTGCTTCCGCGACGAGGACTCGCGCGCCGACCGCTCGCCCGGCGAGTTCTACCAGCTCGACGTCGAGATGAGCTTCGTCGAGCAGGAGGACGTCTTCGGCGTCATCGAGAAGGTCATGACCGACCTCTTCACCGAGCTGGGCGGCGGACGCACGGTCACCTCGCCGTTCCCCCGCATCCCCTTCCGCGAGTCGATGCTCAAGTACGGCAACGACAAGCCGGACCTGCGCACCACGCTCGAACTGGTCGACGTCTCCGACGTGTTCGCCGGGAGCGGCTTCAAGGCGTTCGCCGGCAAGCACGTACGCGCGCTGGCCGTGCCCGACACCGCCGAGCAGCCGCGCAAGTTCTTCGACCAGCTCGGCGAGTACGCGGTCTCGCTCGGCGCCAAGGGCCTGGCCTGGGTCCGGGTCGGCGACGGCAACGCGTTGACCGGCCCGATCGCCAAATTCCTCACCCCCGAGGACGTCACCGCGCTGCTCGCCGCCGTCGGCGCGAAGCCCGGCACCGCGATCTTCTTCGGCGCCGGTGAGTTCGACGAGGTCTCCAAGATCATGGGCCCGGTCCGGGTTGAGGCCGCCAAGCGCACCGGCCAGTTCGAGGAGAACGTCTTCCGCTTCTGCTGGATCGTCGACTTCCCGATGTTCGAGCGCAACGAGGACACCGGGGCCGTGGAGTTCTCGCACAACCCCTTCTCCATGCCGCAGGGCGGCCTCGAAGCCCTCAACACCAAGGACCCGCTGGACATCCTGGCCTGGCAGTACGACATCGTCTGCAACGGCATCGAGCTGTCCTCCGGGGCCATCCGTAACCACGAACCCGCCGTCATGTACCGCGCGTTCGAGATCGCGGGCTACACCCGCGAGACGGTGGAGGCCGAGTTCGGCGGCATGCTCCGCGCCTTCCACTTCGGCGCGCCGCCGCACGGTGGCATCGCGCCGGGCGTCGACCGTATGGTCATGCTCCTCGCCGATGAGCCCAACATCCGCGAGACGATCGCGTTTCCGCTCAACCAGAACGCCCAGGACCTGCTCATGGGCGCGCCCTCCGAGGTCGAGGAGGCGCGGCTGCGCGAGCTCCACATCCAGCTCCGCCCTTCGGCAGGGCGCCCTTCCGCGGGGCGCTAGGACGGCGTCTCGGGAGGGGCGAGCCGGGGGGCAACCCCGGAGGCGGGTCACCGCGTTGAAGGGGTGTGGAGAGGAACAACGGTGTCGCACCCCGGTTTCGAGGAGTTCGTGGCGGCCCGCGGCCCCAGACTGCTGCGGGTCGCGTGGCTGCTGACCGGCGACCCGCACCTCGCAGAGGACCTGCTCCAGACGGTGCTGGCCAGGGTGTGGCCGAAGTGGCACCGGATCGCGGGCGACAGCCCGGAGGCGTACGTACGCAAGGCGCTGGTGCACACCCACGCCTCGTGGTGGCGGCGGCGCTGGCGCGGCGAGGTGCCGCACGGCGAGCTGCCCGACCGCCCGCAGCCGGCGGACCCGTACGGGGACGTGGACCTGGAGCAGGCGCTGGCCGCGGCCATACGGGAACTGCCGGTACGCCAGCGCGCGGTGGTCGTGCTGCGCTACTTCGAGGACCTGAGCGTGGCCGACACCGCGGATGTCCTCGGCTGCACGGAGGGCACCGTCAAGAGCCAGGCGTCCAAGGCGCTGCGGGCGCTGCGCGGACGGCTGCCCGAAGCGGTCGACACGGGCGTCGGAGGTGAACACCATGCCGGATGAGCGTTTCGCGGAGGACGAGCTGCGCGACCTGCTGGAGCGCGCGGTGCCCCAACTGCCCGCACCCGTACAGCGGTTGGAGCGGGTCAAGGAGCGTGCGCTGCGCCGTCGCAGGCGCCGCGCGGTCGGGATGTCCGCCGCCGTCGTGGTGGCGGTCGCGGCGGCCGGGACGGTGCTGCCCGGTCTCGGCGGCGCGGCGAGCGCCCCGGCGCCGCCCGCCGTCGTCACCTCGCTCGCGCCGCCCGCGTCCGGCAGCGGCGGCCCGACGGCGAGCGCTCCGACGGCGACCGGCCCGGTGGACAGCGGTCCGAGCCCGACCCCGAGCCTCGGACAGACCACCCGCGCGACCGAGTCGGCGTCCGCCGCGTCGGCGGCGGTCACGTACCACTTCCCCGAACTGGCCGGTCTCGACCTGCGGTTGCCGCCCGGCTGGACGACGGTCGTCGCGCCCAAGACGGGTGACGTCTTCGCCTCCTCGCAGGCGCTCGGCCTGCCCACCGACGGCTGCGTCAAGCCGCTGGACGGCTTCTGCACCCCGCTGGTCCGCACCCTGACCCGCGGCGGGGCGCTGATGATGCTGACGCTCCGGCACAGCAAGACGACGGTGGGCAAGCTCAACGCCGACGGCCACCCGGTGACTTCGTCCGTCGTCGTCAGCGCCTGCCGGGCGGTCGGCGGCACCGCGCAGACCAAGGCCCTGCTCACCGACGCGTCCGGCTCCGACGTCCTGATCGAGGTCTCGGTGTGCCTGGCCGACGCCACCGACGCGCAGCAGTCCCAGATCAACGACGCGCTGAAGAACGCCGTCTTCTCGTGAAGGCTCCCGTGAAAGGCCCCCGCCACGTCATGCGCACCACCCGCCGCCCCCGCCGTCTCCTGGCCGCCGCCGTCCTGACCGCGCTGGCCGCCGCCCCGCTGGTGTCCGGCTGCGTGGCCGGTGGCACGGGGGTGCGGGCGTCGAAGGTCGGCGACGAGGGGCCGCTGAGCACGGTGGTGAGCGGTCCCGCGGGCCGGGCGGGCAGGTCCGCGCCCGAGCCGGTGCGCACGACACCCGCGCCGCCCGCCCAACTGCCGGGCCTGGGGCCGAAGACGCGCTCGCAGATCCCCGCCGACGCGCGGCAGGCCGTCCTGGTCACCGGCGCGGGCCCCGACTCGCCCGACGCGAAGGTCACCTTCTACACCCGCGAGAACACGGCCGGTTGGCGGCCCTCGGGTCCGGTGTGGGCCGCGCACAACGCGCTGCGCGGCTGGACCGACACGCACCACACCGGCGATCTGCGCTCACCGATCGGCGTCTTCGGCCTCACCGACGCGGGCGGCCACCTCCCCGACCCCGGCACCGAACTCCCCTACGACCACGCGCCGATCGGCTTCAGCGTCTCCGGCACCGGCTTCAGGGGCGAGCCGCTGGCGGGCTCCTTCGACTACGTCATCGCCATCAACTACAACCACCTGCCCGGCACGTCACCGCGCGACTGGACGCGTCCGCTGGGCGCCTCGCGCGGCGGCGGCATCTGGCTGCACGTGGACCACGGCGGCCCGACCCAGGGCTGTGTCTCGCTGCCGCAGCAGGCCATGCGGACGCTGCTGCGCACCCTGGACCCGAAGCTGCACCCGGTGGTGGTGATGGGCGACGGGGCCGCGCTGGCGCGCTGAACGGCCGTACGCACGGCCCCGATCGCGTTCCTCAGGCGGCCGGCGCGTCCGGGTCGCCGCCGAACCGCTCGATGTACGACGCCAGGTCCTCGTCGGAGATCTTCGCGAAGAGCACCGGCGGCACCGTGAAGGGGGTGCCCGCGGGCACCGAGTCCAGCGCGCGGGCCTCGTCGGCGGTGACCCAGCGGGCGTCGTCGGCGGGCAGCGCGAAGGCGGCCCGCATGGCGGCGGCCGAGGCCGGGATGAACGGCTCGGACACCACCGCGTAGAGGTGGATGAGATTCATCGCGGTACGCAGCGTGAGAGCGGCGCCGTCCTGGTCGGTCTTGATCTCCATCCAGGGGGCCTTCTCCTCCAGGTAGGAGTTGCCCGCACTCCACAGCGCCCGCAACGACTGCGCGGCCTTGCGGAATTGCAGCGTCTCCATGTGGCCCTCGTATTCGGCGAGCAGCGCGGCGATCTGCTCGCCGAGCTTCGCCTCGGCGGCGCCGGCCGCCGAACCCGCGGGCACTTCGTCGCCGAATCGCTTGCGCGAGAAGGACAGGACGCGGTTGACGAAATTGCCGAGGGTGTCGGCGAGGTCCTTGTTGACGCCCGCCGCGAACAGCTCCCAGGTGAAGGAGGTGTCGTCGGACTCCGGCGCGTTCGCGATGAGGAAGTAGCGCCAGTAGTCGGCGGGCAGCAACTCGAGGGCGGCGTCGGTGAAGACACCGCGGCGCTGCGAGGTGGAGAACTTGCCGCCGTAGTAGTTCAGCCAGTTGAAAGCCTTGACGTAGTCGACCTTCTTCCACGGTTCACGGGTGCCCAGTTGGGTCGCCGGGAACATCACGGTGTGGAAGGGCACATTGTCCTTGGCCATGAACTCGGTGTAACGGACCGTGTCGTCGGCCTCGTACCACCACGACTTCCAGTCCCGTACTTCACCCTCGGACGCGGCGTCGGCCCACTCCTTGGTGGAACCGATGTACTCGATGGGTGCGTCGAACCAGACGTAGAACACCTTTCCGTCCGCGGCCAGCTCCGGCCAGGTGTCGGCCGGTACGGGAACGCCCCAATCCAGGTCACGGGTGATGGCCCGGTCCTGGAGTCCCTCGGTGAGCCATTTCCGCGCGATGGACGAGGCCAGGGTGGGCCAGTCGGCGCCGTTCGCGTCGATCCACGCCTCGACCTCGCCGGCGAGCTTGGACTGGAGGAGGAACAGGTGCTTGGTCTCGCGGACCTCCAGCGCGCTGCTGCCGCTGATCGCGGAGCGCGCGTCGATGAGGTCGGTCGGGTCGAGCACCCGCGTGCAGTTCTCGCACTGGTCGCCGCGGGCCTTGTCGTACCCGCAGTACGGGCACGTGCCGACGATGTAGCGGTCGGGCAGGAAGCGTTCGTCGGCGAGCGAGTAGACCTGCCGGACGGCCCGCTCCTCGATGAAGCCGTTCTCGTTGAGCCTGCGCGCGAAGTGCTGGGTGATGTCGCGGTTCTCCGCCGAGGAGCTGCGGCCGAAGTGGTCGAAGGACAGCTCGAAGCCGTCGTAGATCGCCTTCTGCGCGAGGTGTGCCTGGCCGCAGAAGACGTCGACCGGCAGGCCCGCCTCCTTGGCGGCCAGCTCGGCGGGGGTGCCGTGCTCGTCGGTGGCGCAGATGTAGAGGACGTCGTGGCCGCGCTGCCGCAGATACCGCGAGTAGACGTCGGCCGGGAGCATGGACCCCACCATGTTGCCCAGATGCTTGATCCCGTTGATATAGGGGAGGGCTGAGGTGATGAGGTGACGCGCCATTGCGGGCTGCTCCCAATTCGTTGCGGGGAGTGAGTAATTCCTCTACGGACGGTCAATATCGTATCGGACGACCGGGGGGCATCCGCCGCCCCTTTTCCGGGTAGCCGGGCTGTGAAGGGCTGTGAACAGCCCCGGGGGGTCGAGCCCTGAAGATCACAGCGAGTGACTGCACGTGCACATGCACGTGCACATGCACGTGCCTGCCCAACGAGTTATGATCTGCCGTACCAGACATGGCACTTATGGGGAGTGGCTGATGCGCCGGACGCACAACGGAATGGCTGCAGAAGACCTACGTGGAGTGGTCTGGCAGAAGAGCCGTCACAGTAATGCCAATGGAACGTGCGTCGAGTTCGCCGCCCTGCCCGACGGCGAGGTCGCCGTACGGAATTCGCGCTTCCCCGAGGGTCCGGCGCTGATATACACACGTGCGGAGATCGAATCGATGATCATCGGCGTGAAAGCCGGTGAATTCGACCACCTGGTCCCGTAATGCGCCGGTTGCGCCGCGACCCGCGTGGAACCGGCGGAACTAACAGGGTCCGCCCGGTGTGAGAAAAAGCGCCCAGACGACCTTTCCCGTGCCGCTCAGCGGGTGCCATCCCCAGTTCTCGCTGAACGAGTCCACCAGATGAAGTCCGCGGCCGGTCTCGGCCACGAAATCAGGGTCCTTGGCGACGGGCGCCACCCCGCTGGGGTCACGCACCGCACACACTACGCGCGAGGTCCAGCGCACCAGGCTCAGCCGTACCGGGGCGCCGGGCGCGCCGATCGGCACCGCGTACCGCAGCGCGTTGGTCACCAGCTCGGACGCGACCAGTTCGACCGAGTCGCGGAGCGTGGACAGATCCCATCGTTGGAGCGTCGCGCGCGTGAAGTGACGTGCCTCACCCACTGACTCCAGGGCGGCGGGCAGCTCACAGGTGGCTCCGTTACCCGAGGCCACGCGCTCAGGCGCGAGCACTCCCTGCCATAACGGCTCCAGCACGGCGACTGCCTCTGCCTTCATACGTGCCCCCGGGGTATCTGCACGTCCACCATGCTCATGGATCAGCACCCTCCGATGCAAGAGCGTCTGCACGTGCATCTGCAAGGAATTGATGCACGTGTCGGTGGAGAGTGACCGAACGGGTACACCGCGCAGTCCGTTAGTGGCAGACTGCTGATGAACCAAGGGCGGAGCGTGACCTATGAGCGCAGGGCAGCCGGGAGGCGGGTCCATCGTGCGACGAATGCTGCTCGGAGCGCAGCTGCGGCGGCTGCGTGAGTCCAAGGGCATCACCCGCGAGCTGGCGGGCTACTCGATCCGGGCCTCCGAATCGAAGATCAGCCGCATGGAGCTGGGAAGAGTCAGTTTCAAGGAGCGTGACGTCGCCGATCTGCTGACCCTCTACGAGGTCACGGACGAAGCCGAGCGGGCGGCCATGCTGGGCCTGGTCCGCGAGGCCAACGCGGCCGGCTGGTGGCACGGATACGGCGAGGTCATGCCGACGTGGTTCCAGACGTACGTGGGCCTGGAGGAGTCGGCCGCGCTGATCCGCACCTTCGAAGTGCAGTTCGTGCACGGCCTGTTGCAGACCGAGGACTACATAAGATCGGTGATCCGGCTTGGTCACCCCGAGGCAGCCGTGCCCTGGGTGGAAAGACGAGTCGGTCTACGCCTGGAGCGGCAAAAGCTTCTCGTCTCCGAGCAGGCGCCCCACTTCGTCGCCGTCATGGACGAGGGCGCGCTGCGCCGTCCGTTCGGCGGCCGGCAGGTGATGATCGACCAGGTGCGGCACATCCTGGAAGCCGCCGAGCGGCCCAACGTCGACGTCCGCATCCTGCCGTTCGCCACGGGCGGGCACGCGGCGGGCGGCGGCGCCTTCACGCTGCTGAGCTTCCCGGAGTCCGATCTGCCGGACCTGGTCTACCTGGAGCAGCTCACCGGGGCGCTCTACATCGACAAGCCCGACGAAGTGGTCGAGTACCAGAAGGCGATGAACGCGCTGAGTGATGTCGCGCTGACGCCCACCGCTTCCCTGGACTGGCTGAACTCCTTCCAGCGCGAACTGTGAGTCGTGCGCCCGGGGCCGACTTCCGCCGATGACGGCGGGAGCCGGCCCTTCGCGTGCGCCCCGGCCCTTTGCGTGCGCCCGAGCCCTTTGCGTGCGCCCCGGCCCTTCGCGTGCGCCCCGGCCCTTCGCGTGCGCGCCGCGCCGCGGACAGCCGCGGATGCGGAGCTTCCGCTCCCGATTCCGTCACCCTCCCCGCATTGACGATTACCGAAATGCGCACCACGTACAGTGTCTCGCCGGGCAATTCCCCCGAGGCGGAGCCGGTGTGACGCGCGTCATACGAGCGGGATGGTTCAAGTGGTAAACGTTGGGGCTTCGTCGTGTGCGTGCGAGCCACCGGACTGAAGGTGTGGGAATGGGCGTTCGTGGGCGCAAGCGAGAACCCAAGCGCAGTCGCAAGCGCTGGATCATCGCGATATCCGTCGCCTTCGTGGTGCTGCTGGCCGGCGGCGCCGGCGCGATCTACCTGAAGCTCAACGCCAATATCTCGACGTTCGACTCGGCGGGGCTGAGCAAGAACCGGCCCAAGGCCGGGCCCGCGGACGCCAACGGCCACACCGCCGTCAACGTCCTGCTGATCGGCTCCGACACCCGCTCCGGCGCGAACGGCAAGCTCGGCGGCTCCGCCTCCGGCGACATCGGCCGCTCGGACACCACGATCCTGCTGCACGTCTACCCCGACCACAAACACGCGGTGGGCATCTCCGTACCGCGTGACTCGATGGTCGACATACCCCCGTGCCTGCTGCCCGACGGCAAGTGGTCGCCGGACCAGCCCAGGGCGCAGTTCAACTCGGCGTTCTCGATGGGCGACACGGCCAAGGGCAATCCGGCGTGTACGCAGAACACCATCGAGAAGCTGTCCGGGCTGCGCGTGGACCACACCATGGTGGTCGACTTCGAGGGCTTCGCGTCCATGACCTCCGCCGTGCACGGCGTCGAGGTCTGCGTGCCGAACAAGATCTACCAGGGGGACATGAACCCCAACCGCGGCAGCAAGGGCAAGGTCGTCCTCGACGCGGGCATGCAGAACCTCCAGGGCCAGCAGGCACTGGACTACGTCCGCGTACGGCACGGGGTCGGCGACAACTCCGACGTCGGCCGCATGCTGCGGCAGCAGGCGTTCCTGTCCGCCCTGATCGCCAAGATCAAGGGGCAGGGCATGAACCCGACGACGCTGCTGCCGCTGGCCGACGCCGCCACCAAGTCGCTCACCGTGGACCCGGGGCTCGGCAGCGCCACCAAGCTGATGTCCTTCGGGCTGTCGCTGAAGAACATCGACCTCAAGAACATCCAGTTCATCACCGCGCCGTGGAAGTACGACGGGCCGCGCATCGACCTCGTCCACCCCGACGTGGACGACCTCTTCGCGGAGCTGCGGGCCAACCGGACCCTGGAAGGCGTCGACGCCTCGGGCAAGCCGAAGTCGACGGCCTCCCCGACGCCCGCCGCCACGGTCGACGGCACCGGCGTCTCGGTCGGCGTCTTCAACGGCACCACCGTGGACGGGCTCGGCGGCAAGGCCGCCGACAAGCTCAAGGGCTCCGGCTACACCGTCACCGGGACCTCCACCGCCAAGTCCCAGGACCACGCCACCACCCGTATCGAGTACGGGCCCGCCGACAAGGCGCACGCCACCGAGCTCGCCAAGCTCTTTCCCGGCGCGGAGCTCGCTCCGCTCGACATCTCGGGCATCAATCTCGTCGTCGGCCAGGATTTCGCCTCGGCGGCGAGCAAGCCGAAGCCGTTGCCGACCAATCTCACGCAGCAGGCTCGCGCCGCGGACACCGACCCCTGCAAAAAACTCTCCTACGGCTAGCCCCCCGCCGGGCCCCTCCCGGCCAGGGCCCTCTTCCAGGGGCCCGACCCCAGGGCGGTTCCTCTGCGCTGGTCGGCACGCCGATCTTTTTGGGGCGCGGGCCTGGGGCGGTTCTTCTGCGCTGGGCGGCACGCCGATTTTTTGGGGGCGCGGGCCTGGGGCGGTTCTTCTGCGCTGGGCGGTACGCCGTGTTTTTTGGGGCGCGGGCCTGGGGCGGTTCTTTTGCCGGGGGGCCAGCCACGTGTTTTTAGGGGCGCGGGGAACTGCGCGCTCAGCCACGGCGGTGGTGCGCCGTGAGAACCGGCCCCAGCGGGGCAGATGCGGTTGTTTTCGGGCTGAAAGCCCGGTGGGGGCTGGTCGCGCAGTTCCCCGCGCCCCTAAAAAGATCGGCCCACCGTCCGGGCCAGGTGCGGGCACGGGGGCCGGGCCCCGGAAAAGATCCGGCCCACCGTCCCGGCCAGGTGCGGGGCCCGGGGCGGCGCCCCGGAAAAGATCCGGCCTACTGTCCCGGGGAGGTGCGGGGGCCGGGGCGGGGCCCCGGGAAAGATCGGCTTACCGTCCTGGGTGGGGGCGGGGCCCGGGGGCTAGTCGGCTACGGCGGCTTGGGCCGTGACACGGTTGATGCGGCCACGGACGAGATATTCACCGGGAACGGCGTTGCGGGCACCGAATTCGGCCCCCCGGGCGGAGCCCATGTAGCGGGAACCGATCTTGGTGGACCAGTGAAGCAGGGCGGCGGGGTCCTCGACGAGCTCGGCGGTGCACTCGAAGAGGACGTAGGAGTAGGGCGGCTCCTGATCGTCCACGCAGAGCGCGAAGCGGGCGTCGCGGCGCAGGGCCTTGCCCTTGAGGGAGTCGCTGCCGGTGTTGAAGACGACGCGGATGTCGGAGGGGTCGGTGTCGTCGAGCAGGAACCAGACGGGCGTGACGTGGGGACCGCCGTCCTTGCGCTGGACGGCGAGCTTCCCCGTGCGGGTACCGGTGGAGGCGAAGGCGCGCCATTCGGCCTCGGTCATGTGCTGCATGGGGTCAGGTTAGGGCCGGGCGGGTCCGGGGGTCAGGCCGCCCCGCCGTGGGCGCGGGCGGCGGCGCCGCGTACCTCCAGGCCGTCGAGGAGGTCGGCGGTGGCCGCGGCGACGGCGGCCACCGCGGCGTCGAAGACCTCCCGGTTGTGCGCGGCGGGCGCACGGAAACCGGAGATCTTGCGGACGTACTGGAGCGCCGCCGCTTCGATGTCGTCCTCGTCCGGATCGGGCGTCATCGGCGGTCGCAGGGTCTTGATGCTTCTGCACATGCCTCCAGTGTCGCGCGGGGGTACGACATCGCGACCCGAACTCGGTCGCGGCGGCCCCTTGGCGTGCGGCCGTCGCAGTGCTTCAATGCTCTCCATTGGTTAGGAACCTTTCCTAACTGCACAGCAGGCCCCCGCAGTTGGCCGTTCCTCCGACGGCCGGAAACGGAGACGCACGTGCACCGATCCCCCCACTCGCACCGCTCGAACCGGCGCCCCAGCCGCCGGATAGCCATGATCGCCGCCGTCGGCGTACTGGCGGGCGGCGGCGCCTCGCTGGCCCTGGCCACGGCGGGCAACGCGGCCACCGCGCCCGGCGCGCACGCCGCCGCCGTCGCGCCCAAGGCGGCGGCAGCCGGTCTCGCCGACCCGCACAAGAAGGAAATCGCGATGGAGCTGGTCTCCAGCGCGGAGAACTCCTCGCTGGACTGGAAGGCCCAGTACAAGTACATCGAGGACATCGGCGACGGCCGCGGCTACACCGCGGGCATCATCGGCTTCTGTTCCGGCACCGGCGACATGCTGGACCTGGTCAAGCACTACAACGACCTCAAGCCCGGCAACGTCCTGGCCAAGTACCTCCCCGCGCTGGAGAGCGTCAACGGCTCCGACTCGCACTCCGGCCTCGGCTCGGCCTTCGTGAGCGCGTGGAAGACCGCCGCCAAGGACACCGTCTTCCAGACCGCGCAGAACGACGAGCGCGACCGCGTCTACTTCAACCCGTCGGTCAACCAGGCCAAGACGGACGGCCTCGGCACCCTCGGCCAGTTCATCTACTACGACGCCATCGTGATGCACGGCCCCGGCGACGACTCCGTCAGCTTCGGCGGCATCCGCAAGACCGCCATGAAGAAGGCCAAGACCCCGGCCCAGGGCGGCAACGAGACCACGTACCTCAATGCCTTCCTCGACGCCCGCAAGGCCGCGATGAAGACCGAGGACGCCCACGACGACACCAGCCGCGTCGACACCGAGCAGCGCGTCTTCCTCAACGCGGGCAACCTCAACCTGGACCCGCCGCTGAAGTGGAAGACGTACGGGGACTCGTACCAGATCCTGACGCTTCCGTAGCGCCCGACGCTTCCCGCCCCCGGCCCGCCGACCCTTGTGTCGGCGGGCCGGGTACGCTCCCGGGGTCGGATGCAGAGATCGGATGTATCGAAGGAGCCGCCGCCCATGCTGCGCTACGGACTGACCCACCCCGCGATCCTCGCCGCGCTCGCCGCCGCGGGCCACGGCTCCCGCGTCCTGATCAGCGACGGCCACTATCCGCACACCACGGGCGCCAACCCGGCCGCCGAGCGCGTCTACCTCAACCTCAGCCCCGACCGGCTGCTGGTCACCGAGGTACTGGACGCCCTGGTCGACGCGATCCCGATCGAGGCGGCGGCCGTCATGACCCCGCCGCCTGACCGTGACGACACTTCCGAGACGTCCGACACTTCCGACCTTTCCGCGCCGGAGATCTTCGCGGAGTTCCGTGCCGCCCTCCCCGGCCTCACCCTCGACGGCCTCGACCGCTTCGCCTTCTACGACGCGGCCCGCGGCCCCGACACCGCCCTCGTGGTGGCCACCGGCGACCGGCGTACGTACGCCAATCTGCTGCTCACGATCGGAGTGCGGTCGGAGGACCGCTGAGCGGCGGACGGCCTTCGCCCCCTGCCGTCCCGGCCGGATGGCGGCTTACGCTGGGGCCCACACGCTGTGCACGCTCGACACGGGGGTTCCTTCCGTATGAACTGGCTCTGGTGGGTGATCGCCCTCTTCGCGGTCGGCGGTTTCACCTCGATCGCCGACACCGTCCGCACCGCGCTGCGCACCCGGCACGAGCGCACGATGGAGCGCCTTGAGGCGGACCGCAAGGAGCGCCGCGAGCTGGAGGCGGCGGGGCGCGGCCCCGAGCCGGTCTGCGGCTGCACCCACCACCTGGCCAAGCACGACAAGTCCGGCCGCTGCCACGAGACCGTCGAGGTCCCCACGGCCTGGGACGCGGACAAGAAGCCCACGCACTACGAGCCGGGCACGTGCAACTGCCAGCAGTACGTGGGCCCGCAGCCGCTCACCACGCTCTACGCCCAGGAGATCACCGACCTCTGACGACGCGTCAGCGCGGCTCCCGCGTGACGGTCGGCAGCGCGCGGGCCAGGGCGCGGGCGGTGCGCGCGGCGCGGGACTCCGCGCGGGCGACGGCGTCCGGCGCCGGGCCGAGCAGACCCTCCGCGAGGAAGAGGACCATGCCGTGCGCGGCCGAGGAGACGTCGAGTATCAACTCCACCGCGCGGTCGCCCGAGGTGAGGCGGCGGGCCGTCGGGAGCACGGCGGTCAGCACCTGGTCGCCCGCCGAAGCCAGGCTCGAATAGCGGGACTTGTCGAGTCCCGCGCTGAACGTGATGTCGAACAGGGCCCGTTCCTCCACCGCGAACCGGACATAGGCGGCGGCGAAGTCCGCCAACTGCTCGACCGGGTCCGCGGATTGACGGACGGCGGCCGAGAACCGGCGGTGCTGCTCGCGGTACCCGCGCTCGGCCAGCGCCGCCAGCAGCGCGTCCCGGTCGGCGAAGTGCTTGTACGGCGCCGCCGCGCTGACCCCCGCCCGCCGGCTGGCCTCCGCGAGCGTGAAGCCGTGCGGCCCGCGCTCGGCGACGAGGCCGAGGGCGGCCCGCTCCAGGGCGTTGCGGAGGTCGCCGTGGTGCTGTCCACTGCGGCGGGCCGGTGCGGTGCGCTCGGCAGGAGGCGTCATATCCGCAGGTTAACACCCGTCACCACAAGGTGAATCACCGTAACCTCAGGCGTTCGCGACCGGCGAGGGGCGCACCATGAACACGTCGACCGCGTCCTCCGTCTCCAGGACGAAGCCCCACCGTTCGTAGAGCCGCCGGGCGGCGCTGCCCTGGAGGACGTTCAGCCGTACGTCCTCGCCGCGCGCGTCGGCGCGGCCCAGCAGTTCCCGCAGCATGGCCGAGCCCAACCCCCGCCCCTGGTAGCGGGGTTCCAGATAGAAGTGTTCGAGCAGAGCGCCGCCGGTCTCGGCGGGCCGCAGCGTCACGCACCCGGCGAAGTCCCCCTCGACGGTGACGACCGAGGTGTACCGCGTCGAGAACGAGTCCCGCAGCCGCTGCCGTACCCGGTGCCCGTCGTACCGCCCGAGCCGTTCCAGATCCGCCCGCATCACGACGGCCCGCAACTCGGCTATCGGCTCCACGTCCCCCGCGACGGCCGCGCGCAGCGCCCACCGCAGGTCAGCGCTCTGTACCGCCCCATTCGTCCGCATCCCCCAAGTATCCGCGAGCGCCCGCGCCGCCTCGCCCCGGCCCCCCTCGCGCCACCGCACCGGCGGCAGACCGCGGGGGAGTCGTCCGCGCCGTCTTCCGCGAGGCGTACGGACGCGGGTCAGGTGCCGGGGGTCCCGGCGGGGCTGAGCGCCTGGGTGCCGACGACGCCGAGCAGGGTGAGGCGTTCGGCGTCCTCGGTGCCGGGCTCGGCGGTGTAGACCATGATCCGCAGATCGCTTCCGGCGACGCTGAGGATGTCGCAGTCCAGGGTCAGCGGGCCGACCACCGGGTGGTCGATCGTCTTGCGGGAGGCGTCGTGCCGGGTGACCTCGCCGGATTCCCACAGCTCGGCGAAGCGCGGGCTGCGGGCGCGCAGCTCGGCGACCAGGCGGCGCAGGCGCTGGTCGGCGGGGTAGCGGTTGGCGGTGGCGCGCAACTGGGCGACCTGGGAGATCTCCAGCAGCCGCAGCGACTCGGGGGTGTGGCGGACCCGGGAGCCGGAGCCGAGGAAATTGCGCCAGATCGCGTTGCGGTCGTTGCCTTGCTGCTGCCCCATCAGGGCCACGTACAGGGGGTTGGCCAGCAGCAGCGTCCACGCGGCGTCGCTGACGGCGACCGGCGTCCCGGTCAGCCGGTCGAGCATGCGCTGCACGCTCGGCGTGATGTACGCGGGGACGGTGCCCTGGCCCGGCGGTACGAGTCCGGCGACGTGGAAGAGGTGCTCGCGCTCGGCGGTGGTCAGCCGCAGCGCGCGGCCGAGCGCTTCGACGACCTGCTCGGAGGGGTTGGCCGCGCGGCCTTGTTCGAGCCGGGTGACGTAGTCGACGGAGATCCCGGCGAGCAGGGCCAGCTCCTCGCGGCGCAGCCCGGCCGCCCGCCGGTGGCCCCCGGCGGGCAGCCCGGCCGCCTCGGGGGAGACCCGGTCGCGCCAGCGCCGTACCGTGTGCCCGAACTCCGTGGTCGCCATGGTTCCACTGTGCACCGTGCGGCCCGCGCCGTCCTGGTACCGGCAGTCCCAGGAAGACCGGGCCACTGGCTGCCCCGGCGGGCCTGCCGCACCGTGGACGTATGACAACGACACTGATCACCGGAGCGAACAAGGGCCTCGGCTTCGAGACCGCCCGCCGCCTGCTGGCCGCGGGGCACACCGTCTACGTGGGCAGCCGGGACGCCGACCGCGGGCGGGAGGCCGTCGAGCGGCTGGGCGCGGGCGCGCGGGCGGTCCGGCTCGACGTCACCGACGACGCGTCCGTCGGGGCCGCGGCCGAGGCGATCGCGGCGGACGGCGGCCTCGACGTCCTGGTCAACAACGCGGGCATCGAGAGCAGGACCGCCGACAACGGCGTCGTCGGCGCCGCCGACCTGACCGCCGACGTCATGCGGGAGACGTTCGAGACGAACGTCTTCGGCCTGGTGCGCGTCACCCACGCGTTCCTGCCGCTGCTGCGCCGTTCGGCCGCGCCGGTCGTGGTCAACCTCAGCAGCGGCCTGGCCTCGCTGTCCCGGCTCAGCGCCCCCGGCACCCCCGCCTACGCGTATCCGGGCGTCGCGTACCCGGCGTCGAAGACCACCGTGAACATGATCACCGTGCAGTACGCGAAGGCGTTCCCCGAGATGCGGATCAACGCCGTCGAGCCCGGTTTCACCAAGACCGATCTGAACGGGAACACCGGGGTCCAGACGGTCGAGCAGGGCGCCGAGATCATCGTCCGGATGGCGCAGGTGCCGGCCGACGGCCCGACCGGCGGGTACTTCGACGCCGAGGGGCCGCTGCCCTGGTAGCCGCGGCCCCTGACGGGGCGGCCCCGACGGCCCCTGTACGCCGGGGCCGCGGGTGCCGCCCGCCCCTTGGCTCTCAGCCGAACATGCCCGGCTCGTAGTCCCCCGCGGGCTGCTGAATGATCACGTTCAGCCGGTTGAAGGCGTTGATCAGGGCGATGCCGGTGACGAGGGCGGCCAGCTCCTCCTCGTTGTAGTGCTTGGCGGCGTTCGCCCACACCTCGTCCGCGACGCCCCCGGCCGCGTCGGCGATACGGGTGCCCTGCTCGGCCAGCTCCAGCGCCGCGCGCTCGGCGTCGGTGAAGACCTTGGCCTCGCGCCAGGCGGCCACCAGATTGAGCCGCTGCTGCGTCTCCCCGGCCGCCGCCGCGTCCTTGGTGTGCATGTCGGTGCAGAATCCGCAGCCGTTGATCTGGCTGGCGCGCAGCCGTACCAGTTCCTGGGTCGCGAGCGGCACCGTCGAATCCGCCAGCACTTTGCCGGCCGCGGTGAGGTGCCGCAGCGACTTCGCGGCGAGCGGGCTCTCGAAAAGGTTCAGACGGGCTTCCATGGCGTTACTACTCCTCGCGCTCGTGCGTTTCCGCGCCGCCGCCGCCCTTCCACGACGTCCCCGGCGCACGCACCTCCCTGACGCCCCGCCCCACCCCGATGTGACCGCCCCCCGAAGTGACCCCCGTCTCCCCTCCGGGGGCGCGGGCGGGCGGGACGGCGGGGTCTAGCCGCGCGGGCCGCGTTGGAGGGGTGTCACGACCGTGTCGTGGAAGCGGTCGACGGCTTCGTCCACACTGCGGATGAAGCCGGTCTCGGCCGTACCGCGGGTGCTGCCCATGCCCTTGAAGAGGGAGAGGCGGAAGCCGGTGATCGTGGCGCCGTCCCGGGGGAGCAGGTCGGCGGGCTCGGGGCGCAGCCGCTCCAGCGTTCCCCGGGGGCCGGAGCCGCGCCCGTCGACCAGCGTCTCCACGTGCAAGTCGGCGGGAGCGTCGGGAAGTTGGCGTACCAGTCGCTTCGCCCAGGTCAGCGGTGAGCCGGCGGCGGGCGCGGGAACGTCCAGGGACGTACGCAACTTGCTGGTCCGCAGATCGGCGGTGAGACCGAGGACGCCGGGGCTGTCCTCGATCCGCAACTCGGCCTGGAGGCGCCCTTCGCGACACAGCCGGTCGGCGAGCGCGGCGCGGCGCTCCCCGGGGTCGGTGCCGCGCTTGACCCGCTGCACCGGCAGCACCTTCTGGCCCAGTTCACCGCCCAGCCGCAGACAGACCTGACGGATCAGCCGCTCCCAGTTGGCGACCACGTCGACGGCGCGCGGATCGCCCTCGCACAGCGTCTCCTCGTCGATGCCCCGGCGCACCGGCACCCAGGCCGGGCCCATGTTCTGGAAGCCGTGGCAGCCGGAGTTCTCGTGCTGGAGGTAGTACAGCAACTCCTGCAACAGCCAGGCGTGCGCCGCGTTCCCGACGCCCTCGTGCCGGATCAGCATCTGCGCCTGGTGGGTGACCTCCGCCCAGGAAAGGTGCCACAGGGCCACCTTGTGCTTGCGGCGGCCGTCGATCTTGACGTCCACGAGCGGACTGCCGTCCAGGGCGACGTCGTTGGAGAGCGTGATCACCGCTTCGTACGCGCGGCGGCCCGCGATGTCCACGTAGTCCTGGACCTGCGCGGTCCGCAGCGGATTTCCGTTGGTCTTCGTCTCGACCAGCGCGGTCCACAGCTTGCCCGCGCGCTCCACCCGGATCAGCCCGTCGGGCCGCTTGGGGCTCTCGCCGCCGTGCGGCAGCGAGACCTCGGTGTACGTCTCCATCCGCCCGGCGGGCGCACCGAACGCCGCCGTCAACCGCCGTCCGAACTCGGGCACTTGGGCCATCACCGAGAGCAGTACGGACGTGGCCCTGGTCTCCCGCTCGCGGTCGCTCTTGAGCGTGCCCGCGGGGAAGAGCCGTGCCATGCGCCAGGAGTCGTTCTCCGCGAGGGACTTGCGGGTGACGGCGGGCAGCGTGACCTTCTTGCGGGCGGTGCGGGGGCGCTTGGGCGGCGGTGCCTGCTCGACCGACGAGGCGGCCGTCGGGACGGCGGCCTGCGGCGCGACCTGCCGGGGGATCTTCGCCGAGGTGCCCACCGGGCCCTGGGCGGCCACCGGGTCCTGGGCGTGTGCCGGGTCCGGAACGGCAACCCGCGCCGACGCGTCCGTGGGAGCCTGGGGCTCCGGCGCCGCTTCCAGCGCGCCGCCCGGCTCCTCGTCGGCCGCCGTCTCGTCCGCGTCGTCCACGTCGATGCCGAAGTCCGTTGCCAGGCCCGCGAGTCCCGAGTCGTACCCCTGACCGACGGCCCGGAACTTCCAGCCGCCGTCCCGCCGGTACAGCTCCCCGAAGATCACGGCCCCGATCGGGCCCGCGTCCTCGATCGTGAACCGCAGCAGCCCCTCGCCGTTGCCGTCGGCGAGCGTCAGCCGAAGGTCGTCCAGGTCCCCGAACCGCGCGCCCCCGTACCGGCTCGCCGCCAGCACGATCCGCTGCACATCCCCGGCGGCGGCCGTCAGATCCAGGCTGATCCGGTCCTCGCTGCCGTTCTCCGTCGGGGTCTTGCCGAGCAACTGCACGCTTCCGTCCGCCGCCGCGGGGTTGTTGTAGAAGTAGAAGTCGTCGTCGCTGCGGACCTTGCCGTCGCCGTCCAGCAGCAACACGGACACATCGGCGTCCCCGTCCCCGCTCGCGCTGCTCCACCCCAGGCTGACGATCACCGCCCCGGCGTGCTCGCTCAATGCCGAAAGCCCGACATTGCCGCCCTTGACCATCTCGCGCATACGGCCCCCCACAGGCTGTGACCCAGCGCACAACCGCCGTGCGCTGCCTGCACCTTAGCGCCGCAATGTGCCCGCGCGATCCCATTCGCCCGGCCCTTTGCGCATGTGCCCGGATAAGGGGGCACCTGTGCCCCGGACGGCTGGGCCGGGAGGGCGGTTATGTCGCTGAGGGGGAGGCGGGCGGGCGGGTGGGGAGGAGGGGTTTGCAGGTGGTGTACGCCTTGGCCGTCTTCGGGTCGGAGGTGTTGAGGTCGCCGAAGCCGAAGCCGCCGCGGCGGGTGGTGGGGGAGCCGGAGGCGTTGGGGGAGGGGGTGGGGAGGGTGACGCCGTGGTCCTTGAGGCAGCTCGTGAACGCCTGGAAGGCGGAGCTGTCGCCGCCAGGGCCGCCGCCGCGCTGGCCGTTGAACTGGGGGCGCAGCGAGGCGCATGCCTCCATGGCCTTCTGGGTGGCCGGGTCGGCGGACTCGCCGCCGAAACCGCCGAAGCCGCCTGAGCCCCCGCCGAATCCGCCGCTCGGGCGGCCCGAGGGACGGCCCGAGGGACGGCCTGAGGGGCGGCCGGACGCGCGGTCGGAGGGACGGCCGGAGAAGGACGGCAGCTTCACGCCGTGCTGGGAGAGGCAGTCGCGGTAGGCCGCCATGTCCTGCGCGCCGCCGGAGGCGCCCTTGGCGGAGGACGACGGCGAGGACGAGGACGACGCCTTCGCGTCGGCGGACGCCGAGCCAGAGGAGCCCGACGACGAGCAGGCGGTGAGCAGCAGCGCGCCCGAGGCGAGGACGGCGACGCACGCGCCCGCCCGCAGCGCGGAGCGGCGCGCGGACTGCCGGGTGGTGGTCAGGGTCATGACCGTGGTCTCCTCGGATGCGGGGGCGGGGGGCGCCGCTCACCCACGCGCACGCGCGGGACACGAGCACCCATGAGTGGCGGCGCATGAGTGAACCGCCGCGAGTTAGGCACAGCCAGGGCGCGAGCTGTGAGTTCCCGGGGAGCCGGGGCGCGGGAATCGGCCGTCGCGACCCGTACGGGCCCGCCGTACGGTCCGGTTGAGACGTAAAGCGACCGCTTCGTGCCGTGGCGGGGCGGCCTCGCGCACGGCGCCGTTCCCAGGAAACTCCCAGCCTTCTCCCAGGCCATCAAAGGCGTCGGCGGCCAGGATGCGCGCCATGAAGGTGCTCCCACGGCGGCGCAGGGCCGTCCTGATCAACTCGGTGCTCGGCGTGGTGGTCCTCGCGGGCGCAGGCGGCGCCTACGCGGCGGTCAACAACGGTGACAGCGGCAACACCCGTGGTACGGGCGCGCGCGTGGTGACGGTGTCCAAGGGCACGGTGCTGGCGACCGTGTCCGGCTCCGGCACGCTCGCCTCGCCCAGTGACGCCGGTGTGGACTTCACCACGGGCGGCACGCTCACCGAGGTCGACGTGAAGCCGGGCGACAAGGTCACCAAGGGCCAGGTGCTGGCGAAGGTCGATCCGACCGACGCCAAGGAGACGTTGCAGCAGGACCAGGCGACGCTGACGGCGGCGCGGGCCAACCTCACCAAGGTCGAGGCGGGCGAGCTGGTCACCTCCGCCACGGGCTCCGGCAGCGGCTCCAGCACCGGCTCCGGCGGCTCGCGGGACGCCGCCCCGACGCCCGCGCCGTCCCCCACCTACACCGTCGACCCGGCCCAACTCGCCCAGGCGCAGGCTCAGTTGACCCAGGCCCAGAACGCCGTGGACGCCGACCAGCGCGCGGTGGACGGCACCACGCTCAAGGCCCCGGTGTCCGGCACGGTCGCCTCGGTCTCGGCCGCCAAGGGCCAGACGGTGTCGGGCACCGGCGGCACCGGCAGCGGCTCGGGCGGCCAGGGCTCGAACTCCAGCAGCTCCAACTCCACGTCGAGCAGCAGCGGTTCCAGCACCCCGTCCGGCTTCGTCGTCCTGACCAACCCCACCGGCATGCAGGTGACGGCGAACTTCTCCGAGGCCGACTCGCTGAAGGTCAAGGCGGGCCAGCCCGCCACCGTCACCCTCAACGCGCAGTCGAGCACGGTGCTCAACGCCAAGGTGCTGTCGGTCAGTTCGCTCCCGGTGAGCAGCGGAAGCGGCAGCGGCGGCGGGAGCGGCAGCGCCGTGCAGTACGCGGCCACGCTCGCCATCACCAGCCCCACCGCGGATCTGCGGACCGGCCTGAGCGCCAGCATCCAGGTGATCACCGGCTCGGCGTCCGGCGCGCTGAACGTGCCGACCGCCGCGGTCTCCGGTACCGGCGCCAACCGTACGGTCACGGTGGTCAACTCCGACGGCAGCACGACCCGTACGTCCGTGACCGTCGGCGTCGAGGGCGACACCGCCGACCAGATCACCAGCGGTCTGAAGGAGGGCCAGCAGGTGCAGATCGCCACGGTCGCGTCCTCCGGCAACGGCGGTTTCCCGAGCGGCGCGTTCCCCGGCGGCCTCGGCGGCGGCGCGAACCGGATCGGCGGCGGGGGCGGCGGTTTCCGTACCGGCGGTGGCGGCGGTGCCGGCGGTGGCCGCGGATGAGGCCCGCCCTGCGGCAGCGCCTCGGCGGCCTGCGGCCCGGCGCCCGTACCGGTGACGCCGAAGAGAGTCCGGGCGCGGAAGAGACCTCGGGCGTCGAGCAGATCTCGGGCGTCGAGCAGAACTCGGGCCGCGAGGAAACCGCGGGTGTCGAGGGGGACGACGACAGCCCCTGGGGCCGCCCCCCGGTCATCGAGGTGCGGTCGCTGCTGAAGACGTACGGGCACGGCGACGCCGCCGTGCGCGCGCTCGGCGGCGACCCCGACCCCGTCACCGGCGTCTCGCCCGGCGTGAATCTGCTGGTCGAACAGGGCGACATGGTGGCCGTGATGGGCAGTTCCGGGTCCGGCAAGTCGACCCTGATGAACATCCTCGGCTGCCTCGACATCCCCACCGAGGGCCGCTATCTGCTCGACGGCATCGACGTCGGCGGCCTGGACGAGCACCAGCTCTCGCTCGTCCGCAACCGTAAGATCGGCTTCGTCTTCCAGTCGTTCAACCTCGTGCCGCGCACCCCCGCGCTCGCGCAGGTCGAACTCCCCCTGGCCTACGCGGGTGTGCGGTCCGCCGAGCGCAGGAGGCGCGCGCTGGCGGCGCTCGCGCTGGTCGGCCTCGCCGACCGCGTCGACCACCGGCCGAACGAACTCTCCGGCGGCCAGCAGCAACGCGTCGCCGTGGCAAGGGCGTTGGTCACCGCACCGGCCATGCTGCTCGCCGACGAGCCGACCGGAAACCTGGACAGCCACAGCACCGAGGAAGTGCTCGCCATCGTCGACCGGCTCAACGCCTCCGGGCGCACCGTCGTACTGATCACGCACGAGGACGAGGTCGCCCGGCACGCCAAGCGGGTGATCACGCTGGTCGACGGCCAGGTGGTCGAGGACCGGCGCCAGGCACCGGCCGACGGCCCGCCGCCCGCGCTGCGCGACCCGGCGTCCTTCGCCGCGCACCACCCGCAGGACCCGATAACCGGCGGCCGGCGTCAGGCCCTCACCGGAAGCCGCCCCGGCAACGGCGGCAACGGCAGTACGGGCAACGGCGGTACGAGCAACGGCAGTACGGGCAACGGCTTCGGAAGCGGGGGCACCGCGTGAACCCCTTCGAGACCCTCCGCTTCGCCTTCGGCGGCCTCGCCGCCAACAAGGTCCGCTCCGGACTGACCATGCTCGGCGTCCTGATCGGCGTCGCCGCCGTCATCATCCTGCTCGCGGTCGGCAACGGCTCCTCGCAGTCCGTCAAGGACTCCATCGAGAAGCTCGGCACCAACTCGCTGACCATCTCCTCCGGCGCCGGATTCGGCGGCGGTTCGTCCTCGTCGGCGACCACCGTCAAGCCGCTGACCGTGGACGACGCGCGGGCGCTCGCCGACCCGACGGCCGCGCCCAGCATCGAGTCCGTCGCCCCCGAGGTGACCACGTCCTCGCAGACCGCGCTGTACGAGGGCACCTCGCACGACGTCGCGCAGGTCGTCGGCACCTACCCCGCGTATTTCAAGGCGTCCAACAGCAAGGTCGCCAAGGGCGACTACTTCAGCGCCGACGACGTCCTCAACTCCCGCAAGGTGGCGGTGATCGGCTCGACCACGGCCACCGACCTGTTCGGCACGGCCGACCCGGTCGGCAAGAAGGTGGTGCTCGGCGGGACGCCGTTCACGGTCGTCGGCGTGCTGGAGACCAAGGGCGGCACCGGCTTCCAGGACCCGGACGACATCCTGGTCGCGCCGCTGCCGACCGTGCAGAACGCCTTCACCGGCTTCGGCTCGGTCAACCAGATCCTGGTGGAGGCCACGTCGGCCGACGCGACGACCCCGGCGCAGAACGAGATCACCACGATCCTGATGGGCACGCACGGCATCAAGGACGCCAACGCGCTGGACTTCCGGGTCAGCAGCCAGCAGTCGCTGCTCAGCACCCAGTCCGACACCAACAGGACGTTCACGGTGCTGCTCGGCGCGGTCGCGGCGATCTCGCTGCTGGTCGGCGGGATCGGCATCACCAACATCATGCTGGTGACGGTCACCGAGCGGACCCGCGAGATCGGCATCCGCAAGGCGATCGGCGCGCCCAAGGGCGTCATCCTCGGGCAGTTCCTCGCCGAGTCGACCCTGTTGTCGCTGGTCGGCGGCGGGCTCGGGGTGGTGGCGGGACTGATCGGCTCGCGCTTCACGATCGTCGGCATCAAACCGGTGATCATCCCGGAGTCGGTGTGGGGCGCCTTCGCCATCGCGGTCGCCATCGGCCTGTTCTTCGGCAGCTACCCCGCCAACCGGGCCGCCGCCCTGCGCCCGATCGAGGCCCTGCGCCATGAGTAGGCCGTCCACCACCACACCGCACGACGTACGAGGGACGAGGGAGAACCGGACATGGCGCGACGCCGCACCGAACTCGTGAAGGCCGACGCCGACACGGAGCTGCTGCCGCTCACCGACACGTTCGGCGAGGTGGAGATCGTCGAGCGGCCCGGCGAGGCGGTGCTCACCGAACGGCCGGAGGACGTCCTGTCCGAGCCGCCGGACGCCCGTGACATCTCGGCCGAGCTGGCCGCGCCGCCGCGCCGCAAACTGCCTTGGCTGACGCTGCTGCTGTCCGCGGGCGTCGTCGCCGCGGCGGCCTTCGCGGGCGGCGCGCTGGTGGAGAAGAACCACCTCAACGGCCGCTCGTCCGGCGGCGGTTCGGCCGCGGCCCGCGACTTCGCCTCGGCCTTCGCGGGCGCCAACGGCCGTACGGGCACGGGCTCGGGTACGGGTACGGGCTCCGGTACGGGTACGGGCTCCGGTACGGCGCCGGGCGCGGCTCCCGGCGCGGGCGGCGGCACCGGCTCCGGCGGCACCGGCTCCGGCGTCACCGTCGGCACCGTCAAGCTGGTGGACGGCGACACCATCTACGTCACCGACGCCCAGGGCAGCATCGTCAAGGTCACCACCGGCGGCTCCACGAAGGTCACCGTCACCAAGGACGGCAAGACCTCGGACCTCCAGCCCGGCCAGAGCGTGACCGTACGCGGCAGCGCGAACTCCTCCGGCGACATCGCCGCCACCACCGTCACCGAGGGCGCGGCCACCGCGGGCGGCTTCGGAGGCTTCGGCGGCCGTGGCGGCGCCGGAGGTGCCGGAGGCGCGGGCGGCGGTACGGGTACGGCGGGCGGCTCGGGCGGCTCGGGCGGCTCGGGCGGCGGTACGGGCAACTGACCCCGCCTTCACAGGACGGGAGCGTACGGTGCGAAACCGCACCGTACGACGGGGGCCAGGAGGACTCCATGGAGACGACGCCCGAGGCCAGCCTGCTGGTCGTCGACGACGAGCCCAACATCAGGGAACTGCTCTCCGCGTCCCTGCGCTTCGTCGGCTTCAAGGTGGTCTCCGCCGCCTCGGGCGCCGACGCGCTGGCCGCCGTCGCCCGTGAGCGCCCCGACCTGGTCGTCCTCGACGTGATGCTGCCCGACATGACCGGTTTCGCGGTCGTCCGGCACCTGCGCGAGGAGTCGGGGCCGCACGCGCGCCCCGGCAGCGGCGCCGCCGACCGGCTCCCCGTGCTGTTCCTGACCGCCAAGGACGGCGTGGACGACAAGATCAGCGGCCTGACGGCGGGCGGCGACGACTACGTCACCAAGCCGTTCAGCCTGGAGGAGCTGATCGCCCGCATCCGCGCGATCCTGCGCCGTACCGGCGGCCCCACCGACGAGGGGCGGCTGGTCGCGGGAGACCTGGAGCTGGACCCGGTCGGCCACCAGGTGCTGCGCGCCGGCCGCCCGGTCTCCCTCTCGCCCACCGAGTTCAAGCTGCTCGCCTACCTCATGGCCAACGCCGACCGCGTCGTGTCCAAGCTCCAGATCCTCGACCACGTGTGGGCGTACGACTTCGGCGGCGACCTGAGCATCGTCGAGTCGTACATCTCGTACGTGCGCCGCAAGGTCGACTCCGGCGCCGACGGCACGGTCAAGCTGATCCATACGGTGCGCGGCGTCGGGTACGTGCTGCGCCGACCGCAGGGCTGACGCCGTGCGCACCGTGCGGTCCCTCAGCTCCCTCAGGTCCCTCAGCTTCCTCAGGTCCCTCCGCTCGTTGCGGCTCTCCGCGCTCTCGCTGCGCTCCCGGCTGGTGCTGCTCTGCCTCGTCCTCGTCCTGCTCGGCCTCGCCGTCAGCGACACCGTCGTCCTCGGCACGGTCCGCGGCCAGCAGGTGCGGCGCGTCGACCAGCAGCTCCAGCGGTACGGCGAACCGCTCGCGCGGCGGCTCGGCACCGACGGGGTGCCCGCGCCGCGCTACGTACGGCCGGGGCCCGGCGCGCCGCGGCCGTGGCTGCCCAGCCAGTTCGTGGTGGCCTTCGCCGCGGCGGACGGGCGGGTCTCCGACCAGTTCCGGCTGCCGGTCTCGGCCGGGGACCCGCGCCCGCTGTGGCCGACGATGGACGCGGGGTCGCTGCGCGAGCGGCTGGGCAAGCCGTTCGACGTCGCCAGCGACCACGGCGGCGGGCGGTGGCGGGTGCTGATCGAACCGGTCGCCGCGGGCACGGCCGCCCCCTCCGCCGACCTGCCCGCGGGCGTCGTGGTCGCCGCGTCCCTGGACGAGGTGTCCTCCACGGCCTCCCACCTGCGCACCGCGTTCCTGCTGATCGGCGCGGTGGTCGCGGCGCTGCTCGGGGTGGCGGGCTGGTTCGCGGTACGGGCCGGGCTGCGGCCGCTGCGGCAGATCGAGGCCACCGCCGCCGAGATAGCCGCCGGGCGCCCGCTGTCGCACCGTATGCCCGCCGCGTCCCCGCGCACCGAGGCCGGGCGGCTGTCCGCCGCGCTCAACGGGATGCTCGCGCAGATCGAGTCGGCCTTCGCGGCGCGCGCGGAGTCCGAGAAGCAGATGCGCCGGTTCGTCGCCGACGCCAGCCACGAACTGCGCACTCCGCTGGCCGGTATCCGGGGCTTCGCGGAGCTGTACCGGATGGGCGCGCTGCCCGACGAGGCCGACGTGAAGCGGACGATGACGCGGATCGAGAGCGAGGCCGTACGGCTCGGCGGCCTGGTCGAGGATCTGCTGACGCTGGTGCGGATGGACGAGCAGCGGCCCGTGCAGCTCGCTCCGATGGACCTGCGCACCCTGGCCGTGGACGCCCTGCACGACACGACCGCCCTCGATCCGTCCCGGCCGGTCTCCCTCACCGGGCCGGGCGGCTCCGGGTCCGGCCCCGGTCCCGCACCCGTGCTCGGTGACGAGGCCCGGCTGCGGCAGGTCGTCGCCAATCTCGTCGGCAACGCCGTCGCCCATACGCCTCCCGGCACGCCCGTCCGGATCGGCGTCGGCACCGTCGGCGGACACGGGGTCCTCGAAGTCGCCGACGCCGGGCCCGGGCTCGGGCCCGACCAGGCCGCGCGGGTCTTCGAACGCTTCTACCGCGTGGACGCCTCCCGCAGCCGGGGCGCCGGGGGCGGCGCCGGTCTCGGGCTCTCCATCTGTGCCGCGTTCGCTGCCGCTCACGGTGGGTACATCGAGCTCGACACGGCTCCCGGCCAAGGCGCCCTCTTCCGCCTCCGCCTCCCCTCCGCTTCCCCGCCCCCACCGGCCGGTGGCCCGGACACCACCCAACTGCCCCTCCGGGGCGGGCGGTGACCTGCGGCAGCGTCGGCTCGCCGCCCGGGCGAAAGACGGTGCGCCCCGTCAGGGGCGCGGGGAACTGCGCGACAAGCCCCCACCGGCCGGTGGTCCGGGGACAACCGATTTGCCCCGCTGGGGCGGGTGGTGAGGTGCGGGAGCGTCGTGGCTGGTGGCGCAGTTCCCCGCGCCCCTAAAGGCACGTGGCTGAGCCGCCCGGGCGGCGGCGGTCGGGGCTACCAGGCGAAGGCTTCGGGGGAAGGGCCGGGGCCTGGGAAGATGGCGTCGAGGGCGGCGAGAAGGTCGACGGAGAGGTCGAGATCGAGGGCGCGGAGGGCGCCGTCGAGGTGGGCGGGGGTGCGGGGCCCGATGATGGGCCCGGTCACGGCGGGCCGGGTGAGGAGCCAGGCGAGGGCCACCTCCCCGGGGTCGAGCTCGTGCTCGGCGAGCAGATCCTCGTAGCGCTGAACCTGGTCGCGGACCACCGGATCGGCCAGCCCCCGCGCCGAGCGCCCGGCGTGGGTGCGGGAGCCGCCCCCCTCACGGGACTTGCGGATGGCGCCGCCCAACAGCCCCTGGTGCAGCGGGGACCAGGGCACGACACCGAGCCCGTACGCCTCGGCGGCCGGGAGGACGTCCATCTCGGCGGTGCGCTCGAAGAGGTTGTACAGGCACTGCTCGCTGACGAGCCCGAGCGAACCGCGCCGCGCCGCCGCCTCGTTGGCCTGCGCGATGTGCCAGCCGGCGAAGTTGCTGGAGGCGGCGTAGAGCACCTTGCCCTGCTGGATCAGGACGTCGATCGCCTGCCAGATCTCGTCCCAGGGCGTGGCCCGGTCGATGTGGTGGAACTGGTAGACGTCGATGTGGTCGGTGCCCAGCCGCTTCAGGCTGGCCTCCACCTCGCGGCGGATGTTGAGGGCGCTCAGCCGCTGGTGGTTCGGCCAGGGCTCCTCCTGCCAGGGGTTGCCCTGCGTCATGTTCCCGTACAGCTTGGTGGCCAGCACCACCTTGTCGCGCCGGTCGCCGCCCTGGGCGAACCAGCTTCCGAGGATCTCCTCGGTGCGGCCCTTGCGCTCGTCCACGCCGTAGATGTTCGCCGTGTCGAAGAAGTTGATGCCCGCGTCCAGCGCGGTGTCCATGATCGCGTGGCTGCCGGGCTCGTCGGTCTGCCCGCCGAAGTTCATGGTGCCGAGGACGAGGCGGCTGACTTTGAGGCCGGTGCGGCCGAGCTGGGTGTACTTCATGGCTCCACAGCCAACACCTTGGAGTGCGCTCTATCGCAAGGGGCGGGTCTCAGTGATGGACGAGCCTCGGCCGGTCCGGCGGGACGTTCTCGTCGACCGGGCCCGTACGGGCGTCGGGGCCGGTATCCGGTTCCGCGTGGCCCGCGCCGTCGGTGGCCGTGTCCCCGGCCACGCGGTCGAAGAAGCGCAGGATCTCGACCGGGAACGGCATCACGAGGGTGCTGTTCTTCTCGGCGGAGACGTCCACCACGGTTTGCAGCAGCCGCAGTTGGAGGGCGCCCGGAGTGTTGGCCATCGTGGCGGCGGCGTCGGTCAGGCGCTGCGACGCCTGGAATTCGCCCTCGGCCGCGATGACACGGGCCCGCCGTTCACGTTCGGCCTCCGCCTGCTTGGACATCGACCGCATCATCGACTCCGGCAGCGCGATGTCCTTGATCTCCACGCGCTCGATCCGCAGGCCCCAGGGCTCCTCGGTCGGCTCGTCCATCACCGTCTTCAGCTCGGCGTTGACGTGGTCGCGGTCCGACAGCAGCGTGTCGAGGTCAGCGCGGCCGATGACCGACCGGAGCGAGGTCTGCGCGATCTGGGAGACGGCGCTGGGGTAGTCGTGCACGTTGACCAGGGCCTTGACCGGGTCCAGGACCCGGAAGTAGACGACGGCGTCGACGGTCACGGTCACGTTGTCGCCGGTGATGGCGCCCTGCGCCGGGACGCCGAGCACCTCGGTCTGGATGGAGACCTTGCGCATCCGGTCGACGATCGGGCGGATCGTCCGCAGGCCCGGCTGCCGCAGGTTCGGCAGCAGACGTCCGAAGCGGAAGACGACGCCCCGCTCGTACTGCTGCACATCGTGCAGGCTCATGGCGAGCAGGATCAGTCCGATCAGGACGACCACCACCAGCACAGTGATCAGAGCAACCATCGATCTCACGACCTTTCGGCGTGGCCGAAGACAGGCGCGCGCCGCACAGGCACGTGCCGCACCGCCACGCTCACCTGCACTTTCAGCCTACTCCGGCAGCCGCTTCCGGGGGCTGTCACCGGTCGCGGGCCGACTCCTCGGCCGACTGTCGGCCGACTCCTCAACGAGCTTCTGGACTAGGCCGTGAGCCGAGTGGTCAGGCCGCCCACGGCGGTACCGGGTCGTGCAGGTGCCGCGCCCGCTCGACGAATTCCACCAGCGCCACGCGCTGCCCCGGGCTCAGCTCCCCCGCGAGCCCCGACTCGCGGATGTGCGCCCGCACCAGCAGGTAGTGGCTGTCGAACATCCCCATGCCCGGCAGCGCCCGCAGCAGCGCCTCCACCCGGATGCCCGCCGCGTCCTCGTCGCCCGCCGCCGCCCTGCGCAGCACTCGCGACAGCCCCACCATCCCCTCCGCCGCCACCTCGCTCAGCACCAGGGCCCTGCGGTGACTGGCCTCCCAATCCTCAGGGTCCGTGGTCCCATGGTGACGCGACCCCATGATCGTCATGGCCACCACCTCGCTCCCTTTAGTCCCTTTTATCCCTCTCCCCGGACGAGCGTACGCCCGTCCCCCCGCCCCGCAAACGGCTCACTCCCCGTGACCGTACCGGGCCCCTGCGTGGGTTTTCCCAAGGCCGGGTCACCGGCGGCGGCCGTCGGTTACTGTGCGCGAATGTCTTACGCGCGGATGGACGGCGGGCGGAGCGCGCGGGGCGGCCCCGCCGGGCAGGGCGGATACGGCGCGTACGGCGGCTATCGGACGGGCCTGCTGTGGCTGGGCGCGGGCGCGGCCTTCGCGGTGCTCGCACTGGGCCTCGCGGTCGCGCTGTTCGGCATGATGGAGTTCGACGAGCGGTGCGCGCAGGGGATGACGAAGGGCCCCGGCCCGCTGGTGCGCACCCGGAACCAGGCGTTTCCGCCCGCCACCGTCTGCGAGTTCCGCGACGGCGACGTGACCTCCGTCGGCGGCGGCGCGGTGCTCACCGGACTGCTCTGGGCCGCCTTGCTGTTCATGACCGCGTGCGTGTTCCTCGCGCTGCTCGCCGAGTGCTTCGAGCCGCCGCTTCGCGGAGCCTTCGCCAGCGAGCTGGTCGTGCCGATGTCGCGGGACGAGAAGGTCCGCCGTACGGGGGCGGCGTTCTTCGTCACCGGCTCCTTCTTCCTGATGATCTACGCGCTGGCGGGCTGGAAACTGCTGGCCGGGCCGTCCTCCGCGTGCTCGGCGGGCGCCGACTGGGGCAGCGGCCCGCCGCGCACCGTGACGTACAGCTTCTTTCCGCCGCAGGCCACCTGCCAGTACACCAGCGGCATGACCGACCGGATCAACCCCGACTGGCTGGCCTCGCTGACGGCCGAGATGATCGCCCCCGCGCTCCTGGCGGGGCTCGGGTTCTTCCTCGCGTGCCGCCGCAGGAGCGCGGAGCGCCGGACCGGGCGACCGGCCGGGCGACCGGCGGACGCCACGAGCGGGGACCGGACACCGGCGACGTAGCATCGCCGCATGGAGCAGCGGATTCTTGGCAGGACGGGCCGGAAGGTGTCCGTCGTCGGGCTCGGGACATGGCAGTTGGGTGCCGACTGGGGCGAGGTGCGCGAGGCGGACGCCTTCGCCGTGCTGGACGCGGCCGTCGCCTCGGGCGTGACCTTCTTCGACACGGCCGACGTGTACGGGGACGGCCGCAGCGAGCAGTTCATCGGGCGGTATCTCAAGCAGCGCCCGGACGCCGGGGTGTTCGTGGCCACCAAGATGGGCCGCAGGGCCGAGCAGGTGCCCGAGAACTACGTACTGGCCAACTTCCTCGCCTGGAACGACCGTTCGCGCGCGAACCTCGGCGTCGACACCCTCGACCTGGTGCAGCTCCACTGCCCGCCCACGGCCGTCTACTCCTCGGACGAGATGTACGACGCCCTGGACACGCTGGTGGCGCGGGGGCGCGTCGCGGCGTACGCGGTGAGCGTCGAGACGTGCGAGCAGGCGCTGACCGCCATCGCGCGGCCCGGCGTCGCGAGCGTGCAGATCATCCTGAACCCCTTCCGCCTCAAGCCGCTTGAGGCGGTGCTGCCCGCGGCGGCCGAGGCGGGCGTCGGCATCGTCGCGCGGGTGCCGCTGGCCTCGGGGCTGCTCACCGGCAAGTACACCCGCGACACCGTCTTCGCCGCCGACGACCACCGTACGTACAACCGGCACGGCGAGGCGTTCGACCAGGGCGAGACCTTCTCCGGCGTGGACTTCGAGACCGGCCTCGACGCCGCCGCCGAATTCGCCGCGCTCGCGCCCGAGGGCGCCACGCCCGCGCAGACCGCACTGCGCTGGATCATCCAGCAGCCGGGCGTCAGCAGCGTCATCCCCGGCGCGCGCGATGTCGCCCAGGCGCGGGCCAACGCCGCCGCTGCCGCGCTGCCGCCGCTGACCGACGCCACGCTGGACGCGGTGCGCGAGCTGTACGACCGCCGCATCAGGGCGCAGGTGCACGGCCGTTGGTGAGGCACGGCTGAGGCACGGCTGAGGCACGGCTGAGGCACGGCTGAGGCGCGGGTGCGCCGCCGGGCGGTTCGTGACCGACGGGTTGCGACCCGCTCGCCGGGCCGCCGCCCGCAGGGCCTACCGTCTTGCGGATGACTGCGAATGCTGCCAATGCTGAATTCCCCGGCGCCAGCGGGCCGTACGCCACCACCGAGGCGGAGCCGCGCGAGGTGGGCCGGGTGCGGACGTCGTACGCGCCGGATCACGACGGTGACCCCGACCCCGGGGAAATCGTCTGGACCTGGGTGCCGTTCGAGGAGAACGACGGGCGCGGCAAGGACCGGCCGGTGCTGGTCGTGGCGCGCGAGGCGGGCGGCACGCTGCTCGCCGTCCAGCTCTCCAGCAAGCGCCACGACAACGACCACGAGTGGGTGCCGATCGGCACCGGGCCCTGGGACCGTGAGGGCCGCGAGTCCTGGGTCGCCGTCGACCGCGTCCTGCGCCTGCACGACCAGGGCATGCGGCGCGAGGCGTGCGCCCTGGACCGGGGCAGGTTCAACCTCGTCGTGAACCGGCTCAAGGAGCTGTACGGCTGGGCGTGAGCCCCCGTTCGCGCATGACGTGTCGGGCTGATGCGTCGGGCTGACGCGTCGGGCAGCCGCGTCCGCCTCCGCGGAGGTGGACGCGGCTGCCCGTACGTCGACGCGTACGCCGTACGAATGCCGGCCGCGTCGTACGGTTACGGCTGCTCGTTCGACGGACGGGTGCCGCCGCCGAGCTGGTCGTTCAGCTTGTCCTGGACCTGGTCGACCTGGCCGCTGTACTTGTCGCCGGTCTTCTTGTCGACCATGTCACCGGCCTTTTCGACGCCTTGGTGCGCCTGGTCCTCGTGACCCTTCAGCAGGCCCTTGAGCTTGTCGAGCATGGACATGGCTGCCCTCCTTGGGGGAACGCCTTGCTCTCCCCGTTGCCCTCCCAGCATCGGGGCCCCCGAAGGTTTTCGCATTCCGGACAGGTCCGGACGAGTTCGTACGTTCTCCGGGGACGCCTTCCGGAACGTTTCCGCGGCGTACGGTCCGGTGAACGTATCCGCGTATTGGCTTACCGACGTACCGACGTACCGACGTACCGACGTACCGGCGTACCGGCGTACCGGCGTACGGCTCAGGCGGCCTCGGCGGTCGCGCCGTCCAGCGCGGCCAGCAGCCAGTCGTGTGTGCTGCCCGGGGTCGGCTCCGCCGGGCCGAACAGCTCCCCGGCGAGCTGCCAGTAGCGGTCGATCCGGGGGTCCGCGCCGAGCACCCCGCCGAGGCGGCGGCGGAAGGCCGGGGTGTCGCGGGCGCCGCGCGAGCGGGCGTACGCGGCGACGAAGCAGTCCAGCGCCTCGCCCTCGTGCGGTCGCTGCCCGGCCCGCAGGTGCGGGGCGGCGAGCCCGTACGCCTCGATGAGGCCGTCGTACAGGACGGCCGGGCGGTAGCCCTCCTCGGGCCGGTGCGCGGCGGGCTGAGTGGGGTCGCGGCCGTCGCCGGGGCTCGTGCCGGAGGCTTTTCCGGAGATCTTTCCCGCACCGTCGCAGCTCCCCGACACCAGCGCGTGCAGGCGCGCGAAGGCCAGGGCCTGCGCCGGGGTCGGCGCCTCGGGGAGCTGCGGAATCGTCCCGTCGAGGATGGCCGAGACCAGCCGGGCGGGCATCCGCGGCGGCAGCCAGCGCCGCCAGAAGCGGGCCATGGCGGCGGTGCTCGGCGGGCTCGGCAGCGCGCCGACCAGCAGCAGCCGCTCGGCGCGCTCTCCGGGGCCGCAGTCCTGGAGCGCCTGGAGCGCGGCCTCGCGCCAGCGCAGGGCGGCCAGGCCCGCGCCGACCTCGCGCAGTTGCCCGGCGATCAGGCCGTCGAGCACGTCGGCCGCCGCGTCGGCCCCGGCCGCGCTCGCGCGGTCGTCCTCGTCGAGGACCCGGTGGACGTCGGGGACCGCGAGGCCGAGGCCGCGCAGGGAGCGGATCGTGCGGAGCCGGTCGAGCGCGGCGGGGCCGTACCTGCGGTGGCCCCCGCTGCTGCGGCGCGCCTCGGGGAGCAGGCCGCGGTCGGAGTAGTAGCGGACGGTCTTGACGGTGACGCCCGCGCGTTCGGCGAGTTCCCCGATGGTCCACAAACGGTCAGGCGGCACGGCTTGAACCTCCCTCAGGGGGAGTTCCTACGGTACCCGCGGCCGGGAAAGCGGCCGTTCCGCAGGGTGACCGAGGAGATCTCATGACGGCGTACGTACTGGTGGCAGGCGCTCACACCGGCGGCTGGATCTGGCGGGAGACCGCGCGGGCGCTGCGGGAAGCGGGCGCGCGGGCGTATCCGGTGACGCTCACCGGCATGGGCGACGGCGGCCGTCCGGCGGGGCCCGACACCGATCTGGAGACGCACATCCGGGACGTGCTGGAGGTGATCGACGCGGTGGCCGCCGCCGAGGGGCCGGTGGTGCTCGTCGGGCACGACTACGGCATCCACCCGGTGGTCGGCGCCGCCGACCGCCGCCCGGCGCGTACCGCCCGCGTCGTCCATCTGGACACCGGTATCCCGCAGGACGGCGATCCGCCGTTCGCGCTCTACCGCGACCAGGAGCTGCGGGACCGCGCGCAGGACGGTGACGGGCCGGTTCCGCCGCCGTCCGGCCCGGAGGAGTGGGCACGGCACGGCAGTACGGCCGGGGTCCCGGCGGACGCGCTGGCCCGGCTGACCGACCGCGCCGTACCGCAGCCGCGCGCCACCCTCACCCGGCCGCTGCGCCTGACGGGCGCGGTCGCGGCGCTGCCGGTGACGGGTGTCTTCTGTACGGCGAATGGTTCGAGCATCGCGCTGGTCGAGACGCTGGTCGGGCTCGGCGACCCCCGGCTCGCCGTGCTCACCGAACCGCGGGTGACCTTCTTCGACCTCGGCACCGGGCACTGGCCGATGCTGTCGGCTCCGCGCGGGCTGGCGGACGTCCTGCTGCGGGCGGTCGCGGGGGAGGGGCGGCGGCTCGCGCCCAGGGGTGAACAGGCCCCCCGGCAGCGGCCGTTCCCCCTCCCCGTCCCCGAACTCCCCCGCGAGCGGCACGGCCGCGTCGACCTCCACCTTCCCCGTGCCGAACACCCGTCCCCCGCCGTCGTGTTCGTCCACGGCGGCCCCGTATCGCCGGACGTCCGCCCGACTCCGCGCGACTGGCCGGCCTTCCTGGGCTACGCCCAACTCCTGTCCTCCCAGGGCGTGGTGGCCGCCACCGTCGACCACCGCTTCCACGACCTCACCGACTTCGACCGCGCGGCCCACGACGTGGCCGAGGCCGTCGCCCTCGTCCGGGCCGACCCGCGCGTGGACCCCGACCGTGTCGCCCTCTGGTTCTTCTCGGCGGGCGGCCTGCTCTGCGCCGACTGGCTCGCGGCCCCGCCGCCGTGGCTGCGCTGCGTCGCCCTGACCTACCCCGTCCTCGCCCCCCTCCCCAACTGGGGCCTGTCCGCCACCCGCTTCCACCCCGCCCCCGCCGCCCTCCCCACCGTCCTCACCCGCGTGGCTCTCGAAGTCCCCGAAATCGCCGCCACGGTCGACCGGTTCATCGCCTCGGCCGCCTCCTCCGGCGCGCCCCTGGAGGTCGTCGAAGCCCCCGAGGCCCACCACGCCTTCGAATCCCGCGACCCCGCCCGCGTCTCCACCCCGCCCCTGCGCGCCGCCGTCTCCGCCGTCCTCGGCCACCTCACGGCGTGAGCGCGGCTCGGAATCCCGGACGCCGGACGCAGGGCATCGCAGTGGCGGTCGCCGGGACGGCCCAGAGTCCGTCTATTGACAACGACAACCGTTTTCGTATAGTGGACGTCATGGCACGCAACGAAGTACGTCCCGTGATCAAGCTCCGGTCCACCGCCGGTACCGGATTCACCTACGTCACCCGCAAAAACCGTCGCAACGACCCCGACCGCATGGTGCTGCGCAAGTACGACCCGGCGGCGGGCCGGCACGTGGAGTTCCGCGAGGAGCGCTAGGCCCTGACGGGGTCAGAAGAAGGTCGGCTCGCGAGGGGTGTAGGGGGCCTCGAGGGAGTCGACCTCCTCCCGGGTGAGCGTGAGGTCGAGCGCGGCGGCGGCGTCGGCGAGGTGGTGGGGCTTGGTCGCGCCGACGATGGGGGCGGAGACGACCGGGTTCTTCAGCACCCAGGCCATCGCGACCTGGGCCATGGGGACGCCTCGGTTCCGGGCGATCTCCTGGACGGCGTCGACGATGGCCCGGTCGGCGTCGAGGAAGATCGGGCGGTCCTGCGGGTCGACGGTCCGGTTGACGGCCGCGCGCGGCGTGGAGCGCTCGCCCCAGGGCCGGGTGACCAGCCCGCCGGACAGGGGACTCCAGGGGATGCTTCCCACGCCCTGGTGGGCGAGGAGGCCGAACATCTCGCGCTCCTCCTCGCGGTGGAGCAGGCTGTACTGGTCCTGCATGGACACGAACCGGGTCCAGCCGTGGAACTGCGCGGTGTGCTGCATTGTGGCGAACTGCCAGGCCCACATCGACGAGGCGCCGATGTAGCGGACCTTGCCCGCCTTGACCACGTCGTGCAGCGCCTCCATCGTCTCCTCGACCGGCGTCTGGGGGTCGAACCGGTGGATCTGGTACAGGTCGACGTAGTCGGTGTCCAGGCGCCGCAGCGAGGCGTCGATCTGCTCCATGACGGCCCTGCGGGACAGACCGGAACCGCCCGGGCCCTGGTGCATCGGCGCCCACAGCTTGGTGGCCAGGACGATGTCGTCACGCCGGGTGTACTTGCGCAGCGCCCGCCCGACGATCTCCTCCGAGGTGCCCAGGCCGTAGATGTTCGCGGTGTCCCAGAAGGTGATGCCGAGCTCGACGGCCCGGCGGAAGACCGGCTCGGCCGCGTCGTCGTCGAGGGACCAGGTCAGTCTGGTGGCGGGGTCGCCGAAGCTCATACAGCCCAGGGCGATCCGGCTGACCCTGAGCCCTGACGTTCCCAGTCGCGTGTACTCCATGGCCTGTTCCTCCTCGGTGACGCGGAGCCGCTCGCCTGCTCCGGGACGGCGGATCGCCTTCCCTTCCCACCGTGGCATGAACCGCTGCCCATGGCCTCTCACCAGGGGATTCCTGCTGTTACAGGTACTGACGGAGCCTGTCAGGCGGGCGAAAACAGCCGTACGGTTGGACGCATGGACGCCCGCACCGAATTCCGCGACTTCCTCACCTCGCGCCGCGCCGGGATCACCCCGGAACAAGCCGGCCTGCCGGTCGGCGGCGGATTCCGCCGGGTGACCGGGCTGCGCCGCGAGGAGGTCGCGCTGCTGGCGGGCGTCAGCGCCGACTACTACATCAAGCTGGAGCGCGGCAACGCCCGCGGCGTCTCCGACGGCGTCCTGGAAGCCCTCGCGCGCGCCCTCCGCCTCGACGAGGCCGAACGCGCCCACCTGTTCGACCTGGCCCGCGCCGCCGGTTCCGGAGCGCGGACACCCGCCCGCGCCCCGAAGCCTCATGTGCGCCCCAGCATCCAGCGCATCCTGGACTCCATGTCCACGACGACCCCGGCCTACGTACGCGACCGCCGCCTGGACATCCTGGCCACGAACCGACTCGGCAGGGCGCTCCTCGGCCCGGTCCTCGCGACCCCGGGGCGACCGCCCAACGTGGCCCGCTTCATGTTCCTGGACCCCGCGGCCACCGACTTCTACCGCGACTGGGAGCGGATGGCGGCGGGCACCGTCGCGATCCTGCGCGCCGAAGCCGGGCGCGACCCCCACGACAGGGCCCTGAGCGACCTGGTCGGAGAACTCGCCACCCGGAGCGACCTGTTCCGCACCCGCTGGGCCACCCACGACGTCCACCTGCACCGCGGCGGAGTCAAACGCCTCAACCACCCCGTCGTCGGCGAACTCACCCTCGCCTACGACGCCTTGGAGCTGCCCGCCGACACCGGGCTGACCATCATGGCCTACAGCGCGGAACCCGGCACGCCCGCGCGTGACGCCCTTGATCTGCTGGCCAGTTGGGCCGCGACCAACGACCGCGAGGCCGCCGATCACGCGGTCTGAGGCACGCGGGCTGACGCACGCTGACAAACCCGCGCGGTCTGCCCGCGCGGACTAACCCACGTGGACGCGGGGGCGGCGGGAGCGGTCGGGCTCGGCTTCGCGCAGGACCTCGCGGGTGACCGGTGCGACCTCGCCGTGGCCGAAGAGGAAGAAGCGGAGGAAGTTGGTGAAGGGGCTGCCCTCGGTCCACTCGAAGTAGATGTGCGGCTTGGTGCCGGTGGTGTCGCGGACGTGGAGGAGGAGGGCGGCCAGCGCGTTGGGGACGGACGAGCTCTCCAGGGACAGCACGCGGTAACGGCCGTGCAGGACATGGCCTGTGACGCGCAGGGCGGACTCGAACTCGGAGGCGTCGAGGACGGTGACCTCGACGAAGACGAGGTCGTCCTCGGGCGGGATGTCGTTGTCGGCGCGGATCTGGTGCACCTTGTCGCGGTACTCGGCCGCGTCGCGCAGCCCCGGCTCGTTGGCGATGAAGCGAATGCGGCGGCTGGCGATGTCGCGGACGAACCGCGTGGCCATGTCGTCCAACTCCACGCTGGTGACGCGCAGTTCGAAGGCGCGGGCGAGCCGGGACAGCAGCGAGACGAGGATGATCCCGGCGATGAAGCAGGCGCCGATCTTGACGCCGTCGGGCCGCTCCACGACGTTGACGACCGTCGTGTAGAGGAAGACCACCGAGATCACGGCGAAGACGACCGTCCAGCGCCGCTGCCCGGCCTTGCGGGCGGCGATCGTGACGGCCAGCGCGGCCGAGCTCATCAGGACGAGGACGCCGGTCGCGTACGCGCCGCCCTGCTTGTCGACGCTGGCGTCGAAGATCCAGGTGACGAGGAAGGCGACGAGCGTGAAGACCAGCACCATCGGCCGCACCGCGCGCGCCCAGTGCGGGGCCATGCCGTACCGCGGAAGGTAGCGCGGCATCAGGTTGAGCAGGCCCGCCATCGCGGAGGCGCCCGCGAACCAGAGGATGGCGATGGTGGAGAAGTCGTAGACCGTGCCGAAGACCGACCCCAGGTACTCGTGGGCGAGATACGCCAGCGCGCGGCCGTTGGCCTTGCCGCCGGTCTCGAACTCCTTCTTCGGGATCAGCACGGTGGTGATGAAGCTGGTGCAGATCAGGAAGACGCTCATGATCAGCGCGGCCGTCGTGAGCAGCTTCTTCGTGTCGCGGATCCGGCCGACCGGCCGCTCCTCGGTGTCACCGGGGTCGCCCGCGACGTTCGGCATGACGGCGACGCCGGTCTCGAAGCCGGACATGCCGAGCGCGAGCTTGGGGAAGATCAGCAGGGACACGCCGATCATGACGAAGACGTTGCCGCGCTCGGCGGTCAGCGCGTGCGACCAGTCGGTGACGACGTGCCCGGCGGTCGCGACGTGCCAGAAGCCGGCGATGACGACCACCACGTTGAGCGCCAGATAGAGCCCGACCAGGACGACGGCGATCCCGATGGCCTCCAGGAAGCCCTTGAGGAACACCGCGCCCAGCAGCGCGACCAGGACCAGCGTGATCACCATCTGGTGGCTGTGCAGCGCCGTGGCGAAGTGCGGATTCTCCACCAGGTGGGTGGAGGCGTCGGCGGCCGAAAGGGTGATGGTGATCAGGAAGTCGGTGGCGGCGAAGCCCAGCAGCGTCAGGACGAAGAGCTTGCCCTTCCAGAACGACAGCAGCCGCTCCAGCATCGCGATGGAGCCCGCGCCGTGCGGGCTCTCCTCGGCGACCCGCCGGTAGACGGGCAGCGCGCCCGCCAGCGTGACCAGGACCAGCACGACCGTCGCGATCGGCGACAGCAGCCCGGCCGCGAGCGCCGCGATGCCGGGCTGGTAGCCGAGGGTGGAGAAGTAGTCCACGCCGGTCAGGCACATCACCCGCCACCAGCGCTGGCCCTTGTGGGCGGGCGCGGCTTCCCGCTCCGCCGCCCCGCCGCCGCCCGACTGGTGCTTGCCCATGTCGGAGAGACCTTCGAGCAGCCAGGCCCTGAAGCGGCTGCGCGGGGGCGTCGAGGACCGCTCGGGCGGGACGGTCGTGGTCATCCGGAGGGCTCCTGGGGTGCGGCGGATCGGTCGGGCCATCGCGGATGACGGCCCGGCCAGCGTACGCACCCCTGCCCCGCTGACACATGATCGGCCGCCCGGGGTGTTCCGGGCGGCCGACCAGGCATTTCATCGGGACGGTGGTGGCTTTGCCGGGGTCTGTCCCGGCGCGCCGGCCACCGCGGCCCGCGAGTCTTAACGCTTTCTTAGCGGCCCCGCGCGAAACCTGTACGGATCTCCGTATGGACTTCGCGCGAGGCGCTTGTCACGAGGTGTCGCTCAGCGCGCGCTTCTCACCGCGCGCTCCTCGAAGGGCAGCCGTCACCACGCCGACGGAGCCGGCGGTGCCACGACCGGCGGGCGGTCGTCGCAGGTGATCGTGTTCGGCAGCTCCCACGACGCGAACCACGGCCCGGTCGTGCCGCCGCCGGTGTTGCCGCCGAGGTCGGTCAGGGAGAACTCCGAGCCCGCGGGCGGGAAGTTGAAGGAACCGCAGTTGTTGACGCCGACGGCGCCGACATTGCGCGCGACCACGTTCTCGAAGGACGCGGAGCCCGCCACCCGGCCGCTGACCACCGAGGTACCGGTGCCGTCGACCTTGATGTCCTTGAAGTGGACGTTGGTGACCGAGTACAGGTCCTTCACCGGCCAGTCGGCGACGAGCATGATCGCGTTGTACGTGTTGTCGAGGAAGTTGTCCCCGGTCACCCGGATGTCCGCGTCGATGTTCTTCTCCAGCGCGTAGAACCAGATCGCGCCGAGCCCGATGTTCCAGTTCAGTTCGTACGTGCCCGCCCTGACCGTGGTGTTGTCCGTGATCCACAGGTGGCCGGTGAACGCCTCGGAGCCGAAGCGGGAGCCGACCTGGATGGCGCTGCCCTCGCGGATCGGGTCGGCGATCAGGTTGTTGGAGACGGTGTTGTCCGTGCCGCCGTAGAGCGCGATGCCGTTGGCGAGCACCGGCGTCTGCACGGTGTTGTGGTCGATGGTGTTGCGCGCGTCCTCGGTCTTCTCCGACCACAGCGCGAGCGCGTCGTCACCGGTGTTGCGCAGGAAGTTGTTGGAGACCGTCGAATTCGTCACGCCGGTGTGGAAGTTGATGCCGTCGGCGATCTGGTCGACGATCACGTTGTTGGTGATCCTCAGGTTGCTCATCGGCCCGTCGAACCACATGCCGACCTTGGTGTGCTGGATGTACAGGCCGTCGATGGTCGAGTTGCTCAGCGAGCCGCCGATGCCGTTGACCTGGTCGGTGTCGATGCGCTCCCGGACGTCGCCCTGGATCGCGAAGCCGGACAGGTGGACGTTCGAACTCCCGCCCTTCGACGCGTCCTTGCCGTAGAAGCCGACACCGGTGTGGACGCTTCCGTCGGGCGCCGGGGTGGCGAGGTCGACCTGGCGGCCCTTGATGATCGTGTACCAGCTACCCGCGCCCTCGATCGTCACGTTGTCGACGACGATGTGCCGGTTCACCTGGTACGTGCCCGGCGGGATGTACACCTTCAGGTGCGTGAGCTTCGCGAAGGCGATGGCCTTGTCGATGGCGTTCGCCGAGTCGCGGCGGCCGGTCGGATCGGCGCCGAAGGCGAGGACGTTGGCCGCGATCAGGTCGATCTTCGGCGGCGCGACGAGCTGCGAGTCCAGCAGGTCGATCGTGGTGGTCGCGGCGGTGGCGCCCGCCGGGACCTGGAGCCGCACCTTGTCGCCCGCGCGGTACGTCTTCCCCAGCGACAGCCGCTGCTCGTCGTAGAAGTGGTTGGGGCGGAACGGCTTGGCGAACACCGGTGCGGGCGTGGTGTCCTGGGGCACGCAGGCGCACTCGGTCACCCAGTAGTCGGGGTGCAGGATGTCGGCGCCCGGGTCGTTCGAGAACGGGTACAGGTTGTAGAGCCACGCGTACTGCGAGGTGAGCGTCAGGGCCTTGCGGTCCTTGCCGTTCACCGTCACGTCGAGCGGTGAGGTGATGCCGCCGCCGGTCGGCGCGTCCGGGATGCTGTACCGCACGTTGATCGCGTTGGCGGCACTCGGAAGGGTGAACTCGACGTACTGGCCCGGCTTCAGCGACACCGCCTTGCGGCCCGACGCCTCGGCGGGCAGCGTGTACGCGTCCCGGCCGGGGCCGATGACCGTGCCGTTCGTCGCGGCGTTCTCCGCCTCCTGCTCCGCGAAGCCGACGTTCGCGCCGCGGCCGGCGACGAGCGAGGGGTCGAGCGCGGCCCGCGTCACCACCGGGGCCGTACCGCCGCCTGTTCCGCCCGATCCCGTACCCGCCAGGGCGGTCGTACCACCGGCCATGATGCTGAACCCGACGGCTACCGCGGTCGCCGTCGCGACCACGACCGCGGCTCTTCGCCGCGGTCTGCCCGACCACTCCACCACAGCGCCTGTGCTGCTCCGTGACATCGAAAGCTCGTTTCTGTCGAGACCTGCCGAGAGGGTGAGGTGACATTAGGGCGCGCGCGTCCGGTTCCACAAGGCTCATGCGAAATGATTTCGTAACTCTGCTGTCGAACTACGTCTGTTGGTTGACTTCTTGCAATCACCTGCAACTCCTGTTGCAGGCGTCCCCGCCTCCGCGCCGGAGCGATTGCCGGGAAGCGGCCCCGGCGGGGGTGCGAACAGGGGGAGAATCGGGGGGACTTCGGCGCCGCGCGGACGCGGAGGCGCGCTGGCGCGCAGGCACGAAGAGCGGTACCCGGGGGAGGCGACGAGGCGTGGGGCGGCGACTTGCTCCGCTGATCGCTCCGTACGAGCACGAGCACGAGCACGAGCACGAGCACGAGCACGAGGACGCGGGGCTGCGGCAGTTGACCGCGCCGGGGCACGACGCGGAAGCCCTCGTCCTGCTCTACTTCACTGGCCACGGCCTCAAGGACGACGCCGGACGGCTGCGCCTGGCGACGGTCGACACCCGCCGCGACCAGGGCCCTGCCGGTGGCGCGTCTCCGTCGGCACCTCGCTCAACGCGTCGCCCGCGGTGGCGTACGGCGCCGGGTACGTCGGCGGTATGCGGTGCCCCGCGCCGGAGGGTGGGAACCGGCGCCGGAGGGTGAGAACCGGCGCCGTCCACGACGGTACGGCTACGCCTCGGCGTCCTCGGTGGCCTTGGCCTTCTTCTCGGCGGCCTTCTTCCCGTCGGCCTTCTCCGTGGCGTCGGCCGTGTCGGTCGTGTCGGCCTCTTCGGTCTCCTCGACCTCTTCCACGTCGTCCGTGGCGTCGGCCGCGTCCGGCTTGTCGTCCTCGAAGTACGTGTCCAGCACCGCGTCCAGCTCGGCCGCCCAGGTCTTGAGCAGCGGCTTGGAGGGCGCCTCGACGTCGGTGTCGAACCAGCGGCGGGTCGAGGTGTAGACGGTGACGGAAAAGCGGCGGCCGAAGCGCGGGGTGTCGATCTCGACGGCGCCGATCTCGTCCCAGCCGAAGTCGGCGGTCTCGCCGTCCAGTTTGAAGGTGATGCCGGTGCGGTCGGCGGTGATCGAGCCGCGGCGGTCGGAGACCGAGAACACCGGGCCGGTGTCCCCCTCCGTCGCGTCCTCGTCGTCCGCCGCGCCCGTGTCCTCGGCCACGGCCTCGACGGCGGCTTCGGGCACGGCCTCGGGCGCCGGTTCCGGCGCGGCCTCGGGCGCGGCCGGGGGCGCGTCCTCCGGGGCGTCGTCGTCCACCACGGGCGCGGGCGCCTCGGCGGCGGACCGCGCGGGGGGCGTCAGGCCGGGTATGTACGCCGGGTCGACTCCGGCGGGCGGTATCGGCGGGGTGTTCGGACCTGTTTTCTGCTCCACGGCGCGAAGTATGGCCGATGAACCTGTGCCCGCGACAGCCGTAACGGCCCCTGGGACCGGGATACGGGCGCGATCGTGATGCGCGCGCGCCCGGCCGCCCCCGCGCCCGGGCGCGGGGCCGACGACACCCCGACGACACCCCCGTCGGCACCCCGTGGGGCGCGCCGGGGCGGGGTGTGACGCGTTTTACCCGGCGAAAATCTGGTTCCGTGGTACCGTTGTTTTCAGTTGCAGTTGTGGTTCCCAAAGACTTACAAGTGCTCCTTCATCGGCATACGTGCCGATAGGTGCACTTTTGTATTTCCGCTGTTCTTTCCTGAACGGGGCAATCATTGCGGCGACACGGGGTCCGTAATCCGCGGGCTTCGATGTACTGCCCCTGAAGGAGATTAATATGGCTTCCGGTACCGTGAAGTGGTTCAACGCTGAAAAGGGCTTCGGCTTCATCGAGCAGGACGGCGGCGGCGCCGACGTCTTCGCCCACTACTCGAACATCGCCGCCCAGGGCTTCCGTGAGCTCCAGGAAGGCCAGAAGGTGACCTTCGACGTCACCCAGGGCCAGAAGGGCCCGCAGGCCGAGAACATCGTTCCCGCCTGACGCGTCTGAATACGCCTGATACGTTCAGCGATATAGCTGGGGCCCGCGCCTTGGGGTGCGGGTCCCGGCTTGTTGCGTTGTACGGATTTCCACCGCGTTCCGCCGTTTTCCACGGCTTTTTCATGGCGCGGAAATGTCGAAGCCACGGGAGGAAATGTCCCGACCGGCTTCGTTTCGCTTTTTATCCGGCTCGTTCTTGCGATTGTCCCCGCCGCCTCACGGCCGCCGGGAAATCCTCGATACGTGTCGCATCGAGGAAGGGTTCCTTTGAACCGCACATCTCGCACGAACGACCGTTTCAGCCGCACCCGAACGGGTGGTTCCTCCCGTACGGGCGGCTCCGGCTCGGGCTCCGGCCGCTCCGGCGGCCAGTCCCGTAGCGGCGGCGGCTCCCGCTCCGGCGGCTACGGACGGCGGCCCTCCGCGCCGCAGGGCGAGTTCGCCCTGCCGGTGACGGTCACCCCGCCGCTGCCCGCCGTCGAGTCCTTCGCCGAACTCGACCTGCCCGACGCCGTGTTGAACGCGCTGACCGTACAGGGCGTCACCGTACCGTTCCCGATCCAGGCCGCCACGCTGCCCAACACCCTCGCGGGACGTGACGTGTTGGGCCGCGGGCGCACCGGCTCCGGCAAGACGCTCGCCTTCGGCCTGGCGATGCTGGCCCGTACCGCGGGGCAGCGCGCCGAGTCCCGGCAGCCGCTCGCGCTGGTCCTGGTCCCGACCAGGGAACTCGCCCAGCAGGTCACCGACGCCCTCACCCCGTACGCCCGCACGCTGCGGCTGCGGCTGGCCACCGTTGTGGGCGGCATGTCCATCGGCCGCCAGGCCAGCGCGCTGCGCGGCGGCGCGGAGATCGTCGTGGCGACGCCCGGACGGCTCAAGGACCTCATCGACCGCGGCGAGTGCCGGCTGGACCGGGTCGCGATCACCGTGCTGGACGAGGCCGACCAGATGGCCGACATGGGCTTCATGCCGCAGGTCACCGAGCTGCTCGACCAGGTGCGGCCCGGCGGCCAGCGGATGCTGTTCTCCGCCACGCTCGACCGGAACATCGACCAGCTCGTGCGGCGCTACCTCTCCGACCCGGTGGTCCACTCCGTCGACCCGTCGGCGGGCACGGTCACCGCGATGGAGCACCACGTGCTGCACGTCCACGACGCCGACAAGTACGCGACCGTCACCGAGATCGCGGCGCGCGACGGCCGGGTGCTGATGTTCCTCGACACCAAGCACGCCGTCGACAAGCTCACCCAGCACCTGCTCAAGAGCGGTGTACGGGCGGCGGCGCTGCACGGCGGCAAGTCGCAGCCGCAGCGCACCCGTACCCTCGCGCAGTTCAAGACCGGGCATGTGACGGTGCTGGTCGCCACGAACGTGGCGGCCCGCGGCATCCACGTCGACAACCTCGACCTCGTCGTGAACGTCGACCCGCCGAGCGACCACAAGGACTATCTGCACCGCGGCGGGCGTACCGCGCGGGCGGGCGAGTCCGGCCGGGTCGTCACGCTCGTGGTGCCCAGCCAGCGCCGTGAGATGACCCGTCTGATGGCCAACGCGGGGATCGCGCCGCAGGTGGCCCAGGTGCGGTCGGGCGAGGCCGAGCTGACCCGGATCACCGGCGCCCAGGCGCCGTCCGGCATCCCGGTCACCATCACCAACCCGGTCGCCGACCGACCGCAGCGCTCCGGCGCGCCGTCCTCCCGCGCCCGCCGCGGCCGTCCGACGTCGCAGTCCCGCCGCCGCTCGTCCCCGATGCGCGGCGCCGCGTAACCCCTCAGGGGCGCGCGACCAGCACGACCGGCGCCACCAGCACGACTGGCACCACACGCACGACGAGGGCCCGAGCCGTTCGACACGGCTCGGGCCCTCGTGCGTCCTGGCCGCGTTCGTCCTCGCGGCCGCGGTGCGCGCGCGTTCGTCGGCGGCGCGCGGAGGACTACTGCCTGGTGCCCGTGCGGGCGCCCACCGGACCCAGGGGGCCCGGCGGGAGCGGGTCGGGGGCCGGGTAGAGGTAGGCGGGGCGGCCGAGCAACAGGCGCTGGATGAGGAAGCCCAGGGCCAGGGTGAGGGCGCCCGCCACGGCGTCGGCGAGGAAGTGGTTGCCGGTGGCGAGGATGACGGTGAAGGTGAAGAAGGGGTACAGGAAGCCCAGGACCCTGACCCACGTTCTGCGGGCCAGCGCCGCGACCGTCAGACCGCTCCAGGCCGACCACACGATGTGGACGGACGGCATCGCCGCGTACTGGTTCGACAGCGACGACACGTCGTCGTTGTCCCACGAGCCCCACGTATGGTGCGTGACCACCGTGTCGATGAAGCCCTGGCCCTCCATCAGGCGCGGCGGCGCCAGCGCGAAGAAGGTGAAGCCGATCAGGGCCACGAAGGTCGCCGCGTACAGCGCGGTGCGCGCGCTGCGGTAGCTGGCGGGGTGGCGGGCGTAGAGCCAGATCAGGACGCCGAGGGTCACGATGAAGTGCAGCGTCGCGTAGTAGTAGTTCATGCCGACGATCAGCCAGTCGATCTTGTCGATCGCGTGGTTGATCGTCAGCTCGATGTTCACGTGCAGCTTGCGCTCGGCGTTGAGGATGTCCGTGGCGCGGTGCAGCGCGGCCTCGTGGTGCTCGGGCGCGGCGCGGCGGGTCAGCGAGTACGTCTTGTACAGCACCACGCTGAAGACCAGTTCGACCAGCAGGTGCGGGCGGCCGAGGCGGCGCAGCCGGGCGGGCAGGAGCGGGCCGAGGCGGCGGAATCTGCTCCTGGGGGCCTCGGCGGGCGCGGACCCGGACTCGGGTGCGGCCTCGGGCTCCGGGGCCGCGTCCTTGCGGAGGATGTCGGTGCGGGGCTCGTCGCCACGGGGTCCGTCCGCACGGGGTCCGTCCGTCCGCGCGCCGTCCGTACGCGGCGCGTTGCGCGTCGGGGACGTCATCGGCCGCCCTCCGGCGCGGCTGCGGGCAGGACCCGTCCCGGGTGCCGGGCACCTTGTGCGGGACTCGGGGGATACGCCAGCAGCATGAAGGTTTTCACTCTCGCCGTACGGTCCGGCCGTGGCCGGCGGACTCGGACGAGATTACATCGGACACCGAAGTTTCCGTCGTCCGGGTGGCGCCGAAGTGACGAGTCACCGCCCGCCGCGACGGGGTCCCGTCCCGCTCCTGAGAGGCCGCGGACAGGTGGTCCGTGACATGCCAGGGCCTACGCTCAAGGGCATGTCCCCGCACCACCCCGCGGTTTCCCCGCCGCGACCGCTCAGCAAGTCCGCCGACGCCCGGCTGCTCACCGAGGCCGTCACCCGGCTCCGCCGTGCCCTTCGGGTGTCCGTCGGCGGGGACGACCCGTGGGAGGCGCTGCCCATGGCCCAGGTGGAATTGTTGCAGGTCCTGGGCGAGCACTCGCCCGCCCGCATCGGTGATCTGGCCGTCCGGCGACGGCTCGCCGCCAGCACCGTCAGCGGGCTCATCGGGCCCATGATCGCCGCCGGGCTCGTCGCCCGGCAGACCGATCCCGCCGACCGGCGCGCCTCGGTCGTCACGCTCACCGCTGCCGGGCGGGAGCGGCTCGCCGCGTGGACGCTGGCGCACGAGCGGCGGATGGACGCCGCGCTTGAAGCTTTGCCCGATGCTGACCTTCGGGCGGTGCGCGCGGCCCTTCCCGCCCTCTTCCGGCTCGCCGAATTCCTCGACGGCCCCGCCCCCGCCCGGGACGGCTCGCCCCTGTAGGGCCCCGGGCCCGGTCCGTTCACCGTGCGCGGGCGGGCGCTTTGAGGACCGCCGGGCTCACCCACCCGCCTGGAGCCGACACACAGGGGGCCCGGCCCGGAAAAGACCGGGGGACGGGCACGTGGGCACGTGGGAACGGGGGCAGCGGCGGGGGCCCTGGAAGGATCAGGGGGTGCCCGCCAGGGCGAACGGTGGGAGAGGCGGCGTGGAGTGGTGAGCGGACCGGTCGAGGGGGAGGCGGAGGGCACGGACGGGGGCCGGTTCGGGGTGGCGGAGGGCACGGACGGGGGCCGGTTCGGGGTGGCGGAGGAGGCGGTCGAGGCCATCGGAAGCACCCTGGACGAGCAGACGACCTGCGCGGAGCTGGTCGGCTTCCTGTGCCGCCGGGTGAGCGACGCGGCGGCCGTGGACCTGCTGCCCGAGGACGTACCGGCGGACCGGCGGCCGGAGGAGCCGGCGCTGACGCGGACGGCGGCGGCGGGCAGGTCGGAGCTGCTGGAGCCGAGGACGCCGCTGAGCGCGCGGTCGCTGTCGGTGCGGGCGCTGGACGAGGGGCATCCGATCACGGCGACGGCGGACGCGGACGGGAGTCTGCCGCGTACGGCGGTGTCGATGCCGCTGCTGGCGCACGGGCGGCTGTACGGCGCGCTGTTGGCGGTACGGGCGGGCCGGCGGGGGTTCACGGCGGAGGAGACGGCGGCCGTGCACTACGCGGCGCGCCTGGCGGCCGTGCACCTGAGCCACGCGCGGCAGCACACGGCGGCGCACAGCACGGCGCTGAATCTCCAGCGGGCGCTGCTGGCCGAGCCCCGGCGCCCGCACCCGAACCTGGACATCGCGACCCGCTATCTCCCGGCGGGCGGCGGGAGCCTGGTGGGCGGCGACTGGTTCGAGACGGTACGGCTCAGCTTCGGCCGGACGCTGCTGGTGATCGGTGACGTGATGGGCCACGGCCTGGACGCGGCCGTGGACATGAACGCGTACCGCTCGATGCTGCGGTACGTGGCCTCGGCGGATCTGCCGCCGCACCGCGTGCTGCGCCAGCTCGACGCGGCCGTGGCCGAGGACGGCACCCGCCGCCCCGCGACATGCCTGCTGGTCCGGGTCGACCCGGCGCGGGGCAACGTGGCACTGGTCAGCGCGGGGCACCTGCCGCCGGTGCTGTTCTCGGCGGACGGCGCGGGCAGCCTGCTGCACCTGCCCGTGGGGCCGCCGCTGGGCACGGGCGTCGGCGGCTACGAGCTGACCACCCGTGACATCACCCCCGACCAGACGCTGGTGATGTTCACCGACGGCCTGGTCGAGCGGCGCAAGGAGGACATCGACGTCTCCCTGGCCCGCCTCGCCGATCTGCGGCTCCCGCCGGGCGCCGCGATCCAGGCCGTCCTGGACGAAGTCCTCACCCGGCTGGACGCCACCCGCGCCGAGGACGACGTCGCCGTGCTCGCCGCCCGCCTCCACCCCCGCGCGCGCCGCCTGCCGTCCTGACCCGGTGGCCCCGGGCCCCGCCGCTGTTACAGAACTGTGGCGGTCCCGCCCTCGGGCGGTCCACAACCGGCCTTAGCTTCCGGGGGTGTTGGGGAAAAAGTGGCTGAAGTTAAGGCGGTTGGGCCGAGGCGCGGTACGCGCGGTACGCGTGACCCGTGCGAAACGCGTGGCCCGTGTGTTGCGGCCGCGCTATCCACGGCCGGGGCGGCGCGGCATACGGCGGTGGGTGCCGTCGCTGCGCCAGGCGTCGCTGCTGGCGCTGTGGGTGCTGGTGACGCTGACCGCCGTGGTGGGAGTGGCGTACGCGCGGACCCGGATACCCACCGACCTCAATGAATTCGCCACGCAGCAGGACAACGTCTACTACTGGGCCGACGGCACCGAGATGGCGCGGGTGGGCCCGGTGGACCGGCAGGCGATGCCGCTGGACCGGATACCCACGAGCGTGCAGTGGGCGGTGCTGGCCGCCGAGAACGCCTCCTTCTACTCCGACCACGGCGTCTCGCCGAAGGGCATCGGCCGGGCCGTCGCCACCATGGTGACCGGCGGCGACACCCAGGGCGGCTCCACCATCACCCAGCAGTACGTGAAGAACGTCTACCTCAACCAGAACCAGACGCTCTCCCGCAAGATCACCGAGATGTTCATCTCGGTGAAGCTGGACCAGAAGATGAGCAAGAGGCAGATCCTCGACGGCTACCTCAACACCGCCTGGTTCGGGCGCGGTACGTACGGCGTGCAGCGCGCCGCGAAGGCGTACTACGGCAAGGACGTCTCCCAGCTCAACGCCGGCGAGGGGGCCTTCCTGGCCACGCTGCTCAAGGGCGCCGCGCTCTACGACCCCGCGATCAGCCCGGCCAACCATCAACGGGCGGTGGCCCGTTGGAAGTGGGTGCTGGACCGGATGGTGAAGACCGGTCAGCTCTCGCGCGCCGAGCGCGCCGCGTACACCGTCTTCCCCGAGCCCAAGGCGCCGCCGAAACCCGTGGGGCTGAGCGGGCAGACCGGCTATCTCGTCGACACCGCGCGGGCGTACGTGTCCGCGCACAGCGACATCTCCGACGCGCGCTTCGACCTGGGCGGCTACCAGATCTACACGACCTTCGAGCGCCCGCGCGTCGACGCCCTGGCCGAGGCCGTGCGGCACGAGACCGCGGGCCTCGCACCGAAGGCGAGGACCGCCGACCGGAACGTCCGCGTCGGCGCCGCGTCCGTCGCCACCGACGGCCGGATCGTCGCGCTCTACGGCGGTCCCGAATACATCGAGCAGGGCTTCGACGACGCCAACATCACGATCGTGCCGGTCGGTACGGCCTACGCGCCGTTCGTCTACGCGGCCGGACTGCGGGACGGCGCGCTGCTCACCCGCGGCGCGCCGCGTACGCCCGTCACCCCCGACTCGGTCTACGACGGCGACGACAAGGTGCCGATACGGACGCCGGAGGGGCCGTACTGGAGCCGGGACGGCACGATCGTGAAGAGCCGCAACGACGGCGGGAAGTCCTGGGGGCGGATCAGCCTGCGGCAGGCGGTGGCGGACTCCGTCAACGGCCCGATCACCCAACTCGGCATGGACGTCGGCCTGGACCGGGTGCGGAAGGCGTCCGTCGACGCTGGGCTGCTGCCGCGCGGTTTCGGCGAGCAGGTGCCCGCCTTCGCCACCGGCACCGGCGTCACCCCGAGCCCGATCCGGGTGGCGAGCGCGTACGGCACCTTCGCCGCCGCGGGCGCGCACACCGATCCGTACTCCGTGCTCAAGGTCACCCGCGACGGGCAGCGCGTGGACATCGAACAGCCCGCTGTCACGCACCCGTTCACCCCGAAGGTCGCGGGCGAGGTGGACGAGGCGCTCAAGGACGCGGTGACCGGCGGGACCGCGCGCCGCGCGGTGAGGGCAGGCGGCGGGCTCGCGGGCAGGACGGAGCTGGCGGGCAAGACGGGCACGGCGGCCGGGGACCTGTCGGCCTGGTACGTCGGCTACCCACCGAGGGGGGCGCGGGCCGCCGCGGTGGCGACGTCGGTCGCCGTCTTCCGACTCGACCCGAAGACGCAGGAGTTGCTGCCGCTGACCGGGACCGGCGGGCCGTCGAAGGCCACGAAGGAGTTCGGCAGCACGTATCCCGTCGACATCTGGACGCGGTACGTGGCGGCGGCCGGCTGAGCGGGCCGGGCCCCTCGGCGCGGGGCCCGGCCGCCGGTTCCCTGATCTCTCCGCCAGGCCCGGCTACTTGGCGGGAAACGTCGTCCAGTCCGGCGACTCGCTCGGGTCGAGGCCGCGCAATTCGGCCAGCACCGCCGGATCCTGGACGTCCAGCCAGTCGGACAGCTCCTTGAACGACACGCAGCGCACCCCGTCCCGGTGGCAGACGTCCTTCACCACGTCCTCGATGGCCTGCATGTAGATGCCGCCGTTCCACGTCTCGAAGTGGTTGCCGATGAACAGCGGCGCCCGGTTGCCGTTGTAGACGCGCTCGAAGCCGTTCAGATAGCCCTGCCGGGTCTCGCGCTCCCAGGCCGGGAACTTCGCCGGGTCGCCCTGGGTCTGCTCGCCGCCCGACTGGTTGTAGAGGAAGTTGAAGTCCATCGACAGGACCTGGAAGTCCTTGCCGGGGTAGGGCATCAGCTCCAGCGGGAAGTTCCACACCCCGCCCGACTTGGCGGGCCAGAGCTGGAAGTCGCCGGGCGAACTGGCGTCGTACCGCCAGCCAAGCGCCTTCGCCGCGGGCAGCAGATTCTTCTGCCCCTCCAGGCACGGCGCGCGCCCGCCGACCAGCTCACGGCCGTAGTCGAAGGGCAGCGGCGGGAGGTCGGTGAAGCCGGTGTTCGTCTTCCAGTGCTCCACGAACGAGTACGCCTGGGCGATCTCCTTGCGCCAGTCCGCGGTGCTCCACGTGCCGCCGCCGCCCGCGTCGGGCGCGCAGAAGTGCCCGTTGAAGTGCGTCCCGATCTCGTCCCCGTCCTGCCAGGCCAGCCGCAGTTGCTCCAGCGTCTCCTTGATGTGCGCGTCGGTCGGGAAGTCGATCGCGGACGTCCCGGCCGCGTGCCGGGGCGGGTGGTAGAGCGACCGCTTCGCATCCGGGACCAGGTAGATGCCGGACAGGAAGAACGTCATGTTCGCGTTGTTCTCCTTGGCCAACTCCCGGAAGCGCGAGAACAGATGGTCGTCGTTCTCCAGCGCGCCGTCCCAGGAGAACACCACGAACTGCGGCGGTTTCTCGCCCGGCTTGAGCTTCTCCGGCTTCGGCTGGTGCGGCTGCGGGCCGGTGTACGCGGTGGACCCGTCGCCGATCGGACCCTTCGTCTCGGTGACGGTCGGCGTCGGTGTCGGCGTCCCCGTCGGTGGCCGCGCCGTCCTCGGGCTCGGCGCGCGGCTGGTCGGCGTCGCCCGCGACCGCGCCGCCGCGTCGTCCGCCTTGCCGCCGCCGTCCCCGCCTGCGCCTGCGCCTCCGCCGGTCAGCGTCGCGACCAGCGCGACCGCCACTCCCGCGGCGCCCACCGCCGACGCCCCCGCCACCGCCGCCTTCGGCCGCTGCCCGACCCACGACCGCATCGCCGCTAATTTCACCGTCGCCCCTTGCTCCCCACCGGCACCGCACACGTCCGGCGCCAGTATTGACCGCCTTGCTGTGTATGCAGACGCGCGTTCGGGGCGTCCTGTCACAGCCGATACGGCGGAATCGGCGGCGGCGGGGAATGCCGAAGGGCCCGGCGGAGGGTCGCTCCGCCGGGCCCTTCGGGGGATCGGTCAGCGGCGGCCGAAGGAGCGGAGGTAGGACAGGGTCGGGGAGCCGACACCGGTCGCGTTGTCGAAGCCGCGGACCGCGTTGAGCGAGGTGTCCTCGCCGAAGGCGGCGAGGCGCACGGCGAGGGTGCCGTTGACCAGGCCGAAGTCGGCGACGTTGCTCAGCGGGGCCTTGTGGTGGTGGGCGGCGTTCTGGTCCACGACGTCCTTGAACAGCCCGGCGCGGGCGTAGATCGCCGGGTTGGCGAAGCCGATGGCGTGGTGCCTGGCCTGGATGGCGTCGGCCTGGACCGCGGCGAATTCCGGCGCCGAGACGCTGGTGCCGCCGTAGCCGCCCTCGCTGTACGGGGCGCCGTCGGAGATGCCGACGAGGACCGAGGTGTACAGGTCACCGTTCATCGAGACGTCCGGCGTGACGCGCTGGGCCGTACGGCTCTTCGCGCCGGTCATCAGCGTGTGCGACAGCGAGCCGGGCACGACGCCGCGCTGGTACGCGGGCTGTGCGAAGTCCTCGCTGGTGCCGCCGCCGCCGCCGAAGTAGAACGGGGCCGGGGGAGCGGGGGTCCAGCTCTTGCCGTCGGCCGACAGGTTGGAGCGCAGCGTGCCCATGTCGGTCTCGAAGCCGTACGAGCCGCTCTTGTCCTTCAGACCGAGCGCGGTGCCGCCGACCGAGGTCACCCACGGGTCGGAGTCGGGCCAGTTGGCCTGCGCGCGCGAGGTGTCGGGCTGGCAGTTGACGCCGGTCGCAGCGGCCAGCGGGCTGCTGTCGCCGCAGTCGCCCGCGGAGAAGCCGATGGTGATGCCCTCGACGGCGGCCTGCTTGAAGACCTGCTCGTAGGCGGCGATCAGCGACGAGGTGACGTCGGCGTCGTCCGTGGTGTGCATGATCTCGCCCCACGAGTTGGAGACGACATCGGCCAGGTGGTTGTCGACGATGGTGCTGATGGCGCCCAGCAGGTCGTTGTCGTCGCAGGAGTTGGCGCCCACGTAGACGACCTTGGCGTCGGGCGCGAGGCCGTGCGCCATCTCGACGTCCAGCGCCTCTTCCGGCGCCCAGCCCTCGGGGCCGCCGCACAGGTCCTGGTTGGTCCACTGCGACGGGTCGACGACCTCGCTGTACTGGCCGGACCTGAACGCCTTGTCACCGTGCGCGGTCGCGTACTGGTTGGCGTCCGCCAGCATGGTGGAGCTGCCGTACGCGTCCACGATCGCGATCGTCGCGCCCTTGCCGGTCAGTCCCGAGGCGGTGATGCCGTACGCCTTGCGGAGCTGCGAGGGGTAGAACGAGCACTGGTCGAACGGCACGTCGGACGTGGTGTATCCGGCCGGCGCGCCCTTGGCGATCTTCTGGCCCCAGTAGTCGGAGCAGGTCGCGGTGGTCGGCAGTCCGGCGTCGGGCTTGCCACTCCTGGCCGGGGTCGCGGCGGAGCGGGCCGTGGTGTCGTCCACGCGGTGCGAGTTCGGCTTGGCGACGTTGGCGCCGGGCGTGGTGAAGCCCGTCACGCCGAGGATCGCGGAGGAGACGGACGCGGGGACCACGACGTCACGGGCCGGGGCGTGCCGCAGCGTGCCCGAGACGCGGTACTGGTGGATGCCGGTGCCGAACGCCTTGGTGACCGCCGCGTTGGTGCCCTTGACGGTGATCGCGTGGTCGGAGGTGCTCACGACCTTCAGGCCGGAGTCGGCCGCCCACTTCCGGACCGCGGAGACCTGCGCCTTGGTGGCGCCGAAGCGCGCCTTGTACGCGGCCGGGCTCAGGAACTCGCCGTAGCTCGCGTTGCTCGGGTCGGACACGGCCGTCGCGTACTTCGTCAGGCCCGCGGCGTCCTGGCCCGCCAGGTACACGGTGCCGGTGATCTCGGTGTTCGCCGCGACCGAGCCCTGGTCGGCGGAGGCGGTGGCCCAGTCCGGGTGGCTCTGCGCGATGGTCTTGGCCGCGGGCGCGGGGCCGCTGGCCTGCGAGGGCATGGCGAGGATCAGGGACCCGGACACCATGGCCAGCGAGGCCGCCGCGACCACCGCTGCGCGGGCCCGTGCGACACGGGGTTTTTGTATGTCGTTGATGACGACTCCAACGTGAGGTCAGGAACAGGACAAGGACGAGACCTGGATCGTGGTGCGATAGCTGCGTGTTGCACGCTTTTGACGGGCGACGGCTGTAGTGTGCACGCCACTTCCGGACGCTGGGAATGCCGAACAGCCGTCCTTAGCTGGACCTTTAACCACCGGGCGGGGATTTCGGCGGGCTTAGGTCATATGCCGGGTCTCGGGCCGCATAAGGGCTGGCGCGATCACGTCGGACGGCCGGGGTATACGCGCGTCCGGCCCGCGGCCCCGCGGGTCCCGGTGCGGCGCGGGTGCGTTCCGCCGTCCCTGTCATCTGTCAGGAGCGGGCCCGCCGGGCCGTGCCTACGGTGGTGGGTGTCCGGCCGGACCGGTCCGCACGGGGGAGCCCCCGCGCCCGAACTCGGCCGTCTCGCCGGGGCCGAGCCGCAGCAGCCTCGGGCGCCGCCCGGCCGGTTCCTCTCCCCACCGTGCGTCGGATTCCTCGGGCAACTGCACAATCACCGTGTCCACGCCCGACCCCCTTCCCACCCCAAGCGTCACACCTGTTGCGCAGGAGGGGACGCCCTTCGGGAAGAGCCGGTTGCGTGACCACCCCAGGATGACCGAGAAGCGTTCACTCGTTCGGGTGATGCCGGGGTCACGTTCCGTGCCCGTCCCCGAGCCGGCGGGGCGGTCCCCTCAGCCCTCCTCGCGGACGACCACGGCGCTCGCGGGCGGCAGGACGGCGCCCTCGGAAGGAAGGGCGCGGGACGCCAGGAGATCGTGGCCCCGCACGGGGACGCGGACCTCGGCCGGGGAGTGGTTGAGGAGGAAGAGGTACGCGCGGCCGTCGTCGCTGTGGCGGCGGACCGCCTCGACGCCCGCCGGAAGACCGGGGAGTTCGGGCTCCGCGCCGCAGGCCCGTATCAAGCCGCCGATCAGCGCGGTGTACGAGGCGGGGGACAGCCAGGTGGAGGCGTACCAGGCGGTGCCCCGGCCGTGGGCGTGCCGGGTGACGGCGGCCCGGCCGGTCAACGGCCCTTCCGTGTAACCGATTTCGGCCGTCGCGCCCTCCAGCAGCAGCGCCTCGGTCCAGGTGGTGCCGGCGCCGCCGTCGGTCAGGGGGACGGCGGCGCCGGACGGCAGGGGGCGGAACTCCTCGGCGCGCAGGCCGAGCAGTGGCCGCAGCGGGCCCGGCGCCCCGCCGGGCCACGCGCGGTAGTGGGGGTCGACGGCGCCGCTGAAGCACTCGACCAGCAGGGTGCCGCCGCCCTCGACGTAGGCGGTGAGCGCGGCGGCGGACTCCTCGGAGACCAGGTGCAGGCTGGGGGCGAGAACGAGCCGGTACGCGGACAGGTCGGCGGACGGGTGCGCGAAGTCGGTGGTGATCCCGGCGTCCCACAGCGCGCGGTGGGCGCGCTTGAGCGCGGGCAGGTACGGGAGTTCCGGCGTGGGCAGGACGGGGGTGTCCAGCGCCCACCACACGTCCGGGTCGTGCAGGACGGCCGCCCGCGCCCGTACGGTCGAGCCGGTCACCTCGGCCAGCGCGGCCACGGCGTGGCCGGTTTCGACGGTCTCGCGGAAGATCCGGGTGTCCGGCCCCGCGTGCGGGACCATCGCGGAGTGCCAGATCTCGGCCCCGGCCGGTGACTGCCGCCACTGGAAGAACAGCACGCCCTCCGAGCCGCGCGCGATGTGGCTCAGCGAGTGCCGCAGGATGTCGCCCGGCTCCTTGGGCAGGACGAGGTCGCCCGCGTAGACGGTGCTGGTGGCCTGCTCGATCAGCAGCCACGGCCTGCCGCCGCCGAAGGAGCGCGCCCGGTCCGCGCCGAAGGCGGTGTCGGCGGCGGCGTCCAGGCCCGGCGCGTCCGGGTAGTGGTCCACGCCCACCAGGTCGACCTCGCGGCCGAACGCCCACAGGTCGAGCACCTGGTAGCCGGGCAGCATCACGTTGGTGGTGACCGGCACCCGGCTGTGCGCCCGGATCGCGTCGCGCTGCTCGCGGTAGGCGGTCAGCGCGAGGTCCGACCAGAACCGCCGGAAGTCCAGCACCTGGCCGGGGTTGGGCCGCCACTGCGTGGCGCGCGGCGGCTGGATCTGCTCCCACGCGCCGTAGCGCTGGCTCCAAAAGGCGCTGCCCCAGGCCCGGTTGGCGGCATCCAGGGTGCCGTACCGCTCGCGCAGCCAGCGCCGGAAGGCGTCGGCGGCGTGCTCGCAGTGGCAGACGGTCGCGTACTCGTTGTGCACGTGCCACAGCGCGACCGCCGGGTGCTCGCCGTACCGGGCCGCCAGCGACTCGGCGACGGCGCGGGCGGCCTGCCGGTAGGCGGGCGCGGCCAGGCAGTACGTGTCGCGGCTGCCGTGGGTCAGCCGGGTGCCGTCGGGGGTGACGGGCAGCGCGTCGGGGTGCGCGAGGCCGAACCACGGCGGCGGCTGCGCGGTGGGCGTGGCCAGGTCCACGGCCACGCCCGCGGCGTGCAGCCGCTCCAGCCGGGCGTCCAGCGGCGCGAAGTCGTAGCGACCCGGCTCCGGTTCGAGCTCCGCCCAGCCGAAGACGTTCAGCGTCACCAGATTCACCCCGGCCCGCCGCATCAGCTCCTCGTCCTCGCGCCGTACGGCCGGGTCGTCGGCGAACTGCTCGGGGTTGTAGTCGCCGCCGAAGGCGGGGCCGCCGAGCCGGGCGGTCAGCCAACCGGCCGGATCGGCGCGGGAGTCGGGGACGGTGTTCATGGAAGGGCTCACCTCGGCTCCGCGATCGGCAGCCGCGCGCCGTCCCGCAGGAACAGCGGAATGCGGTCGAGCGGCGCCGCGGCCGTCACCGTACGGCCGCCGTCGTGCTCCTCGCCCGTCCACGCGTCCGTCCACCGCGCGCCCGCCGGGAGGTAGACCTCCCGCGTGACCGCGCCCGCCTCGGTGACCGGCGCCACCAGCAGGTCGGGCCCGAGCAGGAAGGCGTCGCGGATGCCCCACGCGTCCTGGTCGTCGGGGAACTCCAGCAGCAGCGGCCGCATCGGCGGCACCCCGCTGCGGGCCGTCACCCGCATCTGCTCGGCGATGTACGGCCGCAGCCGCTCGCGCAGCCGCAGATACGACGCCAGGACCGCGTACGCCCGCCCGCCGTAGGACCAGACCTCGTTGGGCAGGCCGGTCATGCCCGGCTCCAGGACCTGTTCCGGCCCGCGGAAGCCGTGCAGGCGGAACAGCGGGCAGAAGGCGCCGTACTGGAACCAGCGGACCAGCACCTCGCGGTAGGCGGGGTCGTCGGGGTCGCCGCCGTGGAAGCCGCCGATGTCGGTGGTCCACCAGGGGATGCCGGAGAGCATCACATTGAGCCCGGCGGTGATCTGGGCGCGCAGCGACGCGAAGTCGGTGCCGATGTCGCCCGACCACAGGGCGGCGCCGTAGCGCTGGGCGCCCGCCCACGAGGAGCGGTTGAGGGTCAGCACCTCGCTGTGCCCGGCCGCGCGCAGCCCGTCGTGCACCATGCGCGCGTGCTCGCGCGGGTAGAGGTTGGCGACTTCGAGCCCGGGCCCCGCGTGGAAGCGCAGATTGGCGGGGTAGTTGGGCTTCAGCTCCGGTTCGTCGGCGTCCAGCCAGAACACCGAGACGCCGTGCGCCAGGTAGTTGGCGGCCAGCTTCTCCCACACGTACGCGCGGGCCTCGGGGTGCGTGGCGTCGTAGAAGGCGACCTGCGCCGCGTACGCGCCGAGGCCCTTGTCCGGCCAGTCGGCGTGCGCGAGCGGGCCGTACTCGGTGCCGATCAGCAGCCCGCGGTCCCACATCGGCGCGTGGTTCTCGCTGGCCGGGCTGACCGACGGCCACACCGAGACCATCAACTTCACCCCCATGGAGTCGAGTTCGCGGACCATCGCGGCCGGGTCCGGCCACTCCGCCGGGTCGAAGCGCCAGTCGCCCAGGTGCGTCCAGTGGAAGAAGTCGCAGACGATGACGGACAGCGGCAGCTCGCGGCGGCGGTACTCGCGGGCGACCTCCAGCAGCTCCTCCTGTGTGCGGTAGCGCAGCTTGCACTGCCAGAAACCCGTTGCCCAGTCCGGGAGTTCGGGACTGTGGCCGGTGGCGTCGGCGTACCGGCGCAGGATCGCGCCGGGGTCGCCCGCGGTGAACCAGTAGTCGATCTGCCGGGCGCTGTCGGCGACCCAGCGGGTGCCGGTGACGCCCAGCTCGACCCGGCCGACCGCCGGGGAGTTCCACAGCAGGCCGTAGCCGCGGCTGGAGATCAGCAGCGGCACGGTCACCTCGCCGTTGCGCTGCACGAGGTCGAGGACCGCGCCCTTCTGGTCGAAGAGTCCGTGTCCGTGCTGGCCCAGGCCGTAGCAGCGCTCGTCCGCGTAGGCGCGGAAGCGCTGCTCCAGGCGGTGGTAGCCGTTGCCGGTGGCCGTGTAGAGGCGCGGGCCCGGCCACCAGAAGTGCGGCGGCTCCTCGGCCAGCAGCTCTCCGCCGTCGTCGGTGCGCTCAAAGGTCAACCGGCCCGCCGCGGCGGGCAGTTCCGGGGTCAGCCGGCCCTCGGCGCAGGCGTCGATCCGTACGGTCAGCGCGCCGTTGACGAGGGTCGCCGAGTCGCCGTGCACGGTGATCGCGGTGGTGGCGCCGGGCGGCGGCGCGTCCAGCGCGCCGGGCAGATCCTCGACGATCTCCCCGGCGGGCGCGGACCGCACCCGGACCGCGTCCGGGCCCCACGCCTCGACCCGCAACGTCTCACCCCTGGCCCGCCATTCGAGGGCGTGCTCGCGGATGCGGAAGTGCTCTGCCATGCGGTGGCTCTCCTGACGTGTCTGTACGAGGGCGGAAACGGGCGTGCGGGGGTAGGGAAGCGGCGCTATTGGGGGAAGCGGCGCTACCGGGGGGAAGCGGGGGGGGTAGGGAAGCGGTGCTACTGGGAGGAAGCGCGGCTCAGTCGCGGTGCGGGGCCGGGCCCGTGCTCTCGCGTGTGGTCAACAGAGGTGTGAGCAGGGCGACTTCGTCGGCGTCCGCGCCCTCGATCCGCCGCATGACCAGCTCCACCGCGCGCCGCCCCAGATCGTGCGCGGGCCCGGTGACGGCGGTCAGCCGCGGCGAGTACTGGTCGGCCAGCGGCTCGGGGCACAGCGCCACCACCGAGGCGTCCTCGGGCACGATCCGCCCGGCCGCCCGCAGCAGGCTCAGCAGCGGCCCGATCGCGCCCTCGTTCTGCACGACGAAGCCGGTGGTCTCCGGCCGGTCGGCGAGGACACGGGTGAAGGCGCCCGCCGTGCTCTCGTACGTCCCGTCGCACGGCCGGTGCACGATCCGCAGCCCGCGCTCGGCCGACCTCGTACGGAAGCCGGTCAGCGTCCGCTCCGCGTAACCGGCGTGCCGCCGGTAGACCGCCGGGCTGTAGCCGATGAAGGCCACGTCGCGGTGGCCGAGGTCGGCCAGGTGGTCGGCGCACAGCGCGCCCGCCGCCGCGAAGTCGTGGTCCACGCACGACAGTCCGGTGGCGTCGGCGGGCAGTCCGATCAGCGCGGCGTGCGTGTTCTGCGCCCGCAGGACGGGGATGCGGTCGTCGTCCAGCTCGACGTCCATCAGGATCACGCCGTCGGCCAGGCCGCTGGCCGCGACCCGCCGCACCCCGTCCGGGCCCTCGTCGTTGGTGATCAGCAGCACGTCGTAGCCGAAGCCGCGCGCGGCCATGGTCACCGCGATGGCGATCTCCATCATGATCGGCACGTAGACGTCGGTGTGCAGCGGCACCATCAGCGCGATGATGTGCGACCGCTTGCCCGCCAGCGCCCGCGCGCCCGCGTTGGGGTGGTAGCCCAACTCCCTGATGGCCGCCTCGACCCGGCGCCTGGTCGCCTCGGAGATCGAGCGCTTGCCGCTGATGACATAGCTGACCGTGCTCGACGACACCCCGGCGTGCTTGGCCACTTCGGCGATGGTCACGGCGGAGGTGCTTCCCCTCATGCTGTGCTGCTCCTGTCGTGGTGGCGGCCCCGCGGTCCCCTGCGTACGTTCACCCGTGCCCCGACCGCTCATCCCGTGCCCGCTCATCCCGTGACCGTCCGTCCCCCGACCGCTCATCCCTTGACCGCTCCGGTCAGCACGCCGGTCTTGAAGTGCTTCTGCATGAAGGGGTAGACCATCAGGATCGGTACGAGGGTGAGCACCACGACGGCCATCTGAAGCGACAGCGGCGCGGTCTGCGCGTGCGCGGTGCCGAAGCCGCTGTTCACCGAACCCGGCATGTTCATCCCGTAGTTGACGTACTCCAGCAGCACGTACTGCAACGGCCACTTGGGGCTGTCCGTGGGCATGTAGAGCATGACATTGAAGAAGGAGTTCCAGTATCCGACCGCGTAGAAGAGCGTGACGACGGCGGTCACGGCCCGCGAGGTGGGCAGCACGACCGACCACAGGATGCGCCAGTCGTTCGCGCCGTCCATCCGCGCCGCGTCGATGAGCTCCGCGGAGGTGCCGGAGTAGAAGGCGCGCAGCACGAGGATGTTGAACACGGAGATCGCGCTGGGCAGGATCAGCGCCCAGTACTGGCCGTAGCCGCCGAGGCCGGTGACGACGAGGTACGTCGGGATCAGGCCGCCGCTGACGAACATGGTGACGATCAGCACCATCAGGATCGCCCGGTGGCCGAGCGACCCGGAGCGCGACAGGCCGTACGCGCACAGCACGGAGACCACCATCGAGATCGCGGTGCCGACGCCCGTGACGCCGAGGCTGACCAGCAGGGCGCGGGTGACCGCGCCGTTCTCCAGCATCAGCCGGTAGGCGTTGAGCGTCACCCCGTCCGGCCAGATCACCAGGCCGCCCGCGCGGCCGATCGCGCCCGGCGTGGAGAGGCTGGTCAGCGCCACGATCCACAGCGGCACCAGGACGGCCGCCACGACCAGGGCCAAGGTGGCGCCCTTGAAGGTCTGCCCGGCGACGCCCGGCGCCTCCTCCCACGACGGGCGCTGCGGGCCCTTGCGCGCACGGGGGTTCCGCGTACGGCCGGCGCGGTCGCCGCCCACGGTCAGTGTGTCGGTCATCTGCGGTACAACCCGTCCTCGCCGAAGGAGTGCGCCAGCCGGTTCGCGCCCCAGATCAGCAGCAGCGAGATGACGCTCTTGAACAGACCGGCGGCGGCGCCGTAGCTGTAGTTGTTGGTGGCGATGCCGTAGTAGAAGGAGAAGGTGTCCAGGACGTCGGCCGCGTCGTGGCCGACCGCGCCGCGCTGGATCAGGAACTGCTCGAAGCCGACGGTCAGCGCGTTGCCGAGCCGCAGCACGAGCATCAGCACGATCACCCCGCGCATGCCGGGCAGCGTGATGTGCCACATCCGGCGCCACCGGCCCGCGCCGTCGACGGCCGCGGCCTCGTACTGGTTCTGGTCGATGGCCGCGAGCGCCGCGAGGAAGACGATGATGCCCCAGCCCGCCTCCTTCCACACCGCCTGCGAGGTGATGAGCAGCGCGAAGGTGTGCGGGTCGGTCATCACGTCCCAGGTGCCGATCGAGTGCCGGCGCAGGAACTGGTTGAGCACGCCCGCGCCGCCGAGCATCTGCTGGAAGACGGTGATCGTCAGCACCCAGGAGAAGAAGTGCGGCAGATAGACGATGGACTGCACGAAATTCCGCAGCCGTTCGCTGATCACGGTGTTGAGCATCAGGGCGAGCGCGATCGGCACCGGGAAGAAGAGGACGATCTGGACGGAGCTGAGGAAGAGCGTGTTGCGCAACGCGCCCCAGAACAGCGGGTCGTGGAAGAGCTGCCGGAACTGCTCCAGGCCCGCGAAGTCGCTGTTGCGGACGCCGACCAGCGGGTCGTAGTACTCGAAGGCGGTGACCAGGCCGAACAGCGGCGCGTAGTTGAAGACCAGCAGCAGCGCGACGGCCGGGAGGGTCATCAGCAGCAGCGACTTGTCGCGGCGCAGCCGCACGCGCCAGGTCAGGCCGCCGTGCGCCGTGCTCTTGGCTTCGCGTGAGCCCTTCTTGCCGTCGCGTGCGCCCTTGCCGGTGTCCCCGTCCGCGGCGCCCGGCTTCCCCGGTGTCCCGTCCGCCTTCCCGGTGATGATCGCGGCCACCGCCTACTGCCCCGAGCCGTACTTGTCGAGCACGTTCGTCTGCATCCACGTCGTCAACCGCGTGCCGCCGCTGCTCTTCCACGAGGAGATCGCGGCCTGCACGTCGGAGACCTTCTTCTTGCCGTGGTAGCAGTCCTTGATGGTGTCCTCGACGGCCTGGCCCGCGTCGGCGGTCGCGAAGCGCTGCGGCACGGTGATGTTCATGTTCCAGAACACCGGCTTGTACGCGGTCGCCGCCGCTGCCGCCTGCCAGGCCGCGTAGTCCTTGGTCACCTGCGGGGCACCCGGGTTGCTGATCACCGCGGAGCAGGTGGCCAGGAACGGGTACGTCTGCTGCTGGACGTCCTTCTTGCCCTCGTCGGTGAAGGTCGGCGTGCCGTTGTCCATCGTGAAGTGGACGCCCTCGGCGCCGTAGTTGACCATCGTGTACTCGGCGGAACCGAAGGGCGCGGCCAGGTAGTTGGCGACCGCCAGCAGCTCCTTGATCCGGTCCTTCGACAGCTTGATGTTCAGATAGCTCATCAGGCTGGTGGAGTTGCCGAGGAAGATGCCGGGCTTCGACGTGCCGTCGGCGGCGAAGACCTTGAACGCGCCGCGCCGGTACTTCGGATCGGCCGCCGTGCCCGCCTGCGCGTCGGCGAGGTTCCACGCGCCGGTGCCGTCACCGGTGACGACGACCTTGCCCGCGTAGAAGCGGTTCTTGCCGTCGTTGGTGTTGCCCGCGAGCGCGTCCGGGTGCATGTAGCCGGACTTGGCGAGCTTGTAGTGCCAGTCCAGCGCCTCCAGCAGCTCCTGGCCCTCGTACTTGTGGACCAGCTTGCCGTCCTTGACCGTCCACTTGTTGGGCACGCCCCAGAACGGGGAGAGATACGTCCACAGGTCGTCGAAGGCCCACACGCCGCCCTTGGCGTTCGTCAACTCCTTGCCGAGCGCCAGGAGATCGGCGGCCGAGGTGATCTCGTCCGGGTTGATGCCCTTGGCCTGGAGGATGTCGGCCCGGTGGTAGGTGGTGCCCGCGACGACGAAGCCGCTGGAGAAGGACGGGATGCCGTAGAGCTTGTCCTCCCACACCCCGGCCTGCCAGGCGCCGGTCGGGATCGCGGCGAGGTTCGGGTAGTCCTTGACCGCGTCGCCCGCCAGGTACGGCGTGAGGTCGGCCAGTTGGGTGCCGGCCAGCTTGCCGACGTTGAAGTTGGCGTTCCACCAGGTGGGGAGCTGGATCCAGTCCGGCAGCTTCTTGGCCGCGGTCATGGTGGGGATGGCGGTGTCGTAGTGGTTGCCGTCGGCGGGCTTCATCGTCAGCGTCACGCCGAGGGCCTTGCTCATGGCCTGGTAGAAGGAGTTGCCCGGCTCCGGGATGGTGCCCCACAGCGGGGTGACGGCGGTGTAGCTGCCGCCCTTGCCCGGCACGCCGTCGACCGTCTTCACCGGGCTCGCCGGGTAGGTCAGGAAGCCGGGGTCGGTGGCGGTGCCCGCGGCGCCCGGCACCGCCGGGATGTCCGCCGTGACCGAGCGGCTCGCGGTGAACTGCGGCAGCGCCGCCTTCAGTCCGCTCTTGCTGCTGGTGCCACCCTTGCTGCTCGACCCGCTTCCGCAGGCGGTCAGCAGCGGGGACAGCGCCGCGGCTCCGGCTGTCGCCGCCGCCGCGCTCACAAAGGTTCTGCGGTTCAACTGGCTGGTCATGGTGGTTCCTTCGCCGTGTGGGGTGGTCCGATCCGGGGGGACGCCGAGGGTGCGTGCCGTGGGTGCCGTGCCGTGCCGGTGCCGCGTGGAGGGGGCGAGGCGCCGGGGAGAGTGTCGAAGAGGACTGTCGAAGCGCTTCGATGTGTCGGCGACAGTAACCACGTGTTTCGGTTCCGACAAGAGTTCTGACGCGACTGTCCGGCGGCCGGATTCCGGCACCGTACGGTCCTGCGGACATCATCGCCGCCCTGGTCAGGGCGTTCGATGAATTCGACAGCGGTGCGCCGGACGGAGGTTGTGCGCGACCCGTTGACACCCTCGTCGGCGGCGTGTCAGCTTCGGCGAAGCGCTTCACCACGTCACCGGCCCAAGGGGTTTGCCTCAGTGAGTACGACGCCCGTGCACGACCGGCCGCCCTTCCGCGACGCGGAACTGCCGCTGCGCGAACGGGTCGAGGACCTGCTCGGCAGGCTCACCCCCGACGAACGCGTGGCGCTGCTGCACCAGTACGCCCCGGCCGTGCCCCGGCTGGGCATCGCCGCCTTCCGCACCGGCACCGAGGCGCTGCACGGCGTCGCGTGGCTCGGCACCGCCACCACCTTTCCGCAGGCCGTGGGCCTGGGCGCCACCTGGGACGAGGAGCTGACGCACGCGGTCGCGACGGCCGTCTCCGTCGAGCAGCGCGCCTTCCACCACCACAGGGCCGCGCCCATCGGCGCCGGGCCGATCAGCCTCCAGGCGTGGGCGCCGGTGGTGAATCTGCTCCGCGACCCGCGCTGGGGGCGCAACGAGGAGGGCTACGCGGAGGACCCGCTGCTCACCGCGCGCCTGGGCGACGCCTACTGCCGGGGCATGGCGGGCGACGACCCCGAGCACCTGCGCACGGCGCCGATCCTCAAGCACTTCCTCGCCTACAACAACGAGGACGACCGCTGCGTCACCTCCTCGGGGCTGCGCCCGCGCGTGCTGCACGAGTACGACCTCGCCGCCTTCCGCCCGGCCGTCGCCTCGGGCGCCGCGACCGGCGCGATGCTCGCGTACAACCTGGTCAACGGCCGTCCCTGCCATGTCAGTCCGCTGATCGAGTCGGAGCTGCGGCGCTGGGCCGCGCCCACCGGGCACGAGCTGTTCGTGGTCAGCGACGCCGAGGCGCCGAGCAATCTGGTCGACCCCGAGCACTACTTCACCGACCACGCCGAGTCGCACGCGGCGGCGCTGCGCGCCGGGGTCGACAGTTTCACCGACCACGGCGAGGACTCCGCCGTCACCGTCGGCCGCCTCCAGGAGGCGCTGCGGCGCGGGCTGATCGACGAGGACGACGTGACGCGCGCGGTACGGCGGCAGCTCGCGATCCGCTTCCGGCTCGGCGAGTTCGACCCGGAGCGCGACCCGTACGCGGCCATCGGCTGGGACGCCGTCGACTCGCCCGCGCACCGCGAACTCGCCCTGCGCGCGGCCACGGAGGCGGTGGTGCTGCTGAAGAACGACGGGACGCTGCCGCTGGAGCCGGTCGCGGGGGCATCGCACAAGGTCGCGGTGATCGGGCCGCTCGCGGACACCCTCTTCGAGGACTGGTACAGCGGCACGATGCCGTACCGGATCACGGCCGCCGACGGGCTGACGGCCGCGCTGGCCGCGCGCGGCGACGAGGTGACCGCCGTGGTCGAGGGCGTCGACCGGATCGCCCTGCACGCCACCTCGTCGGACGGCGCGCTGTCGGTGCCCGCCGGCGACCCGGCGGGACCGCTGCTGCTCGCGGCCCCGGCAGCCGAGGTCCCGGCCGACGACTTCTGCTTCGACGTCTTCGACTGGGGCGGCGGTGTGCTGACCCTGCGCAGCGCCCGCACCGGCCGCTATCTGACCGCGCGCGACGGAGGTGTTCCCAGCGGCGGCGACGAAAACGCTTCCGGGAAAAAGGTGCTGACGGCGGATCAGATGCTGCCCAACGGCTGGGACGTCCAGGAGACCTTCCGCCTCGAGGAGCGGGCGGACGGTACGGAGCTGCTGCGGCATGTGCACAGCGGCCGGTACGCGGCCGTGGACGGGGCGACCGGGCGCGTGACGGTGAGCGCCGACACCCCCGCGGAGGGCGAGAGTTGGCGCCGTACGGTCGTACGCGACGGGATGGCGCAGGCGCGGGCCGCCGCCGCCGCGGCCGACACCGCCGTCGTCATCCTCGGCAACGACCCGCTGATCAACGGCCGTGAGACGCAGGACCGCCCCGACACCGCCCTGCCGCCCGCGCAGGACGCGCTGCTGCGCGCGGTCGCCGCCGCGCAGCCGCGCACCGTCCTGGTCGTGACCAGCAGTTATCCGTACGCGCTCGACTGGGCGCAGGAGCGGGTGCCCGCGGTGCTGTGGACCGCGCACGGCGGGCAGGAGAGCGGCCGGGCGCTGGCGGCGGTGCTGCTCGGCGCGAGCGAGCCGACCGGGCGGCTGCCGCAGACCTGGTACCGCGGCGGCGACCCGCTCCCGCCGCCGCTGGACTACGACATCATCACGGCGGGCTGGACGTACCAGTACCACCGCGCGCCCGCGCTCTACGGGTTCGGACACGGCCTGTCGTACACCACGTTCGGCTACGAGGACCTGCGGCTGTCGGCGGCGCGGATCGCGCCGGGCGAGCCGGTGACGGCGACGGTGACCGTCGTCAACACCGGGGAGCGCGCGGGCACCGAGACCGTGCAGCTCTACACCCGTGCGGTGGACGCCCGTTACGACGCGCCGCTGCTGCGGCTCGCCGCCTTCCGCAAGGTGCGGCTCGCGCCGGGCGAGCGGCGCGAGGTGAGCGTCGAGGTGCCCGCCGACGCGCTCGCGCACTGGGACGTCGGGACCGGCGCCTTCACCGTGGACCCGGGCGCGTACGACGTCCTCGTGGCGCGCGGGGTCCAGGATGTCGCCGCGACCGCCCGGCTGGAGGTCACCGGCCCGACTCCCGCTCCCCGTACGGCGGTCGGAGTGCGCGTGGCGGCCGTGGACTTCGACGCCTGTACGGGGCTGCGGCTGCTGGACGCGGGCCCCGTCTCCGGTGACGCGGTCGGCCCCGCGGCGCCGGGGGAACCGGCCACCGCCGTCTTCCGGGACGTCGGCCTGACCGGGGCGCGTACGGTCGCGGTCGAGGTCAGCCGTCCGGCGGCCGAGGGCGGGTCCTGCGCCGAACCGTCCGGGATCGAGCTGCGCTGCGACGGCGCGCCGCTGGCCGCCTTCACCCCGCCGCCGACCGCCGACCGGCACACCTGGACGGAGCTGACCGCGCCGCTGTCCGCCCCGCCCGGCCCCGGCCCGCACACGCTGACCTGGACACTGACCGGAGACGCGCTGCTGGCCGGGTTCACCTTCGCGGAATGAGTTACGGCGCGCATTGAACGGCCGCGCTTCTTAATTCGTTCGCTTTCTTCTATTGGACGACTGCCCGCCCCACGGGTGAAGCTGGAGGTCCGTTGTCGTCGTAGGTGGAATGAGAGAGGCGCGAAACCATGCAGAGCCGTCGTATCGGTGCCGTCGAGGTCAGCGCGATCGGGCTGGGCGGGATGCCCATGTCGATCGAGGGGCGCCCGGAGGAGGCACGTTCCGTCGCGACGATCCACGCGGCGCTCGACGCCGGGGTGACCCTGATCGACACCGCGGACGCGTACCACTGGCACGCCGACGAGGTCGGGCACAACGAGTCGCTGATCGCGAAGGCGCTGGCCTCGTACGGCGGCGACAGCGACGGCGTGCTGGTCGCGACCAAGGGCGGCCACCTGCGGCCGGGCGACGGTTCGTGGACGCTGGACGGCAGGCCCGAGCACATCAAGGCGGCCTGCGAGGCGTCGCTGCGGCGGCTCGGGGTCGAGGCGATCGGCCTCTACCAGTTCCACCGGCCCGACCCCGCCGTGCCGTACGAGGAGTCGGTCGGCGCGCTCGCCGAGCTGCTGGACGCGGGCAAGATCCGGATGGCGGGCATCTCCAACGCGAGCCCGGACCGTATCCGGCTGTCCCAGGAGATCCTGGGCGGGCGCCTGGTGTCGGTGCAGAACCAGTTCTCGCCCGCGTATCGCTCCAGCGAGCCGGAGTTGACGCTCTGCGACGAGCTGGGCATCGCCTTCCTGCCGTGGAGCCCGCTCGGCGGTATCGCCCACGCCGGTGAACTCGGCTCCTCCTACGGGGAGTTCGCCAAGGTCGCCGCCGCGCACGGCGTCAGCCCGCAGCAGGTCTGCCTGGCCTGGCTGCTCGCGCTGTCCCCGGTCGTCGTCCCGATCCCCGGCTCCAGCCGCCCCGAGACCATCCGCGACTCGGTCGCCGCCGCCGAACTCACCCTGGACGCCGACGAGATCGCCCGGCTCAGCGCCGCCGGCTGACGGTCCGCCCGCGCCTTCGCATTCCGCAACCCCGAGAAGAGGAAGTCTGTGCGTTACCGCGAACTGGGCCGCAGCGGCCTGTCCGTGTCGGAGATCGGCTACGGCGCCTGGGGCATCGGCGAGGGGGCGTGGGTGGGCGCGACCGAGGACGAGTCGGTGCGCGCCCTGCACCGGGCCGTCGACCTCGGCGTGAACCTCATCGACACCGCCCGCGGCTACGGCGAGAGCGAGCGCATCGTCGGCCGGGTCGTCCGCGAGCGGGCGGCGGCCGGTGACGAGATCCTGGTCGCCACCAAGGTCCCGCCGGGCAACGGCACATGGCCCGCGCCCGCCGGGGTGACCGCGGAAGAGGCGTTCTCCGGCGAGCACATCCGCGCCAGCCTGGAGACCAGCCTGCGCGCCAGCGGCCTCGACCACTTCGACGTGCTCCAGTTCCACGTCTGGCGGGACGAGTGGGTCGGCAGGGGCGACTGGCTGGAGACCGTCGCCGACCTCAAGCAGCAGGGCAAGATCCGGCTGTTCGGCGTCTCGATCAACGACCACGAGACGGACAACTCGCTGGCGCTGGTCCGCAGCGGTGTCGTGGACACCGTCCAGGTCATCTACAACATCTTCGAGCAGACGCCCGCCGAGTCGCTGCTGCCCGCCTGCCAGGAGCACGGCGTCGGCGTGATCGTCCGCGTCGCGCTCGACGAGGGCGGTCTGACCGGCGCGGTCACGGCCGGTACGACCTTCCCCGAGGGCGACTTCCGCAACCGCTACTTCCGCGGCGACCGCCCGGCCCAGGTCGAGCAGCGCGTCCGGGCGATCGTGGACGACCTGGGCATCGCCCCCGACGCCATCGCCGAGACCGCCCTGCGCTACGTCCTCAGTGCGCCGGCCGTCTCCACCGTCATCCCCGGCATGCGGTCGGTGCGCAATGTCGAGCGCAACACCGCGGTCAGCGACGGGACGCCGCTGACCGACGAGCAGCTCGCGATCCTCGCCAAGCACCGCTGGCAGCGGAACTTCTACGCGTCGTAGCGGGCTGTCGCCCCACCACCGCGAGGCACGGCGAGGCACGGCGAGCCACCGTGTACCCCGGCGAGCCACCGCGACGCACCGCTCATCACCGCTCACCGACTGCTCACCACTCCTCGGCGCCCCGCGCCGCTTCGCGCGCCGCCGTATGCGCCGCCGTTTGCGCCGCTGCATGCGCCGCCTCCTGGGCGTCGAGGAGTTCGTCGCCGTGGTCGAGGGCCCAGCGGCCGAGCGCCCGCATCGGGCCGTCCACCAGGCTCTCGCCCAGCGCGGTCAGCCCGTACTCGACGCGCGGCGGCGCCTCCGCGTACGCCCGGCGGCCCACCAGGCCGTTCCCGAGCAGCCGGTGCAGCGTCTCGGTCAGGACCTTGTCGCTGATCCCGCCGATCGCGGCGCGCAGCGCGCGGCGGCGGCGCGGGCCCGTGCGCAGCGCCGCGAGCACGACCGGGTCCCAGGTGTGGGCGAACAGGTCGGTGGCCGCGCGCAGCCGGCAGTCGGCGACCCGTTCGTAGCAGTGCGCGCCGGGGCTCTCGCGCGTCTCGTCGGGGCTCTCGTGAGGGCTCATCGCGCCACCCATCATGGTCCGTCCCTCGCACACCGGCCGGTGCGTATCGGCTTCCCTACCGTATCCGTCAGACGATCGCCGCTGGTCACGGCGCCGGGCGGGGACTGGTCGCAGCGCGGGTCAAGGCGCTGGTCACGGCACAGGCCACGGGCGCGGCGCGGGCCACGGCACAGGGGCACGGTCGAGGGAGCGAAGGATGCGGATCGGGATTCTCGGTACGGGAACGCTGGCGCGGGCGCTGGGCGAGGGCTGGCTGCGCGCCGGGCACGAGGTGGTGGTCGCGGGGCGCTCGACGGCCAAGGCGGCGGCGCTCGCCGAGGCGCTGGGCCGCGGCACGCGGGCCGTCGCGCCCCGGACGGCCGTCAGCGGGCGGGACGCGGTGTTGCTCGCCGTCGCGTGGGACGGCGCGGAGGACATGCTGGGCGCGGCGGGCGCGGCCGAGGGACTGCTGGCCGGGACGCCGCTGATCGACCCCACGAACGCGGTGGCGCACGGCGCCGGAGTCCTGCTCACGGGACCCGCCGAGTCCATGGCCGGGCGCGTCGCCGCCCGCGCCCCCGGCGCGCATGTGGTCAAGGCGTTCCACCTCTTCCCCTCGACCCAGTGGACCGACCCCGTCGGGCCGGCCGTCACCGTCCCGATCTGCGGCGACGACCCGGCCGCGCTGGACGTGGTCGCCCGCCTCGTCCGGGACGTGGCCGCGACCCCGGCCGTCCTCGGCGGACTGGACCGCGCCCGCCAGGTCGAGGAGGTCGCGGGCTTCGTCATCACCCTGGCCTTCGCGGGCCACGACCCCAACGCGGCCGTCCCGGTCGTCCCGTCCCCGGTCGCGTAACGCCCGCCGAATCCGCGTCCGACGTGCCCTGATCCGGCTACCAGTTGGTGAAGGCGCCGTCCGGCGTGCGCAGATGGGGCCGTTCGGTCGTCGTGGCGCGGTGGGCGCGGGCGGCGTCGCGGTCGAGGGTGACGCCGAGGCCCGGCGCGTCGGTCGGCGTGACGCGGCCGGGGGAGATGGCCGGGCGGGTGGGGAAGAGCGCGGCGATGGCGGGCTCGGGGTCCGTCTGGTGCTCTTGGATCGCCACATTCGGGCAGGCCAGGTTGAGTTGGAGCGAGGACGCGGCGGTGACCGGGCCCAGCGGATTGTGGGTGGCGAGCTTGATGTGGTGGGTCTCCGCCATCGCGGCGATCTTCTTCGCCTCGGTCAGCCCGGCCGCCACCCCGATGTCGACGCGCGCGTAGTCGATCAGCTCCTCCTCGATCAGGGTCCTGAACTCCCATTTGGATCCGTACTGTTCGCCCGCCGCCAGCGGTACGCCGGTCCGCGCGCGCAGCATCCGGTAGCTCTCGGGGTTCTCGCTGCGCAGCGGGTCCTCGACGAAGTACGGTCGGGCCGCCTCGATCTCGCGGCACAGGGTGACCGCCTCGGGCGGGTCGAGCCGGGTGTGCACGTCCAGGATCAGCTCGATCTCGTCACCGAGCGCGTCCCGCACCGCGTGGAACAGGCTCACCGAATCGCGCAGGCAGCGCCGGGCGTCGAGGACGTCGTCCACGTCGTGCGGCGCGGAGAAGCGCACATGCCGCCAGCCCTCGGCGACCAACTCCCGGCAGCGGTCGAGGAATCGCTCGCGGTCGTGGTAGTCGTCGCCGACGTGCACGTACGCCGGGACCCAGTCCCGTACGCGTCCGCCGAGCAGGTCGTGCACCGGCACGCCGAGCGCCTTGCCGCGGATGTCCCACAGGGCGACGTCCACGGCGGCGATGGCGGCGCCGATGATGCGGTCGGCGGGGAAGAAGCCGCGGCGGAACATCACCTGCCACAGGTGCTCTATGCGCCGCGGGTCCTCGCCGACGATCAGCTCCGCGAGGTGTTCGAGGCCGCCCGCGACCGCCCGCTGCCGGGATCTGATGCCGACCTCGCCCAGGCCGTGGATGCCCTCGTCGGTGTCGACCACCACCAGCATCATGCTGTCGCCGTGGTCGGGGAGGGTCAGCACTTCCAGGCCGGTGATCTTCATCCCGCTCCTCCGTCAGTGAGGCCCCCGCGAGTGAGGCACTGTGCGCGGCGCCGTCCGCGGCCGGTGAGCCGCTATGAAAACGTTCCCGCAACTTCATCATGCTTGCTGAGAACGCATCATCCGCAAGGACCGCCCTGATCCGCAAGACCCTGCTGCACTGGAGATTTTCATTGCGGTAACACTCTTGACACCTCCGGGAACGTTCGCAAGGATCCACGGCATCCGGCAGCAGCGACGCGAGGAGGCGGTCCGTGGCAATCACGATCCGGGAGGTGGCGAGCGCCGCGGGCGTATCGGTGTCGACGGTCTCCCGCGCCTTCACGGCGCCCGACCAGGTGCAGCCGAAGACCCGGCAGCGCATCCTGGAGGCCGCGGCGAAGCTCGGTTACGCGCCGAACCCGGCGGCGCGCAGCCTGCGCGGCGGCGGCACGGGCACGCTCGGGCTGATCATCCCCGACATCGCCAACCCGTTCTTCCCGCCCATCGTCAAGGCGATGCAGGCCCGCGCCCGGCGGCTCGGCTACACCGTGCTGGTCGCCGACAGCGACGAGCGCGAGGCCGACGAGCTGGAGACGATCGCGGCGGTCTCCAAGCGGGTCGACGGCCTGGTGCTGTGGGCGTCCACGCTCACCGAGGACCGGCTGGGCGAACTGGCCGACCAGATGCCGCTGGTGGTCGTCAACCGGCATGTGCCCGGCATCCCCGAGGTACGGATCTCGCTGTCGGCCGGGATCGCGCAGGCCGTGGAGCACCTGCGCGCGTACGGCCACCGCCGGTGCGTGTTCATCAACGCCTCACGGGACGAGCTGAGCCGCGGCAAGTCCATCCACGAGTCCTTCGAGGCGCAGGACGTCTCCTTCGTCGAACTCGGGCCCTACGAGCCGCGGTTCGAGACGGGCGTGCTGGCCGCCACGCTGGTCGCCGCGCACGGCGCGACGGCCGTGCTCGCCCACAACGACCTCGTCGCCCTCGGCGTCCTGCACCAGATGGCGAGCCTCGGCGTGAGCGTGCCCGGTGACGTCAGCGTCATCGGCATCGACGACACCCTGCTCGCGTCCGTCTCCACCCCCAGCCTCACCACCATCAGGATCGACCCGGAGGAGGTCGCCACCCGGGCGGCCGACCTGCTCCTGGAGACCATCGCGGGCCACGGCGCGGCGCGTGCCGACGCGCCCGCCGACCCGCGGGCCACCCCCTTCGTGGAGATCGGCTCCCGGCTGGTCCCCCGCGCCTCCACCGGGCCCGCGCCGGGCCGCTGAGTCACCCGCCGTACCCGCGGCCCACCGGCCGCCACGGCGCACATCGGCGCGACCCGCCCCGGGAACCGCGTCCCCCCATTCACAGCAAGGCACCCCGCACCGACCTCACCCTGCCCTCCGTGGAGACGAAATGTCCAGACAATCCCGTAACGCGGCCCTGCTCGGCTGCACCGCCATAGCCGTGTCCGTGGCCCTCACGGCCTGTTCCGCCGTCACCCCGAGCAAGTCCGGCGGCGGCGACGGCGGCGGCGACCTCACCCTCCGCGTCCAGGGCATGCCGCCCGCCACCGACAAGGCCGCGCTGACCCTCTTCAAGCAGCAGGTCGCCGACTTCGAGAAGGCCAACCCCGGCATCAAGGTCAAGGGCTCCACCACCGTCTTCGACCCGCTGACCTTCTCCGCCAAGCTCGCCGGCGGCAACGTCGAGGACGTCATCAAGGTCCCGCTCACCGAGCCGCAGCGGCTGATCCAGCAGAAGCAGGTGCAGTCGATCAGCGGCCAGCTCCAGTCGTGGGACCACTTCAAGGAGTTCAACCCGCAGGTCCTCAAGCCGCTGAGCGACAGCGCGGGCCAGGTCTACGGCGTCCCGCAGAATCCTTACGCCCAGGGCCTGGTCTACAACCGCGCGCTGTTCAAGGCCGCCGGGCTCGACCCCGACAAGCCGCCGACGACGTGGGACGAGGTCCGCGCCGACGCCAAGGCGATCGCCGCGAAGACCGGCAGGGCGGGCTTCGTCCAGGAGTCCAAGGACAACCAGGGCGGCTGGCAACTCGCCATGCTCTCCTACGCGTTCGGCGGCGACCTCGAACAGCGGCAGGGCGACACGTACACCGCGACCCTCACCGGCGAGGCCACGAAGAAGGCGCTCGGCCTGCTCAAGGACATGCGCTGGAGCGACAAATCGCTCGGCCGGAATCTGCTGAACAACCAGAACGACGTCATCAAGCAGTTCGCGGCCGGACAGGTCGGGATGTTCATGGGCAGCCCCGGCACCTACCGGCTGGCCAAGACGCAGTTCGGCATGGAGAACACCGACGACTTCGGCGTCGCCTCGATGCCGCAGTCCGGCGGCAACGCGACCCTGACCGGCGGCGACATCTACATGGTGCCGAAGTCCGCCGACACCAAGCACGCGGCGGCCGCCGTGAAGTGGCTGACCTTCGCCTACGCCGAGCCGCAGTACAGCACCGACGCCGCCGCGGGCCAGGCCAAGGCGCTGGCGGCCGACCCCAAGTCGGCGGTCGGCGTACCGACGTTGCCGGTCTTCGACACCGCGCGGCAGACCGAGATCAACGCGGCGATCAAGCCGTACGTGAACGTCAAGCTCGACAACTTCGCGCCGTACACCCAGGGGCTGGGCACGCTCGACCTCAAGCCCGAGCCGCCGTACGAGGCGCAGACGCTGTACACCGCGCTCGACCCGGTCGTGCAGGCGGTGCTCACCGACCGCGGCGCGGACGTCGACGCGCTGCTCGCGAAGGCGGAGAAGGACGTCAACGCCAAGCTCGCCACCGACCAGTCCACCCAGAAGTAGCCGTTCATGAGCCTGCTCACCCACTCCCGGCGCGCCGCGCCCGCACCCGTCGCCCCCGCCGAGGGGAGCGCGGGCCGCCGCCGCGGCGGGACCGCCGCGCGCAAGCAGATCACGGCCTGGCTGTTCCTGCTCCCGGCCGTGCTGGTCTTCGGGCTGTTCGCCTGGTGGCCGATCGTCCGCAGCCTGCTGCTGAGCTTCCAGAGGACCAATCTCGTCGATCCCGCCGTCTGGGTCGGCTTCGACAACTTCCGCGCGGTCTTCGACGATCCGCTGCTCGGCACCGCCGTCGGCAACACCCTGTTCTTCGTCGGCCTCGGTCTGCTGATCGGGTTCCCCGCGCCGCTGATCCTGGCCGCGGTGATGTCGACGGTACGGCGCGGCGCGGGGGTGTACCGCTTCCTGGTCTATCTGCCGGTCGTCATCCCGCCCGTGGTCGCGATCCTGCTGTGGAAGTGGTTCTACGACCCGGGCAGCGGCCTGTTCAACACCGCGCTCGGCAAGGTCGGCCTCGGCCCGTACACCTGGCTGGAGTCCTCCGACACCGCGATGCTCTCGCTGGTCCTGGAGGCCACCTGGGCCGGGATGGGCGGCGCCGTGCTGATCTACCTGGCCGCGATGGTCGGCATCCCCGGCGAGCTGTACGAGGCCGCCGAGGTGGACGGCGCGGGCGTCTGGCGCCGGATCTGGCACATCATGCTGCCCCAACTGCGCTCGGTCATCGGCCTGTTGCTGCTGGTCCAGCTCATCAACACCGTGCAGGTCTTCACCGAGCCGTACGTCTTCACCGGCGGCGGCCCCGACAACGCGACGCTGACCGTACTGCTGCTGATCTTCCGCTACGCCTTCCAGGACGGCGAGTACGGCCAGGCCGCCGCGCTCTCCTTCCTGATGGTGCTCGCGCTGGGCCTGCTGTCCGGGGTGTATCTGCGCGCCACCCGCGGCTGGAGCACGTCATGACCCTGCTGAGCGAATCCCTCACCACCTTCGTCTCCGCCCACGACCGGCGGCGGCCCGGCGTACGGGCGGCCGTCCGCTCCGTCCAGGCGCTGACGCTGATCCTGCTGCTGCTCATCGGCATCGGACCGCTGTACTGGATGGTCAAGGGCGCGGTGTCCGCGCCCACCGAACTCACCAACCACCCGCTGGCGTTGTGGCCCGACCGGCCGCGGCCGGGCAACTTCGCCACCGCGTACACCGACCTGAGCGTCGGCCGCTATCTGATGAACACCTTCCTGGTGGTCGGCGGATCGTGGTTCGTGCAGCTCTTCGTCTCCGCGACGGCGGGCTTCGCGCTGTCGGTCCTCAAGCCGCGCTTCGGCAAGGCCGTCTACGGCGCGATCCTGGCCACGATGTTCGTGCCGTACACGGTGAACATGGTCAGCCTCTTCATGACCGTCATCGACCTGCCGCTGCTGCACCTCAACCTCGGCGACACGTACTGGGCGATCTGGCTGCCCGCCGGGACCAACGGCTTCACGGTGCTTCTCGCCAAGCAGTTCTTCGACGCGCTGCCGAAGGAACTCTTCGACGCGGCACGGGTCGACGGGGCGAACACCTGGCAACTGCTCACCAGGATCGTGCTGCCGATGAGCAGGCCGGTGCTCGCCGTGATCAGCCTCCTCGCGGTCATGCACAGTTGGAAGGACTTCATCTGGCCGCTGGTCGCGCTCACCGATCCGGAGAAGCAGCCGATCAGCGTCGCCCTCGCCCAACTCGCCACCCAGGCACCGCAGGACCAGCTCATCGCGGCCATGGTGCTCGCCGTCGCGCCGCCGATCCTGTTCTTCGCCGTCGGCCAGAAGTACATCGTCGCCGGGCTCGGCTTCACCGGCGTCAAGGGCTGAGTACGCCCGCACCCCCGCTTCATCCACGCACCTTCTCTTCGGGACAAGAGAGAGGCACCTCCATGCCAGTCGCACGCCGTACATTCCTCCAGGGCACGGCCGTCGCCACCGGGGCCGCGCTGCTCCCGGCCGTCGCCGCCCAGAACGCGCACGCCGCGGGCGCGGTCACCGTCTCCGCCGACGGCATCACGCTCGTCGGCCAGAGCGACGGCAGCGTCCTGATCAGCGACGGCTCGGGCACCGCCCGCGTCCTGATCAGCCACTTCATGATCAAGGACAGCGTCCTCGGCCAGCAGCGCACCTACGGCGGCACGCCGACGCAGGTCACGCTGCCCGACGGCCGCCCCGCCGTGCGGATCACGTACACCATGGGCAGCGGCGCGTCCGGCGTCACCGTGCGCGGCACCTTCGACGTCACCGCGCACAAGGCCCACATGTCCTGGGAGGTCGGCGGCTCCACCACCCTGACGCCCACCGGCTTCATGGTCGCCCGCACCGTCCAGACGCCGAGCGCGGCCGAGTCGTACGAGGCGCTGACCACCTGGACGAAGGACCCGCGCGGCGGCATCCCGTACGAGGTCGACGCGGGCGCCGCGTACACCGAGACCTGGTCCGACACCCAGGGCTCCTTCTGCCTGGCTGCCAGCAACTCCACCTATACGACGGCCACATGGCTGCACGCCCCCGGCGCCGCTACGGGAACGGACACCGCCGCCACGACGGTGGACTTCGTCCTCGGCGGGCTGCGCCCGCGCGGCGCCGGGGTGCTGGCGGCGGGCAGGCCGCTGGGCGTGGAGGTGTGGACCGACCAGCCGTTCAACCTCTACAAGACCGCCGGGCAGACGATGACGCTCAAGGCGCAGGTGGTCAACGGCGGTCCGGCGGCCAAGCCGGTCACCGTGACGTGGTGGGCGCGGGACTTCGCGGGCACGCAGATCGCGGGCGGCACCGTCTCGCAGACCGTCGCCGCGGGCACCGCCTGGGACGCCTCCTTCCCGGTCGCCGCCCCCGCGCACGGCATCGTCTTCACCGAGGTCAGCGCCGTGAGCGGCGCCGACTCCGCGCTCGCCAGGACCAACCTGTCGGTGCTGCCCGACTTCGCCTACCAGGCGGGCGGCGAGTCGATGTTCGGCCTCGCCAACTACCCCTGGCTGCTCAAGCCGAGCCAGGCCGACGTGCTGGCGCTGCTGAAGCTGATCGGCGTGAAGCGGATCAGGATCGCCTACGCGGGCGCGCCCGGCATCGACACCGCGACCCTCGACGCCCACGGCATCCACCACAACGTGGAGCTGAGCGGCATCCCGATCGGCGGCAGCGCGGACCAGATCGCCGCATGGGCCGACACCAACACCGCGAAGGCGACCGCCGCCGCCGCGGAGTACTTCGAGGTCGGCAACGAGGTGAACGCCCCCTGGATGGAGGGCCGGGCCGTCGAGGCGTACATCAGCGACGGGCTGAAGCAGGTCACCGACCGGCTGGCGGCGGCCGGTTCCACGATGAAGGTCATGAACGCGGGCCTCGGCGGCATGGACTACGTGTGGACCGAGAAGTTCCAGCAGGCGGGCGGCTGGGACCTCATCGACGCCTTCGCCTTCCACCCGGGGCGCGGCAACTTCACCCCCGACTACGCCCCTTCGCCCGACGACTGGGTGGAGGGCACCACCGGCACCTACTGGAACTTCCTCGGCGCGCTGCGCAAGGCCAAGGAGATCATCGCCGAGTACGGGCCGAAGGAGCTGTGGATGTCCGAGGCGTACGCCCCCACCAAGCCCAACTCCTGGTGGCAGGACACCTACCGGCACGCCGCCGAGAACGTGCTGCTGAGCCTGGCGCTGGCCAAGTCCGAGGGCGTGCGCGGCGTCAACTGGTACCAGTTGCACGACTCGACGATCCACCACCCGCAGGAGGCCGACCCGGACAACGTCGAGTTCCACTGCGGCATGATGCACCGCGACACCAGCGCCAAGCCGTCGCTGCTGGCGTACGCGACGGCCGCGCGCGTCCTCGACCAGGCCACGTACGTAAGGCCGTTGGTCTTCGCCGACGCGGACGTGAAGGGGCTGCTGTTCACCACGCCCTCGGGCCCGGTGTCGATCCTGTGGACCCGCAAGGACGGCTACGTCCTCAACGCCGACCACGGCGCCGACTCCTGGTACGCCTCGCCCGAGCCGTGGACTGACCCGTGGCCGACGAAGACGCAGGTCGTCGCGCACTCCGGGACCGTGGCCGGGACGGTGCGGGAACTCAACTGCGTCGGCGAGGAGCGGACGTTGAACGCGGCCGGCGGGAAGGTCACGCTCACCCTGGACGGAGCGCCGCGCGTCTACTACGGCCTCGCCGCCAACCCCGACTGGAAGTAAGCACGTCATGAGGGGCCGAGAAGAGTCATGAGGACGTCATGAGGAACGACACCGCACGGCACGACATCACCGTCGTCGGCGGCGGCCTGGCCGGGGTCTGCGCGGCCGTCGCCGCCGCCCGGCTGGGCCGGACCGTGGCGCTGGTCAACAACAGGCCGGTGCTCGGCGGCAATTCGAGCAGCGAGGTCCGCGTGTGGGTCTGCGGTGCCACCGGGCACGGCAAGAACCACCACGCCCGCGAGGGCGGCATCATGGGCGAGCTGTTCGTCGAGAACCAGTACCGCAACCCGGACGGGAACCCGTACTACTGGGACACCGTGGTGCTCGACGCCGTGCGCGCCGAGCCCAACATCACGCTGTACCTCAACACCGATGTGCGCGAGGTCGACGCCGAAGGTCCCGAGGACGCGCGCCGGATCACGGCGCTGACCGGCTGGACCATGGGCTCCGAGCGGCGCGTCCGCTTCGAGAGCGAGGTGTTCCTCGACTGCACGGGCGACGGCCTGATCGGCTACCTGGCCGGGGCCAGGCACCGCATCGGCCGCGAGGCGCGCGCGGAGTACGACGAGCCGTGGGCGCCCGAGACCGCCGACGACATCACGCTCGGCTCGACGCTGCTGTTCTACACCAAGGACGCCGGCCGCCCCGTCAAGTACGTGCCGCCGGACTTCGCCAAGGACATCACCACGACGTCCATCCCGCAGCGCCGCATCATCAAGGCGGGCGACAACGGCTGCGCGTACTGGTGGATCGAGTTCGGCGGCGAACTGGACACCGTCCACGACAACGAGCGCATCCGCGACGAGCTGTGGTCGGTCATCTACGGCATCTGGGACCACATCAAGAACTCCGGCGAGTTCGACGCCGAGACCATGACGCTGGAGTGGGTCGGCTCGCTGCCCGGCAAGCGCGAATACCGGCGCTTCCTCGGCGACTACGTCCTCCACCAGGGCGACATCCTCGGCCAGACCGAATTCGCCGACCGCGTCGCCTTCGGCGGATGGTCCATCGACCTGCACCCGCCGCAGGGCATGTACGCCACCGAGGCGGGCGCCAAACAGCGCTACGCGGACGGCATTTACCACATTCCGTACCGCAGCCTGTACTCGGTGAACACCGCCAATCTGCTCTTCGCCGGGCGGAACATCTCCGCCAGCCACGTGGCCTTCGGCTCGACGCGGGTGATGGCCACCTGCGCGACGATCGGGCAGGCGGCGGGCACGGCGGCGGCGCTGTGCGCGGACGCCGGGATCTCCCCGCGCGAGCTGGAAGTGGCGTCGCTGCACCGAGCGTTGCTCCGCGAGGACGCCTCGGTGATCGGACTCGCCTCCGACGACCCGGACGACCTGGCGCTGCGGGCGACGGCGACGGCGTCCAGCACCCTGGCGGACCTGACCGTCGAGACCTCCGACGCCACCTGGCCGCTGACCGCCGACGCGGGCCTCGTCCTCCCGGCCGACCCCGCGCTCACCGGCCTCGAACTGCTGCTGGACGCCGCGCGCGACACCGTGCTGACCGTCGAGCTGTACGACCCGGAGCTGGGGCAGAACTATGTGCCGCGCCGCCTGGTCGGCTCGGTGTCGGTCCCGGTCGCCGCCGGGCGCGGCCAGTGGGTCAAGACCGGCCTGGAGTGGGCGCCGGACACCCCCCGCAACGCCTTCGTCGTCGTCCGCGCCGACCCGGCGCTCGCGCTGCGCGTCGCCGACCGGCCGACGCCCGGCGTGCTGTGCTTCACGCGGGTGCCGCTGCGACCGCAGGACGAGTCGCCGCAGCCGCTGCGCGAGTGGACGGACTCCGGCCTGCTGCGGCGGACCTTCTGCCTGCGGGCGGGGGAGACGGCCGCGTTCGCGCCCGCCAAGGCGGTCGACGGATACGCCCGGCCGTACGCGGGCCCGCACCTGTGGGTCTCGGAGCCGGTGCGCGAAGGCGCCTGGGAATGGCTGGAGTTGGCGTGGGACGAGCCGGTCGCGCTGCGCCGGATCGAGGTCGTCGCGGACGACGACGTCAACGAGGACCTGATCAATCTGCACCACCACAGGACCCCCTTCGACACGCTCCCGACGCTGGTACGGGACTATCGGGTGGAGGTGCGCGACGCGGCCGGGGCCGACTGGCGGGTGCTGGACCGCGTGACGGCCAACCGGCGCCGCCGCCGGGTCCACGTCCTGGAGGAGCCGGTCACCGCCTGCGCGGTGCGGATCGTCGTCGAGGCGACCAACGGCGCCGCGTCCGCGCACGTCGTCGCCGTACGGGCCTACAGGTAAGGGAGTTGGCGGTGGTCACAAGGGTGCTGGTCACCGGGGCGGCCGGCCGGATCGGGCGGGCGGTCCTCGCGCTGCTCGCCGAGCGCGGCGTCGAGGCGAACGCGCTGGTCCTCGACGACCCCGGCGACCTGGGCCGGCTCGGCGCGCGGCTGGTCGTGACCGGCGACGCGGCCGACCCGGAGACCGTCCGCAGGTCCCTGGACGGCGCCGACGCGGTCGTCCACCTGGCGGCGATCCCGACGCCCGAACGCAACACGCCGCAGGAGGTGTTCAGCGGCAACACGCTCGCCACCTTCTCCGTACTGGAGGAGGCCGGGCGGGCCGGGGTGCGGCACGTGGCACTGGCCAGTTCGTGGGGGGTCACGGGACTGCCCTGGACCGGCGACCCGGCCCCGCACCCGCCGTACGTCCCCGTGGACGCCGCCATGCCCGGCCAGGTCGAGGACCCGTACGGGCTGTCCAAGCAGGTGGACGAGGTGACCGCCGCCATGATGGCGCGTCGGCACGCCATGAGCGTGGTCTGCCTGCGCTACCCGTACGTCGGCGGCTTCGAGGAGCGGCTGCGGGCGCACGCGGCGCTGGTCACCGAGCAACCGGCGTACGGCGCGCGGGACTTGTGGACGTATCTGGAGGTCGGCGACGCGGCGCGGGCCGCGCTGCTGGCCCTGCGGGTGACGCAACCCGGCGCGCATGTCGTGCACGTGTGCGCGCCCGAGATCCTGGTGCCCTTCCCCACCGAGGAGTTGATGCGCCGCTTCCACCCGACGACCCGCGTACTGCGTCCGCTGCCCGGCCGTACGGCACCGGTCGACACGGCGGCGGCGCGGCGGCTGTTCGGGTTCACGGCGGAACGCCTGATCGACGGGTGAGGTGACACCGGCCGGACGGCCCCCGGGCGGCCCCCGGGCGGCGCCCGGTCGGCCGCGCGGTCGGGCTGGCGGTTGACGGCTGGTGAGGCGGAGGCCGCGCGGGCCGCTACCTTGGCCCGTACAACGCTGCCGTCGGGCCGGAGGAAAAGCACGTGAGCCGTCGCTTCGAGGAGATCGACTGGCGTCCGACGCCGATGGGCGAGATCAGCCTGCGGCGACGGCGGGACGTGGCGACCGGCGAGGACGTGCACGAGGTCAAACTCGGCGACGAGTTCCTGATGTCGAGCCTGTTCACCGCCGGTGAGATCGCGCTGTCCCGGCTCGGCCTGGCCGAACTCCCGGACGGGGACGGGGACGGGGACGATGGAGGGGACTCGTACGCGGATGTCGCCGTCGGCGGGCTCGGCCTCGGCTACACCGCGCGCGCGGCGCTGGAGGACGCGCGCGTACGGTCGCTGGTCGTCATCGACGCGCTCGCCGAGGTGATCGGCTGGCACCGGGAGCATCTGGTGCCGCTGGGCGCGGAGTTGACGGCCGACCCGCGCTGCCGCTTCGTGCACGGCGACTTCTTCGCCCTGGCCGCCGACGCCGACGGGCTCGACCCCGAGACGCCCGGCCGCCGCTTCCACGCCGTGCTCCTGGACGTCGACCACTCGCCCGCCCACGTCCTCCACCCCCGGCACGCCGCCCTCTACCGCCCGGACGGCCTGCGGCGGCTGGCCGCCCACCTCCACCCCGGCGGCGTGTTCGCCCTGTGGTCCAACGACCCGCCGGACGACCCCTTCACCGCCACCCTCCGCGAGACCTTCGCCACGGCCGAGGCCCACGTCGTCACCTTCCCCAACCCGCTCCAGGACGGCGAGGCGACCAACACGATCTACGTGGCGCGCACGGCGTCCTGACGTCGGCGCCGTGCTGACGGACCGTCAAGTGGGCACCGTGGTCAGGAAGGCGCGGGTCTCGGCGACCACACGGTCCTGGAACTCCGGCTCGCGCACCCGCGCGGTCCCACGTGCGGGCGCTACGACCTCGGCACCCGCAGAATCCGCAGCATCGTCGTCCGTAGCGCTTCCCCCAGCTCCTCGTCGGAGAGGTCGGCGAGGAGCGGCAGGGTCTCCGGGGCGAGGAGGGCGGTGCTGTAGGCGATGCGTTCGGCGGGTGTCGGCTGCTCGCCGTAGAAGAGGGTGAGGCCGCGCCGGTGCAGTGCGGCCACCTCTTCGTGGTTCTTGGTGGTGTGCCGCGCGTCCGGATCGGTGGAGGCCATCACGGCGTAGTGCCGGTTGGTGACGAGGAATTCGGCGAAGCCGTTGACCACGTGCTCGATGCGCGCCCGCCGGCCGCGCATCGCGTCGGCGTCGTCCAGCAGCGTCTCCATCCGGCGCATGCCGGGCTGCATCGCCGCGTGCAGGATGTCGCCCTTCGCGCGGAAGTGGTAGTAGACGGCGGCCTTCGTCAGGCCCAGCTCGTCGGCGATCATCTGGAGCGAGGTGGCGTTGTAGCCGAGTTCGAGGAAGAGCCGCTGGGCGGTGTCCAGGATCTGCTGCCTGGTCTGCTCGGCCTGCGCCGCACGGGTGGACATGCCCTTGGCAGGCGTCGGCATGGTTCTTGCTCCTCCTTCGTGGGCCGCGAGGACCGCACCGCAGCATACAAGCCGCCGGGGGCCCGGAAGCCGGTCGTCCGGCGGGTCACGGGCCCCTCGCGGGCCGGTCGCGGGCCGGTCGCGGGCGGCCCGTCTCACCGGCCGGGGGCTGGGTCGCGGGCGGCCCGTCTCACCGGCCGGGGGCTGGGTCGCGGGCGTGCCGTATCACCGGCCGAGGCCCGGTCACTCGCCAGCCAAAGACTAGTGACTCACCTGCCGATGTCCAGCGACTCACCTTACGTTGGCAAGCGATTTACTTGACCTGCGGCTAGTGAATGCTTAACGTCAGGCTCGGCGTGCGCTACCCGAACCGGCCGTGGAGATATGTACCCATGTCAAGCTATTTGTACCGACTCGCCCGGCTCGCCTTCCGGCGCCGACGGCTGGTCCTGGCGTTGTGGCTGGTGGCGGCCGTGGTCGCCATCGCCGCCGCCCAGATCAGCGGCGGGAAGACCAACGACAACTTCACGATCCCCGGCACCGAGGCGCAGAACGCGTCCGACGTCCTGTCCGCCAAGCTGCCCGCCTTCAGCGGCGGCCAGAGCACCATCGTCTTCGCGACGACCCAGGGCAGCAGGAAGGTCACCGACCCGGCCACCATGAAGGTGATCGAGTCGGCCATGACCAAGCTGCGGACGGTCCCTCAGGTCTCCAACGTCGTCGACCCGTTCCAGGGCAAGCTCGTCTCGCAGGACGACAAGATCGCGCTCGGCCAGGTGCAGTGGTCGGCGGCGGCCACCGACGTCAAGGACGCCAACCTCGACCTGTTCAACGACGCGATGAAGCCCGTACGGGCGGACGGCGTCCAGGTCGAGTACAACGGCAGCGTCTATCCGGGCTGGCGGCAGGTGATCTCCGAGCTGCCCGAACTCATCGGCCTGATCGTCGCCTTCTTCATCCTGATGATCACCTTCGGGGCGTTCGCCGCGGCGGGCATGCCGATCCTGGGCGCGATCATCGGCGTCGTCACCACGCTGATGGCCATCACGGCCGTCGCGTCCGTGGTCACCATCGCCTCGGCCTCCACCACCGTCGCGCTGATGCTCGGGCTCTCCTGCGGCATCGACTACGGCCTGTTCATCCTGTCCCGGCACCGTACGAACCTGCTCAACGGCATGACGCCCGAGGAGTCCGTGCCGCTGGCCATGGGCACGGCGGGCAGCTCCGTCGTCTTCGCCGCGCTCACCGTGATCATCGCGCTGTGCGGGCTCACCGTCGTCGGCATCCCGTTCCTCACCGTCATGGGTCTGGCCGCCGCGGCCTCGGTCGCCGTCGCGCTGCTCATCGCGCTGACCCTGCTGCCCGCGATGCTCGGCTTCGCCGGGACCAAGGTCGCCACATTCACCCGGCTGCCCTGGCTCGGCGCCCGCGCGGAGCGGGTCGCCCGCCGTTCGGCCGCCGACCCGGACAGCCCCAACGGCGCCCGCTGGGCCCGCTTCGTCGTACGCCACCGCATCCTCGTACTCATCGGCGGCGTCGCCCTGCTCGGCGTGCTGGCCATCCCCGCCCTCGACATCCGGCTCGGCCTGCCCAGCAGCGCCTCCCAGCCGAAGAGCACCACCCAGCGCAAGGCGTACGACCTCACCACCGAGGGCTTCGGCGCCGGTTTCAACGGCGCGCTGCTGATCGTCGCGCAGAACACCAGCAGCCCGGCGGACACCGCGGCCATCGCGGCGCGGCTCACCAAGGTGCCGGGCGTCGTCAAGGTGACGCCGCTGGCCTCCAAGAACGGGGTCTCGCTGATCCGCGTGATCCCCAAGACCGGGCCGAACGACCCCGCCACCGCCGACCTCGTGCACACCCTGCGCGACGACCGGCAGCAGCTCGAAGGTCAGACCGGCACCGACATCCTCGTCGGCGGCACCACGGCCTCCAACATCGACGTCTCGGCCAAACTGTCCAGCGCGCTGCCGGTCTTCCTGATCGTCGTGGTCGGCCTGGCCTTCATCCTGCTGACCTTCGCCTTCCGCACCATCCTGGTGCCGATCAAGTCCATCCTCGGCTTCCTGCTGTCGATGGCCGCGGCCCTCGGCGCCCAGGTGGCGACCTTCCAATGGGGCTGGGGCCAGCGGATCTTCGGCATCACGCCGACCGAGACGATCAGCTTCCTGCCGATCATCATGCTGGCCATCATCTTCGGCCTCTCCAGCGACTACGAGGTCTTCGTCGTCTCCCGCATCAAGGAGGAGTACACGAAGAACGGCGACGCCCGCCGGGCCGTGCAGCGCGGCACCGGCCTGTCCGCCCGCGTCGTCACCGCCGCGGCCCTCATCATGTTCTTCATCTTCGTCGCCTTCATGTTCACCGACGACCCCACCATCAAGGCCATCGGCTTCAGCTTCGCCGCGGGCGTCTTCCTCGACGCCTTCGTCGTCCGCCTCACCCTCGTCCCCGCCGTCCTCGCCATCGTCCGCTCCAAGGTCTGGTACCACCCCCAGTGGTTCTCCACATACATCCCCGACCCCGACATCGAGGGCCAACGCCTCGAACACGAACTGAAATCCGGCCGCCTGTCCTGACCCGCCCTGTCCTGACCCGCCCTGCCCTGACCTGACCCGCCCTGACCCCGGCCGCTCTGCGGTTCAGACCGAGCCGAGGTCGATCTCCGCGGCGAAGGGGACCACGGCCTTCACGGTGCCGGTGAACACGTCACCGTCGCGGTAGGCCGTGCCCGCGGGGTCGAGGACGTACGTGTAGACCAACGGGACGCCCGTGGCGGTCTGTTCGACGCGCCAGTAGAAGGGGATGCCGGCCTTCGCGTACTGGTCGACCTTCACGATCCGGTCGGTGGTCTCGGAGCCCGGTGAGACCACCTCGACCACCAGCAGTACGTGCTCGGGCCGGGTCGGCGTGACGTCGATGGTGTCCGCGCGGTAGACGACGACGTCCGGGCGGCGGTTGCTCAGCGGCACGTCCTGGAGCCGCACGTCGAAGTCCGTGTCCGCGTTCCAGTCCGCCCCGGAGGCGGCGTCCAGCCCGTTCGCCAGAATCCTCGCCAGGCGGTTGTGCCGCTTGGACCCGCTGGGGCCCACGACGACCATCCCGTCCACGATCTCGATCCCGGCGCACTGCTCCTCCGACCAGGAGGCGTACTGCTCGGAAGTGATCGGAGCGTGCATCCATGCGGGCGCGACCATCTCCGCGCTCATGGCGTACCCCCCTGCACCTGCTCGACGGGCCTGACGCTGTTCGGCCCAGCCTACTGTCCCGATATGCGCGCGGCGGGTCGCCGTATCGGCGGCGGCCGGTCCGCTGCCGGTCCGCAGCCGCAACGTCTCGTCGTAGACGCCGAGCCGCCCGTCGCACTGCCCCGGCGGCGGTTCCACCGGATCGCCCGTCGCGAACTGCGGCCCGACCCGCACCGCCGCCGCCGGCGCCTCCAGCAGGCCGCCGCGACCGCCCCCACCGTCCCCCGCATGCCCACTGTCACCACCCTGCGCGGCCACGGCTACCGTCTCGAGCCGCCGCCACCCTTCCGCCGTCCGCCAGGGGGTGCCGGGGAACCCCGGCCGCAGTAATCTGCGTCGACGCCTATGAGCGCGCGTGAGCGCGGCGACGGCCGCCGGGGGGCGGGCAGGGGCGGATAGGGGGGACGGCACACGATGGACGGAAACGACGGCTCCGGCAGACCGGCGTACGACCCGGCCACGGGCTACGGCGGCACGCCCGCGAGCGGCGGCGGTACGGGCCACAGCGGTGCGGGCTACGGCGGCGCGGGCGGGGACGGGCCGTGGAGCGTGCCCGGGTACAGACACGAACGTGACCTCGGGGCGGGCGCGTCCGGCCGGGTCGTGCTGGCCACGCACATCGCCACGGGGACGGCGGTGGCGGTCAAGTACCTCGCGGGACCCCTCGGCGGCGACCCGCGCTTTCGAACCGCCTTCCGCGCCGAGGCGGAACTCCTCGGCGGCCTGCACTCGCCGTACATCGCGCGCTTCTACGAGTACGTGGAGGACGGCGGGAACGCCGCGATCGTGATGGAGCTCGTCGACGGCATCGCGCTGCACGCGCTGCTGCGGCAGGAGGGCGCGACCGATCCGGAACCGGCGCTCGCGGTGCTGAAGGGCTCGCTGCTCGGCCTGGCCGCCGCGCACGCGGCGGGGGTGGTGCACCGCGACTACAAGCCCGCGAACGTGCTGGTCACCACGGACGGCGTGTCCAAGCTGGTGGACTTCGGCGTCGCGGTGCGCAGCGGCGAGACGGGCGCGGTCGCGGGCACGCCGTCGTACATGGCGCCCGAGCAGTGGGCGGGCGGCCCCGCGACCCCGGCGACCGACGTGTACGCGGCCACCGCGACCTTCTACGAGTGCCTGACCGGCAGCAAGCCGTACTCCGGCTCGACGATGTTCGAACTGGCCGTGCAGCACGCCGAAGCGCCCATCCCCGACGAGCGGGTGCCGGAGCCGGTGCGCGGTCTGGTCACCCGCGGCCTGGGCAAGACCCCGCAGGAACGCCCGCAGAGCGCGGCCGAATTCGTCGCGGAGCTCCAGGCGGTGGCGGGCGCCGCGTACGGCGAGGACTGGGAGGAGCGCGGGCAGCGCAAACTCGCCGCGCTCGTGGCCCTGTTGCCGCTGCTGCTGCCGTTCGGCGGCGGCAGCGCCGCCTCGGGGACGACGGCCTTCGCGCACACGCAGCTCGGGCAGGGGGCGGGCGTCGCCTCCGGCGCGGCCCCCGCGCCGACTCCGGGCGCGGCGGCACCGGGCGACGCCCTGGTCGCGCTGGAGCGGCACCGCCCGGTACGCCCGGCCCGCTTCGGGCGGCGCGCCAAACTGGTGGCGGGCGCGGTCGCGGCCGTCCTGATATCCACCGGGCTCGTCGTGACCGCGGTGGCCACCGGCGGCGACGGTCCCTCCGACGAGGTCACCGCCGCCTCGACCCCGTCGGCCCTGACCTCCCTGGTCTCCGGCCAGCCCGTCGCCCCCGCGACCGGCACCCCGACGTCCGGTTCCCCGTCCGCGTCCCCCTCGGCATCGGGGTCCGCGTCCCCGTCCCCGTCCGCCTCGGACAGCGCCTCACCGAGCGGTACGACGACGACGGCGCCGGTCGATCCCCCGACGACATCGGCGCCGACATCGACGCCCCCCACCACGGCGCCCACGACGCCGCCGACGACACCGCCGACCACGACGACGCCACCCGCGCTGGTCGTGGACTCGGTCGCCATCGTGCGGTTCATCTGTAGCGCGGGCGCCGGACACACGGCGGTCGCGGCGGTCACCGTGCAGGGCAACGGAGCCGACGACGGCACCTTGGTCCTCACCTGGGCGCACACCACGGCATCGGGACTCGTGTCGGGAGCGGTCACCGAGTCGTACCCGATCCCCAGGGGCGAGACGTCCTCCACCCAGTCCTACACTCACGCGTTCGGCGTCAGCCGCTTCCCCGGCTGGACGCTCACCGTCTCCTCGACGCCCGCCGCGGGCAAGGGGAACGGCTCCTCACAGACGATCGACGCCTGCTGACCCGCACTTCGGCCCTCCGCCAAGGAACCCGCCCATGCCGCACGACCGTGACCGCGACCAGAGCCGTGACCCACGCCTGCACTTCAGCACCCGGCCGCAGGCCGCCCCCGCCCCCGCCCCCGCCGCGCCGGACGACGGCACCTTCCGGCTCAGCGACCTCGGCTTCGGCGGCGCGAGCGATACGGACGGCGCGAACGATACGGACGGCGCGCGCGGTACGGGCGGCACGAGCGATACGGACGGCGCGCGCGCCGAGGGCGGTGCGGGCGGCACCGAGGAGCCGGACGGCGCGACCGTACTCGACCCCGACTCCTGGTCCAGCGAGGTCCCGGAGGCGGAGACCTTCGCGCCCGGGCTGCGCCGCTTCGGGCCCGGGGTGCCCGAAGGGCCCGAGCCGTCGGTCGGTACGGAGCGGACCGCCGCCGTGTGGCACGGCACCGTGCGGCCGGGGGAGCCGGTGCTGCCGCCCGAAGAGCCGCGCCGGAAACGGGCGTTGGGCGGCTGGCTGCTCGCGCTGCTGGTACTGCTCGGGGTGGTGGCGTATCTGCTGTGGCAGCACTGGCCGGGCTCGGTGAAGGTCGACGGCGTCAGTGTCCGCAACGACACCGCCGTCCAGGGCTGCCACAGTACGGCGAAGGTGGTGGGCACGCTGCGGACCAGCGGGGACGCGGGAACGGTGCGCTACCGGTGGCGGCGCAGCGACGGCACGCTGTCCGACGAGTTGCGGCAGCGGGTGGCGAAGGGGCGGCGCAGCACCGACGTCGTGCTGCTGTGGTCCTTCGACGGCCGCGGCACGCTCCAGGCGACCGCGACCCTCGAAGTGCTCTCCCCGCAGCGGCAGTCGGGGTCGTACACCTTCACCTACCGCTGCTCCTGAGGCCGTTGACGCGCGCGGTCAGCCGATCCGCGCCTCCCCGTACGGGAGGGCGCGGTCAGCCGATCCGCGCCTCCCCGTACGGGAGCAGCCGCACCGGACCGACCAGGCCGTACGGCTGGCGCGGCGATCCGCCGTAGACGCCCGGATCGCTGACGCGCAGCCGGTTGCCGAGGGTGGTGGCCACCTCGACCTCGATGGTGTTGTCGCCCTGGCGCAGCCAACCGCCCAGGTCCACCACGGGGTTGATGTGGTCGACGGGGTCGAGGCGGTGGCCGTTGACCGTCACGCGGCAGGTGTCGTAGACCGTGCCGAGGTCGAGCAGGGCGCCGTGGCCGCCGGTCCAGGCGCGGCCGAGGCGGACGGTGGTGCGGTAGCGGCCGATGCCGGAGACGTCGGCGAGCGCGGGGATGTCGGGCCAGGCGGCGAGCGCGTCGAGGGTGAGCGCGCGGCGCACGACCCTCGTCTCGGTGGCGGTGGCGCCCGGCTGCCAGTCCTCGACGTCCAGCCGCCAGCCCGTGAGCTGGGTGGGCTGCGGCACGCCGGAGATCCGGCTGCGCACCGTGCGGCGGCCTTGGGACAGCTCGGTGACGTACTCGCCGTCGGCGGAGCCGCGTACGGTCAGCCGCCCGTCGGCGAAGAGCACGGTGTCCGCGGTGGTGGACACCGCGTGCGGGCCGCTGCCCGTGCGGTCGCCGAACAGGCCGGGCACGCCGAGCGCGACGACCATGGTCTCGCCGGGCTGGAGCGCGACGCGCAGCGTGACCGTGTCGTTGGTCTCGGTGTACGTGCCGATCCGCCGCACGCGTCCGGTCCACAGGTCCAGCAGGTACGGGACGTGGCGGGTGCTGCCCCGGCGCAGGGTCACCTCGTGGTCGACGGCGGCGACCGGCGGCTTGACCGTCTCGGCGTGCTTGCCGTTGCAGAAGTAGAAGTAGTCGACGCCGTCCGCGTACCGGTGGGCGTTGAGCAGCGTGGAATTGGTCGCGTACGAGACGAGCGGTGTCACGCCGAGGTCGGCGAGCGCGGCGCCCACCGCGGTCTTGTCGGTGATCTGCCGGACGCGCGGCTGGGCCAGCAACTGGGCCAGCACCGCGCGCAGTCGGGCGTCCTGCCCGCCGGTGTCCAGGCCGGGGACGGTCGCGGTGCTCCAGTCGCCGAGCAGCACGATCGGCAGCCCGGCCTTGGTGAACGCCAGGAATTTCTCGGCGACTTCGACCGGCAGCGTGCAGGTGGACCCGGCGAAGAAGTCGGCCTCCACGAACAGGGCGCGGTACGCGGGTCCGCCCGCCGCCAGCACCCCGTTGGTCACCCGCGCCGACGGCAGGCTCAGCAGCGGCTCGCTGATGAACTGGTGGTTCCAGCCCAGCGGTATGCCGGTCGAGGTGAACCAGGACGCGCCGATGCCGGTCGCGGTGTAGCCGGTCTGCCGGAAGATCGCCACGTCCTGGCGCGGCTTCCCCGCTTGCAGGACCTGGTGCACACGGGCCAAGTAGCCCGACATGTCGGCGATGTGACGCCACGTCGGATGCCGCGGCCCCCACGACTCTCCGTAGCCGACACCGCCGTGGTACGGGGTGAAGGCCGCGTATCCCGGCCAGGCCACACCGGGCAGGGCCGCGTACGAGAAGCCGTGGATCACCGTCTGGTTGACCCCGGCCGCGTACGCGCCGCCCATCGTGCGCAGGAACTTCTGCCAGGTGGTGCTGTACGCGCCGCCGGTGTACGCGCCCGACTCGCAGGACAGAATGGTGCTGCCCGCCATGTCCCGCCCGCCGGCCAGGCACCGGTAGTCGTCCAGGTTCTTGAAGCCCAGCGACTCGCCCTCGGGGATGTCCAGGAGCGCGGCGGTCGCGATGGCGTCGGTCTGGAGCCCGTACGGCTGCGCGCGCAGCTTCAGTCCGAAGGTGCTCGCCCACTTCTTGATCGCGGTGACGTGGTGGGTGTTGTACAGCTCCGAGACCGTCTGCCAGAAGTCGTGGCGTACGCGGACGGTCAGCGCGGCGCCGTACGCGTAGACCTGGTTGCTCTTGTTGAGCAGCAGCGCGGGCAGGTACGGCAGCAGGTCGTAGCCGCGGCGGCGGGCGAATTCGGCGGGCAGCGCCGGGGTCCACAGCAGGGCGCGCGACTCCAGCTCGATGGAGTCCTCGAAGAGGGCGCCGCCCGCGCGGGCGATCAGCCGGCGCACCGGGCGGGTCAGCAGGTCCGACTCCCAGAAGTCGGTGATCGCGCGGGTGCCGGCGGGGCTGAAGTGGTCCACGACGTACGCGGTCGGCGCGGTGTGCGGCCCCGCCTCGGGGGTCTGGCCGGTGCCGCGCAGCCAGTGGGCGAAGAGCAGCCAGGACCCGCCGTCGTCGGGCGCGGTCCAGGTGACGGCGCCGTTGGTGACCGTGCGCGTGAGGTCCACCAAGGTGGCCGGGTCGAGGCCGGTCTCCTTGCGGGTGCTGTTGGCGGTGTCGACGCGGACCGCCTGCACGGCGAGCAGCGTGGTCTTCGCGGCGGCCGGGTCGGCGGCGACGACGGGGGCGGGGACGGGTCCCTCGTAACGGGCCCCGGCGGCCAACGCGGCGACACCGTAGGCGAGTTCCTGTACGGCGGCCGGGCTGTCCGGGGTGATCGTGGGGACGGCGGTCGGCCAGGCGGGCCCCGCGGTGAGGTCGACGGTCAGGCCGCGGCGGTCGGCCTGCTCCAGCGCGGCCTCCATCCCGGCGACCCAGCTCGCGCTGCCCCAGCCGTGGTGCGCGGTGTCCAGGACGGCCGGGTCGTCCACGCTGTGGTGGACCGCGGCGATCTCGACGCCGCCGAAACCGGCGTCCGCGATCTGGTCGATCTCGCGGCGGATCTCGGTGGGCTCGACCAGCCCGTCCGGCCACCACCAGCGGAATTTGGGCCGGGCGGGGGCGGGCGGGGCGCTGAACCAGGAGGCGGAGCCGGGGGCGCCGGGTCGGCACGGGGCCGGGTGCGCGGAGGCGCTGCCCGCCGCTCTCGCCCCTTCGGCCGCGTGCGCGGTGCCGGTGGCCGCGCCCCACGTGAGGGCCGCGCCCGCGGCGGCTCCGGCCTGGAGGACGCGGCGGCGGGCGACACCGGTGTCCGGGCGGCTGTCGTCGGCGTGGCTGGCGTCGTCGGTCATGGTGCGCGTCTCCTCGTATGAAACGTTTTAAGTTCCGGGCGGACGCTATGGCCGAGAATCGTCAGACGTCAAGGGGGTGGACTTGCCGGATTCATTGAACAGATTCAATCGAGCGGGGAAATGCATGCCGCGGGGCCGAGGGCGGCACCCGTGGCGCGCGCCCGTCCGCCGCGCGCCCCGCCCCGTGTCCGCCCCGCGCCCGGCGCCGTGTCCGCCCCGCGCCCGGCGCCGCGTCACGCTCCGCCGTATGGAGGAAAGTTTCATCCGCACTCTGTTCTGCGGTGGTTACTTGGCATTAAGTTCCAACGACAGCTGCCCGCACGGAATTTGACGCTCTCCCTCACCCCCACCACGGGAGCACACATGTCGGTCCCTGAGCACTTCGCCATGCCCCGCACCGCCCAGTCCCGCGCCGCCCAGTCCCCCACCGCCGAGTCCGGCACGGACGAGTCCCGCGCCGCCCTGTCCCGCCGCCGCTTCCTCGCCTCGGCCGCCGTGCTCGGCGCGAGCGCGGGAGCCGTGATCGTCGGCGCCGCGCCCGCCTCCGCCTCCGCCGCGCGGATCGTCCCCGAGCCCAACATGTTCGACACCACGGCGTGGGGCGCCCGCCCGCCGTCCTCCCCGGTCAGCCTGGCCGGGAACAACCCCAACAAGATCGTCGTGCACCACACCGCGTTCGCGAACACCGCCGACTCCGGCACGTCCGGCTCGTTCGCCATCGCGCACGAGATCCAGGACCTGCACATGGACACCAACGGCTGGATCGACACCGGCAACCACTTCACCATCAGCCGGACCGGCATCATCATGGAGGGCCGCCACCGCAGCCTGGAACGGCTGCTCGCGGGCAGCAACATGGTCGTCGGCGCCCACACCGTCGGCCAGAACACGCAGGGCATCGGCATCGAGAACAACGGCACGTACACCTCGGTCGCGCCGCCGTCGATCCTCTACGCCAGCCTCGTCAGCCTCTGCTCGTACATCTGCTACAAGTACGGCCTCGCGCCGACGCAGATCTTCGGGCACCGGGACTTCAACGTCACCGAGTGCCCCGGCGACAAGCTCTACGCGATGCTGCCGCAGCTCCGGTCGGACGTGGCGTCCCGGATGTAGCGGCGGGTCCGCCCGGTGCGGCGCCGGGCCCGCGCGGGTTCGGCGCCGCGCCGTGCGGACCTCCGGGTTCGGCGCCGCGCCGGGCCCGCGCGGACGCCAAGGAGGCCGCCAAGTCCCTCGACACCTGGCAGTCCGCCCACGCGTCCCGTACCGCGGCCCCGCTGTCGAGGCACGGCTACGAGGACTGAGCCGGGCGCCAGCCCAGGGCCGGGCCCAGGGCGCCGGCGAGGTCGGTGAGGATCTGGACGTAGTCCTCGTGGGCGAAGGTGAAGGGCAGGGCGAAGGCGACCTCGTCGATCTCGCGGAAGGCGGCGTGGGCGTGGAGGCGTTCGGCGAGCTGGGCCGAGGGGCCGACGAAGTCGGGGGAGAAGAGCATGCGCGCCGGGCCCTGCGGTGCCATGGTGCGCGGGAGGCGCTTGCGGGCGTACTCCTCGTAGCGGGCGCGCTGCGCGGGCGTGGCGCTGTCGGTCGGGATGACGACGAGGCCCTGTGAGACGCGGGCGCGGTCGCCGTCGGGGTGGTGGGCGCGGAAGGTCCTGATGTGGGAGAGCTGGATGTCTGCGAAGTCCGGCGCCGGGCCCGTCACCGCCGCCTCTGCCGCCTCGGCCTCCGCCGGATTCTCCGACTCCGCCGCCTTCTCCCGATACTCCGGCTCCTCCGCCTTGACGACGCTGCTCGTCAGGAAATTCATGCCGTTCTCGCCCGCCCACCGCGCCGACCGCAGGCTCGCGCCGCCGTACCAGAGACGGCCGCCGAGGCCGGGGGAGTGCGGCTGGACGCGGTCGGAGAAGACCTCGATGCCCTCGACGCCGCTGAAGTCGGTGGCGCGCTCGCCGCGTACGAAGTCCAGCAGCCGCCGGACGCGCGGGTAGCCGAAGTCCTCGGCGTCGGCGGTGTCCGGGTAGAGCGCGGGCCCGACCTGCTCGAAGTGCGTGGGCGGCCCGACGCTGACGCCGGGGTTGAGCCGTCCGCCGGACAGGATGTCGACCGTCGCCAGATCCTCCGCCAGCCGCAGCGGATTCTCCCAGCCCAGCGGGATGACGGCGGTGCCCAGCTCGATCCTGCGGGTGCGCTGGCTCGCCGCCGCCAGCACGGCGACCGGCGAGGAGATCCCGTACTGGAGGTGCCGGTGCCGCACCCACGCGCTGTCGAAGCCGAGCCGTTCGCCCAGCTCGATGATCTCCAGCGTCGACTCGTGCCCCCGCCGGGGGTCGGCCTCGTCGAACAGCCCGATGGTCAGGAAGCCCAGCTTCCGCAACGGCTCGGATTCCAGCGGCACAGCACGCCTCCCACGTTTCCGTCCATACTCACGCCCGCCCGCCGCCCCCGCACTCCGTACCCACCGCGACCTGAGTACGAGCACGGATGATTCGGACACATCCGCGCGGCCACACTGGTCCAGGAGCGAAGATCACCTACGCGAGAGGCGGCAGCGCCGTGCAGACCAACCATCCCCGTCGGCCCCGGATTCCCGCCGGCCCCCGGCTCACCCTGATCGGACTGTCCCTCGCGGGCGTCGCCTTCATGGGGCTCGGCTCGGCGTGCAGCATGCAGGACGCGATGTGCTCGGGCGGGGAGTACCCGGTGGCGTCGGTCGGGCCCCCGGCGGGCGGCGGGGCCTGCGTGTCGGACAAGGAGGAGCCGCCGAAGGGCTTCGTGCGCTACCCGAAGGGCAAGGTCCCCCGGCACGTGGACGACAAGTGGGACAAGTACTGGCAGGAGCACTCCCTGGACGCCGAAGGCAACGAGGTGAAGTGAGGCCCCGCCGCGGGGGGCGGGACCTCACAAGGCGTGCCGGGCCCGCGTACGGATCGGCGTACGCGGGTACGTAGCGGCTACTTCAGCGTCACCGTCGCCGACGCCGTCAGGCCGCCCGAGGCGACCGTCACCGTGACCGTGCCGCGCCGCAGCGCGGTGAGCGTGGCGGTCGTCGGGTCCAGGACCGCGAGGGTCCCGGGACGGCGCTTGGCGGCCTTGGCCTCGGAGGGCGAGTCGGTGACCAGGACGCCCGCGGACCCCGACCAGACCACCGTGGCGGGGTAGCGCAGCGGGAAGCGCAGCCCGAACTCGCTGGTGATGCCGGTGGCCGCCAGAGCGGCCGACGTGCCGACGGGCACGGGACCGTCCGCCGTCAGCTCGATCCCGTCGATGACCGGGCGGCTCTCGGCCCGCAGCCACTCGCGGGTCCGCGGGCTCGGCTGCCCGGCCCGGACGCGCGCGGGCCTGGGGTCGACGCCGACGTGCATCCAGCCGAAGAAGCCGCCCTGGTCGGGCGAGCTGTAGGGCGTCTTGCCCACGGCCGGGGTGGTGACCTCCAGGACGCCGTCGGTCCGCGTGACCGACGCGGTGTGCGCGTGGCCGGTGAAGAGCGCGACCGGCTTGCCGGAGGTCTCCCGGAAGTCGGCCAGCCACTTCTGGAGGAGCCCGGCCTCCAGTTGGTCGGCGAGCTGTGAGGCGCCCGCGCCCGAGGGGTCCCGCAAGGGGTGGTGGAAGGACAGCACGACACCGGTCACCGACCGGTCCCTGGCCGCCTTCGCCAACTCGGCCTGGAGCAGCGGCACTTGGTCCCAGTCCGAGGTCCGCATGTCGCCGGTGTGCGAGTCCAGCAGGATGAAACGGGTCCCCTTGTGGTCGAAGACCTGCCGGTTAGGGCGGCCGGTCACGGCGAGGAACGCGTCGAGGCCGCCGGTCGCGGACAGCCCCGCCTCGTGGTTGCCGGGCGTCCAGTACACCGGCAGCCCGGCGGGTACGTGGTCGCGCAGCAGCCCGTTGGCGAGTGCGAAGTCCTCGGGGTTGTTGTTGTCCACGAAGTCGCCGTTGATCAGCAGGAAGTCCGGCCGGGTCGCGACGGCCTGGCCGAGCGCGGTCACCGCCTGCCGCCCGGAGAAGGAGTCGAGCCCGGCCGCCGCGCTGACGTGCAGGTCGGACAGGACCGCGAAGGTCCACCGCCGGTCCGGCAGTCCGCCCTGCTCGACCACGTACGGGTCGGGCTGCGGGGCCTGCGAGGTGTCCGGCTGCTGCCCGACCTGCGCGGCGAGCCCGTCGAAGTCGAGCCGCCCCGCGTTCTTGTTGGTCTGCGACGTCTCCGCGATGTAGATCCGCAGCAGCGTGACCGGCTCCGAGTACCCGGCGGGGAGGTCCCCGACGACCCGCCGCCACCCCGTCCAGTCCACGGTCAGCGCGAGCGTGAACGGCACATTGGTGGTGCCCTGCGAGTACATCATGCAGCGCAGCCAGTGGTTGTTGCCGTCGCCGTTGACCCACAGCGCGATCCGCTTCGTGCCCGTGGGCAGCGTGATCGGACCGCCGCCGGCCACCGCGTACGCCGCCGACGTACTCGTCTGCCCGGTGAAGTCGTACGTGAGCCGCAGCGCGTGGTTGTCGGCCGCCGCGCCCGGCCGGTCGGGGGCGGCGACGAAGGCGACCGACGCCGTGCCCCGCGCGGCCAGCGCCGTCCAGTTCTCGGCCGGCTCGAACTCGGCCAGCGACACGTCGACCAGGCCGACCGTCACCGGCAGCCGGGCCGTCACGCCCCCCACGGTCGCCGTCAGGACGGTGGCCTTGCCGACCGCGCCCGCGTCACCGGTGATCCGGAGGCTGCCGTCCGGCTGCGCGGCCACCGTGATCAGGGCCTTGTCGTAGGCGAGTCGGACGTCACGCGGCGCGACGGGAGCGTCGAAACCGTCCGCGTCGTATCCGGTCAGGCTGACCGACGCGGTCGCGCCGGGGTCGATGGTGACGGCCCGCTCGGTGAACGCCAGCCGGTGCAGGTCGCCGAGGACCCGCAGTTCGTGCGCGCCGTCCGCGTCCCCGGACCGGGCGCGCAGCGTTCCCGCGCCGGGCTTCCTGGCGCGGAAGACGCCGTCGCGCGCGGTGCCGAGGGAGCCGGGCGAGGCCGACCACCGTACGGGGTCGCGGTGTTCGTTGATCGGCACCGGCGCCCACGTCTCGTCGTAGCCCGCCGCCGCGACGTCCACGGTCAGCCCCGGCACGACGCGGTCGGCGCGCGGGCGTACGTCGAGGCCGCGCAGCCGTCCCGAGCCCTTGCGGGCGGCGAAGAGGCCGACGCCGTTGGGCACGGGCCGCTCGCCGCCGTCCGAGGGGGTGTTGACGACTCCGGCCCCGGTGTCGCCGGGCCTGCGGGCGACGATCTCGGTGGAGCCGCCGCCGTCGAGCATGAACGCCTCGGTGGCGCCGAGCCGCACCAGCAGCTTGGCGGTGTCGTCGAAGCTGAGCCCGGCGGAGAAGTTGGCCGAGCCGTCGATCGCGACGAGCAGCAGGCGGTGGCCGCCGTCCAGCCACGCGATGGCGGTGCGCGGCTTGGCCGCGTCGTTGCCGGTGCTCGGCGGGAAGTCGATCGCCGTGCCGCCGCGCACCAGCACCTCGCCGCTGCCGAGCGCGGTGCGCAGCGCGACGGGCGCGTTCGTCCGCGGCGCGAAGTCGACGGTGACGGCGTCACCGGGCTCGGCGGCGGCCAGTTGGGCCGCCGCCGCGCCCCGGCCGAGCACGACGAGACCGCCCTCCGGCACCGCGGTGTCGGTGAGTTGGGCGTTGACGGCGGTGATCTTCCCGCCCGCGACGACGAGTTCGGTGTACGGGCCCGCGTCCTGGATGAGCGTGCGGCGCCCGGCGCCCCACTTCGGGGTGTACGCGGCGACGCCGTCGGCGGGCACCGAGGGCGAGTTGAGGGCGGTGAGCGGCCGTCGCGTCCCGGCGACCGTGACCGTACCGGTGAGCACCAGGTCGGCCAGCCGGGCCACCCGGTCGGCGCCGATCGCCGCGACGGTCGCCGTCTTGTTCGTGCCCTTGCGGAGTGTGCCGTCCTGGATTTCCGGACCCTCGGCCGCGAAGGTCTCGGTGATGTCGAAATAGTCGCCGTTGACGGCGGCCACGGCGTGCTGCGCGTTCGCCGCCTGGGCGAGCGGACGCGGATCGCTCACCTTGTCCGCGACGAGGTCCACGCCGACCGACGCGTTGCCGAGATCGGCGTTGAGCACATGGACCCGCGTCCAGCCGGTGCGGCCGAATGTGTCGAAGGACGTGAGGACGATACCCGGCGCGACCGGGTAGTCCGCGCGGCCCGCCACGAGGGATTCCCCCGGAACGGCCAACTGGTAATTCGGCGGCTTGTATTCGGCGTAACCGGGGTATTTCGCCGATTCCGGCGGAGTGAACGCCGGTGCGCTCCCGGCCTGTCCCGATGTGCCCTGTCGGCTCGTTTGCGCGCTCGCGGTTCCGGCGGTCGCGGTGAGTCCGGCGGCGACGGCGCCGACGATGAGGCCACGTCGCGTTATCCCCGAGGCGGCACTGGTTTGCTGATTCTCCATGGCGCATCACGCTATGGGTTTTTGCCGTCGATGAGATGAACGAAAACGTAGGTGAGGACATCGGGTTGCCGGTGCGCGGGCGGATTGCGCCCGAACGGCACCGTGGGCGGCGCCGCCTGCCGCACTTCACGTCGTTGACGCGAGTGCGGAACGTCCGCATTTGGCGGGCACGTCGGGATATTGCCGCCCAGGAGGCGGCGCGGCTTTTCAAAAAGCACACAGGTCGCTTGCAACCCCTCCCGTTACAGCTGTTAGTTTCGGTCGGGCTGCCCCTTCGCGGGGGACGTGGACATCCCTGCGGCCCACCCTCGGCCGCGAAGCCAGCGGAGAAAGACCACGAATGGATTACTGCTACACGTGCCGCCGCTCCGTCAACGGGGCGCTGGTGTGCCCGGGTTGCGGCGCCTACGCGCCGGAGACGGACGCGGCACCGGTCTCGTACGCGGACCCGGCGTCGTACGCGGCTCCGGTCTCGTACGCGGACCCGGCTCCGTACGAGCCCGCCGCGTACATACCGGAGCCCTCCGTCTTTCCGGCCACCCCTGCGGCTTCGGCTGGCGCCGCGGCTTCGGCTGACGAGGAGGGGACGGCGTCCGTCCTCGGGCCCTCCTCGCTCGTGCCCCGCTTGCAGGGCGGACGCGCCGCCCGGCGGCGGCAGTTGGAGCGGTGGAAGAAGAACCGGCGCCGTGCGGGCGTCGCCACGGCGGTGGCCCTCTTCGGCGGCGGCGTGACCGTCGCGTCCATGCAGAACCACGGCTCCGGCCGGGGCACGACGGCGTCCTCGTCGTACGACACCGTGACGCCGGTGACGCTGCGCACCGACAACGCGCAGGCCACGGAACCGACTTCGGGCTCGCACGCCGCCGCGCCCGCCACCCAGCGGCACACCCGTACCCCGGCGCTCCCCACGGCCGAGGCGACCCACCCGGCCGCCACCAACGCCGGTACGGCCCCGCTGCCCGCCACTTCCCCGGCCACCGGCCCGGCCCCGTCCGCCTCGACGGCTCCTTCGACGCCCCCGTCGACCGGCACGCAAGCCGTGAACACCGGCACCGGCACCGCCGCCGACACCCCCGCGGACCCCGGCACGACGACGACGGCGCCCCCGGCCACCACCCCCGCCGACCCCGCGTCGCCGAGCACGTCCCCGACGACGCCGCCCGCGCACCAGGGCCTGTGCATCCTGATCCTCTGCCTGCCGTAAGACCCCGGCCGGGACGTGCCCCGTAGGGGCGTTGGCTCCGCCCCCGACGGCGGCCCCAACGCCCCTAAAAGATCGGGTGCACCGCACCCGTATGGCGCGGGCTAACAGAAGGCCTCGCGGACCGACCCGCCGACCGCGGCGCACCACGTGCTCAGGTCGACCTTGCCGTTGGGGCGCAGGCCGTGCAGCCGCTGGAGGTCCTGGACGGCCTTCTGGGTGGCGTGGTCGAAGGTGCCGTTGACCGTGACACCGGCGAAGCCCTTGAGGGCCAGGATCGTCTGGAGGCCGCTCACCGGCAGCCCGGTGGCGTGCTTGTCGAGTACGGGCGCCAGCGCTTCCCACGTGGCGGTGTCGAAGGTGGCGTCGGGCGTGACCGGAATGCCGTGCGTGGTCTGGAAGTCGGCGACCACGGCGTTCATGTCGGTGCCGAAGACGCCGTTGGGCGTCAGCGCGGTGTACCCGGCGTTGTTGAGCAGGTACTGCGCGACCCCGACGACCTGGCTGTCCACGAACCGCCAGATGTCCGGCCAGCGGCGCGCGGGGATGTCCCGCCGGGGCGTGCGCATCTGGGTCAGGACGCGCGAGCGGATCGTCGGGAACTGCGCGTAGAAGGCGGCGCCGGGACACTCGGTGCCGAGCCGGAAGTCCCAGTGCCCGAAGATGTCCCAGGCGTGCAGGTCGAACTGCCGGCACACGGCGACGCACAGCTCCACCAGGGAGTCGAGCAGCGCGCGCGGCGGCGTCTCCGTGATGTACGTGCCCTCGTTCTCGATGCCGATCGCGTTGCCGTTCTCACCGGGGCAGTGCGCGGCCGTGACCTGGTGTTCCCCGGTGACCAGCGTCTCCAGGCTGCGGTGCCTGCCCTCCATGACGTAGCCGCCGCGGCTGACGGTGAAGTGCTGGCCGGTGTCGGCCCAGCCGTTGGTGTCCATGTGCAGGTCCTGGCAGTCCTTGGCGAGCTGGACCGCGTGGGCGCGCGAGTAGTCCGTGACGTTGGGGAACGCCATGTGGTGCAGGATGATCTTGTTCGTGGTGTTGCCCGTGATCTGGATCGGGCTGGACGGCGGCCGGGCGCCCCACGTGTCGCAGTCGATGATCCACGGGAATTGGGGCGACGGCGCGGCGACGGCCGCTCCGGGCAAGGCCAGTTCGGTCCCGACGACGGCCGCGACCGCTCCGCCCAGGCCGACTCTGAACAACGTGCGACGGTCGACCTCGTGCTCGTGTATGGCCAATGCATGCTCCCCGAGGAACGTGGCAGTCACTGTTAACTGCCGTGCACCCGGAGACTATTGAGCCTTCTGATGTCTGACCAGAATTGTTTCAAGATCGTGATGCTCGGTGTGGAACCGAAGGCTCACCTGGCGTTCGCCCGCGGTTCGCCCGCCATTCGCCGGGCTGTCGGAGGCTTCGCGGGACCCCTGCTCATTTCCCGCCGTGCCGACCGAAGAGGGACCCACAGCCTTGCAAACCTTGCATAAGAGATGGCGTGCGTCAATCACTCTGGGCGTCGCGTTCCTGACCGCGATTCCCTTTTTCCTCGCGTCCTCGTCCGCCGCCTCGGCGGTTTCGCCGGCCGGTTCGCCGGCCGTTTCACCGACTGTTTCGCCGACGGCCGACGCGGCGCCTTCCGCCGTGAAAATCAATGAGGTCGAGTCCAATGGCGGAACGCCGGGCGACTGGGTCGAGTTGGTCAATTCGGGTGCGATTGCTGTTGATGTGTCGGGTTGGCTCGTCAAGGACAATGACGACTCCCATGTGTTCACGATTGCCGCCGGTACGTCGATCGCGCCCGGCGGTTTTCTCGCGCTCGACGTCGACCCCGTCTTCGGGCTGGGAAGCGCGGATTCCGCGCGGCTTTTCCTGCCCGACGGCGTGACCTTGGTGGACGCGTACTCCTGGACCGCCCACGCGGCGACCACGTACGGCCGTTGCCCCGACGGCACCGGCGCTTTCGTCACCACGACCGCCTCCACCAAGGGCGCCGCGAACGACTGCGGAGCGCCCTCGTCGGCCGTGCGAATCAATGAGGTCGAGTCCAATGGCGGAACGCCCGGCGACTGGGTCGAGTTGACCAACACAAGTCCCGTGTCCGTGGACATATCGGGCTGGCTCGTCAAGGACAACGACGACTCCCACGTCTTCACGGTCCCCGCCGGTACGTCGGTCGCGCCGGGCGGTTTCCTCGCCCTCGACGTCGAGTCGGCCTTCGGTCTCGGCGGGGCCGACTCCGCCCGCCTCTTCCTGCCGGACGGCACGACGCTGATCGACGCGTACTCCTGGACCGCCCACGCGGCGACCACGTACGGGCGTTGCCCCGACGGCACGGGCGACTTCGCGACGACGGCCGCCTCCACGAAGGGCGCGGCCAACGCGTGCGCCGGTCAGGTCGCGGCCTCCCCGTGGCCGGGCGGCTCCTCGGTGACCACGGTCGACGACGCGAACGTCTTCGGTACGAACCTGAGCGGTCTGGCGTACGAGGGCTCCGGCGGGCCGACTCCCGGTGTGCTGTGGGCGGTCAGGAACGGCCCCTCCACGCTGTACCGGCTGGAGTGGGACGGCGCCAAGTGGGCGCCGGACACCGCCGACGGGTGGAGCGCGGGCAAGGCGCTGCGCTACCCGGACGGGACCGGTGACCCCGACGCCGAGGGGGTCGCCCTGACGGGCGCGGGACCTTCCGGCGGCGTCTTCGTCTCGACCGAGCGCGACAACGCGGTCAGCGGCGTGAGCCGTCCCGAGGTGCTGCGCTTCGACCCGCCCGGCACGGGGTCCGGCGCGCTGCGCGCCACCCGCGAGTGGAATCTGACCGCGGACCTGCCGCCGGTCGGCGCCAACAGCGGCCTCGAGGGCATCACTTGGGTGCCCGACAGCTACCTGACCTCGCACGGCTTCCGCGACCAGCACACGGGCGCCGCGTACTCCCCGGCCGCCTACCCCGACCACGGTGACGGCCTCTTCTTCGTCGGCCTCGAAGGCAACGGCAGCGTCTACGCGTACGCCCTCGACCAGTCCGGCAGCGGCTTCACCCGCGTCGCCGCCTTCGCCAGCGGCTTCCCGAGCGTCATGGAGCTCCAGTTCGACGCCGAGGCCGACCGGCTGTGGGCCGTGTGCGACGACACCTGCAACGGCCGTACGGCGACCTTCGCCGTGGGCGCCAACGGTGACTTCGCCGCCACCGGCCTCTACGAGCGCCCGGCCGCGATGCCCAACCTCAACAACGAAGGCTTCGCCTTCGCCCCGCGCTCCGAGTGCGTCGACGGCCGCAAGCCGGTCTTCTGGTCCGACGACAGCGACGACGGCGGGCACGCGTTGCGCGGCGGCACGATCGCCTGCGCGGCGAGCGGTGCCTTCCTGCCCCTGAACGGCTTCTCCGACGTGGCCCTCGGCGGCACCACCTCCGGCCGTGTCGTCGCCACCGGCGGCCGTACGGTCCTGGTCTCCGACGCCCGCGACCCCGCGGGCGTGCTGGTGTACGTCGGCCCCGGATCCGCCCCCGCCCAGGTCCAGTTGACCGGCGGCGCGGCCACGCTCTCCCTCGGGCGCGGCTCCTACGAGATCACCGGCTCCGGCCGCACGACCACCGTGCGTACGGTCGACGGCGAGCCCGCCGTCCTCGCCCCGGTCCCCGCGACCGTCGCCCGCGGCGCCTCCCTCACCTACACCGAGACCCCCACCGGCCTCACCGGCATCCGCCACACCGGCTCCGTCACCTTCGGCCCCTGCACCGGCGTCGACATCCAGAACGTCATCCTCGGCACCCCCGGCAACGACCGCCTCACCGGCACCCCCGGCAACGACCTCATCCTCGGCCGCGGCGGCAACGACACCGTCGACGGCGGCGGCGGAAGCGACTGCGTCCTGACCGGCGCGGGCAACGACCGCATCTCCCTGCCAGGCACCGGCCCTTCGTACACCGACGCGGGCGGCGGCAACAACGTCGTCTCGGCGGGCGACGGCGCCAATGTGGTCCTCGCGGGCAGCGGCAACGACCAGATCACGACGGGTGGGGGCGACGACCGCGTGGACGCGGGCGGCGGCAACAACGTCGTCTCCACGGGCGACGGCTCCGACACCATCCGGTCCACCACCGGCAACGACACCCTCGACTGCGGCCCCGGCCTCGACACCGCCCACCCCGGCACCGGCAACAACACCAACGTCGGCGGCCGTTGCGAGACCTTCCTGTCCTGACCCCCGCCAAGAGAGGCCGGGCCCCCCGCCCGGCCTCTCCCGACCCCCACACGCGGCGCCACCCCGCCGTACCCTGTACCCAGCCCCGGCACGCACTCCCACCGCGCGGCGGTTCGCCCCATTTGCCCGACCCTTGACAGCTGGTTCCATCCGCCTCCCCCCACTGCTGAACATGCACGTCAGCGAGACCGCCCACCCGCGCGTGCGGGGATGACCCCCCAGCCCGTGCCAGCTACGCGGGCCACAGCATCTGCCCCCCCCGCGCGTGCGGGGATGACCCCTTCAGGATCGCGGCGTTCGGGAAGCGCTCGGGCTGCCCCCTGCGCGTGCGGGGATGACCCCGTCCAGGACCTCATGGGCATCGACTGGCCCGTCTGCCCCCCGCGCGTGCGGGGATGACCCCCGGTCCCAGCAGTTCGCCGATGCCGTCACCGAACTGCCCCCCCGCGCGTGCGGGGATGACGTGTTTGCTCAGGGCGCGGCTCCGCCGAGGGCTATTCGAGGGCCGCGACGGCGGCAAGGATCTCGGCGGGTTCCGACCGCGTCGTGTAATCGGGGTGGACGTCGATCCAGCGGATGGAGCCGTCGGCGCCGACGAGGACGGTCGTGGCGAGCGGGAGAGCGGCGGACCCGTCGGCGTTGACGTCGGTGAGGCGGACGCCGAGGGACGCCTGCGCGTCCTGCGCGCTGTCGGCGAGGGTGAAGACGATGCCGAGCTGCGCGGCGATCCGGTTCCCCGGGTCCGACAGTACGGCGTACGACAGGCCGAGCTTCTCGGTCATCGTCAGCGAGCCGTCCGGCTTCTGCGGGCTGAGCGCGATCAGGGCGACGCCCCGCGCTCGGAGTTGGTCGACCAGGGCCTCCTGGTAGGTGCGCAAGGTCAGGTTGCAGTACGGGCACCAGGCTCCCCGGTAGAAGACGACGACGGCCGGGCGCCCCGCCCGTACGGCCGAAAGGCTCGTCGGCCGACCGGTCGCGTCCAGAAGGTCGCCGTCGGGCATGGCGGTGCCCGGACCGGCGACGCCGTCCGGGACACCGGCCGCCATCAGCCGCCGCCTCTCGTTCTCGAAGGCGGTTCCGACCTCGGCGGGCAGCCGCCCGGCGGCCTGCGCCTGGACCTCGGCGGCCCGGTCGGCGACCGGGGTTGCGATGTCGTTCATGAGAGCGCCCCTTGCGTGCTGCGATTCGTGCTGCGATGGGCCCAGTGATTTCTGGGTCGCAGATTCCACTCTCGCGTCCAAAAAATGGGTTCTCAAGTCCAAAATGGTGTTAGCGTGGCGTCATGGCTACCGATACGCGCCCGACGGCCAAGCTGACGCCCAAGGGGCTGCGGACCCGGGCCCGTATCGTCGACGCCGCCGCCGAACTCGTTCACGAACGCGGCGTCGCGGGCGCCACCCTCGAAGACGTCAAGGCCGCGGCCCAGGTCAGCGGCTCGCAGCTCTACCACTACTTCGCCGACAAGGAAGCGCTCGTGCAGGCGGTGATCGACCGCCAGGCCGACGCCATCGTCACCACCACCGAGCAGGCGGGGCTCGACACGGTCGAGGGGCTGCGCGCCTGGCGCGACCTCGTCGTCGCCGAGGCCGGACGCCTCGACGGCCGGGGCGGCTGCCCGCTCGGGTCCCTCGGCGGTCAGCTCGCCGAGAGCGACGCGCGGGCCCGCGCTCGGGTCTCGGTCGGGTTCGGCCGCTGGTCCACCGTCATCGGCCAGGGGCTGGCCGCCTTGCACGCCGCCGGGCGCCTCCGGCCCGGCATCGATCCGGACGACCTGGCCGTCACCCTCCTCTGCGCCTTGCAGGGCGCACTCCTGCTCGCCCAGATCCAGCGGGACAGCCTTCCGCTGGAGACCGCACTCGACACTGTCCTGGCCCTGAGCCTCAGCCCTGGCGTCACCTTCGGCCAGCGCGCCGGATGACGTCCGACGGAACTCCGGGCGCCGCCGCCCCCTCGGTGCGGCGGAACGAACTGCGGTTCACCGCACGCTGATTGTCTGGACCCAGCCCCCGTGAGTCGCCCGCACCCACGTCTTGACGCTCGGTCCAGCCTTGGCCCCTGCGGCCGCCTGCCGTGGCCATATCCTGTGCTCGGGGCCGTGCGGCCCGCCTTCAGGAGCCGCTTGCCCTATTCGCCCGATCCTCGACAGTTGGTTCAATCGGCCCCTGCCCCCTGATAACCCCGCACGTCAGCGAGCCTGCTCCCCGCGCAAGCGGGGATGACCCCGTCGTCGTGCACCGCGGCCGGCGGCGGTGCGGCTGCTCCCCGCGCAAGCGGGGATGACCCCTGGTCAAAAGTCATCTCGGTCGGCATGAACGGCTGCTCCCCGCGCGAGCGGGGATGACCCCCGCCCACGACCGCCGCCCGCCGAACATGCGGCCTGCTCCCCGCGCGTGCGGGGATGACCCCTCTTCCCGTCTGGCTATAACGCCGTTATAGGTCTGCTCCCCGCGCGTGCGGGGATAGCCCCGGCCCGCAGGCCGTGTGTTGGGGGAACGGCGATGCGTGTCCGGACGTGGGCGACCGTGGAGGTCGATCGTCCTGCGACCCTTACGGTCCTTACGGCCGGGGCGGCGACGGCGGCAGCGTAGAACGTGCGACGCGGAACCCCACGTCGTCGATTCCGAACGTCGGATGGCTGCGGCGCCGCACGGACGCGCGGCAGCTCCAGTGCTCGTCGGCCCAGCCGCCGCCGCGCAGCACCCGGTAGGTCCCGTACACCTCGGCGTCGTAGACGTCCCAGCACCAGTTCCACACGTTGCCCAACATGTCGTACAGGCCGAAGGCGTTGGGCTCCTTGCCGCCGACGGGGTGCGTACGCCCGTCCGAGTTCCCCTGGTGCCAGGCGACGGCGTCGAGCTGCCCGTACCTCGGCCCCGTCGTCCCCGCCCGGCAGGCGTACTCCCACTCGGCCTCGGTCGGCAGCCGGTAACCGTCCGCCGTCTCGTCCCACTCCGCCCGCTCGGCCTCACGGTCCAACGCGTACGCGGGCGTCAGCCGCTCCCGCCGCGACAGGGCGTCGCAGAACTCCGCCGCGTCCCACCACGAAACCCCCTCCACCGGCAGCCGCCCGCCCTCCACACTGCTCGGCCTCCGGCCGGTGACCTCCGCGTACGCCTCCTGCGTCACCGGCACCGCCGCCATCTCGAACGCCGCGACCTCGACCTGCCAGCTCTTCTGCGTCCGCCGGTCCGACACCGTCACCCGTCCCGCCGGGACCCCAACCATGTCCTCCACAGCCGGCCACCCTACCGACCACCCCGGACCGCGCGGACGCGTGCGGCACGTGCTCACGGTCACCCGCCGGCACCGTCCCCCACCAGGCGGCCACCTGCCCCATTCGCCCGCCCCCGCGACCTTGCCGAACCCACCCCCACCCGCCGACAATCCCCCAGGTCAGCCCCTCCGCCGCCCCCGCGTAATGCGGGGAAGACACCCTCCGCGGAAGTCGAGGTATTCGCGGTCGGCCCTCGTCCGCGTCGGCCGCGATTGTCCGAGGTGCGCGTTACGGTCCTGTCATGGCAGCAAGAATCGATCTGACCCTTGATTGCGCGGACGCGAAACTCCTCGCCACGTTCTGGAAGACGGCCCTGGGGTATGTGGACGAGCCGCCGCCCGCTCCCTTCACGACCCGTGAGGAGTGGCTGGCGCAGTTCGACCTTCCGGAGGACGACTCCGCGGACGACGGCGCGTGGCTCTGCGATCCCGACGGCGTCGGCCCCCGGCTCTGCATCCTCAAGGTCCCCGAGCCGAAGACCGCCAAGAACCGGCTCCACATCGACGTCCGGGTGCCGGGACACGGCAGCCCCGACGAGCGGTGGGCACGGATCGAGGCGGAGTCCGAGCGGCTGGTGAAGGCGGGCGGGGTCGTCCTGGAGGAGTTCGAGGGGCACCATGTGGTGATGGCCGACCCCGAGGGCAATGAGTTCTGCGTTGCCGCGGCCTCGGCGGGAGGCTGACCGGGGACGGCATCCGCCCGCCCCTCACGTGGGGAGGGGCGGCGATGGAACGAGGCACCCGTCAGGAGCTCATCGATCGGCTGGCGGAGGCGGTCGGGGCGGCCGGTGCGGTCACGGCCGGGGCAGCCGGGGCGGCCGGGGCGGTCACGGCCGGGGCGGTCACGACAAGGCACCCGGTGCGGGTCGCGGTCGACGGGCCGCCGGCCGCGGGGAAGACGACGCTGGCCGACGAACTCGCCGTCGTGCTGCGGGCGCGGGGTCGCGAGGTCATCCGGGCGACGGTGGACGACTTCCTCGTCCCGCGCGCACAGCGCTACCGGCGCGGCCGGTACACCGCCGAAGGCTGCTACTTCGACGCCCACGACCGCGCCGCGCTGTGCCGGTTCCTGCTCGACCCGCTGGGACCTGGCGGAGACCGGAGGTTCCGAACGACGGCCTACGACGCGCAGACCGACACCGCGCTGTCGCCACCGGCCGCGACCGCCCCGGCGGACGCCGTACTCCTCTTCGACGGCGTCTTCCTCCTGCGCCCCGAACTCCTCGACCGGTGGGACCTGCGCGTCCTCGTGTCCGTCCCCTTCGAGCAGACGGTGGACCGGGCCCGGAGCCGGGACGCGGCCCTGACGGCCGCCGCCCGGAGCCGAGACGCGGCACTGACGGCCGCCGCCGAGATCGAACGGTCCTGGCGCGACCGCTACCTCCCCGCCCAGCGGCTCTACGCCGCCACGGCGCACCCCGCCGACCACGCCGACATCACTGTCCACAACACCCGCCTCCAGAACCCGAGTTGGGAGGTCAGGCAGGGCTGACCGGGACGCGGCGCCTCAGCGGAAGGCGGCGATGTTACGGGTGACCCAGTCGCGGAAGGGGCGCGGGGCGCGGCCGAGGACGCGCTGGACGTCCGGGCTGATGGCCAACTCGGCCGGACGCGGGGCGGAGAGGATGTCGAGGGTGTCGTCGGCGAGTTCGGCCGGTACGAAGCGGGTCATCGCCAACCGGGCCTCGTCGCGGGTGAGTTCGTGGAACCGTACGGGCGAGTCGAGCGCGGCGGCGATGGCAGCGGCCTGCTGACGTGGCGTGATGACCTCGGGCCCGGTCAGTTCGTACACCCCGCCGCTGTGCCGGTCGTCCAGGAGGCAGGCCGCCGCGACCTCGGCGATGTCGGCCGGGTCGACGACCGGAACCCCCACGTCGCCGAAGGGCGCGGCGACCGTCCGCTCCGTACGCACGGACTCCGCCCAGGCCAGGGCGTTGGACGCGAAGCCGCCCGGTCGTACGATCGCCCAGTCCAGGCCGGAGCCGCGCAACGCGTCCTCCACCGCGCGCATCGCGACCCGCGACGGGTCGAGCGGCCTGGTCGACACGCCCTGCGAGGACAGCAGGACGACCCGGCGTACGCCGTGGGCCGCGGCGAGGCCGATGAGGTCGGCGGGCCTGGCTTCGGGGGCGTGCAAGTCGCCGGACAGGAGCAGGAACAGCGCCTTCGCTCCGTCCAACGCCGCTGCCAGGCTCGCCGGTTCGGCCAGGTCGGCCGACAAGTGGCGTACGCCGTGCGGCAGTTGCGCCGAGCCGGTCGGGGGTCGCCGCGACACCGCCGTCACCTGCTCGCCCGCCTCCGCCAGTGCCTGCGTCAAAGGCCGGCCCACGTTTCCGGTCGCACCGGTCACCACGATCATGTTCGGCTCCTCGTTCCTGCTGCGTTATCCGTTGTGGCTACGGGGATTGACGCTAGGAGCCGGGCTTACTTTCCGTAAGGACATACCCCGAGGTAAGCTCCGGGCATGGAGGAAGGCGTGCAGCTGAAGCCGGTCGCGGCGGACCCTCGGTATGAGGTGTTTCACACCGACTGCCCCGCGCGCGACATGGTCGACCACGTGACCAGCCGGTGGGGCATCTGGGTGCTGATCTCCTTGCGGACCAACGACCTGCGGTTCTACGAGCTGCGCGACAGCATCCGGGGCATCAGCGAGAAGATGCTGGCGCAGACCTTGCGCGCCCTGGTCCAGGACGGCCTGATCTGGCGTGCGGTCGAGCCGACGACTCCTCCTCAAGTCACCTACGGCCTTACCGACTTCGGCCGCGACATCGGCGAGCCTCTCACCGACCTCTTCGACCGCATCACCCGCCGCCTCCCGCCGCCCTCGCCCGCCCCCGAAGGCGGTTCCACCCCGTCCTGGTCCCCTCGCCACTGACCGCCGACACGGCGCGCGCATGCGCCCGGGCGGGGGTGGGGCGGCCCGGTCAGAGGAGGGCGGCGGCCAGGAAGGCGAAGGCGGCGATGATGACGGCGACGCGGACGTAGTGAAAGCGGTCCCAGCGATTCATCTGCTGCTTCCAGTCGGCGGGCCGATTCTCGGGGGTCCAGGTCTTGCTCTGGTTGTTGATGGGGACGAGCAGCAGGATCGACATGATCACGCTGACGATCAGCAGCGCGGCACCGGTGATGACGAGGCCGACGCCGTCGTGGTGCCGTCCGGCGACGGTCCAGACGGCGGCGAGGACGAGCGAGCCGATGTACCAGAACGGCATCACGGCGCCGAGCATGCGACCCCCGTGGGCGCGGGCGAGCTGGCCGCTGTCGTCGGGCAGCGCGTTGAAGATCGGGTTCATGACGAAGGCGACGGAGAACTCCACCCCCACCATCACGCCGACGACGACGGTGGTGATGACCTCAAGTGCGTTGAGCATGGTGACCCTCCCGGAGATCAGGATCTAGCGTTGCTAGCCGTTGGTTCAACGCTAGACCTGCTACCGCTCGATTGTCTAGCGGTGCTAGAATCGAGTCATGTCGGTACAGGAACGCAAGGAGCGCGAACGGGCGGGCCGCGAACGCCTCATCGTGGCCACGGCCCGCGAACTCGCCGAGCGCCAGGGCTGGGACGCGGTCACCACGCGCCGCCTCGCCGAGCGCATCGAGTACAGCCAGCCCGTCCTCTACAGCCACTTCCGGGGGAAGCGCGAGATCATCGGCGCCGTCGCCCTCCAGGGTGCCGCCGAGATGGCCGTGGCGATACGGGCCGCGACCTCCGCCGTGGACGACCCGCGCGCCCGGGTCACCACCCTCGCCCGCACCTACTTGGACTTCGCCGAACGCAACCCAGCGGTCTACGACGCCATGTTCAACCTCGACGGCGGCCTCGCCTTCGCGCACGAGGACACGCCGGAGCCGCTGAAGGACGCCTTTGCCGCCCTGCTGGAGACCCTTGGCGAGGTGGCCGGGGACGGCGTCCACCCGGGGCTGTTCACCGAGCTGTTCTGGGCGTCCCTGCACGGACTCGCCACCCTGACCCGTGCCGGGCGGCTCCCGCCGGGGGACACCGAACGCAGAACCGAGCTGCTGGTCGACCGCCTCGCCGTCCTCTGACGCCCCGCCCCGGCCCCGCCCCCGACCCCGCGCCGGGGCGGACCGCTAGACGGTGGGGAGTTGGCCGGACTTCACGGCGTCGATGAAGGCGGACCAGGAGGCGGTGGGGAAGGTGAGGGCGGGGCCGTGAGGGTCTTTGCTGTCGCGTACGGGGACGGTGCCGGGGAAGTTGTCGGCGACCTCGACGCAACTGTCCGGGTCCGCCCCGCCGCTGTAGGACGACTTGCGCCACTTGGCGGCGCTCAGATTCAGTCCGGTGCTTGGCATGATCACTGGTCCTCGGACGTTCAGACGGTGGGGAGTTGGCCGGACTTCACGGCGTCGATGAAGGCGGACCAGGAGGCGGTGGGGAAGGTGAGGGCGGGGCCGTGGGGGTCTTTGCTGTCGCGTACGGGGACGGTGCCGGGGAAGTTGTCGGCGACCTCGACGCAACTGTTCGGGTCCGAGTTGCCGCTGTAGGACGACTTGCGCCACGCGGCGGCGCTCAGGTTCGGTCCGGGGCTTGGCATGGCTAGTGGTCCTCCAGCGCGGATCGCAGTAGGTCGAGGGACTCGGACGGCGACAGTGCGGAGTCCCGGAGACGATCGTAGGACAAGCGAAAGTGGTCCACCTCCTCTGTTTCCTCGACGAGTTGGCCGCTCCAACTGCTCTCGACGTAGGCGACCGTCCGTCCGCTGGGGAGCCACAGCAGTTGCAGCGAACTGCCGAGCAGATTGTGCAGGCCGACGCTGAACGGCACGACGTGAAGCGTGATGTTGGGCTGTTGCCCTGCCTCGATCAAGCGCTTGAGCTGGTCGTTCCACACAGCGTGGTCCTGAACTGGGCGTCGGATGACCGACTCGTCCAGCAAACCCCTGTAGTTCAGGCGCTTCACGCCGGTCAGCCGGTCCTGCCGCGTTATCCGGTCGTGGACCAGGTCGGCAAGCGGCTCGTCAGCGGTGTCGGCGCTGTGGACGCGGATCTGGGCCTCGGCATACTCCGGCGTCTGCAATAGGCCGGGGACGCTGCTGATGGCGAACTCCTGGATGCTCGTCGCCTCGGCCTCCAGGTCCTTGAAGCCCTGGTAACGGCTCTGCCCCGCCTCGCGCTTGGCGGCACGCCACAACTTGCTGAGCAGGTCACCGGTTCCGTACAGCCGGTCGAGCGCGTCGATGGCGTCGAGGGAGCCGAGCCGGACGCCCTTCTCCAGCCGTTGGAGATAGGACGGGTCGTACTTGGAACGATCGGCGAGTTCGGCCAGCGTCCAACCGGCGCGCTCCCGCTGTCTGGTGAGTTCGGCCGCGAGCATCGCGCGTGGGCTGAGTTCGTCCTCGGCTCCGTCGATCATCCGAGCGCCCGTTCCTTTCGCCTTGCCTCCGCCGTGGGCAACGAGCCTGTGGCCAGCGCCGATTGGCGGCTCCGCCTGCGGGTTTCGCGGCGGCGGCCACGTAACCGGGCCCGTACCCCTTGCTGTTCGCGGGGTCAACGGCCGACCCCTGGCGATCGTATGGCTCCCGCCTCACGCTTGTGTACGGAAAGTGAGAATTCGATCACGCACGGAGAGACGGTAAGGCGCTATGTCGGGAGTTGCCGTAGAGGCGAAGGGCGGTGGCGTGCCGCCGCCCCCGCAGCCGTACACCGATCCACAAGAGCTGTGGCCCCCAACGGCGTTGGGAGTACGGCGCGCCCGTCACTCGCTGATGCGAACCCTTGCCGCGTGGCGGGCCGAACGCGACGTGGCCGAGGCCGCCTGCCTCGTCCTCGCCGAACTCGCCGCCAACGCACAGCGCCACGGGCACGTTCCCGGCAAGCAGTTCGGCGTCAGCGCCCATCGGCTCGCCGACGGCCTGCTCCTCGAAGTCCACGACGCCGCCGGCGGTTCCTTACCCGTCCTCCTCGACGCTCCCACCCCTGATCTGGCCGCCGAACGCGGGCGCGGGCTCCTCCTCGTGGACGCCGTCACCCATGGCCGCTGGGGTGTCGCCCCGCGCGTCGGCGCCCCCGGCAAGGTCGTCTGGGCCCTCGTCCCGGCCCCTGCGTCTGCGTCTGCGCCGTGGGGCGACTCTGCGGTGCCGGGCCCCGCCCGCTGAGTCCTCGCCGCATCCTCGGCCCTACCCTGTACGCGGGCGGCCTCGTCGCGACGCGGTTCGCCGCCTCTGCCTGACCCTTTGCACCTGGCTCAACCCGGGCTCTGCTCCCGGCAACTCCGCACGTCAGCAAGCCATTTCCCCGCGCACGCGGGGATGACCCCGCCCGCAGCAACCTCGCCGATCGGTACGGGCACAGTTCCCCGCGCACGCGGGGATGACCCCCGCACGCGGGCCAGCGGCCGGGGCGCGTCCTGCCGCTCCCCGCACACGCGGGGATGACCCCAGGTCCGGGGCCACGCCGGAGCTGCGCGAGTCCTGCTCCCCGCACACGCGGGGATGACCCCATCGGCCGCTTCGGCTTCGATGCGGCGATCTTCCGCTCCCCGCCCGCGCGGGGATGATCCCTTGACGTTCTTCGCGAGGCCGTACGGCCACTTCTGCTCCTCGCCTGCGGGGATGACCCCGCGCAGGGGTACGGCCTCGGCGCGCAAGCTGTCTGCTCTCCGCCCGCGCGGGGATGATCCCGGCGTGGTCGTCCACCACACCGTTACCCAGGGGTGGTCCCCGCGCCTGCGGGGATGACCGCTCGTCGGGACTCACCGACGCTGGAGGGGGCGTAGGGCCTCCCGATTCTCCGACCGGGCGGTGCGGGGCGTACGGCGGGAGCTGCGGTCGCGGACGGAGCGGGGGCACGTCGGAAGGCTCGACTGCGTGCGTCGAGGCCGCTGACGTGCGATACGGGGTGGGCGCGGACGAAAGGGCGCCCCGTGTGATGCTGGCGGCATGAGTGATCAACCTGAGGTCGCCGTCGTCCGGTGGCCGGACCAGGCACCTTCGGCCGGGGACGGGCTGGACGGGCTGGCCGGGCTGCTGGCGGCCTACCACCTGCGGACCGAGGCCGAGAAGGGGGAGCCGGTCGCGGGGGTGGACGGGCTGCCGGATCGGTACCGGGCGGAGATCACCGACCCTCGGAGCGCGTTCGCCGACGATGTCGTGCTGGTGGCGCTCGTGGGGGACGCCGCCGTGGGCTGCGTGGTGGTGACGCGTCCGGACCACGGGCACTCCGAGGTCAAGAGGCTCTGGACCGAAGCCGAGTTCCGTGGCCGGGGCGTCGCGTCCGCCCTGCTCGGCGCGGCGTTCGCGCAGGCGGCGGAGAACGGCGCGGATACGGTCCGGCTCTCGGTGTGGAAGTGGCGGACCGGGGCCATCGCGCTGTACGAACGGCTCGGCTTCACCGTCACCGACTCGTGGGACGAGCGGGAGCAACTGGTCTGCATGCGGCGCGCCTTGTGAGCGGTCGCCGTCACCCGCTGACGGCCGCGCCATCGCGTATCGCGTGGCGACGGCACGGCGCGTCGTCACCCCGCGTCAGCCGGGACGGCGGCTGCCGAGGCGCGCGTCGCCCAGGGCCCCGGCCCGCTCCACGAACCTCGTGACGACCTCAGCAGCTCCCCGCCCACGCCGTAGGGGCGGGTCACTCGCCTCAGCTCTACGCTGTACGCGGACCGTCTCCACGCGCGCCGGGTTCGCCGCATTTGCCCGATCCCCGCCACCTGATGAATTCCGCCCCCACCCGCCAACAAACCCCCACGCCACCGCGCACGCGGGGATGACCCCGACTTCCGCCACGGCCACCGGTCTGGCCCGTACCGCCCCCCGCGCACGCGGGGATGACCCCGGGCCCCGGAGGTCCAGCGCGAACGGGATCACCTGCCCCCCCGCGCACGCGGGGATGACCCCGTCCAGTTCGGCGACCGCGCCCGGTACAAGCGCTCCCCTCGCCCGCGCACGTGGGGATGACCCCGTCCAGTTCGGCGACCGCGCCCGGTACAAGCGCTCCCCTCGCCCGCGCACGTGGGGATGACCCCGGCAGGACGGCTCGCTGGCGCTGAGCATCTACCTGCCCCCCGCACGCGGGGATGACCCCTTCTGTGACCGCACGTCGTAGACAGTCTGGTGCTGCCCGCCGCGCACGCGGGGATGACCCCAGGCGGCGCCACGTCTCCGGCCCCACGAGACCCTGCCCCCGCGCACGCGGGGATGACCCCTGGCGGCCGGGGAACGGTGGGGCAGTAGGCCCCTGCCCCCCGCGCTCGGGGGGATGACCCTCGGTCGTCGTGCTCGGCCTCTTCGGTTACGGGCTGCCCCGCGCGCACGCAGGGATGACCCCAGACGCTCGACTAGAGCCCACGGGGGGATTTCTGCCCCCCCCGCACGCGGGGATGACTCCAACGTCGCGGTGCCGCAGATGCAGCGACTGGGCTGCTCCCGCGCACGCGGGGATGCCCCCGGAGCGGCGGCAAAGGCCGCTTCGCCGAAGAGTTGCCCCCGCGCATGCGGGGATGACCCCGGGGCCACGCAGATGCAGGGGATTCTCACCACCTGCCCCCCCGCACGCGGGGATGCCCCCGGACGCCGCCGCGACGGCCCACCGTCGCCGACCTCGCCCCGGCGCGCCCGCCGCCCCGGCGCGCCCCCCCCCGCCCGGGCGCCCCCCCCGACGGCGAGGTCAAGGCGAAGCGCCCCCCCGCCGGGGCGGCGTTATTGGTCGCGGCGGGGGACCGTCAGGAGGACGAGGAGGGCGGGGGCGGCGGCCCAGGCGGCGAAGGTGAGCCAGGCGCCGGGGATGGTGGAGGGGTAGGGGGCGTGGAGGATGGCGATGGGGAGGGTGAGGCGGTACCAGGCGTTGAAGGGGAGCGCGTGGGTGAGAGTGGCGCTGAGGTGGGTGCGGTCGGTGATGGAGACGGGGAGGATGAAGGCGAGAAGGAACAGCGTGACCATGGTGGCGACGCTGTGGCGGATGACGGCGCCGAGCCCGAGGCCGATGAGGGCGCCGAGCGGGGCGAGCACGGCGGAGGCGGCGGTGATGCGGAGGGCGACGGCGTCGGCGAGGGGGACGCCGGTGTAACGGCCGTACAAAATGGCCGCGTCGCACCAGACGGAGGCCGCGACGGTGAGGACGCCGAAGACGGCGGCGACCGCCGTGACGACCAGGACCTTGGCGGTCATGACCTCCCGGCGGGCGGGGACGGCGCAGAACGTCGTACGGAGCAGGCCCGTGGTCTGTTCGCTGAGGATCGCGATGGCGCCCACCGCGCCCATGGCCAGCAGGACCCAGGCGGCGGCGGGACGGCTGAACGCCTCTTGCAGGGCGCCGTGCGCGGTGAACGGGGGCGGCCCTGAGTGCCAGTGCGCGCGGGCGGCGCGCGCGGCGTTGGCGTTCACGCCGACCGCGGCCAGGGCGCTGAGCAGCACGAACCACGGGATGGACCGCAGCGACCACAGTTTGATCCACTCCGCCGCCAGCAAGTCCCAGAAGCGGGGCGCGGGTTCGAGAAGGCCGGATTCCGTACTCATGACCGCTCTCCCGACTCCGCCGCGTACTCCACGCTCGTACCTGTCAGTTCCATGAACGCCTGCTCCAACGAGCCGTTCCGTGTCGTCAGTTGGTGGATGAGGATGCCGCTCTCCACGGCGATCCCCGCGATCCTCACGGCGTCCATCCCGGAGCCTTCGGCAGCCGTCACCGTGAGCAGGCCGTCCGGCGCCTGCGTCACCCGGGCGCCCGCTCGCGTGAGCGCGGTCACCAGCCCCGCCGGGTCGTCGGCGCGGACCTCGACGACCTGCCCGCGCTGCCGCGCGCCGCGCGCGGCGAAGGCGGAAACGCTCTCGTCGGCGAGGAGTCGACCCCGGCCGAGGACGACGAGCCGGTCGGCGGTGTGCTCCATCTCCGTCATGAGGTGGCTGCTGACGAAGACGGTGCGCCCCTCGGCGGCCAGCCGTCTGAACAGCGCACGGACGAAGAGCACGCCCTCGGGGTCGAGCCCGTTCAGCGGCTCGTCGAAGAGCAGCACCGGCGGATCGCCGAGCAACGCGCCCGCGATGCCGAGTCGTTGCCGCATGCCGAGCGAGAAGCCGGCGATGCGCCGGCCGGCGGCGTCGCCGAGCCCGACCTCGCGCAGGACGGTGTCGATCCGGCCGCGCGGAACGGCGTTGCTGCGGGCCAGGAAGCGGAGATGGTCGTACGCGGTGCGCCCGCCGTGCGCGTCGCCCGCGTCGAGCAGCGCGCCGACGTGGCGCAGGCCCCGGCGGCGGGTACGGAAGGCGTGGCCGTTGATCGTCGCGGTGCCGCCAGTGGGGGCGTGCAGGCCGACGAGCATCCGCAAAGTGGTGCTCTTGCCCGAGCCGTTGGGGCCGAGGAAGCCGGTGACGTGGCCGGGGCGGACGGTGAAGGACAGGTCGTTGACGGCGGTGGTCCGGCCGTAGCGCTTGGTGAGATGGCTGACTTCGATCACGGGACCACGCTGCCGTCCGGAGCGGCGCGGGGTCATCGGCCGCCGGAGGACGTCCCCTGTCCGCCGGTCGCGGAACGGTCCGCCCCGCCGTACGCCCACGGGCTTACGTCCCCGGGTGAATGCCCAGGTGGGGGACGGTCGTTACGCTCGGAGCATGGACCTGGGCAGGGAGCTGAGCATGGACTTCACCCACTCACCGCTCAAACGCCTCTCCCGCGTACGGCCGGGTACGTGGATGGCGCTGATCTGGTTCGCGGTCACCGCGTACACCGTCTTCGAGCAGACGCAGACCCGCGGCCTCAGCGTGCTCGACCTGAGCCTCGGCAACCAGTTGGACGAAGTCCTCGCGGCCGTCCTCGTCCTGGCCGCCGCGCGCCGCGAGCGCCGCCCGCTCCCCGCCCTGTGCCTGCTGCTCACCGGGACCGTCTGCTCGGTGTTGGCCATGGCGGTGGGGGACATCCCGCTGTTGCAGTTCCTCGCGGTGGACGTGGCGGTCTGCTATCTGGCGGCGACGCAGCCGCTGCGCACGTCGGCGACGGCGGGCGTGCTGGCGCTGGCCACGCTGGTCGGCTACTCGGGCGGTCGCGCGCTGCTCGGCTACGAGACCGACGCGACGACGACGCTGACGGCCGCCCTCACGACGGCGATCGTGTGGCTGGTCGGCAACGCGGTGTGGCAGCGCCACGCGCACGCGGAGGCGTTGCGCGCGGAGGCGACGGAACGGGCCATCACGTCCGAACGCCTGCGGATCGCGCGGGAGTTGCACGACATGGTCGCGCACACCATCGGGATCGTCGCGCTCCAGGCCGGTGCGGCGCGGCAGGTCTTCGACACCCAGCCGGACCGCGCCCGCGCCGCGCTCGGCGAGATCGAGACGGCGGGGCGGGAGACGCTGACCGGGCTGCGCCGCATGCTCGGCGCCCTGCGCGAGGCGGACGGCAACGGCGCGGACGGGAACGGCTCGGACGCGAACAGCGCGCAGGGGAACGGCTCTGACGGGACGGGAGCGACCGGGCGCGGCGCGCACGCGGGCGGCGCCCACGCGGGCGGAGACGGTACGCGCGAGGCCGTACGGCCCGCCCCCGCGCCGGGAATCGCCGACGTGCCCCGGCTCGCCGAGACCACGACGGCCGCGGGCGTACGCGTGGACGTGACCTGGTCCGGCGTACGGCGCCAACTCCCGCCGGAGATCGAGCTGTCGGCGTACCGCATCGTCCAGGAGGCGGTGACGAACGTCGTACGGCACGCGGGCGCGCGCTCCTGCGCGGTGACCATCGACTTCCGCGCGGCGGAGCTGGCCGTCGAGGTCAGCAACCCGGGCGCGGACCCGGAGCCGCACCCGGCGCGTACGACGACGCACGGCGTACGGGCCCCGGCCCGCGGCGGCTACGGCATCGTCGGCATGCGCGAGCGCGTCGGACTGCTGCACGGCGACTTCTCGGCGCAGCCGCGCCCGGACGGCGGCTTCCGTGTGACGGCCCGGCTGCCGGTTCCGCCCCAGGAGGCCCAACCAGCTCCCGACGCGGGGACGTTCACGTGTATGCCGGTCACGGAGCCCGTCCGATGACCGTCGACGCCGCCGGACCTGCGGCCCCCGTGCGCGTCCTCCTCGTCGACGACCAGCCCCTCGTCCGCGCCTCCCTCGACATGATCATCACCGACGCGCCGGACCTCGCGGTGGTCGGCGAGGCGGGTACGGGCGCGGACGCCGTACGGCTGAGCGCCGAACTGCGGCCGGACGTCGTCGTCATGGACATCCGCATGCCCGGCATGGACGGTATCGAGGCGACGCGCCGGATCACCGAGGACCCGGTGTACGCGACCGCGGTCCCGCGCGTCCTCGTGCTGACGACCTTCGACCAGGACGACCACGTCTACGGGGCGTTGCGCGCGGGGGCGTCCGGGTTCCTGGTCAAGGACATGGCGCTGGACGACATCCTGGCCGCGATCCGCGTCGTGGCGGCGGGCGACGGCCTCATCGCCCCGGCCGTCACGCGCCGCCTGATCGCGCACTTCGCCCAACAGCCGCCGCCCGCGGGGCCGGTGGACGCACACGCTCCCGCGCGGCTGGCCGCCGTCACCGACCGCGAACGCCAGATCCTCACCCTCGTGGGCCTCGGCCGCGCCAACGCCGAGATCGCCGCCGAGCTCTTCATCAGCGGCGCGACCGTCAAGACGTACATCTCCCGCCTGCTCACGAAGCTGGATGCCCGCGACCGGGTCCAGCTGGTCATCATCGCGTACGAGTCGGGCCTCGTCGGCACGGCCTGAGCGCTGCCTGAGCACGGAGTCGGCACCCCGGCTCAAAGACCCCGGTTCAAGGCCCCGGCTCAGCGCCCCCGGCTCAGGGCGCCGTGAACAGCGTCGGGAAGCGCGGCGCGAGCCAGGGCCTGCGGCCCCAGGCCAGGATCGCGCCGCGCGCGAGCGCGCTCGTGGCGGTGCGGCGGCCGAGGGCGATGAGGAGGAAGGTGACGGGCTCGGTGACGATCGTGCAGTCGGGGCGGCGCGGCGGGGCGTCGGTCACGGCGAGGGCCCCGTCGGTGAAGGCGGCCGTGAAGCGGGGGCCGCCGCGCAGGCGGAGGTCGTAGCAGGCGGTGTGCCCGGCGGCGGTGCGGGGTTCGACGACGCGGGGCATGGCCGTCATGAGGAACGGGACGGTGAGCAGGGCCCGTTGGGGGCTGGTGCGGGGGGGGGGGGGGGGGGGCCACTAACCCGCCGTGGTGTGGCGGGGGGGAGACGGCCCCCCCCCTCCCCCCCCCCCCCCCATGCCCCCCCCTCCAAAAAACCCCACAAGA
>NZ_JBVHLD010000009.1:133076-317161 GCF_055559175.1 Streptomyces sp. NPDC024632
GAACCCGCTACGGGAGACGAGAGGCCGTCCGCCGCCCCCCTCCCCTTCCTCCCCCCCCCCCCCCCCCCCCCCCCCCCCCCCCCCCCCCCCCCCCCCCCCCCCCCCGGGCCACGACCGCCGCTCCCTGCTCCCCGCTCGCGCCCGGCCCCCCGGCGGACACGCCCTAGAGCCGGGGCAGCGGTGTGCGGTGGACCCAGGCCGTGAAGAGCGGGTCGAGCGAGTCGGCGCTGTAGCGCGCCGCGTGCGCGGCGAGGTCGGCCGTGACCACCGTCGAGTGGCGGTTTATGGTCGCCCACGCCTTGAGCATCCGGAAGAACGCGCCCTCGCCGAGGGCCAGTCGCAGGGCGTGGACGGTGAGGCCGCCGCGCTGGTAGAGGCGGTCGTCGAACATCAGACGGCGTCCCGGGTCGCCCAGGCGCAGATCCTGCGGGAGCCGGGAGAGGCGGTCGTGGGCGGTGGCGGCGTGCGCGGCGGCGAGCGGGCCGCCGGTGTGCTCCGACCACAGCCACTCGGCGTATTTGGCGAAGCCCTCATTGAGCCAGATGTGCCGCCAGTCGCCGATGGACAGGCTGTTGCCGAACCACTGGTGGGCCAGCTCGTGGGCGACCAGCCGTTCCCAATGCCTCCTGCCGCCCAGGTGGTTGGTGCCGAAGGTGGCCATGCCCTGCGCCTCCACCGGCACGTCCAGCTCCTCGTCGGCGACGACCACCGCGTACTCGCCGAACGGATACGGACCGAAGACGTCCTCGAAGAAGTCCATCATGCGGGTCTGCCGCTCGAAGTCGACGGCGAATTCGCCGCGCAGCCCCGCCGGTACGTAACCGGTCTGCGGTACCGGGCGGCGCGGTGCGAACAGCGAGGCGCCGCCGGTGAGCTGGACCGTCTCGTAGCGGCCGATCGACACCGTCACCAGATAGCTGGACGTGGGCGCCGCCTGCTCGTAGACCCACGTGGTGCTGCTGGCCTTGGTGGTCCTGGACAGCAGCCGCCCGCCGACGACCACGGTGTACGCGGACGGCGCGGTGACCGCGATCTGGTACGACGCCTTGTCCGCGGGCCGGTCGTTGCACGGGTACCAGGACGGCGCGCCGACCGGCTGGCTCGCGACCAGCGCGCCGTCGGTCAGCTCCTCCCAGCCCAGGCCGCCCCACTGGCTGTTGATGGGCTGCGGGTTGCCGGTGTAGGCCACCTCGACGGTGAAGGCCGCGCCCGCCTCGACCGGCTTCGCGGGCCGTACGCGCAGCCGTCCCGCCCGGTGCGTGTAGTGCGCGGGCCGACCGTCGACCACGACCCGCTGGAGCCTGAAGTCGGCCAGGTCCAGGGCGAATTCACGCAGCGGCGCGCCGCCCGCGACCGCGCTGAGCCGCGCCGTGCCGCGCAGCCGGTTGGACGCGGGCCGGTAGTCCAGGGCCAGTTCGTACCGGTGGACGCCGTAACGGCTGTCGCCGTGCGCGGGGAAGTACGGGTCCGCCGCCCCCGGCCCGGCTGCTCGCTTCTGGCTCAACGGTTCCTCGCTCATCGTTCCCACCGGGCCGCACCCCCGTACGGCCTGGTCGTTCCCCCGGACGGGCCGGGCACACGTGCCGGCGCGCCGGCACGTGGCGTGCGGCCCGACGGACCGCGTCCGCCCCCGGCCGGCCGCGGGCGACCGCTCACGCCTCGCCCCGCCGCGCGGGCGGCTCCTCCTCGAACCACACCTCGGCCGGATTCCCCAGCCAGCGGCTGTCCGCGGGGATGGACTCGGCGCGCATCACCAGGGACGCGGGCCCCAGGGTGCTGCGGGCGCCGATCTCGCTGCCGGGCAGCACGATGCCACCGGGACCGAGGGTCGCGCCCGTGCGGAGCACCACCGTATCCATGCGCATGATCCGGTCGTGGAAGAGGTGGGTCTGAAGGACGCAGCCGCGGTTGACGCTGACGCCGTCCTCCAGGGTGACGAGGTCGGCCTCGGGCAGCCAGTAGCTCTCGCACCACACGCCCCGGCCGATGTGCGCGCCGAGCCCGCGCAGCCACAGGCTCATCACGGCGGTGCCGGGCACCGCGCCGACCAGCCACGGCACGGCCAGCACCTCCACGAAGGTGTCGGCCAGCTCGTTGCGCCACACGAAACCGCTCCACAGCGGGCGCTCGACCGCCCGGAAGCGGCCCACGAGCAGCCACTTCGCGGCGATCGACACCAGCGCGGCGGCGCCGCCCGCGGCCAGCAGCACCGGCCCCGACAGCAGCGCGACCGCCAGGACGCCCGCGTCGCGGGCCAGCCGGGCCAGCACGGCCAGGACGAGTACGGCCAGCGCGGCGGAGGCCAGCACCGGCACCAGGCGGCAGACCTCGACCAGCCCGCGCGCCCACACCAGCCGTACCGGCGGCGCGTACGTCAGGCTCTGGTCGGCGTCGTCAGCCGTGCGCGGCAGCCGTACCGGCGGCATGCCCAGGTACGAGCGGCCCTCCTTGGCCTTCTTCGGCGTCGCCGACAGCACCCCGACCAGGCCGCGGTCCGGGACGGCGCGCCCCGGCGCCGTCATCCCCGAATTGCCGAGGAACGCGCGCTCGCCGATCTCGGCCGCGCCGATCCGCAGCCAGCCGCCGCCGAGCTGGTACGGGGCGACGAGGACGTCGTCGGCGAGGAACGCGCCGTCGCCGACGGTGGTGAGGCTCGGCATCGCCAGCACCGTGGAGACCTCGGCGCCGCTGCCGACCTTCATGCCGAGCGCCCGCAGCCACACGGGCGTGATCAGGCCCGCGTACAGCGGGAAGAGCTTGTCGCGGGCGGCGTCCATGAGCTGGATGACCGTCCAGGACTGCCAGCCGACGCGGCTGTGCAGCGGGTGCCAGCCGGGCCGCAGGCCCAGGCTCAGCAGCCGGACGGCGGCGATCAGCAGCGCCGCGTACACCAGCGCGAAGGCGAGGGTGGCGGGGACGAGCGCGATGAGCGCGCCCCGCGCGGCGGCGCCGAGACCGCTGTGGGCGGGCACCAGGCAGGCCGCGACGGCCAGCGCCGCGAGCCCGGCGATCAGCGGCAGCAGCGTCACGCCGACGCCGCTCGCGCCGTACGCCGCCGCCCAGCGGGCCCGGCGCGCGGGCCGCTGCTTGGGCCAGCGCCGCTCGGCCTTGCCGACCTTGACGGCGGGCGCGCCCGCCCAGCTCTGCCCGGTCGGCACCTGCCCGGTGACGCTGGACCCGGCCGTGATCTGCGCGCGCTTGCCGATCCTGGCGCCGGGCAGGAGTGTGCTGCGGGTGCCGACGACGGCGCCGGAGCCGACCTTCACCGGGCCGACCTCGAGCCGGTCGCCGTCCAGCCAGTACCCGGCGAGGTCGACCTCGGCCTCGACCGCGCAGCCCCGGCCGAGCTTGAGCATGCCGGTGACCGGCGGCAGCGAGTGCAGGTCCACGTCCGGGCCGATCCGCGCGCCGAGCGCCCGGCCGTACCGGATCAGCCAGGCCCCGGACAGCGAGGTCGCGCCGGTCGCCTCGGCCAGCCGCTCGGCCGCCCACAGCCGCAGGTGGACGCCGCCGCCGCGCGGATAGCTGCCGGGGGTCAGCCCGCGCAGCAGCAGCCGGGCACCGGCCGCGGCCAGCGCGAGGCGGCCGGGCGGGCTGAAGAGCAGGACGGCCCCGGCGGCGACCAGCCACCAGGACGCGGTGGGCGCCCACGGGTAGTGGCCGGTCCAGGCCAGCGTGTTGCCCAGCGCCAGCAGCCCGGTCGTCCAGCGCAGCCCGGTCAGCGCGAACAGCGGCAGCAGCGCGAGCAGTTGGACGGCCTTGGCGCGGCCGGGCACCGGCGCGATCTCGCGGGCCGGGCGGTCGTCCCGTACGGAACGGTCCAGCATCCTGGCCAGCTTGCGCACGGTCGGCGCCTGGTAGATGTCGACGACGGCCACCGACGGGAAGCGGGTCCGCAGCAGCGTCGTGAGCTGGGCCGCGGCCAGACTGCCGCCGCCGATCGCGAAGAAGTCGTCGCGCGCCTCGACCACCGGCACGCCGAGGACTTCGGTCCACTGCTCGGCGACCCACGCCTCGGTGCCGCGCAGCGGCTCGGCGGCCTCCTCGCCGGGCGCGGGGCCCGCCGACTCCGGCAGCGGCCAGGGCAGCGCGGCCCTGTCCACCTTCCCCGAGGTGCGGGTCGGCAGGCCGGGGACGGTCGCCAGCAGCGGTACGAGGGCGGCGGGCAGCTTCGTGGACAGCTCCGCGACGGCCGCGGCCCGGTCCCAGCCCTCGCCCGCCACCACGTAACCGACCAGCAGCTGATTGCCGCGCCTGGTCGTGCGTACGGCGGCGGCTGCCCCCGCCACGCCCGGCAGCGCCTGGAGCGCCGCGTCCACCTCGCCCAGCTCGATCCGGCGCCCGCCGAGCTTGACCTGCTCGTCGGCGCGGCCCAGGAACAGCAGCCCCTCGGGCTCGGCGCGCACGAGGTCCCCGCTGCGGTACGCGCGCGCCCAGCCCATCGACTCCAGCGGCGCGTACTTCTCCGCGTCCTTCTCGGCGTCGAGATACCGGGCCAGGCCGACGCCGCCGATGATGAGCTGGCCGCTGCCGCCCATCGGCACCGGCTCGCCCGCCTCGTCCACCACGGCCAGTTCCCAGCCGTCCAGCGGCAGCCCGATCCGTACCGGGCCCTCGCCGGTCAGCAGCGCCGCGCAGGCGACGACGGTGGCCTCGGTCGGGCCGTAGGTGTTCCAGACCTCGCGCCCCTCGGTGACCAGCCGCTCGACCAGCTCCGGCGGGCACGCCTCGCCGCCGAAGATCAGCAGCCGCACCTCGTTCAGCGCCTCGGCGGGCCACAGCGCGGCCAGCGTCGGCACCGTCGAGACCACCGTGATCTCCTGCTCGGCCAGCCACGGCCCGAGGTCGCTGCCGCCGCGCACCTGCGAGCGGGGGACCGGGACCAGGCAGGCGCCGTTGCGCCAGGCCAGCCACATCTCCTCGCACGAGGCGTCGAAGGCCACCGACAGGCTCGCCATCACGCGGTCGCCGGGACCGATCGGCTCGTCCTGGAGGAACAGCGCGGCCTCGGCGTCCACGAACGCCGCCGCGTTGCGGTGCGTGACCGCGACGCCCTTGGGGCGGCCGGTCGAGCCCGAGGTGAAGATGATCCAGGCGTCGTCGTCGGGGGAGGGGCGGCGCGGGGCTTTCGACGCGGGCGGGTCATTCGGCGCGTGACGGGTGCCGGTCAGGGTGGTGGCGGGAGGAGTGCCGGGGCGGGCGGTGGTGTGAGGGGTGCCGGTCCGGGCGGTGGCGTGAGGGGTGCCTGTCGGCGCGTGAGTGGTGCCGGTCAGGGTGAGGGCGCGGTCCGCGCCCAGTACGGCGGCCACCCGCGCCTCGCCGAAGACCAGCTCGGCCCGCTCGTTCGGGTCCTCGGCGTCCACCGGGACGTAGGCGGCGCCCGCCGCGAGCACGGCCAGGATGCTGACGTACAGGTCGTTGCTGCCCGAGGGCACCCGCACGCCGACCCGGTCGCCCCGCCCGATCCCGGCCGCCGCGAGCCCGCGCCGCAGCGTCTCGACCTCGGCGGCCAGCGCGCGGTACGTCAGCGCGGTGCGCCCGTCGTCCAGCGCGGGCTCCTGCGGGTGCGCGAGGACGGTCGCGTCGAGCACGTCCAGCAGCGTCCGCGCCCCGGCGGCCGTACCTCCCGCGAAGTGGGCGTGCGGAACGCTCGGCCGTTCGGCCGTGTCCAGCACTCCCAGCAGCAGGTCCACATCCCGCAGCGGGTCGCTCTCCACGCTCAGATCCATGCGCTCCTCGTCCCTCGTCCCCCGTCCGGGGGCCCGGCACCCTGCTCAGGCGTACAAAGCAAGACAAGCCGACCAATCTTACGGGCGGCCTTTCCGCGCCGCCTCCCGAGCGACCCCGCGCCCACCCGCGTTTGGAACGCGTTTCCGCCCCCTCTCGCGCCCCCTCTGACCTGCGCGGCGACCGCCCCTTCCGCCCCGCCCGCCGACGCCCGGCCGGCGCAGCCGAACGTGCCGCAACACACACGAGGAGCCGCGAAGAGATGGCCGCGCGATGTCATCGCGGCGAACGTGCGGTGTACGGGGGATGTACGGCTGGGGTCAGACCGTTCTCCGGCTCGCCGACGGTCGCGCGAGGACCGCGACGAGCACGGCGAGATCGGCGGCTCCCGCCGCGTCGTCCGCGTAACGCGCGATCGTGAGCGGACCCACCTCGCGCAGGACGACGCCTTCGCGGGCGAGCACATACGTCAACGCCAGCAGCGCGGAACGGGCGTTGCCGTCGGCGAAGGGGTGGAAGAAGGCCACGTCCAGATACGTCCGGGCGGCGCGCGCGGCCAACGGCACGGCGGTGTCCGCGCTTTGGGCCAGGCACTCCGCGAAGTCCGCCGGGGTGCGCGAGTTCAGCCCGTACCGTTCCCGGCCGCCCTTCGCGTACGCGTCCCCGGTCCTGAACGCCGCCTCGTCCGCACCGAGCACGGTCCGCTGCCACCCGGCCAACAGGCCGAACGTCAGGGGCACTTCGCGTACGGCGTCGGCGCGGGCCGCCTCGTACGCGGCCAGCAGGCGGCGGGCGCGGACGGGGTCGCGGCGCCGGACGGGGCCCGCGCACCAGGCGGCGAAGCCGTCGACAGCCGGGGTGGTCCGGCCTGCCGTCGCGTCGTCGGCGCCGGTGGCCGTCCAGTCGACCCGCCGCCGTACGCGGCACCAGGCCGCCAGCGCGTCGGGGCCGGTCCCGTACGCGCTCGCGGGAACGGCCGGGTCCCCGCGCGGCTGCGGCGCGGTGGACGTCATCCGCCGTCGTGCCGCTCTTCGAGGTGGCTGTACTCGCGGTGGTCGCGGTAGGGGAGGCGGCCGGTCAGGGCGACGGCCAGATCCTCGCCGACCGAGTCGACGAGCGTGGACGGCGGGGCGACCCAGCTCGTGAAGCGTCCGCCGATGGCGCTGTCGACCACGGCCGTGGCCTCGGCGTCGCCCATTCCGCAGGAGGTGAGGTACCACCCCAGCACCAGTCGGCACGTTCCGTACCAGCCGCTCTCCGCCTGCGTACGGTCCACGACGCGCGTGACCAGCCGGACCGCCGCGCGTTCCAGGTGCCAACTGCGCTGCTCGGGGGAGGCGTCCGGTGCCGGGGCCAACTCCCGGAAGCGCTCGGCCAGTTCCTCCAGCCAGTCCCGCCACTCGGTCAGCGCGGCGACGGCCTTGGCCGCGGTCGCGTCCGGTGTCGTCACCGAGTGCGCCCCGCAGCACCAACTGCCGACCACACCGCCGTCGTTGTCGCCCTCGCCGACGCTCCAGTTCCACTCCCGCGCCCAGGATCCGTACCGCTCGACGAAGAGCGCGGTGATCCGCGGCACGCAGCGGCGCTCCCGCGCCCACTTGCCCGCCATGCCGGACCGCACCTGCGGCACCAACTCCCTGACCAGCGCCTCGACTCGCGCCTTCTCGGCGTCGTCCCAGGCGAACGGGTGGCGCTCCGGGTCGAGTTCTGGCCAGGTGGGGACGCGGTACGGGGGCGGTGGCGCGGGCTGCTCGGCGGGCGTGGCGGGTTGCTCGGCCGGTGCGGGGGGTTGCTCGGCGGGCGTGGCGGGTTGCTCGGCCGGTGTGGCGGGTTGCTCGGCTGACGTGGCGGGCTCCGGGGGTGCGGGTGCGGGCGGGGATGCGGACAGCCGTCCAGTGTCGCGGCCCGCGCCCGAGTCCGCCTCCGGTTTTCCGGCCGCCGGGGGCCTACTGACCGGCGGTGGCGGCGAAGCGCCGGGCGAGGGTCGCGAAGGCGTCCTTGAGCGCGGGCGGGCCGATGACCTCGACGGCGGTGTCGAACTGGGCGAGGGCGGCGGCCAGCGCGGGCCAGGACCAGGAGCCGAGGGTGAGGCGGCAGCGGTCGGCGGTGAGGGGTTCGACGAGGCCGTCGCGGGCGTAGGGGGCGACGGCGGAGGCGGGCAGGTCGAGCACGACGACACCGCGGCAGGGCCAGTCGGCCGCGCCCCGCGCGGGGGCCTCGGCGCCGCGGAAACGGGCGGTGACGAAGGCGGCCACGTCGCCGCCGGGCAGGTCGCGGGGGGTGAAGCGGGGCCCCGTGGGGGTGCGGGGGCGAATCCGGTCGGCGCGGAAGGTGCGCCAGTCGGCGCGGTCGAGGTCCCAGGCCAGGAGGTACCAGCGCCCGCCGCGCGCGACGAGGTGGTGCGGCTCGACGCGGCGGGGTGCAGCGGCGGAATCGGGCTCCTGCGCGCGGGGCTCCGCGGCGGAATCGGGCTCCTGCGCGGCGGGAGCCGCAGGGGCTCCGGCCTCGGGCTCCGGCGGGCTCGCGTAGTCGAAGCGCAGCACCTCGCGGGCGTGGACGGCGGCGCCCAGCGCGGTCAGGACGCCGCTGTCGGCGGTCGCGGCGCCGGGCGGCGGGACGGCCGTCACCTCCAGGGCGTCGATCCGGTGCCGCAGCCGCGCCGGCATCACCTGCCGTACGGTCGTCAGCGCGCGGGCGGCTGCCTCCTCGATGCCCGCGCCCGCCCCCGTGGCCATCCGCAGGGCGATGGCCAGGGCCACGGCCTGGTCGTCGTCGAAGAGCAGCGGCGGCAGCCGCGCCCCGGAGTCGAGCCGGTACCCGCCGTCGGGGCCCTTGGAGGCCGCGATGGGATAGCCCAGCTCGCGCAGCCGGTCCACGTCCCGGCGGACCGTACGGGCGCTGACGTCCAGGCGTTCCGCCAGCTCGCCGCCCGGCCAGTCCCTGCGGGTCTGGAGCAGGGACAGGAGGGAGAGCAGCCGGGCCGACGTTTTCTGCATGCGTCCGATTCTCTCCCGAGTAGCGGACAGAATCTGTCCTGTACGGGTGCGAGGGTGGGTCACAGACCGGGAAACACGCAGGTCACGAAGGTTCGAACCCGACAGCGCAAGGAGCCACCCATGTCCGTCACGACCGCCACCCACCTGAATTTCCGGGGCGAGGCCCGCGCGGCGCTCGACTTCTACGCGTCCGTCTTCGGCGGGCGTCTCACCGCCGTCACGTACAAGGACGCCGGCGCCGTACAGGCCGAGAGCGAGGCCGACTGGATCATGTGGGGCGAGGTCGTGTCCGACGACGGCTTCCACGTCATGGCGTACGACGTCCCGTCGCACCTGCCCTGGGACCAGGGCCGTAACGCCTTCTTCGTCTCGGTGCGCGGCGACAGCGCCGAGGAGATCACCGCGCTCTGGGAGAAGCTGGCGGACGGCTCGACGGTCGCGCAGCCGCTCGCGCCCGCGCAGTGGGCGCCGCTGTACGGCATGCTCACCGACCGCTTCGGGGTCGTGTGGGTCCTGGACGTCACTGCCCCGTACGGCGGCTGACGCCGCGTCATGCCGCACGTGATGCCGTACGTGACGCCGCCGCTCGACAGCCGCGCCCTGAACCGGGCGACCCTGGCCCGCCAACTCCTGCTGGAGCGCTCGGACCTGCCGGTCCTGGACGCCGTCGCGCACCTCGGCGGCGTCCAGGCGCAGGAACCGCAGGAGCCGTTCACCGGGCTCTGGTCACGGCTGCGCGGCTTCCAACCCGCCGCGCTGGACGGCCTGTTGACCGGGCGCGAGGTGGTGCGCACCCATCTGATGCGCCGTACCGTCCATCTCGTCACCGCCGAGGACGCGCTCGCCTGGCGGGCCCGCCACGATCCGATGCTGCGGCAGCGCGTCCTGGGCACGTACCGCAAGGAGTTGGCCGGGATCGACCTGGCCGCGCTGGCGGCGGCGGCCCGCGCCGTCGTGGCCGACGGCGAGGCCCGCACGATGGCCGAGATCGTCGCGGCGCTCGCGGACCGCTGGCCGGGGCCGCCCCGGCGCGTCCTCGGCGAACTCGTCGTCGCCGCCCTGCTCCCCATGGCGCAGCGGCCCCCGCGCGGCCTGTGGCGTACGAAGGCGGGCGTCCGCAACGTCCTGCTCTCGTCGTGGCTGGGCCGCGACATCGACCCGCCGCCCGCCGACGACGCGGCGGAGGACCTCGTCGGACAGGCGCTCGTACGCCGCTACCTCGCCGCGTACGGCCCCGCCGCCACCGCCGACCTGCGCGCCTGGTCCGGCCTCGCGGGGCTCCCCGCCGCGGTCGCCGCCGTACGCCCCGAACTCGTCGCCTTCCGCGACACCCAGGGCCGTGAACTGCTCGACCTCCCCGACGCCCCGCGCCCCGACCCCGGCACCCCCGCGCCCGTACGCTTCCTGCCCGCCTTCGACAACGCCCTTCTCGGCTACGCCGACCGGACCAGGATCGTGGACGACGCCCACCGCGGCCTGTCCGTCGCCGGTCAGCGCGTCGTCCTGGTCGACGGCCGCGTCGCCGCCACGTGGACGGCGGAGGCGCGGGGCGTCGCCGTCACCCCGCTCCGGCCGCTGCGGCGGGCGGAGCGCGACGCGGTCATGGACGAGGGCCGGGCCCTGGCGGCCTTCCTCACGGACGGGGAGAGCGACCTGGTCCGCACCGCGTAGGCACGGCTTGAACGCGCCCTTGGTCTACGGCTGTTGCGGTCCGTACGTCTCCTCGCGCGTCGGCCACGCGTCGGCGCGCGCGAGGTCGAGGACGAGGGCGGCGATGTTCCAGGCGTCGTCCTCGCCCCGGTGGTGCCGCCCTTCGAGCGGCAGCCCGGCCACGCGCAGCGCCTCCGCCATCCCCGGCCGCTTGCGCAGCCCGTACCCTTGCGTGAACACCGCCTTCGCGTTCACATGCGACCTGCCGAAGGGGTACGTGACCTGCGTCGCCCGGCACTGCCGCGTGAACTGGTGCCGGTCGTAGTCCCCCCAACTCGCCCACACCCGCGCCCCCGCCAGGTGCTCCCGCGCCAACTCCCCGCAGGCGTAGGCGAACGACACCCCGCGGTCCACCTCCGCCTGCGTCAGCCCCGTCAACTCCGTGCAGAACGCGCTCACCCGCGACCGCACCGGCCGCACCACCCACCGGTGCCGCCCCACCCGCTCCCCGGCCGCCAGGTCCACCACGGTCAGCCCGATCTCGATGATCTCGCTCACCGCCCCCGGCGGCGGCGGCCCGTCCCAGCACGTCGCCTCGACATCCACGACATTCAGCAACTCCCCGCCCCAATTCATCCGTCGAGCATAGGAAGCCAGCCGCCGGACGCCGAACCATTTCCCGACCAGCCTTCGGCCGGGAGGTACGGGGACGCGTCGGCGTCTTCTACCGCGTCCGCGTCACCAGCGGCCGCCTCCGCCCCCAACAGGCCACGTGCCCCCGGTCCTGACCGGGGGCCTGATCCAGGACTGACCCCAAGGCGGACGTTCCCGGGAGGGTGCTTCGGGCGGCGGATCCGGGGGGGTTGGCCGGGCGTCTGGCGTAGGGGCCTGGCAACTGGGATGTCAGCAGGGGCCGTTGTCGGTCCAGACGGCCCAGGAGGAGGGGTCGGTGGGGACGGCGTTGGTGGAGTAGTAAGTCGCCGTGAATTTGTGGCCGTTGTAGGAGACGGCGTTGCCGGGGACGTAGGAGGTGGACGGGCTCCAGGGGGCGGGGCAGGCGGGGGTGCCGCTGCCGCCGCCGGTGGTGGTGGCGGACAGGGGGGCCGAGGCGGGGCTGACGGTGCCGGAGGCGGTGGCGGCAGCGACCGTGTAGGTGTAGGCGGTGCCCGCGGTGAGGCCGGTGTCGGTGAAGGACGTGCCGCCGGTGGTGCCGACCTGGGCGCCGCCGCGGTAGACGGTGTACGAGGCCGCGCCGGAGACGCCGGTCCAGGACAGGGCGACCGAGGTGTCGGTGGTGGCGGTCGCGTGCAGGCCGGTGGGCGCGGCGAGCGGCGGGGGAGTGCTGTTCGAGGAGACGAACTGCCAGGTGATGCCGGTGACGACACCCGTCCCGAGCGGCGCGAACTCCGCGAACGCGGGCTGGCTCAGGTCGATGTGCGTCGCGTCGCACGTCGGGCACTTGTCGGCCACCGGCACCGTGAGCGTCTTGCCGTTGTACGTGACCTGGACCGAAATCCCGCCGCACAGAGGGTCGTTGTTGGGGTTGGCCGAGGTCCACCACTGGTACGACACCGCGACCAGATACTGCGTGGACGCGTCGATCCGCGTCCCGCACGCGCCGTAACCGACGTCGTTGTAGTACGTCATCGACCCGCTCATCGGCTGCCCGACCGGCACGGCGGCCACGGCCGGTCCGCCGGCGAGCAGCACGAGCGCCGAGGCGCCCGCCAGGGCGCCGAGCCAGGGCGTGACACGGCGCGTGACCCGTCGGCCGACCCGTCGCCTGACGCTTCGCCTGATACCTCGCCTGACACCTCGCGGAGCGCGCAATGTACCTCTCCTCTACGTCTGTTCAGAGTGGGGGGAGCCTGAGCAAGGCGTTGAGCACGGGGCGTACTTGGCGTACGGGGCGTACGGGGCTGACAGTACGCGAACAAGCCGCCGTACGGTGGCGAGGCGGCGGCACACCGAACGGTTCAGGACGTCGTTGTCATGCCCTCCCACCGGGCACGGGTCACGCGCCCCCGCCCGGCTCCCGAGCCCCCGGCGCGCCCGCCGCGAGCAGCCCGTCCACGAACGTCCGCAGCCCGTCGCGATACGTGTCCCGTAGGGCCAGTTCGTGCCACCGGCCGCTGACGGCCGCCAGGTGCGGCACCTTCTCCGCGTCGAACGTCTCGCGGAACACGGGCGGTTCGCCGCCGCTCGGCCACCGTACGGAGTGCGCGCGCACCAGGATCTCGCCGACCGTGTAGTACCAGATGCTGCGGAAGACGTGCACGGACTGCTCCTGCGTACAGCCGTGTTCGTCCGCCCCGGACACGATGCCCTCGACCATCCACAGCGCCGATTCGTCGAGCAGCCCGACGAAACCGTCCGTGGTCAGCACCTCCGCCGCCCACGGCCAGGCGGCGAGCGCGTCGTGCAGCGCGGTGGCGGACGCGATGACGCGGTCCCGCGGATCGGCGGGGAGTTCGGGGCGTTCGAGCTGGCTGATGTGGTGTTCGAGCAACTGGACGAGCAGGTCTTCCTTGTCCCGGATGTGGTGGTAGAGCGTCGTCGCCCCGATGCCCAGCTCGGCGGCCAGCCGCCGGATCGTCAGCTTCTCCCAGCCGTCGCGGTCGATGAGCCGACGGGTCGCCGTGAGGATCTCCGCGCGGGAGGTCACGGGCGGGCGGCCGGTGCGGCCGTTCGGCGCGGGGGCGGCGCTTACGCGCTTGGACGGCTTGGACGCCTTGGACGGCGCGGGCTGCTCGGACGGCTGGGGCGACGCGGGCTGTGTGGGCGGTCGGGGCATGGGCCCATCATGCCGCGCCGCCGCGCGCGGGCCGTACGACGTACGCCGTGACCTGCGCGAGGGTCCGTCCGTACCCCTGAAGCGCGCCCCGGCCGCGTACGGCCGCCGTGCCCGCCCCCGGCCGCCCGGCGTACCCCCGTCCGCCTCCGTCCACCCCCCGTCCGTCCCCGTCCGCCCCCCTCCCGATTCCCATCCGGTCCATCCGGTGCTACTTTCGGAACACGTTCCTAAAGTCGGGACGGCAGAGAGCGGCGGCGCGCGCCGGCGCCGAGAACGGGGAGTCCGCGATGCGGAAGAGGCTGAGGAAGAGTCCGAGCAGCAGCCCGATCGAACCGGGGGGTCCGGGCCGGGGTCCGGGCGGAGGTCCGGCAGGGGGTCCGGGCGGAGGCACCGGCGGAGGCACTGGCATCCCGGCGCCCCCGACAGCCCCGCCGAGCGGGGCCCCGGCGGCTGTCCGCCCGGGGCTGACCCTCGCGGTCGTCGCCGTCGTCCAGTTCATGGTGTCGCTCGACGTGTCCGTCGCGAACGTCGGACTGCCCCAGATCGCGTCCGGCCTCGGCTTCGGCCCGGTCGGCCTGACCTGGGTGATCCACGCGTACGCCCTCACGTACGGCGGTCTGCTCCTGCTCGGCGGCAAGGCGGCCGACCGCTACGGCCGCAAGCGGGTGCTGCTGCTCGGTCTCGCCCTGTTCGGCCTGGCCTCCCTCGGTGGCAGCCTCGCCCAGAACCCCGCCCAACTCGTCGCCGCCCGCACGATCCAGGGCATCGGCGCCGCAGCCCTCGCCCCCGCCGCGCTGGCGCTGCTGACCGGGACGTTCCCCGAAGGCCGGGCGCGCGTCAGGGCGTTCGGCATCTGGAGCGCGGTCAACGCGGCGGGCGGCGCCTTCGGCGTCGTGATCGGCGGTGTCCTCACGCAGTACGCGAGCTGGCGCTGGGTCATGCTGGTCAACGTGCCAATGGCCGCGTGCGCACTGGCACTTGCCTGGCGCGGGGTCACCGCGACCGCGCCGAACCAGCGCGCCGGCCGCCCCGACGTGCTCGGCGCCGTACTCGCCACCGCGGGCATGACGCTCCTGGTCTTCGGCGTCGTCCGCACCGACCGGCACGGCTGGACCTCGGGCGCCACCCTCTCGACGCTCGCCGTCGCCGTCGTCCTGCTGGCCGCCTTCCTCTCCGTCGAGCGGACCACGGCCCGCGAACCCCTCATCCGGCTCGGCCTGTTCGCCAACCGCTCGGTCTCCGGCGCGAACGCGTTCAACCTCCTGGTCGGCGCCGCCATGACGCCGTCCTTCTACTTCGTCTCCCTCTACCTCCAGGACATCCTCGGCAAGGGGCCCGCGCTGACCGGAGCGATGTTCCTGCCCTTCACCTTCGGCCTGATCGGCGGCTCCGTGCTCGCCATCAAGTTGGGCTACCGCTTCCCGCCGCGCACCCTGCTCGTCACCGGCGGCATCCTGACGGCCGTCGGGCTCGGCTGGTTCGGCATGATCAGCGCCGACGGGTCCTTCGCCGCCGACATCCTCGGCCCCTCGATCGTCGCCAGCGTCGGCTTCGGCCTCTGTCTCGGCCCGGTCGTCTCCACCGCCACGGCGGGCGTCGCGCCCCACGAGACCGGCACCGCCTCCGGCCTGCTCAACAGCTCCCGCCAGATCGGCGCCTCCCTCGGCCTCGCCGCCCTGGGCACCGCCGCGCAGCACCGCACGGGCGGACGCGCGACGCTCGGTGCGCTCTCCGACGGGTACGGGTTCGGCCTGACGCTGGGCGCGGCGCTGCTGGTCGCGGCCGTGGCCGTCGCCCTGACGGTGCTGCGGCGGACCGGGGCGGCGGGGCGTGAATCCCCTTCCGTGGAGCGGGACTTGGTGCCGACGGGGGACTGAGGGGGGACTGAGGGGGCGGTACGGCCGGACGGGGGGCGTACGGGTACGGCCACGCGGTGGCTCGGCTGTACGGGGGCGGGCTCTTTCCCGCCACCGTACGGTCAACTACCGGCCGAAGACGGCGCTTTCGGGTCGGGTCAGGTTGTCATGGGCATGACCTCATGCGTAACGCGAGCCCCATGCACCACCCGGCCCTCCGAGAGGATCGCATCAGCGTGAGAAGTCCGAGAAGCCTCGTGAGCAGTCTGAAGCCGAAATCGACGGCGACCGTTTTCGTGACCGCGGCGGCGCTGGCCCTGGGCTGCGGCCTGGGCACGGCCGCGGCGGCCCCTTCGTCCCCCGCGCCGTCCCTCGCGCCGTCCCCCGTGGCCGCCCCCGCGTGCGGCTCGGCGACGGTCTCCGGCCGTACCGTCAGCGGGGCGCTGCCCGCGGCCGAGGTCCACCGCCAGCTCAACTCACTGACGCGGCAGCACCGTTCGCAGTACGGGACGCCGTCCGGGATCGCGGCCAAGGGCCCGCTCGGTACGGCCTCCCCGGCCACGGGCACCGTCGTACGGCCGCTGCTCGACATCCACCCGGCGCAGGGCACGGCGTTCAAGTCGCTGTCCGGCTCGGACGGTTCGTGCGCCACCCAGTCCGTCTCGACCCAGCTCACGGTGCACGACAGCGGCACCACCATCTACACCCCGACGATGTACCCGGCGGGCGGCTCCTGCGTCGAACTCGTCACCGTCTACACGCGGACCGTCCGCTCGGTCTCCGCCTGGGACTGGTGCCGCAGCGTCAACTTCGCCGCCTCCGTCACCATCAACAGCTCCTTCCTCACCACCTACACCGGCGGCACCGGCTCCTACACCGGCCGCGTCGTCAAGACCTCCCCCGCCTCCAACACCTGGTCCGCGGACCTCTACAACTACTCGACCGGCAAGTGGGACACCCTCTTCGCCCAGTCCGGCACCAACCAGTCCGGCCGCACCGACGGCTGGGACATCGAAGAGCTCTACTCCACGGTCGGCACCTCCGGACAGGCGTCCTCCTGCGCCGACATGGCCAACCTCACCTTCGAGTCCGCCAACATCGCCGTCCGCACCAACGGCACATGGTCCCCCGCCTCCACCGCCAACGCCGACACCCACTACGACTCCCCCGCCGGCTCCTTCTACTGCCCCACCCGCACCTTCCAGATGCTCACCCCTTACACCCACTGGAAAGCCACCGGCTGACCTCCCGTCCCCGGGTGGCTCTGGCCCGAAGGGCCCTGGCCTGCCGCGCCGGGTTGGCGGGCGGCCAGGGGTCGGGCGGGGCCCGGCTAGGGTGGGGTGATGGCGGCGATTCGGCAGATCCAGGTGACCTTCGACTGCGCGGAGCCCGAGCGGGTCGCGCGGTTCTGGTGCGAGGTGTTGGGGTACGTGGTGCCGGCGCCGCCGGAGGGATTCGGGACGTGGGGGGAGTACGACGCCGCGCAGCCTCCGGAGGAGCGGGGGTCGTGGTTCGCGTGCGTGGACCCCTCGGGGGCGGGGCCCCGGCTGTACTTCCAGCGCGTCCCCGAAGGGAAGGCCGTCAAGAACCGGGTGCACCTCGACGTACGGGTGGGCACCGGCCTGGCGGGGGAGGAGCGGCTGGCCGCCCTGGAGGCCGAGTGCGCGCGGCTGATCCCGCTCGGCGCGGTGCGCGTACGGCTGCTGTACGACGGCGGCAGCGACTCGTGCATCGTGATGCAGGACATCGAGGGCAACGAGTTCTGCCTCGACTGACGCGCTCGCGGGGACCCGCGCCGACGACCTCGGCCCGGAGATCGACTACCCGGCGCGCAGGGACGCGGTGCTCGTCCGGCTCGATGATCGAGGACGAGAGGCACCCTCGGAGGGTGGCAGGACCCGGGTGCGGGCGGACGGTCTGGGTCTTGATCCGGCGGGATGCCGGTCAGTGGGGGTACGTGCGGGGCGGGCGTTGACGGGGGAGGGTGTCGCGGAACTGCTCGATGGCGGAGCTGATCTGGCGGGTGAGGTGGGTGTCCTCGATGCGGTCGAGGTAGAGGTTGCGGCGGGCGAGGCCGACGGCGTCGACGCAGAAGTAGAGGGACATGAGGGGGTTGATGAAGAGTTCGCTGCGCTTGGTGCGGGCGGTGAACTGGACGTCGCCGAAGTCGCCGCGGGTGGCGGCGGCGATGGAGCCGTGGACGATGCTCGGGTACTCGGGCGTGGACGCCTGGGCGTGGGCGACGGCGTCGAGGTACAGGGCGCCCTCGCGGCTGGCGGGGGAGAGGGAGAAGGCCCCGAGGTAGGCGCCGTCGCGCTCCAGAGCGGCCAGATTCTCCAGTACGAGGGCGTGGTTGACCCCGTGGTACGCGTCCACGCCGAAGCCGAGGCAGGCGACGAGCCGTTGGGGGACCTCGTCCAGCGCGCTGACGGCGGCGAGGCTGGCCATGTCCTCCTCGGGGGTGCCGAGTCCGCTCTCGTCGCCGCGCATGAGGATGTCGGTGCCGCCGTCGACGAGGACGATCGCGTCGACGCCGCCGAGGTGGGCGATCAGCGCGCGGTACGCGGCTCGCAGCGGCTGGACTCCCGTCCGGTCGAAGGCGTGGACGGTGGACGGGAGGCCCTGACCCTCCAGCCAGCGCGCCAGCGTCCGCTCGGGGAAGTAGTCACCCCTGGCCACGGTGTCGGGCCTGATGACGGCCACGTCGTGGTCCAGCCACACGCCCAGGTCCAGGCCGTGCAGATCGGCGAACGACAGATTCGCCAGGTGCACTTCCTTGCCCTCGGCGCGCAGCGCGAGCGCCAGCGGCAGTCCGGCGTAGACGTCGAAGCCGCCGCCCGCGCCGGCGACGAGCACGCGCCGCGCGTCGCGCAGCCGCGTGAACAGGGCAGGCTCATGAAGGGAGTACACCCAGGGACGGTAACAGGAGCGCGGCACACGGCCGTTGAGGACATCCGCAGGTCATGACCCGACACCGCACCCCGCACCGCGCGACGGGCCGAATCCCCGACGCGTCAAGCCAGTTGCCACTGGTGCAGCATCGCGTGGTGCGACAGCGACGGCCCTCCCCGAGGGCGCTCCCCGCACTACGCTCGTCGCCTGACCGAGAGGCACTGGGGCGGGGGTCACGGGCGTGAAGCGCATCGTCGGGGTGCACGGGATCGGGCAGTCCAGGACGTCCAAGGAGCAGTTGGCGCGCGACTGGTCGGGGGCGCTCGACCGTGGCCTCGGCGCGGCGGGCGCGCCCACACTGTCGCCCGGCACCCTCGAACTGCCGCACTGGACACGGCTCCTGGCCCGTCCGGGCAAGCACCTCGGCCCGGACGACGATCCCTTCGACAGCGAAGTCCCTCTGGGCGACGGCGAGGCCGACTTCGTCACCCGGGCGCTGGAGGACGTCGTTCCCCGCGAAGACCTCGACCGGATCGGGGAGTCGGAGTCGCAGACGCTCGGGCCGCCGCAGCTCTGGCCCGCGCGCCTCACCCGCCTGGTGATGGCGTACGACCTGCGCTTCCCCCGAGGCGGCGGCAGGCTCTTCGTGAGCGCGATGCGCGAGGTGCGCTTCTACCTGTACGAGCCCGGTCTCGCGGCCCGGGTCCGGGCCCTGGTCGCGGAAGCGTTCGACGCGGACACCGCCGTGGTCGTGGGGCACTCGCTGGGCAGCGTGATCGCCTACGACCTGCTGCGCCGGGAGGAGATCGCACCCGACCGCGCGTCCGGGGTGCGTACGCTCCTGACGTGCGGCTCCCCCTTGGCCGTTCCCTCGGTACGGCGCGGACTGGGCATCGCCGACGGTGAGCCCATGGGGCTGCCCGCCGGTACGGGGTGGGTCAATGTCTTCGACCCGGGGGACGTGGTCACCGGCGGCGGCGGACTCGGTGGTCTGGGGCCCGGGATCACCGACGAAAGGGTGAACAACGGCATCGGAGACCCGCACAGCGCCGCCCGCTACCTCCAATCCGGCCCCGTGGCACGCGTGATCGCGGACGGTTGCCGGTGAACCGGGGCGCGGCTCCGCGAACGGCCCGGCGATCGCTGATCGAGATCGCCGAATCGGAGCGGGACGACGATCCCGAATTCCGTGAAGGGATCGCCGCCCAAGTCGCCGTCGTACGGGAGTGGTGGGCCGAGAGACCGCCGAGCGAGAGCCGCTTCGAACGGCGCGGCCCGAAACGGCTCGACACGGTTTACGACCTGCGCGAATTCCTGGACGACGCGCGGCCGGAGGAGGCCGCCCACGATCACGCGCTCGTGGTCTACGTCACCGGCCACGGGGTCACCCGACCGTCGCACGACCACTTCCTCCTGCTGCGCGACTCCGACGAGAGACGTCTCCCGGCGACCGCGTTCCAGACCGGCGACCTGATCGCGCGCGTCCTGGACTCCGACTCCGACCACATCCTGGTGATGGTCGACTCCTGCTACTCCGGTGTCCTCCGCAAAGACCTGCAACGCCGGCTCGAAGCCTTGAACAGCGCACGGAGGAACCTGAACTCCCTCGTGGTCATCTCGTCCGCCAACGAGACGGGGACCCCGCGTCCGCAGCAGTTCACGCGCCTCCTGCAAGCCGTCTCCTCGTACTTCAAGGAAAAGGAGGCGGGGTTCGCGAACGCGCACCTGAGCTTCGCGGAGTTCTTCGAAGCGATGCGCGTTCTGCGCAAGCGGGATGTCTCGCTCGATGTGCAGTTCCTCTGGCCCAACTACGCGCTGATCAGCAGCGACGACCATCAGGACCTCAGCCCCTGCCTCCCGAACCCCGGTTACGCGCCCGAACGCGTCGTCGTCGGCCCCGCGCGCGGCGCCGTCGCCTGGAGCGCCGCCGACCTCGACGCGTACTGGCTCTCCCGCGCCTCCGGCCGGCCGTCGGACGGCGGCCCCGGCTGGCACTTCACGGGCAGAAGCGGGCTCGTACGGCGCTTGAACCGGTGCCTGACGGGAGACGCGAGCACGCTCGTCGTCACCGGAGAGGCCGGATCGGGGAAGTCCGCGCTGCTCGCCCGGGCCGTGACGCTCAGCGACCCAGGGTTCCGGGCGGACCCGGCGTACGCGCCCCTCATCGAGGACATTCCGCCCGGTCTCCTGGTGCCCGTGGGGGCGGTCGACGCGGCGGTGCTCGCGCGGAACGCGGACGCCGACGAGTTGGCGGCGGCGCTCTACGCGGCGCTCACCGGCACGGTGCCGACCGGGGGTCCGGGGGTCGGCGTCCTGGACGACCTGCTGGATCACGTACTGGTCACCGCCCGTCGGGAGGGCCGTCCGCTGACGATCGTCATCGACGGCATCGACGAGGCCAAGCACCCCGCGAGGATCGTCACCGACCTCGTCCGCCGCCTGGCGCATCAGTGGACCGACGACGAACTGCCCGCGGTACGACTGCTCTTGGGCGTGCGCAGCGCGCGCCCCGACACGGGCGGCGACGGCCCCCGGCCGCCGGTGGACCGGTCGGCGGATCTGCTGAGTCTGCTCGTTCGGTCCACGGACGCCGGGGAACCGCTGCGGACGGACACCGACGCCGACACCGTCGAGGACATCGCGGCGTACGTGGGCGCGCTGTTGAAGGCCCGGTTCACCACAGGTCCCGGCCCCTCGGCGCCCCCGGCCCCCCGTGCTCCGGCCCCCCGTGCTCCGGACCCCCGCGCCCTGGAACGGCTCGCCCTCGCGGTCGCGGAGGAAGTGACGCCCTCCTTCCTGGACGCGCGCCTCGCCGCCGAAGCCCTGCTCGCGGTGCCGGACCGGCTGCCCCGCCCCGACGACGCCGACTGGCGGCGCGGTCTGCGCCGGGGCACCCAGGAGCTGCTGCGACAGGATCTTAGGGCGGTCGAGCGCGCCACGGGCGTACCGGCCCGGTCCGCCGTGCACGTCCTGCGCGCGACCGCGTTCGCCCAAGGGGACGGCCTTCCGTGGGGCGAGGTGTGGCCGTGCGCCGTACAGGCGTTGGCGCGAGGCGAGGTCGCGGCGCCCGAGGCGCTGGTCAGGCGGGTGCAGGAAGGTCCGCTCCAGGGACATCTGGCCAAGGGGGTGGAGGACGGCAAGTACGTCTACCGGCCGGTCCACGAGCGCATCAGCGAGGTGCTGCGCGGGGACCCGCGCCTGCTGCTCTCCGGGGAAGCGGAACCCGGCACGTCCGAGGAGGCGGAGGCGGGCGTCAGGGCGGCCCACCGCCAACTGGCCACCGCCTTCAGCGCGCTTCACGCGCGGAAGACCGGGCTGCCGTACCCGTACGTGTGCCGCCACCTGGTGCAACACGCGGCGGCCGGAGGCGTACTGAACGACCGGGTCGTCACCGACGGCTTTCTGCCGCACGAGACGAGCGGGAACGTACGGGGCGCTCTCGGGCTGCTCGCGGAGCACGCCCCGGACACCGAGCGGCTGTTCGCGTGGGCACGGATCGAGCCGTTCCTGGCCGACGCGCCTCCGCTCGCGCGCGCGGACAGCCTGCGCTTCTCCCTGCTGGAGGGCAGGGAACCGGCGGCGGTACGGGACAGCGGCGGCCCGGCCGCCGGCCGTCTCGTGCCAGTGTGGAACCACCTCGCGGTGCCGGGCAACGTCTTGGCGAGGCAGGACGCGGACCTCTGCTCCCTGGTGTCCTTCACCCTCCGGGACGGGACACCGCTGATCGCCGTGGGCGACGCCGACGGGGCCATACGGGTCTGGGACCCGGCCACGGTGACCCCGGTCGGTCCGCCGATCCCGGGACACGGCCGCTTCGCGCGGGCGCTGACCGTCGTGAGCGATACCGAAGAGCCATCAGCCGAGCCGCAATTGGCGGTCGGCTGCGATGAAGGCGTCTGGATCTGTGACCCGTTGAGCGGCACCACGCGACAACTTCCGGTCACCTCGGCCGTCCAGGCCATGGTGTCCTTCAGCGACGTGTACGGGTCGCCCCGACTGGCGATCGGTACGGCCAGGGGGCTCGTGCTGTGCGATCCGCTCACCGGAGGGCCGCGCGGCGGCGAATGGGCGTACGGGGACGACTCGTTGACCTCGGTGCTCGGGCTCGCGGCCTTGGCGCTCACCGATGGCACCACACTCCTGGCCGTTCAACGGGCGGGCCGCGTCGAGATCGTCCAGGCCGCCGCGCAGGGCTTCCCCACCCGCCCGGTGTGCACCGTGCGGGTGGATGACGACGAGATCGCCGCGCTGGCCCTGATCGGGGACCGGACGGGCGAGAGCCCCTTCCTGGCACTGGCCTCCCGGACGCGCGGGACGGTCGGCTTGTGGGACGCGCTGACCGGCGCCGGATTCGGGGACCGCACGGTCAGACGCTCCGCGACCGTGCTCGCGCCGTACCTCCGCGCCGGCTCGGAGCCGCTGCTCGCGCTCGGCACCGACGACGGCGCCGTCCACCTGTGGAATCCCGAGACGGGGGAGGAGGCACGCCGGTTCCCCGCCGACCACACGGACGGGGTGACGGGCCTGGCCGTCGTGCCCGGTCGGGACGGCGTGCCGCTTCTGGTCTCCGCCTCCGGTGACCGGACCGTGCGCGTGTGGAACCCCGAGGTGTGGGCGCGGCACCCGGAGCGGTTCGCGCGGTCCGTCCGGCGCGCCGACGGGACACTCCTCGCGGTACTGCCCGGCCCCGGCGACGCTCCCGAGACCGTCGAGGTCGGCCCGGACCGGAACCTGACCGTGAGATCGGCGGCCACGGGGGCGGTCATCCGGTCGATCGACCTTCCCCGAACGGGACTTGACGGTCCGGTGACGGCCCTGGCCGTCCACGCGCCGCCCGGCGGTTCCCCGATGGTCTTCGCCGGACTGCCGGACGGTGCCATCGGCGTCTGGAGCGAGGGCAGTTGGAGCATGATGAACGCGTGGATCTTCGGGGACGACCACGCCACCGCCTTCGCCGCCTTCGCCGACAGCGGGCGGACCGTGCTGGCCGTGGGGACGCGCCATGGGTCGGTCGTGTACTGCGACCCGGCGAACGGACAGGTGCTGGGGTGGCTCCACATCGGCGAAGACACTGGGTCCGTCCACGCGTTGACGTACGTGCCGCTGCTGTCGGGCGGCGTCCTCGCCCTGGCCTCCGAGGACGGCGGCGTGCGCCTGTGCCGCCCGTTCAGCGAACCGCACGCCGAATGGCCGGGAGACATCGGCACCGTGGAGTCCCTGGCGGTCCTTCCGGCATACGGGGAAGGGGAGTTGCTGCTGGCGGCCGGTGGTTCCGACGGCTGCGTACGGCTGTGGACGGGTGATCCGGAGCGGGAACCGTTCACGCTGCCGACCCGGCACGACGGTCCCGTATCCGCCCTCCACGCCGTACGGTCGCCCGGCTCCCGCCGCCTGCTGGTGAGCACCGGCCGCACGGACACGACCGTGCGGCTCTGGGACCCGGCCGCCGGGGAAGAGGTCACGCGCCTGGTCACCGCGGCGGCCCTGACGTCCCTCGGCGTCGTGCCGTCCACCGACAGCCCGGCCCCTCGCCAGCCCGTGATCGTCTTCGGCGGCCCGGCCGGAATCGGCGCGGTGACGCCGAGCGCGGCGCGGCCCGAGGGGTAGTCGCAGCACGTGCCGTTCAGGCCACCCGCATACGGGCGACCGCCTCGCGCGCGCGGCGCCGGGCCCGCTCCGACAGCACCTCCCGACTGTCGTGGGGCGACCCGAAGCCGCCGCAAGTGTCGCTGAGGGCAAGGGCGTTGCTCTGCGAGACCAGGCGGCCGAAAGCCGTCAGGCGCACGGGATCGGCCGGCCGGATCAGCCGCGCCAGCTCCGTCCGCGCGCCGAGGCCCGCATCGCGGGCGACGTCGTCCGCCAGCGCGCACCTGACCGTGTCCCAGGCGGGTCCGCCGGTCGCCCGGTACGCCTTGGCGACGGTGTCGGAGTGCAGGACGTCGGCGCCGTGCCGGTTCAGCGCGTACGCGGCCACGTACAGGCCCTGGTGGTCGCGGTCGCGGCACTGCTCGCCGTCGACGTGATCGGCGCAGTCGCAGCCGGTCAGCCGGGGCAGCACCGCCGCCGTGACGTGCTCCGGATCGGCCCGGCGGCTCGGGGCCCCGGGCGGCGGCAGGGGAAGTCCCGCCTCCAGGGCCCGGGTCCGCCAGGCCGCGCGCGCCGCGTCGAGGGCCGCCGAGGGCCGCTGCCCCGCGCCGAACGAGGTCATCCGTGAAGGGTTGGCGTGACCGAGGCGGCTCACCCCCGCCAGGAAGGCGGCGGCCGTACGGGCGCTCCGCGCGTCGTCGGCCGCGAACGCGTCCGTGAGCTCGGCCCGTTGGCGCTCGCTCAGTACCCGGTCCCAGAGTTCGAGCATCACGCAGGCCGCGGTGGCCAGTTCGGCGACGAGCGGATTCCACCCGTGCGGCTCCGAGAGATCGACCGTGCCCCAACACCATTGATGTGCAATGTTGTTGAGTTCTCCTGGTTGGCCCACGTTGCCCTCATTCAGCGTGCTAGCGTCCTGCCGCATCTCATCAGACACAGCGGAGAGCGGAGCACGGATCAGGTGTCGTTGGCCGAATTACGACCGTCCCCGGGGCCGTCACGTCCTCGCTGGGACCCCAGAAGGCAGGCGTGCGTACCGGTGCTGACCGCCCGGGGGCACGGCACTCGCGTCACCCTCGTCCACGCACTGCGGCACGCGGACGGTCTGCGCGCCGTCTCGGCGAAGACCGCAGGGGAGACCGTCGCCCTGCTGGAGTACCTCCTCGCCGTCTGCTACGCCTCCACCCGCTGCCCGACGACCCGTGACGAGTGGCTCGGCTGGGTCCGCGACGGCACGCCGCTGACCGGGGCCGCCGACTGGCTGGACGGCCGCCCCGACGAGCACTGGGACCTCTTCCACCCGACAGAACCGCTGGGGCAGAACGCCCTCCTCGCCCCGTACCTCGACGAACACGGCGCGGGACCGGCCCAGTTGGTGATTGAGCACGCGGGGGACTACAACCAGTTCTTCGACCACCACCACCTCGAACACCCCACTCCGCTCCCCGCCGACGCCGCCTTCCGCGCGATGCTCACCCAGCACGCGTACGGACCCGGCGGCCGGGCCCGTATGCCCGGCAAGGAAACCCTCGGTCCCACGCTCACCAACCTGGCCGCAGGACGCCTCAGCACCCGTATCCGGGTCGTCGCGCTGGGGACGACGCTCGGCGACACCCTGCGGCTCAATCTCGTGCCGACCGCCGAGGACCCCGGCCGCTTCAACCGGACCTGGACGGTGGCGCCGGAGCCCCGGCGGGGCTTCCTGACCAAGCCGTCGGGGCGGCGGGTCGACGGACCGGCCGACCTGAACACCGTTCTGGGACGCTCGATCCTCCTGCGGCCGACCGTCACCGAGGACGGGACTCCCGCTGTCGACCGCGTCCTGATGGCGGCCGGTGAACTCCTCGAACCACTGGCCCACCACCGCACGCAGGACGCGGTCTACGACGGGGAGGGCGCGGGGAGCGCCGACGCCAAGCCGCTGCGGCCCTCCGCGACCAAGGCGTTGTGGCGCGAGGCGCACGCCCTGTACGCGGCCGTCGCCGACCGGACGCACGGACCCGACCTCTACGACCGCCTCGCCCTGCTGCGGGGCCGTCGACTCAGCCTCTGGGCCGTCGGGTTGATAGCGAAGCAGACCACGGTCGTCACCTGGGTGTCGGACACGTTCCCCTTCGTGCCGGGCCGCGAGCGGGACATGAGATACGCGGCCGAGCGGGGTTCGCTCATCGCCGACCATGTGGCGGCCTGGCTCTTCAAAGCGGCTTACGTCGCCTGGACGGTGACGTACCCCAACCCGAAACCGGGCGACAAGGACCGTCAGATCGCCCGGTTCGACGCGCGGCCGGAGCACTGGGCCCACACGGCCGAGCCCTTCCACACGCTGCTGGACGAGACGACGGCGGCCGGGACCGAGGAGCGGGTCGACGCGGCGCTCGTCGCCTACGCGGCCGAACTCGCGGACTGCGCACGGCGGTTCCTGGGCAACCGCCTCGACTCGCTGCCCGCCAACTCGCGCGGGATGCGGGCACGGGCGCAGGCGGTCCGGTGCCTGGAGAGCGGCCTGACCGGACGCACCGCCCCCGACGAACTGAAGGAGGACCGCGAGTGACCGCCGACATACCGGGCACCGCGTACCGCGACGGCGCCGAGCGCGCCGCCGGTACGGAGGCGCGCGACCGCGCGCGGAGCGAACAGCTCGCCCGCTGGCTGGTCGGCCTGGTGCGGAGCCGCGACAACGGCACGCTCGCCGAACTGCGCCGCCCCACGGTCAGCCAGAACGCCCACATCGAGGCGGGCTGGTTCGACCCGTCGCGCCGCGCGGTGTTCGAGCAGGTGGCCTTCCTCTTCGCCGTCTACCACCGGGGCGCCGTCGAACCGTCGTGGGGATACGGGAGCCTGGGCACCGCGGCCCGCAGGATCGGCACCAGCCTCGGGTACGGGCCGGACGACGCGGGCGCCGGCAGGCTGATGGACCGCGTCGTCTCCAGCCGCCGGCCCCCTCTGCGGCACCTTCAGCACACCGTCGCCCGGCTGCGCTCGTGCGGCAAGCCGCCGCCGTCCTGGGCACAGCTCGCGGACGACCTCGCCCGCTGGTCCGACCGGCAGGCCCGTATCCGGTACCACTGGGCCGTCGACTTCCACGCGCCGTCGCCCGGCACCGCCGCCAGGAGCAGCAGAACCACCAGGACCGTCACGACGAAGGAACTGCCCACGTGAGTAACCCCGTCGCCCTCACCGGGCGCCAATTCCTCTCCCTGCACCTGCTGGAGACGCTGGTCGCGGTCCTCCCGGTCAGGGACGAGAACGGCGCGCCCAAGTCGATCGTCTACGGCGGTGTGGAACGGCACATGATCACCAGTCAGGCGCGCCGCCGCGCCGAGCGGGTGTACTCCCGCGACCGGGCGAACGCCCAGGAAGGGCCGCTCGCCGGGCACGCCATGGGCGTCCGTACCCGCGAATGGGCCCTGGTGACCGCCCGAGCCCTGGAGTCCCGGCACGGCTGGACGAGGGAGGAGGCGCTGCCCACGGCGCGGGCCGTCCTCCAGGCCGTCGGCCTCAACTTCGGCGATCCCGCCAAGCCCACGGTCGCCGACCTGACCAAGGTGCTGCTCTTCGCGCCCGCTGACGCGGGTGACCGGATCGCCGACCACATCCACACCGACCGGGCGGCGGTCGGCGCGTGGGCGGAGCGGTACCTCGCCCAGTCTCAGGCGGCAGCGGCCAAGAAGCCCAAGGGACGGCGCGGGAGCGGTCAGCCGGAGGAGGCGGGCGCGGACGAAGCGGGCACGGACGGGACGGCTCCTGACGAGGCGGGCGCCGCCGGAGGCAAGCTGCCCGCGCTTCCCAAGGCCACCAGGACCGCGGTCCTGACCGCGCTGGCCCCCCGCGACGCGATCGACATCGCGCTCTACGGCCGCTTCCTGGCCGAGATCCCGGACTCGCCGAACGTCGACGGCGCGATCCAGAGCGGCCACGCCTTTACCGTCCACGAAGCCGAGTTGACCGACGACTTCTACGCCGCCGCCGACGACGCCAAGCTCGCCCGCAAGAGCAACGCGCTCGACTTCCTCGACTCGGCGGACGACTCGGGGGCGGGCATGACCGGCTACCAGTCGCTGATCTCGGGCACGTTCTACCGGCACGCCGTCCTCGACCGGCGCAGACTGCGGCAGAACCTGCGCGCGGCGGGCATGTCGGAGCAGGACGCGGAGACCGCGTCCGTCGCCGCGGAAGCGGAGTTCGTCAGCGCCTTCGTCAACGCCTTCCCGCAGGCCAAGAAGAACTCGACCGCGTCCACCGGGTCGTTGCCCGCCCTGGTGCTCGCCTTCGACGGCGACCGGCCGTTCAACTACGCGTCGGCCTTCCAGCGGCCCGTCGACGAACTCGCCGAGGGCGGGCCCGCCGGGGAACTGGCCGTACGCCGCCTCCTCGCCCACCACGCGTTCGTCCTCCGGCGGCGCGACGACATCACGGCGGGCCGCGTCCTGACGTACGACCCGGCCGTCCACGCCGTGCTCCAGGAGCTGGGCGTCACGGATGTCGACTCCGTCGAGAAGCTGACGGAGCTGACGGAGCTGACGGGGTCGTCGGCGAAGTCGTCGGCGCAGTCGCAGTCGGCGGAGCTGCCGGGGTGAGCGGCCACGTCCTGCTCATCCGCCTCGCGGCTCCGCTCCAGTCCTGGGGAGTGGTCTCCTGGTTCTCCCGGCGTGACACCCACAGCCGCCCCACGAAGTCCGGCGTGATCGGTCTGTGCGCCGCGGCCCTCGGCCACGAACGCGCCGACGACCTGGGCGAGTTCCACGCCGTCCGGTTCGGCGTCCGCGCCGATCACCCCGGCACCCCGGTACGCGACTACCACGTCGTCGGATCCGGCCGGTACCCCGTCCGCCCGCGGGACGTCATCACCGACCACCGCAGGGCCGCCGCGCTGTCGCCCTCCATGGCGGAGGCCGGGGGCACCGCCTTCGGCCACCACGAACTCGCCGACTGGTACGGGGCGCCGAAATACGTCACCACCGATCCGTCATCGGGTGCCCTGGTCTCCCGGCAGCTCTCCCGGGGCGCGCTCGTCACCGAGCGCTGGTACGTGTCGGACGCCGCTTTCGTGGCCGCGCTCCAGCATCACGACCGGGCCTTCCTCGCGACGGTCGCGACGGCGCTGGAGAGCCCGGAACGCCTGCTGTGGCTGGGCCGCAAGTCGTGCCCGCCGTCCGGCACACTGGCCGGGCCGCTGCTCGCCGGGACCGTCGAGGAGGCCTTCGCGTCCGTCGCGCTGCTGCCTTCGCAGGGCGTCGGGGCGCCGCCGTCGCCGCGGCCCTGGGCATGGATCGAGGCGGTGGACCCGGACGGTACGGCGACTCCCGTACAGGACCAGCCGGTCACCTTCGACGCGGACCGTCGCGCGCACACCACGCGGTGGGAGACCCGTACCCGCGTCACCATCGACGAGAACGCCACCGAATGGGACGTCATCCCGTGACCAATCCGCCCGCCGCCGCCCGATTCGTCGCCACGCACAGCGTCCTGACCATGGACGCCCGGCACCCGTACACCGCCAAGTCGCTGGTGGACGCCCAGGACATGCACCGCACCGTGATGAGCGGCTTCCGCGGCTGGGTCGCGGACGGCGACCCCGACGCCCGCGCCCAGACAGGGGTGTTGTCGACCTGGTCCGTCGATCTCAAGGCAGCGGCGCTCGTGCTGGTGGTGCAGTCCAGGGTCCCGGGGGACTGGGCGGGCGTGCCCCGCGACGCGCTCACCGGGACACCGCGGGTGATCACCGTCGACCGCACCATCCGCGCCGGGGACTCCCTGACCTTCCGCACCGTCGTCAACCCCACTCAGAGTCGTCCGACCGGGCCGCCCACCCCCGAGCGCCGCCGAGGTCAACGCACCGCCCACACCCGGCCCGACCACGTACGGCACTGGTTCGCCCGGCGGTTCCAGCAGCCGGGCGAACCCCGCAGGGCCCCCGACGGCGTCGCCCGGATCGGCGCCACCGCTGAGGAGGAGTCCCTGGCCGTCCGCATGCTTCCCACGGTCACAAGTCCCGCACCTCACAAGGGCCTTCGCATCGCCCGCGCGGAGATCCGCGGCACCCTGACCGTCACCGACCCGGCCGCCCTGGTCGACGCGATGGCCCAAGGCATCGGCCACGCGCGCGCGTACGGCTGCGGGCTGCTGCTGACGCGGTGAGCGCACCGAAGTTCGGGCCAACGGACGTTACGAGCACGGCCGTTGGTAGGGAATGCCGGGGAAGTGGGCGGTCCACACCGCGTCGGTGAGGACGTTGGCGGTGGCGGCGCAGACGCGGGCCGCGGCGGTGTCGGGGGCGAGGGGCCAGAGGCGGAGGGTGCCCGCGACGGAGGAGGTGATGAGGGTGCGGCCGTCGTGGGTGGGGGCGAGGGGGCCCGCGCCGGGGGCGGGCAGGGGGCGGCCCTTGGGCGCGGGGTGGTGGAGGTCGGAGACGTCCCAGAGGCGGACGGTGTTGTCGGCGCTCGCGCTGGCCAGCAGCGAGGTGTGGGGGACGAAGGCCAGGGACTCGATCCGGTCGCCGTGTCCGGTCATCGGGCCGCCGAGGGCGGCGGGCCTGCGCGGGTCGGAGACGTCCCACAGGCGCAGCGTGCGGTCGTGGGAGAGGGCGAGCGTGCGGCCGTCGGCGGAGAAGGCGGCGGCCGACGCGCCGTAGCGGGAGTCCCCGTAGGCGCTGGTGGGGATGGCGGCGAGCGCGGCCGGGCGGGTGGCGTCGCGGGTGTCCCAGAGCTGGTACGGCTCGGGGGTGTTCTCGGTCAGGGTGAGGCGCCCGTCGGCGCCGAGGGCCAGCAGGTTCCCCCGGAGCGGTGAGTCGGCGACCAGGGGGCGGGGGCCGGCCGGGCCCGAGATGTCCCAGAGGCTGCTGTGGAGCGCGGTGGTGGACCACAGGCGCTTGCCGTCCGCCGTGAACGACAGCTTGCGGATCGACGCTCCGGAGGGCTCGCCGAAGGGCTCGCCCAGCGGCGCGGGGCGGGCCGGGTCGGCGAGGCTCCACAGCGCGATCGTGGTCCCGTCCGCGGCGACGTCCATGTCGCCCACGGCCGTCGCCAGGGTGCGCCCGTCGGGGCTGACGGCGAAGACCGAGGTCCGGCCGTCGGGTCCGGGCGTCGGCCGGCCGGTCGGCGTCGGACCGCGGGCGGTCGTCAGATTCCACAGCCCGACGGCGGAGTGCGGGACGGAGGAGTTGTCGTCGACTCCGGCGACCAGCGTCCTGTCGCCGGGCAGGACGGTGATCGAGTCGACGGCGCCGCCCGGGGTCGCGACCGCGGGCGGAAGGTCCCAGACCCGGACGGTGGAGCCGTCGCCGCTGGCCAGGGCGGACCCGTCCGGGGAGAACGCCAAGGCGTCCACGGTCTCGGTGTGTCCGCCCAGCGGCGCGTACATCGCGACGAGCGGATGCGGGAACTCCTCCTCCAGCGAGGACGACGCCAGGCCGGTGTCGGCGACGCGCCAGAGCGTGACCGTACGGTCGTCCCCTGCGGTCGCGAGCACCTGGCCGTCCGGCCGCATGGCCATGGACAGAGCCGCCCCGCGCGGGAGTTGGTGCTCGTTGTGCAGAGCGGGCCGGGTCCGGACGGTCAGGTCCCAGACGCGCAGCGTCTCCGGGGACAGGGTGCTCGGCTCCCCGTTGCCGCCGGGGTCGCCCGCGGTGGCCAGCCACCGGCCGTCCGCGGAGAAGGCGACGTCGGGCGTCAGCGTGGCGCCCACTTGCAGGCCCTGCGGCAGCAGTTCCTCGAAGCGGCCGGGCGCGGAGACGTCGACGAGTTGCAGGGTGTTGCCGTCCTCCCACACCGCGAGGGTGCGTCCGTCGTGGCTCAACGCGACGGCCGCGCCCGGCCGTTCGGCGCCGGGCTTCGGGTGGGCGGGGTCGGTGAGGTTCCACAGCGTCGTGGTCCCGCCGTTCACGCCCACGTCGGCGGTGATGAACTCCCGTCCGTCCGGGGTGAACGCGACCATGCGGGTGTCCTCGGTGCCCGTCATGCTGCCGGTGCGGCGGAAGTGCGCCGGGTCGGACACGTCCCACAGGTCGAGTACGGGGTGCGGGGCGGAGCTGTCGGCCGTCGTCCCGTCCGAGCCCTCGGTCGCGTCGCGGGCGAGCGGCGCGTACACCGCCAGCCGTCGCCCGTCCCGGCTCAACCGCACGTCGGCGGCGCTCTTCAGGCCCGGTACGGGCCGCCCGACGCGGCGCGGGTGCGAGGGGTCGCGGCTGTCCCACACCGTCACCGAGCCGTCCGCGGCCCTGGTCGCCATCCGCCTGCCGTCCCCGCTGAAGGCCGGCGCGCCCGTCGCCCCCGGCACCAGGGCCGCCAGCGGGCCGTTCGCCCAGGACAGGAGGTTGGTGTACTTGTCGTCGTCCGGCCGCATCCGGTACGAGGCCAGGTCGAGCAGGGCGGCGAGCGACGGGTCGCTGGTGCGGACGCGGTCGGCCTCGATCGCGACCTGGCCCGCGATGGCGGTGTCCCGCTCCTTGCGCGCGGTGTCCCGCTGCGTCTGCGCGGTCGCGCGCTGCTGGAAGGCGAAGACGGCGGTGCCGGAGGCGATCAGCACCAGGGCGGTGAGCACGGCGATGACATTGCGCCGTAATCGCGCCGCCCGCGCGGCCTGTTGGGTCGAGGCGGCGAGGAAGTTCCGTGCCGCCGGGCTCAGATGGTCGGGGGCGGAGGTCGCGGCGGTGGTCGCGCGCTCCAGCCGACTGCCCCGGAACAGCAGGGCGTTGTCGGAGCCGCCGTGCTCGCTCCACGCCCGTGCCGCCTCTTCCAGCTCCTGGCGCACCAGGATGTCCGCCCGGCCGCGGTCGATCCAGCGGCGCAGGCGGGGCCAGGCGCGGATCAGCGCCTCGTGGGTGATCTGGACGGTGACGCGGGCCGCGGCGCGGCTCTCGTCCTCGGGCCCGTCGCCGTGCGGCCCGTCGCCGTGCGGCTCGCCGCCTTCCGGGGCGCCGTCCAGGGTGAGCAGCCGGGCCCGGCTGAACGCGGTCAGCGCGGCGGCCGTGGCCGAGGCCGCGGAGCCGTCGGTGGCCAACTCGCCCAGTGACGCGCGCCGCCGGGTGTCCTCGGCGCCGTGCCCGATGCGCACGAGCCGCAGGAACAGCGCCTCCGCCGCCTGTCGGGCGGCCATGTCCAGTCCGGCGTAGGCGCGTTCGGCCGACGTGGAGATCGCCTGCCGGATTCCGCCGGTGGCCTGGTAGTCCGCCACGGTCAGCGCACTGCGGCTGCGCCGTATCCACGTCATGTGCAACGCGTGGGCCAGCAGCGGCAGTCGGCCCGCGGTGAACCACGCGTCGGGGTCGGGGTCACCGACCGTCGGGTCGTCGGGGAAGACGCCGAGGTCCCGCAACAGCAGCTCTTCCAGGCCCGGTTCCATCGTCAGCCCGGTCGCCTCGGCGGGCGCGACGATCGCGGCGCGCAACTCGTCCTCGGTCATCGGCCCGACCAGGACCTGGCGGCCCCTGAGCACCGCGCGCAGTCGCGGGTGGGCGATGGCGTGGCCGTAGAAATCGGCGCGGAGGCCGAGGACGAGCAGGACCGGGGGCGGCGTCCCGTGGGGCGCGGGGCCCGGCTCAGGGCTCGGCACGGGGCCCGGCACGTGGCTCGGCGCGGGCTCCTGCGCCATACGGCTGACGGCGTCGATGAAGGCGCGGCGCTCGGTGTCGTCGGTGCAAAGGGTGAACAGCTCTTCGAGCTGGTCCACGATCACGACGAGGCGGGGCGCCGGTGCGCCGGTCGCCCCGGCCCGCGCGGCCAGGGCGACGCTGAGCCGGTCGGTGTAGCCGCCGGGGTCGGTCCGTAACGCCTGCTGTACGGCGGCGGCCTCTTCGCCGGTCGCGGCGGCCAGCTGTCCGGCCAGTGCCGCGAGCGGGTGCGCCGTGGGCGTCAGGACGAGCTGCGGCCAGTCCCGCGAACCCTCCACCGGAAAGCGGTTGCCGCTCAGCGCGGGCCGTAGACCCGCCATGAGCAGCGACGACTTGCCCGACCCCGAAGGGCCGACCACCGCCAGCGGTCCGCCCGCCTCCAGTTGCGCGACGACCTCGGTGATCAGGGGATCGCGCCCGAAGTACCACTGCGCCTGGTCGACGCCGAAGGGGGCCAGGCCGGGGTACGGGCACCGGTCGTCGTCGCCCGCGGGCCCGTCGGCGCGCCGGTCGGTCCGGCCGCGGGCGCCGTACATGAACAAGTCGCGGGCGGCGTAGTAGATATCGCCGCCCGCCTGGTTGATCCGGCTGTCGCCGGACGCCGTCGCGGTCTGTTCCAGCGAACGGGCGTCCGCTCGGCCGCCGACCGCGGGAGTGCCGGCCGGTCGGGCCGGGTCAGGCGTCGGGGGCATCGGTGAGGTGGATGCTGCCGCCCGCCTGGAAGACGCGGTTGCCGCGGCCGGAGACGGTGGCGCGCTGGGTGACCGTCGCCCCGGGAGTCGTCGGGGCCGCGGCCGGGCTCAACTCGTCCAGCACGCGGCGCAGTTCGGCGGCCAGCGCCGGGTCCGCGTCCAGCATGCGCTGCAATCTGCGTTGCCAGTCCGCGGCGAGCTGCGTCTCCGTCTCGGCGTCCCCGCTGTCCCGCGCGGCCAGCACATCCGTCCGGACCTCGGCCAACTCGGCCTCCACGGTGGCCACTCGCTCGGGATGCACGCGCCGCCACAGCGCCAGCGCGGTCGCCCGCGCGTCCTCCCAGGCGTCACTGGCCATCGCACTCACCAGCGTCGTTCCCGCCGCCAACACCAACGGATCCACCCCGCCCGCCCCCCACCGACCCCGGCTGCCTCACGGACCGTCATCGTATCGGCACATCCCGTTCGGCCAAGGGAGAACGCCGGGCTCCGCTTGGGCCGTTCGTCCGACCGCCGACCGCCGACCGCCGACCGCCGACCGCCGACCGCCGACCGTTCGTCCGGCCGCCGGGCCGCCCGCTCTGCCCGAGCGGGCGGCCCGAGGGCGTATGGCGTATGCCGGTGCGGGTCAGCGCACGCGGACGGTCACCGTCACGGTCTTGAGGACCGCGGGGAGCTTGGTGGTGTCGACCTTCAGGATCTCGCCGTTGTCGGGCTTGGACGTGGGCGGGAGGACCTTCTGGTGGACGGTCCAGGTGCCGTCCGGGTCCACGGCGATGGTGTCGATGCCGAAGTCGTCGTCGTTGGAGAGGTAGAGGGTCCGGCCGGCGTCGGCGGTGGCGACGCCCTCGACCTTGTCGTGGGCGAAGAAGGCACCGGTGGGGTCGAGTTGGCTGACCAGGGTGCCGACGTTGAGATAGGGCTGCTTCTGGGCGACGTTGACGCCCGCGGCCGTGAGCGCGGTGAGGGCCGCGTTGGTGCCGCCCGTACCGACCAGCGCCTCGGGGGACTTGCCGCCGACGGTCAGGCCGCTGACGTCGGTGGCCCCGTTGATGTCGACCTGGAAGAGCGTCTTGGAGGCGAACGGCTCGTAGTTGCCGTCCCGTTCGTCGACGAGGAACGTGGTGTTCGACAGCGCGGTGATCTCGCTGTTCGCGGCGCCGGTCGTCGCCGGGTTGTCGAGCAGGTAGAGGTACTGCTTGGTCTTGTACGTACGGAGGTCGACGGTGATGATCCGGGTCGCCGCCACATTCCCGGCCTTGGTACCGCCGAGGTCGGGCTGCTGGAGCGCGGACTGCATGACGCCCACCAGCGTCGAGCCGTCCGGCGTGACCGTCAGCCCCTCCATGCCCTTGTTCTTGACGCGGTACGCGAGTTCGGCCGGCAGGTAGCCGACGATCTTGTGGAACGCGTTGTCGGCGCTGTCGCGGTACGGGGTCAGCCGCCCCAACTCGTAGCCGTCGGCGTCGAAGTGGGTGATGTACGGGCCGTACTCGTCGGAGACCCAGAAGGTGCCGTCGCGCAGCGCGACCAGGCCCTCGGAGTCGTAGCCGTACGGGTCCCTGGTGACGGGAACGGGCTTGCCGCCGTTGGCGTTCGTCGCGTTGACGTCGTCGATCGTCTCGCTCGTGTCGTGCGGCGGACGCCCGCTGTAGGGGACGCCGCCCCGGCTCTTCGGGCCCTTCAGCGTGACCTGCTTGAGGAGCTTCGCCTTGCCGTCCACGAGCTGGAACTCGCCGATCTGCGGCGTGAAGTCGAGCAGCATCTCGGACTTGTTGCCGTCGGGGGCGTCGGCGTTCGGACCGCGGTCGGTCAGGCCGTAGAAGTGGCCGGGCCTGCCCGGCACCGGCGCGAGCGAGGAGCCGTAGCCCTCACCGGAGATGCGCGTGGTCGTGCCGCCGGGCCCCGCGACCGTGGCGAGCGGCGGCAGCGCCGACCCGTCGCGCCGCGTGTCCTTGAAGAGCCGCACGGCGTCGGTCGTCGTGTACGTGAAGGTGTCCGTGCCCGTGAAGCCGGGGCGCGGGGTGTACGTGAACGAGCCGTCCGCGTCGACCGTCGCCGTACCGTCCTTCGGGTCCGTGTGCCGTACGACCGCGGTCGCGCCGACGTCGTTCCGCAGCACATTGCCGGTGACCTGGCCGTGGCCGGAGAAGGTGTCGGCGGTCGCGCCGAAGTCGTGCGAGGGAGCCGAGATCCAGCCCGCGGTGTGGGCGGCGGCCGTGCCCGTACCCACCACGACGAGCGTGGCGCCGATCGCGACGACGATCCGGGTGCGCTTGCGGGAGAAGCGTCCTGAAGTGCGTGATGTCATGGTCCTGAACCTGTCGGTCACCGGTGAACTGCGCGCCGACGTCAGGTGAATGCCCGGTTCACGCCTCGGTGCGCGCTCGCGCCGGACGGGAGGTCCCCGCCCGGCGCGAACGCCCGCACATCAGGAGCCACTTCCGTGCCGGGCCGCGCCCGCGTCAGGCGGCACCAGAGACAGACCGCCCCAGCGTCAGGCCGCCCCAGCGTCAGGCCGCCCCGGCGTCAGGCCGCGCGGGGACCGTGCCGCGGCAGCGTCACGCCGCGCCCGCCGCCTGATACGTCGTCAGGGCCTCGTCGCCCAAATACGGGTGGTACTCGTTGTTGCCCGAGCTGACGCTGATGTTGCCGACCAGGTACCCCGTGCCCGCGCCCGTGTCGAAGTTGGACAGGAAACCGCCGCCGCTGGAGCCGCCGGTCTGCACGCAGTCGATGCCCCACATCGTGGAGTCGCCGCGCCCGGCGTCCGGATACTCCGTGCCCTCGCAGTGGTTGAGCTGCTCGCCGTTGCCCTCGGCGTCCGAGCCGCCGTAGCCGAAGGAGTGCACGTGCTGGCCGGTCGGCGAGTTGAAGGCGATGCCCTCGGCGCCCACGGTGTCCACCAGCGAACGGCCGTTGACGGTGTTCACCACCGCGTAGGCGAAGTCCCAGTTGGCGTTGCCCGCCGTCGAGACATAGCCGGACCACCAGTACAGGACGCGGGCGGAGAAGGTGCCGAACGGGCGGTTGCCGTGGTTGTAGCCGGGGATGAAGACCCAGTTCTGGTAGGACTCGCCGGTGCCCGCGTTGACGATGCAGTGGCCCGCGGTGAGGACCACCGACTTGTTGTCGGCGTTGGCGACGGTCGCGGAACAGGCGAAGGTGCCGCCCGAGGAGTTCTGGAAGAACACCTTGCCCGCGGTCGTGCTGATCAGGCCGCCGCCGTTCCACGCGGCGGGCGAGGACATCGGGGTGACCCGGCCGCCCGCCGTCGTGCGCGGCCCCGCGACCGGCGGGACCGCCACGCGGGAACCCGCGGCGGCGGGCGCCGCCGTCGTACGGGTGGCGGCCGTGCCCGTGGCGGCGGGCAGATCGGTCACGTCCTTCGCGCCGCGCAGGCGCTCGGGTGTCCAGAAACGCTCCGCCGCGCTCTGCTGCGCGGCGGAGACGGACGTCTGACGGACGCCCGCGGGCGAGGCCGGCGCGGCGTGCGCCGTGCCCGCCGTCCAGGCGGTCGCGGCGAGTGCTAACGCGCCGAGGAGAGCAGCCGATCGCTTCATAGCGACAACTCCAAGTCCTTTTGGGGGAAGGGGGGAGTGCGTGGTGGGGCCGGTGGTGCCGGAATCGACCCGAATCCCGCCTCGACAACGTTGTCCAACTGCACCTGCGTAACGTCGCCGAAACGTGAGCGGGTGCCACGCTAACTCCGCGAGAGTGTCGTGTCCATGGCATCTTCAGCCGAATGTGAGTGGCTGGTGGTGCGCGTGGGGCGACGGGCCGTGACCGTGCGCCGTGCGAAGGAGCGTGCGCGGGGCCAATCGAGGGAGTGCGCGCGGAAGGGTGCGCGGGGGAGCCGCGAGGGGGATGTGCGCCGACCCGCCCGCGCGCGTACGGAGACCACCCGGGTGGGTGTACACGGACGGGCGTACGCGGACGGGTGTACGCGGACACACGCGCGCCCCCCGGGAGGTGATCCTCCTGGGGGGCGCGAGGGGCGAGGCGGGGGCTTCAGCCCTCAGTCGTCGCTCTTGTTGCTGTGGAAGACGTCCTTGGCGGCGTCCTTGACCTTCTCGCCGGCCTGACGGACATCGCCCTTGGCCTGGTCGGCACGGCCCTCGGCCTCAAGGCTCTCGTTGCCGACGGCGTGACCGACGGTCTCCTTGGCCTTGCCCTTCACCTGGTCGACCTTGGCCTTCGCCTTGTCGCTGTCGCTCATGATGAATTCCTCTTTCCTGGCTCTGTGCCGTGCCGTTTTTTCTGGGTGCTTTTCCTGTTTCGCTTGGCTTCCTGGCCGTTTACCAGCGGTACCAGCGGCCACGAGTGCCGCTCGGGCCGGTCGAGCGCAGCAGGAATCCCAGCGCCCACAGGACCAGTACCACGATACCGATCCACAAAAGCAGTTTCACGGCGAAGCCTGCGCCGATGAGAACCAGCGCCAGTAGAAGAACGATGAGCAACGCTGCCATGACGATCAACCTCCTGAAGTGTCTTCTGCCCCCGGATTCAGCGGCCAATCAGTCAGCGGGCCGCGAGCGCCTGGGGCTCAGGCGCGGCGTCGATCCGTCACGACGCGGTAGATCACCAGCAGGATCAGCGAGCCGACGATGGCCGCGATCCACGTGGACAGATGGAAGAAGCCCTTGATCGAGTGGACGTGGAAGATGACCTTGCCCAGCCAGCCGCCGAGCAGTCCTCCGAGAATGCCGATGACCATCGTCACGATGACACCGCCCGGGTCGCGCCCCGGCATCAGTGCCTTGGCGATAGCCCCGGCCAGCAATCCGATGATGATCCATGCGAGAATTCCCACGACGCCCTCTTCCCCTTCTGTCCCCCGGATAGTCCCTGTCGACAACCGCCTTTACCGGCCCGCGCCTTTCAAACATGCGTACCCACGGAAGATCTCGCGCGCGGACGCGAGAGCGGGGCCGACCGGCCGGTCGGCCCCGCCGAATACGCGTTGTCCGCGCGGGCCGGTCCCCGGGAATCAGGGCGTGATGGAGAGCCGTGACGGAGAGCCGTGACGGAGAGCCGTGACGGAGAGCGCCGCGCGGTTGCCGCCCGACGCGCCGGGGTCGGCGATGGCGGTGAAGCGGAAGAGCTGGGTGCCGGTGTCGTAGCCGACTGCGCTGACGCAGCCGACGCAGCCGACGCAGCCGACGCAGCCGACGGAGCCGACGGGGCCGACGGAGCCGGTGGTGGCGGCCACGGCGGGCTTGCGGGGGGCGTAGCCGTGGAGGGTGACGGGCGCCTCGCCCGGCGCGAAGGCGTCCGTGGCGCGGACGGTGCCGTCGTCGCTGAGGTGCTCGACGCGCCGGTCGCCGTGCGAGACGAAATTCCCCGCGTGCATGAACCGCCGCGCGGCCCGCGTCGCGCCCGGCCACCGCCCCGGACGGGGTGGGGCGTGCGAACCATTGACAGTGGAGGCGGTCGCCCGCATTGTGGGAGCGCTCCCACGCGTACGCGGCACGACCCCCCACATCCCGCCTCCCGAAGGTGAGTACGCCGTGCGTCTTGTCATGCCCCCCGGCCCCCAGCCCTTACGCGGGCGCCGCCGCCCGCTCGTGGCGGCGGCCTCCGCCGCCGCGCTCCTCGGCACGCTGCTGCTCGGCGGCGCCACCGCGCGGGCCGACGACCCGCCCGCGGCGCCCGCGGACGTCACCGTCAACGCCAACGAGGGCCTGGGGACGATCCCCGGCACGGCGTACGGCCTCAACAGCGCCGTGTGGGACGCGCAGATGAACGAGCCGCAGGTCCAGGACCTGCTCCAGGCCGCCGACGTCGGAATGCTGCGCTACCCCGGCGGCTCGTACGGCGACATCTACCACTGGCGGACGAACACCGCGCCCGGCGGATACGTGGCGCCCGGCACGGACTTCGACGCGTTCATGGGCACGGTCAAGAAGATCGGCGCCCAGCCGATGCTCATCGCCAACTACGGCTCCGGCACACCGCAGGAGGCCGCGGACTGGGTGCGGTACGCCAACGTCACCAAGGGGTACGGCGCGAAGTTCTGGGAGGTGGGCAACGAGCTGTACGGGAACGGGCATTACGGCTCCGGCTGGGAGCAGGACGACCACGCCGACAAGTCGCCCGCCGCGTACGCGAACAACGTGCTCCAGTACGTGTCGGCGATGAAGGCCGTGGACCCGACGGTGAAGGTCGGGGCGGTGCTGACCATGCCGGGCAACTGGCCGGACGGGGTGATGGCCGACGGCGAGAGCGCCGACTGGAACCACACGGTCATCCCGCTGATCGCGGGCAAGGCCGACTTCGTGATCGTCCACTGGTACCCGAGCACGTCGGACACCGCGCAGATGCTCAACACGCCCTCGCAGCTCGCCGGTGAACTCGGCCAGTTGAAGGACCAGTTGACCGCGGCGGGCGCGGGCGACACCCCCATCGCGCTCACCGAGGTCAACGGCGGCCGGGACGTGGACACGCAGCCGAACGCGCTGTTCGGCGCCGACGCGTATCTGACCGCCCTTCAGAACGGGGTGTTCACCGTCGACTGGTGGGACACGCACAACGGCGCCCAGCAGATCTCGACGTCGCCCAACGGCGCGACCGATTACGGCGATTGGGGTGTGCTGTCCAGCGCCAACTGCGTCGGCACGGTGTGCGAGCCCGCGCTCAACACGCCGTTCCCGCCGTACTACGCGATCCAGATGCTGAGCCGGCTCGGGCGGCCGGGGGACCGGATGGTCGGCGCGGGCAGCGGTGCCGCGACGGTCGCGGCACACGCCGTGCGCCGCGCGAACGGCGACCTGAGCGTGCTGCTGATCAACAAGGACCCGTCGGCGGCGCGGACCGTGGCCCTGCACTACACCGGCTTCACCCCCGACACGTCGGCAGGGGTGACCGTGGATACCTACCGCGACCAGGCCGCCGCGATCGACACCGTCACGTCGGCCTACAGCGCCCAACAGACGCTGCCGCCCTACTCGTTGACCACCGTCACCCTGCACCCCAAGGCCGGTACGGGCTCGGCCCTGACCGCGCCCGGCGCGCCGAGGGTGACCGCGGCCGGGGACACCACCGCCACCGTGAGCTGGACGCCGTCGACCGGCGGCGCGGTGACCCGTTACGAGGTCTACCGGCAGGTCGGCACGGTCAGCGAGCTGCTGGCCGACAGCACGGGCACCTCCGCGACCGTCCACAACCTCACGCCCGGTACGACCTTCACCTGGAACGTCCTGGCGCGGGACGCCAACGGCCGGCTGTCGCCGCCGTCCGACCCGGTGACCGTACGCACCGGCACCCCCGCGCACTCGACCTGCCAGGTCGGCTACCGCACCACCGCGGGCTGGGGCAACGGCTTCAACGCCGAGGTGACCGTCACCAACACCGGCCCGAGCCCGATCACCGGCTGGACGCTCGCCTTCGCCTTCCCCAGCGCGGGCGAGTCCGTGTCCGGCTTCTGGAACTCCAAGGTCACGCAGACCGGCAGGCAGGTCGTGGCCACTCCGGTCGACTGGAACGCGACGCTCGCCGCCAACGGCGGCAACTCCGCCTCCTTCGGCTTCACCGGGGCCAACGACGGCGCGGCGCCCCCGCCGACCGTCTTCACCCTCAACGGCACGGTCTGCACGACGACGTGAGCTCCCGGTCCCGTACGGCTTCCGCTACGGCTTCCGGTACAGCTTGCCGTCACGCCAGCGCGAAGTAGCGCAGCCACAGATAGAGGGCCGATACGGCGACGGTGGCGGCGGTGACGACGAGGCCGTAGCGGGTGAACTGCCAGAAGGAGATGGGCTGTCGGGCGCGTTCGGCGATGCCGAGCACGACGACGTTGGCCGAGGCGCCGATCGCGGTGGCATTGCCGCCGAGGTCGGCGCCGAGGGTCAGCGCCCACCACATGACGTGGTCGGGGTCGCCGCCCAGGTGACGGACGAGGTCGGCGGCGACGGGCGCCATCGTGGCGACGTACGGGATGTTGTCGACGACGCCGGACAGGACGGCGGACGCGCCGAGCATCAGCATGGAGCCGCCGAGTTCCCGCTCGCCGACGGCGTTGGCGAGGGCGTCGGAGACCTGGCCGATGACGCCGGTGTCGATCAGGCCGCCGATCATGACGAACAGCCCGGCGAAGAAGGCGAGGGTGGGCCACTCGACCTCGGTCAGCACCTCGCCGGTGTTCGCCCGGGACACCGCGACGAGCAGTCCCGCGCCGAGCAGGGCCACGACGCTCGGTTCGAGGTGCAGCACCGGGTGCAGGACGAAACCGGCGATGACGAGCGCGAGTACGGCCAGGCCCTGCCGGAGCATCCGCGGGTCGCGTATCGCCTCGCGCTCGTCCAGCGCCATGACCGCCAGCGCGCGGTCGGCGTCCCCGTCGAACGCCGAGCGGAACATCACGCGTGACAGGCCGATCAGCACGAGCACCAACACCACGGCCAGCGGCGCCAGATGGACGAGGAAGTCGTTGAAGGTCAGGCCCGCGCGGCTGGCGATGATGATGTTGGGCGGGTCGCCGACGAGCGTCGCGACCCCGCCGATGTTCGCGGCGAAGACCTCCGCGATCAGGAACGGCGCGGACGGCAGGGCGAGGCGTTCGCAGACCAGCAGGGTGACGGGCGCGACGAGCAGCACCGTCGTCACGTTGTCCAGCAGCGCGGAGGCGGTGGCGGTGACGACGATGAGCATCACCATCACGCGGAACGGTTTGGCCCGCGCCCGCTTCACCGACCAGATCGCCAGGTACTCGAAGAGGCCGGTGCGCTTGAGCACGCCGACGATCATCATCATGCCCAGCAGCAGGAAGATGACGTTCCAGTCGATGCCGGAGTCTTCGGAGTAGAAGGCGGAGACGTCGTCGGTCGCGCCGATCGCGAGCATCAGTCCGGCGCCGCCGAGCGCCGCAGCCACCCGGTGGACGCGTTCGCTGATGATCAGCGCGTACGTCCCGAAGAAGACGGCGACGGCCGCCCACGCGTGCCAGTCACTCATCCGGCACCGCGTGTTTCGCCCGTATCCACGTCACGACTACCACGGACGGTGCCCCCGATCAGCGAAGAGAGTTCTCTCGTATTCGCCGACCAGACTTCCCGGCACACCAGCGACCAATTTACACGTCTCATACGACTTCTTGACGCGGATGCGGTGATTCCGGGGGTCCGGGGGTTCGGGGGTCCGTCACGGGCGGAGGGCGGTGGGCGGTGGGCGTGGGCGGTCGGCGGGGGAACGGGGCCCCGCGGCGGCCGAGTTCAGTCGAACCAGGCCGGATCGCCGGTCTCTATCAGGTGCTTGAGGACCGCCTTGTCGGTCAGGGCCTCCTTGAGAAGGGCGCCCAGGGCCTGGAGCGCTTCGGGGTCCGTGCCGTAGGCGACGAACATGCCCGCTTCGGGGTCGAAGGAGACGCGGTCGAGGAGTTCGGGCGCGCGGGAGCGGATGGCCGAGCGGGCGACGCCCGTCCAGCCGTAGCCGCTGCCGTACTGCTCGCACTCCTCGAAGACGTCCATGAAGGGGACCATGTCGGTGTCGCTGAGCAGCAGGCAGTAGTTGCCCGGGTCGTGGTCGTACTCGAAGAACGTGAGCGGGTCCAGCGTCGAGGTTTCGGTCATGGGCTGACGCTATAGGGAGCCACTGACAGGCTCAGGCGGCCCGCGTCGTGGTGACTTTGCCCTTGCGGAGGGTGAGGGTGCGGTCGGAGCGGGCGGCGAGGGTCTGGCTGTGGGTCACGACGATGACGCACTTGTGCTGGATGTGCGCCAGGTCGCGGAAGATGTCGATGATGCTGTCGGCGGTGTCCTCGTCGAGGTTGCCCGTGGGTTCGTCGGCGAAGAGGATGTCGACGTCGCAGGCCAGGGCCCGGGCGATGGCGACGCGCTGCTGCTGCCCGCCGGAGAGCTTGAGCACATTGCGGTGCGCGGCGTCGGGGTCGAGGCCGACGCCGGCCAGGATGTCGAGCGCGCGGGCTTTGCGCCGCCCGGTGGCGGGCCTGGCGCCGGTGATCTCCATCGCGGTGACGACGTTCTGAAGGGCCGTCATGTACGGCAGCAGGTTGTACTGCTGGAAGACCGTGGCGGCGTGCTTGTTGCGGTAGCGGCCGAGGCCGATGGACGCGATGTCCCGCCCGTCGAAGCGGACGGTGCCCGTGGTGGGGCTGTCCAGGCCGCTGGCCAGGCTGAGCAGGGTGGTCTTGCCGCTGCCCGAGGGGCCGAGGATGGTGGAGAACGTGCCCCGCTCGAAGGACACGTCGATCTGCCGGAGCACGGTGGTCTTGCGCCGCTGGCCCTGGTAGGTGTGGCTGACGGCGGAGAGTTGGAGGACGGGGGGAGCGGCGGGGACGGCGTCGGAGGTGGCGCCGGAGGCGGCCTCGGGGGCGGCGTCGGGGGTCGCGCCTGCCGCCGTAGCGGCGTCCCGGGACTCGCGCGGAGTCCGTGAGGTGCCCGAATTCCGTTTCATATGAGGTCACTTGCCCTTCGTGAGGATCGTGCGCGGGGTGAGCCGGAGTACGGCGGCGCCGGGGACGGCGGTGGCGAGCAGGCCGATGCCGAGGCCGACGCCCGCGACGGTGGCGAGGTCGGACGGCGACAGCCGTACCGTGATCGAGTCGATGGGGACGGCGCCCTCGACCGGCTTGTCGTTCATGTCGATGCCTTCCTCGAGGCCGGTGGAGCCGGGGGGCGGCGGCTGCCAGGCGTCGATCTTCCGCTGGGCGGAGGCCGCTTCGCCGCTGAGCAGCGAGTCGCCCGCCTTCTGCGTCAGGCTCTGGGCGAACAGCGCGCTGAGCCCGACGGCGAGCGCGGCGGCCACGGTGATCTCCACGGCCTGCTGGGCGACGAGCTTCCACTTCCTCTCGCCCATCGCGAGCAGCACGCCGAACTCCCGTTGCCGCTGCCGGACCGCGAGGGTGGCGAGCAGGCCGAGGACGAGCGCCCCGGCCACCCCGATCAGCCACATCGCCGCCGTCGCGGAGGACGTGATGCTCCGCAGCGGGCCGGTCATCTGCCGCAGCGCCTTGTCGTTGAGGTCGAAGGCGAGGCCGTGCAGCGCGTCGCCCGCCGTCCGCTCCGCCTGCGCACGGAAGGCGTCGTACGTCGCCGGGTCCTTCAACCGGAAGGTGGCGCCCTGGAGTTGCGGCGCTCCGCCGCTGCCGTCGGAGTTGAGCCTGCTCAGCGCGGCGGCCGGGACGATCAGCCGGTCGCCGGGCGCGATGCCGTACTCGCTGTCGACGGTGTCGGACGGGTCGCGGTAGACGCCCTTCACGGTGAAGACGGCCTTGCGCTTGCCCTTCGGGTCGTTCTCGCCGAGCGTGAGCGTGCCGCCGGGCGCGAGGCCGTTCTTCTTCGCCAGGCGCTCCTCGACGAGGACGCTGTCGTCCTCGCGGTCGGCCGCCGTGATCGGCTCCCCCGACAGCAACGTCCAGGTGCCGTCGCTGAAGTGCGGCATCAGCGTCGAGTCCAGGACGCCGAAGGCGAGTGTCGAGTTCGCGGGGTAGTCCGGGGCGAGGGGCTTGCCGGTGGCGGTTCTCGCGCCGTTCAACAGCCGTGTGCCGTCGAAGGAGTTGTACGTGTACTTCTCCACCAGGGGGGACGCGCCGATCCGGTCCACGACGTCCGCGCCGATGGTCGGTGCCTGTCCGGTGAACGGCGCGTCCATGTCCGCCCCGAGCGTGACCTCGGCGCCGAGCCGCTGCCTGGCGGCTTCTGTCGCCCGAGCCGTGCCGGACTTGATGAGGACGCCGCCGAGCACCATGGCGGACACGACGAGGAAGGTGCCCAGGGTGATCAGGGTCTTGCCTTTGCGGGACCACAGGCTCAGGCCCGCGCGTTTGACGAAGTTCATGACAGTCGGCCTCTTGGGGGGTCGGTGGTGGTGCGCATGGGTGAGGGCGTGGGCATGGGCGGGGGCGTGGGCGTCGGGATTTCGCGGTGCGGCTATTCGGTGTCGGTGAGGATCGAGCGGGGGTGCAGGCGCAGGATTCCGACGCCGGGCAGGACCGTGGAGACGAGCGCGATGCCGAGGCCGATTCCGGCGACCTTGCCGAGGTCGCCCGCGCTCACGCGGATGTCGGGTACGGCGGGGGTGTCGTCGGGGGCGGCGGCTTCGTGGGGCGCGGTACCGGGGCGGGACGGGGTGCCGGGGCGGGACGCGTCGGATTCACTGGACGCGTCGGCTTCGTCGGACGCGGAGCCGCCGGGGCGGGACGCGGCGCCGCCGTACTGCTCGCGGGCCAGCAGCGTCTCGCCCGCCCGGTGCGCGAGGGACTGCCCGGCCAGCGCGGCCACCCCGAGCGCGGGCACCAGCAGCACGGTCACCTCGACGGTGTGCTGGCCGATGAGCTTCCACTTCCGCTCGCCCAGCGCCAGCAGCATGCCCAGTTCGGCCCGCCGCTCCTTGACCGTCAGCAGGACGACCAGCCCGAGGATCGCCGCGCCGCACAGCGCGATCAGCCAGACCAGCGCCCCCGCGAACGCCCCGACCCGCCGCAGCGGCAGCACCTGGTCGCGGTACGCCTTGTCGTTGACGTCGAAGCGGAAGCCCTTCGGGCCCAGCAGCCGTACCGCCTCCGCGTGGAGCGGTTCCGCCCGGTCGGGCGAACCGATCGTGAAGACCGCCTCCGTGGGCTTCGCCCCGAGCCCCAGCGCGGTGACGGCGGCGACCGGCACGTACACCTGGTTCGCGCCCAGGTCGGCGGCGGACGTCCACTGCGGCGGGTCCTGGCGCGTGTCCCGGTAGAGCCCCACGACCTCGAACGGCTCCCGCCGCCCGCCCGCGCCGCCCAGCTCGACGGTGTCGCCCACCGCGAGCCCGTGCTTCGCGGCCAGCCGCCGTTCGAGGAGGATCACCTTGCGGCGGGCGTCCGCCACGGTGATGCCCCGGCCCGCGACGACACGGACCCGGCCGGTGGCGAAGTCGAGGAGCGTGTCCGACGCGCGGACGCCGTTCAGCGTGAGCCCGTCCTTGCCGCCGCCGCCCGGAGCCCCCTCCGGCACCACGGCCGCCAGGCCCGGCGGCGGGACCGTCACCGCGCGCAGCAGCTCGTTGTACCGCTCGACCAGCGGATACGTCCCCAGCCGCCCGACCACCGCCGAGGTCAGCCCGTCCCCGCGCACGGTGACGTCCACCCCCACCCGCCGCTGCGTCTCCGCCTCCCGTCGCTGCGTCGCCCCCCTGAGCAGGAACCCCCCGAGCAGCAGCGCGCAGATCACCCCGAACACGCCCAGCAACAGCGCGGCCTTTCCCGCCCGTGCCACCAGACTGAACGCTGCCCGCTTGACGAAGTTCATGCGCCGAGCACACCAGCCGCCCCCGCGCAGCGGCATAAACCCGGTTACGTTCCCATAAGCCCCCGGCCAAGACCCCCAGAGCCGCAGCCGTACAAGATCCCCACCTGGGGCGCTCCCGCCCCCGCCCCACGTCGGCGGCCGTCTGCCGACGTCCGGCAGGCGGGCGTAGCAATGGCCCGGCGGGCCGTCTACGGCGGGGGTCCCGCATGCCCCGTCCGGCAGGCGGCGGACCTGGCCCCGTATCGCCTTCGGCCCTGCGTCGCCGACCGCCGCGCGCACGGCGTACGGCGACTGCCGACTCCCGTCGTCCGGCCGGTCGGGCGCAGCGGTTGCCCGGCTGGCCGCCTTCGGCAGGACGCGCAGGCCCTCGTCCGGCAGGCGGCCACCGGCCGCTCGTACCGCGTAGCGCTTACGGCTCCCGCGCCCGGCGGGCCGCCGCCGGCCGCGTACCGGCACCGCCGGCCGCGTACCGGCACCGCCGGTCGAGCCCCGGCTCCGGCGCCCGCCGGTTCTTCGGCGACCCGTCCGGAGGACGCACGCTTATCTCCGCGTACGGCCCCCCGTGTTTCCCTGGCCCGCATGAGAGTTCTGGTGGCCGAGGATCATCACGTGTTGGGGCGGACGATCGTGATCGGGCTGCGGCGGCAGTCGATGGCGGTGGACCTGGCGGTGTCGGGGGACGCGGCCGAGCGGATGTGCGGGGTCACGGAGTACGACGTGCTCGTGCTCGACCGGGATCTGCCGGTGCTGAGCGGGGACGAGGTGTGCCGGAGGGTGCGGGGGATGGCGGCGCCGCCGCGGATCTTGATGCTGACGGCGGCGGGCGGGGTCGAGGACAGGGTGTACGGGCTGGAGCGGCTGGGGGCGGACGACTACCTGGCCAAGCCGTTCGACTTCGCCGAACTGGTCGCGCGGATCAGGGCGTTGAGCCGCCGGGCGCTGAAGGCGCCGCCGGTCGTGGTGGCGTACGAGGGCATCACGGTGGACGCCGCCAGGCGCGAGGCGCGGATCGACGGGCGGGCGGTCGAGCTGACGCCGAAGGAGTTCGCGGTGCTGCACGCGCTGGTCGGCGCGGGCGGCGAGGCCGTCACGCAGGAGGAGTTGGTGCGGTCCGTGTGGGACGAGCACCTGGACCCGCGGACCAGCGCCGTGCGCGCCACCGTCAGCCGCCTGCGCGGCAAGCTCGGCCCGCCCGACGTGATCGTGGCGGACGCCGGAGAGGGGTACCGGCTGTGCCGCTGATCAGGCCCCCGCGCCCGCACCTGACGTTCCGGGCCCGGCTGGCCGCCGCCTTCGCCGGGCTCTTCCTCCTCTCGGGGACGGCGCTGCTGGCGTTCGTCGTGGTGCTGGCGCGCTACGGGACGACACGGCAGGTGCAGGGCATCGGGGTCAGCCGCGCCACCGGGGGACCGACGGACGCGGCGACGTACGCCCCCACCGGCCGCACCGGACCCGTCGTACCCCACGGCGGCTCCGGCGGCACGGGCGCCATCGATGGCGCGGGCGGCACGGGCGGCACCGGCGACGGCATCTCGATCCGCGCGCTGCACTGGACCGTGGGCGCCGTGCAGGACGCGGCGCTGCACCAGATGATCCTGTGGTCGGCGATCGGCCTGGTGCTCGTGACGGTGCTGGCCGCCGCCACCGGCTGGTGGCTCGCGGGGCGGGCGCTGCGCCCGGTCGCGGCCGTGACGGACGCCGCCCGCCGGATCAGCGAGCAGAACCTGCACGAACGCCTCGCGTTGAGCGGCCCGGCCGACGAACTCCAGCGCCTGGCCGACACGTTCGACACGATGCTCGACCGGCTGGAGAAGTCCTTCGAGGGCCAGCGCCGCTTCGTGGCCAACGCCTCCCACGAACTGCGCACCCCGCTGGCCGTCCAGCGCGCCTGCCTCGAAGTCGGCCTCGCCGACCCGCTCCCCGACGGCCTCGCGGACGTGCGCGACGACCTCCTCACCGTCAACCGCGACGCCGAGCGGCTGATCGACGCGCTGCTGCTGCTCGCCCGCAGCGACCGCGGCCTCGAACGTACCGAGCAGGTCGACCTCGTACCGCTGGCGCGTCAACTGACCGGCGAGCTGCGCCACTTGGCGCAGGAGAAGGACGTCCGGCTCACCGTGACCGCCGACCGGCCGCTGCGCGTCGAGGGCGACCCGGTCCTGCTGCGGCACCTCCTGTTCAACCTGATCCGCAACGCCGTCCAGTACAACCACCCCGGCGGCGCCGTCTCCCTCGACCTCGCCGACGACACCCTCACGGTCACCAACACCGGCGAACCGGTGCCCGCCGACCGCGTGCCCGACCTCTTCGAGCCCTTCCGCCGTCTCGCCCCCGACCGCACCAGCGGCTCACCCGCGTCCGGCCACGGACTCGGCCTCGCGATCGTCCGCTCCATCGCCACCGCCCACCACGCCACGCTCACCGCCCGCCCCACCCACCCCGGCGGCCTGGCCGTCACCGTCACCTTCGCCCGCGCCGACCGTACGATCGCGGCGTGACGATCACCTACGAGTGGCGCGGCCACGTCGACAACGAAGCCCTCAACTCCCTTCACGCCGACGGCTTCGGCGGCCCGCCCGCCCGCACCGACTGGCGCGCCCGCCTCGAACGCCACAGCCTCGGCTGGGTCTGCGCCCACGACGACACCCGCCTCATCGGCTTCGTCAACGTCATCTGGGACGGCGGCGCCCACGCCTTCCTCCTGGACACCGTCGTCTCCCGGCCCCACCGCTCGAAGGGCGTCGGCGCCCACCTCGTCGCCACCGCCGCCCACCACGCCCGCGCCGCCCACTGCGAATGGCTCCACGTCGACTTCGAGCCCCACCTCCGCCCCTTCTACCTCGACACGTGCGGCTTCCGCCCCACCCCAGCGGGCCTGATCGCCCTGTGACTCCGGATGCCGGCACCGCAGCCGTCGTGTTCCCCGCGCAGTGACGCGATCGTGACGCGCTGAGCGCGGGAGCACTCTCGAACCTCACGCGTTCTCTTCGCTACCGTGGGTGGCGGATACGGGGGGTCAGGCGTGCGGGGTCCGAGGGGGCCTTTTCGCCGACGCCCCGAACGGTGCCCACGGACAACCGATCGGGAGACTTCGACCATGCGAGCCCGCTCAGCATTTCCCGTCGCGGCTCTCGCGGCGACCGCCGCGTTGACGCTCTCCGCCTGCGGCGGCGGCTCAGGTGGCGGCGACAGCAAGATTTCCCCGACCACGGCGCCCTCGGCCACAGCGACGGCGACCGCGACATCGGCGCAACCTACGGCGACGGGTGGGGTGTTGACCGTCGACCCGGCGCTCGCGCTCCCCGCGGACCTGAAGCTCGACTTCGACTGGCGGCTTCCGGCGGACGACGCCGAGGCCGGGGTCCTGACCGCGTCGGCCGACTTCATGCAGTCGATGACGCACGGCGTGGTCGAGCAGAGCGTGAAGGGCGGGGCCCTGAACACGTACGCGGAGGGCGACGCGTACAGCTACGCGAAGCAGTACGTCCAGATGCACATCGACGCGAAGAAGACGGTGACCGGTACCGACCGCTTCTTCCGGCCCGCCGTCAAGCTCCTCGCCAAGAACTCGGCGGCCGAAGTCACCTTCTGCGAGGACCAGTCGAAGCTGTTCAGCAAGGAGATCGGGACCGGGAAGGTGCACGTCACCGGCGCTGACGACCGCAACTACGTGTCGTACCAACTGGTGCTCAGCCTGTTCCGGCCCGGCACGCAGCTCTGGCGAGCACAGTCGATCACCACCAAGGAAAGGGCGTTGGAGTGCAAGCAATGACGGGTACGGGGTCACTCCGCCGCGCGCTGCCCCTCGCGGCGCTCATCGTGTTACTCACGGCGGCACCGGGTTACGCCTTCGACGACACCGGTTTGCCGCCGTCGGGTGGAAAGGGTTCGGGTGGAAAGGGATCGGGTGACAGCGGCGGAAACCTGGAGGCCATCGCCCAGGGGTACCGGCTGACGTATCCCACGGGCAGGCCGAGCGGCGCGAGCCGACCGTTGGCGTCGGTCAACGTCAACTGGACGCCGCCGCCTTGCTGGTTCGGGCCGAAGTACACCCCCGAGCAGTTCAAGGCGGAGTACACGAAGAACTTCAACGACGAACTGCCCCAGGTGCACGGCACTTTCCGTACCGCCATGGGGATGGACCGGGACCACTACCAGAACGGGCTGGACTACCCCGGCGGGGACAAGGGCTACAAGGACTTCAACAGCGCCGAGGCCGGCAAGGGAATGTGGTGGCTGGTGACTGTCAATCCGGACGCCGACCCGTCGGCGCAGATGGGCTGCAACGACCAGACGCCGAGGTGGGTGCCCAACGGCCAGATGCCGCCTGCCGGGACCGGGCATGTGATCACCCCGGAAATGCTCTCCAAGCTCGCCTTCGCCCACACCCACGTACCCGGCGTGAGGATCGTGACCAATCCCGCGGGCCCGCAGACGGTCAACATCCCCACCTGGGTGACCCTGCGACAGGCGTACACGCCGGTGAAGGTGCGGGCGTCGGTGGACCTGGGCGGCGGCCGGGAGATCTGGGCCGAGACCACCGCGGAGCCGTCCGCCGTGCACATCACCCCCGGCACCTCCGACGCCACCGTCTTCCCGTCCTCCGGCGACTGCCCGATCGGACCCGACGGCAAGGTCGGCGCCGCCTACAACGGCGACCCGAAGGCAGCCCCTCCCTGCGGCGTGACGTACCTGCGCTCGACGCAGAACACCCCGCCGTACCAGCTCGATGTCTCCGTCAACTGGCATGTGAGCTGGACGGGTTCGAGCGGCGGCCCCTACGCCCTGCCCGACGGCAGGGTCGGCGACCCGCGAGAGGTGACGGTCCGGGAGATCCAGACCATCAACAACTGACCGTCCGCGGCGGGCGGTTCAGCCGGGCGGACCAGATCCATGGCTCGTCCGGCGGACCGGGATGCGCGGGATCCGGACGGACTCGCGCCGCCGCGGGGTCCTCAGGTTGTTGATGTTGCCGGGTCGCTGGTGCTGGGGGTGCCGGTTTCCACGTGGGCGGCGAAGCGGCGGAGGTAGGCGGGGTCGGTGGTGGTGGTGACGGTGATGTCGTACCAGTGGTTGCCGGCCGGGACGCCCCAGGCGGGGACGGTGCGGGAGGCGCCGGCGGCCACGGTGTAGGTGTAGTGGGCGGTGGGGGCGTAGGCGTCGGTGGCGTTGAAGGTGACGGGGGCGCCGGTGGGGTTGCTGAAGACGAGGGTGACCTGGCCGGTGGCGGGGGTGTGGCGGGCGGTCACCTCGGGGCCGATGGAGCCCGCGGTGCCGGCCATGCGGCGCAGGAAGCCGTTGGGGCCGTGGACGGAGAAGTCGTAGCGGTCGGAGGCGGCGGGCATCAGCCAGGTGTCGACCAGGGATTTGCCCGCCTCGACGGTGTACGGCCAGGGGCCGTCGGAGCGGACCGCGGAGGTGACGAGGAAGGCGGCGCCCGCCGTGCCGAAGTTGCGGAAGGTGAACTGGAAGCGTCCGCCCGCGGGTTGGGTGTCGGCGGCCAGGTCGTACGGCAGCGGGCGGGCGTTGCGCAGGCCCGGTTCCTGGCGCGGGACGGCGCCGGTGGCGGGCGGGGTGGGGACGTAGTCGCCGGGGTTGTTGTGGTTCGGCGGTACGTAGCCGCCGGTGCCGGGGAGCGCGGGCGCGGCGGCGTTGCTGCGGGTGAAGTCGAAGGCGGCGGTGAGGTCGCCGCAGACCGCGCGGCGCCAGGGTGAGACGTTCGGGTTGCGCACACCGAAGCGCTTCTCGATGAACTGCACGATCGAGGTGTGGTCGAAGGTCTGCGAGCAGACCCAGCCGCCCGTGCTCCAGGGCGAGAGCACCAGCATCGGCACGCGCGGCCCGAGCCCGTACGGCCCGGCCGCGTAACCGGAGAGCCCGCCGGTGTAGAGGTCCTGGGTGACGTCGGCGGTGGACAGCCCGCGCGCGGCGGAGGCGGGCGGGAAGGGCGGCACGACGTGGTCGAAGAAGCCGTCGTTCTCGTCGTACGTGAGGAAGACGGCGGTACGGCTCCACACGTCGGGGTCGGCGGTGAGCGCGTCCAGCACCTGGGAGATGTACCAAGCGCCGTAATTGGCGGGCCAGTTGGGGTGTTCGCAGAACGCCTCGGGGGCGGCGATCCAGGAGACCTGGGGGAGTTTGCCGCCCACGACGTCGGCCCTGAGCCGGTCGAAGTAGCCGTCGCCGTTGCGGGCCGAGGTGCCGGTGCGGGCCTTGTCGTACAGGGCGCTGCCGGACTGGGCGTTGCGGTACTGGTTGAAGTACAGCAGGGAGTTGTCGCCGTAGTTGCCGATGAAGGGGTCGCTCGTCCAGCCCCAGCCGCCGCCGGAGTTCAGGCCGGTGCCGGTGTCCTGGTAGACCTTCCAGGAGACGCCCGCCCGCTCCAGGATCTCGGGGAAGGTGGTCCAGCCGTACCCGGCCTCCTCGTTGCCCAGCACCGGGCCGCCGCCCTTGCCGTCGTTGCCCGAGTAACCGGTGTACATGTAGTACCGGTTGGGGTCGGTGGAGCTGAGCATTGAGCAGTGGTAGGCGTCGCAGATGGTGAACGCGTCGGCGAGCGCGTAGTGGTACGGGATGTCCTGGCGGGTGAGGTGCGCCATCGTCGTGGTGGACTTGGCCGGGATCCAGCGGTCGTAGTTGCCGCCGTTCCACGCCTGGTGGGTGCCGTACCAACTGTGGTCGAGGTCGCGGAGGAACTGGAGGCCGAGGTTGTCGATGTTCGGCCGGAAGGGGAGCGTCTCGTGCCCGGCGGCGTCCGCCTGGTGGAAGACGGACTTGCCGCTGGGGAGGGTGGCCGGGCGGGGGTCGCCGAAGCCGCGCACGCCGCGCAGGGTGCCGAAGTAGTGGTCGAAGGAGCGGTTCTCCTGCATCAGGACGACGATGTGCTCGACGTCCTGGAGGGTGCCGGTTCCCGCGGCGGCCGGGATCGAGGCGGCCTTGGCGATGCCGCCGGTGAGGACGGACGCGGCGGCGGTGGCTCCGGCGAGTTGCAGGAACCTTCGGCGGTCGACGTTGGGCACGGGGCTTCTCCTGACGGTCCGGTGGGGGCGGGCCGTGCTGCCGGTGGCGCTCGGGGCGTGCTCTGGCGGTGCCCCGGCAGGGCGGGTCCGGCTGCGCGGTGGTGCGTGCGGAGGGGGCATTTGCGGCATACGCGAACACGTGTGGCGTGCACATGATGGTGATCCGGGGCGGATGGTGTCAATGGGGCGCGGGGGAGTACGGGTTGACCGGCCGAGTCGTACCGCCTTGGGTGATTGACATGCCCACGGTCACTCGCGATGCTGTTGGAACGTGCTACCACCGGTGTTGACCCTTGTGCGGGAGCGGTGGAAACGGTGGGATTCAAGCGGTCAGAGCGCCAAGTTCCCCCCTCCGATGCGGTTCTGACCGGACGTCGTCCCTCGGCGGGCGCTCCACCGCCCGCCCGGCGTCGAAGCGGAGGCCCGACCATGGAACGGGACTATGAAGCTTCTGCGAAGTCTCCACAGTGCCTTGGCAGGCGGCGGCCGGGGCGGTTCGTCCGGCACCGGTCTGGGCGGTTGGTCCGGGGGTGACCCGGCCGGTTCGTCCGGCAGCGGCCCGGCCGGTTCGTCCGGCACCGGCAGGGGTGCCCTGGCCGGCACAGTGTGCGCAGCCCTCGCGGCCGTACTCGCCCTGCTGGCCGTGCTGTGTTCCGCGCCCGCCCAGGCGTCCCAGACCACCATCCACAACGCCGACCCGAGCGTGATCCGGGTCGGCAGCACGTACATCTCGGCCGAGACGTCGGGCGGCGGCATCGCCGTACGGAAGGCGTCGTCGCCCGACGCCCTCGGCGCGGCGGCCTCCCGCAAGGTCTGGTCGGACACCAAGGGCCGCGGTGAGGTGTGGGCCCCGGAGATCGTGGTGGACGGCGGCCGGTACTACATCTACTTCACGTCGGGCGCCGGAGCCGCGCACCGGATGTACGTCATCAGCTCGGCGACCGCCGACAGCGGCTACGGCGCCGAGACCCAACTGGCCCTGCCCAACGACAAATGGGCCATCGACGGGAACCTCTTCACCTTCAACGGGCAGCGCTGGTTCGTCTGGTCGGGCTGGGCGGGCGACACGAACGTTGAACAGAACCTGTACATCGTCCGGATGAGCAGCCCCACCACGCCGACCGGCGCGCGCTACATCATCTCCCAGCCGCGCGAGAGCTGGGAGCGCGTCGTCGGCAACCCGTACATCAACGAGGCGCCCGCCGCCGTCAAGGACCCCAACGGGCAGCTCCACATCGTCTATTCGGCCAACGGGAGCTGGAGCGACCAGTACTGCATGGCCGATCTGCGGCTGCGCTCCGGCGGTGACCCGACGTACGTCTGGGACTGGTACAAGTCCAACGGCTGCCTGTTCGGCGCGCACGCCGCCACCATGATGTCCGGCTGGGACCCCACCCTCTACGTCAACGGCCCCGGCTCCCACAGCTTCGTCCTCCTCAACGGCGACATCGGCACCAGCCCGCCCGCCGGCCCCCGCTTCCCCCTCATGTTCACCGCCGTCCCCAAGGGCACCCCCTACTCCTGGTCCAACCGCTACTGGTTCACCGGCACCTTCTGCTGGTGGGGCAACACCACCTACTCCCGCGCCAACGTCCCCGGCCCCACCTCCGACACCGGCTTCAGCCTGAAGTTCTTCGAATAACCCCCACCGGTCCCGGTTCGGGGTGCTGGCGGGGGCGGGGGGAGGGGGATGGCGTACGGGGTGCGCCCCTGCCCCCGGCGGTTGTCCGAACGTACGGTTTGAGCAGGTGAGGGCTTTGACGCAGCACCCCCATGGGCGGAATCCGGCGAGCGGCGCGCTGGGCGCGTACGAGCTGGGCGGGTACGAACGGCACGCGGACGCGCTGTTCTCGCTGGCGCTGTCGCTGTGCCGCGATCCGGAGCGGGCGGTCGACGCGGTCGCGGCGGCGGTGGCGCTGTCGCACCGGGGGGCCGGCGTCCGCGGCGGCCGGGGAACTGCGGTCGGTACTGCGCCGTGCCGCCGACCTCCCGGCCGGGCGCACGGTGTGACGTCAGGGTGCCCGCGGACACCCGGGAGGTAGGGTGGAAGGAGCGTCCCTGCCCCTGGCGCAGTCGGTTGAGTGCGATGCCGCCACCGGGGCCGCGGATCTCCCGCGGATCACCTCGCCGTGACGGGCGGAACCCACAACCGCTGAACGGATGACCGTTCACCCTTACGCGAACGCGATGACCGCGTGACCGGTCTCCGTCCGTCGTTCCTTCCGCGCTCGGGGAATCGAGGCCATGTGAGGCCGTATGCGGTGGTGCCCGATGGCGGCTGAGCGCCTGGCGGAGGCACTGCGTCTGCTCCAGGACGGCCAGGGGTCGCCCGCGGTGGCCGTGGCGGGCGCCGCGGCCCTCGAGGTGGACGGCGTCGCCGTCTCGCTGGGGAACGAGCCGGGCAGGACCGAGGTGCTGTGGTGTTCCGACGACGTGTCGCGCGGCTTCGAAGACCTCCAGCTCACACTGGGGCAGGGCCCGGGACCCGACTGCATGGTGGGCGGTACGACGGTACGGGTGCCGGATCTGGCCCGCGTCCGCCACGACCGCTGGCCCGAGCTGGTCATGGAGGCGCCCGGCCTGGCGGCGCGCGCGGTCTTCTGCTTCCCGCTGCGCATGGGCGGGATCGGACTCGGGGTGCTGACCGCGGTGCGGCGCGCGCCGGGGCCGTTGACCAGCGGGCAGAGCGCCGACGCGGCGATCCTGGCCGCCGCCCTGACCAGGTACTTCCTGGAGGGTGCCGGTCGGGCACGCCAAGAGGCGGATCGTGTGCGGCCTCAGGACCCTGTGATCCCGCAGGGCCAAATGAACCCGCCGGGCCCGATGAACCCGCCGGACCCCGCGGACCCGCCGGACCCCCTCCCCTTCCTCCATCACGCCGTGGTCCACCAGGCGACCGGCATGGTCAGCGTCCAGCTCGCCGTCTCCCTCGCCGACGCCCTGCTGCGGCTGCGGGCCCACGCGTACGGCAGCGGGCGCACCGTGACGGACGTGTCCCACGACGTCGTGGCCACCATCGCGATCCTCCAACAGCGGACCCTCGCGCACGCCGAGGCGGAACGCGACCAGCTCCAGTACGCGCTCCACAGCCGGATCATCGTCGAACAGGCCAAGGGCATCCTCGCCGAGCGCTGGAACATGTCCCTCGACCAGGCCTTCGCTACCTTGCGCTCCTTCGCCCGAGCGCGTCAGCACAAGATCTCGCACCTGGCCCGCCTGATCACCGAGGGCGGCTTCGACACCGACGTCATCGCGCACGGCGTCAAGGAAACCAATCGCGCGGAACCGGGCGGCCCCGTGGCCGGTAGGGAGACATCCTGATGGACCAGCACGACACCCCGCACAACCCCGAGCAGCACACCGATGACCCGCACACCGACGAGCAGCACACCGACATCCCGCACACCGAGAGTCCCGAGCACGCCGATCCGCTCCAGGCGCCCGGCACCGACGAGGAGCAGTGGCGCGCCTGGGACGGCTGGGCGCACCTGGCCGACACCGAACTGCCCACCGCCGGACGGGTGGTGGTCGTGGCCGCGCACCCCGACGACGAGGTGCTGGGGGTGGGCGGCAGCATCGCGCTGCTCGCCGCGGCCGGTGTGGCGGTCACCGTCGTGTCGGTGACCGACGGCGAACTGTCCCACGCCGACAGCACGGCCATCACGTCCCATCAGCTCGTCGGCATCCGGGCCGCGGAATTGCGCGAGGCCCTGGCCGAACTCGGCGCCGACGCACAGGACATCGTCCGGCTGAGAGTGGCGGACACCGAGGTGGCGGGCCATGAGGACGAGGTCGCCGCGGCCCTGGTGCCGCTGCTGTCCGACGCCGACCTGTGCCTGGCGCCGTGGACCGGTGACGTCCACAGCGACCACGAGGCCGCGGGCCGCGCCGCGCTGACCGCCGCCCGTAAGGCGTCGGTGCCCTGCCTGCTCTATCCCGTGTGGATGTGGCACTGGGCCCGCCCAGACGACCCCCGCGTGCCGTGGGCGTCGGCGTCCCTCGTCCGGCTGCCGGAAGAGGTGGCCGCCCGTAAGCGGGCCGCTGTCCAGCGGTTCGTCAGCCAGGCCAGGTCCCTCGGCAGCTCGCCGGATGACGCGGCCGTCCTGCCGCCCGGCGAAATCGCCCACCACGTCCGGGACTTCGAGGTCGTGTTCACACCGGCCTGAGCACCCCAGGGCCTGGGCGTCCCGGTGCCTGAGCGCCCCAGTGCCCGGGCGTCCCGGCGCCTGAGTGCCCCGCTCCTACGCGCCCGTCCGCGGCGCGCGCGTCGGAAAGGTGCGGATGGTCTCCGTGGCCTGCGTGCCGTCGGCGATCTCGCGGGCCAGGTCGGAGAGTTTGCGGCCGTGGGCGTGGGCGTAGGAGCGGAAGACGCTGAACGCCTCGTCGACGCCCAGGTGCCAGCGCTCGGCGAGGATGCCCTTGACCTGTTCGATGGTGATGCGGGCGTTGAGGGCGTACTGGAGCTGGTCGCGTTCGGCCTCGGCGTGGGCGAGCGTGCGCTGTTGGAGGATCGCGATGGTGGCGACGTCGGCGAGGGCCTGGGCGAGGGTCACGTCCTGGTCCGTCAGCGGCTCCGGGTCGGTCTGGAAGAGGCTCAGCGCGCCGATCACCCGGCCGCGCAGCCGCAGCGGCAGCGCGTTGGTGGCGACGAATCCGGTGGCCTCGGCCCCGGCGGTGAACTGGGGCCAGGCGGCGGCCACTTCGGGAGCGCCGAGGTCGACGTTGGTCCGCGGCTCGCCGTCGTGGTAGCAGTCGACGCAGGGACCCTGGTCGTGCTGGAGCGCGAACAGCTCCAGCAGCCTGGTGTGTTCGTCGGAGGCCGCGAGTACGTGCAGGACACCGTTCTCGTCGGCGAGCAGGACGCCGACGGCGGCGACGTCCAGCAGCTCCATGCAGCGCACCGACAGCTTCTGGAGGAAGTCGATGACGTCGAAGTCGTCGATCAGGAAGTCGGCCACCTCGACGAAGACCTCGGTGACTTGCTGTTCGCGGGTCGTCATGGAGATCAGTCCTCGTCTGCTGCGGGTGAAGGCGGGTTCGGATCGGGGCTCGGTTCGGTCCTCGTACCTGGGCTCTGACCGGGGCTCGGGTTGGGGACCATCCTCAGCCGTCTGGCCACGACGTCCCGGGCCACGTCGGCCAGAGGACGCTCGTTGCCGTACGCGTAGGCGCGCAGCCGCAGCAGCGCTTCCGCCAGCGGCACGGCGAGCTGGACGCTGACCATGCCGGTCGCCTGGTGCAGCACGGCCTGGTGCAGGGCGGGGGCGGGCAGAGCGGGGCCGGGCATACCGGGAGCGGACAGAGCGGGACGGCCGCTGGACGGCGTCCACGCGTCCCCGGGGTCGAGGAAACGCCGGGTCAGCAGGCCCGCGAGGACACCCGCGTCACCGTCCTGTTCGGGGGTCAGGCGGCCGGGCGCGTCCCTGACCAGCGTCAGCACGCCCAGCGTGATCGCGCCGACGCGCAACGCGAAACAGAACACCGCCCGTACGCTGAGCGCGGGCGTCTCCCGCAGCAGGGCGGGCCAGCGGCCGGCCGGCGTGAGCCCCAGGTCGGGGACGCGTACCGCGGTGCCGCCGGCCAGGCAGTCGGGTCCCGGGCCCTGACCGACCGTGAGCTGGAGATCCTCGAAGGCGCGCGCTCCGGCACCGGAGGACCACAGGACCTCCGACGCGCCGGGCCGGCTGCCCGCGCTGATCGCGATGCCGTCCACGCCGAGCGTCTCGGCGACTCCACCGGCGACGTCCGGCCAGTCCGAGGTCTGGAGCGCCCGCAGGATCTCCGCCATGCGGTCGCTGATCACGCGGCACCGCTCGACGGCCGTCGTACGACCGGCGCCCCACGGGCAGGGGGAACCGCGTAGAGGTCGATCTCGCCCTCCCAGCAGACGGCCGCCCGGATGTCGCACCGGAACGGCATCATCGTACGCACACCACCCACGCCTGCCCCGCGCTTCCCCGTACGCACACCGCACACCCCGCCCCGCGCCCCGCGCTTCCCCGAACCCCGCCGCGGCCGGTCCACAGGCTGTGGACACCGCTGGGGAACGCCCGGCACGCCACCGCTCCGGCACGTCACCGCACCGGAACGCGTATGCGGAACGAGAACCCGGCCGGGTCAGGCGCGCGGCGGGACCCGCAGCGCGAGCAGCGCGGTGTCGTCGCTGGCCCAGCCGCCGTGGTAGTCGCTGAGCGTGTCGGCGATGTACTCGATGGTGTCGGCGGCGCCCATGGTGTGGGTGTCGCCGAGGGTACGGGCGAGGGCGGCCTCGTCGAACATCGGCCGGCGCGGCTCCGCGCCGCGCGGGTCGGGCCGCGCCTCGCAGGCGCCGTCGGTGTAGAGCAGCAGCAGGTCGCCGGGGGTCAGCCGGAAGCGGACGTCGGAGAGGTGTACCGGGTCGACCACGCCGAGGAGGGTGCCGGGGGTGCCGGCCTGCCGGACGCGGCCGTCGGCGCGGCGGATCAGGGCGGGCGGGTGTCCCGCCAGGCACAGCCGCCCCGACACCCCGGACCCGCTGGCGCGGAAGGTGGTCTGGACGGCGGTCAGGAAACGGGGGGCGCCCTGCGCGAGCATGGCGGTGTTCAGCCGGTCGAGCACCGCCGCGGGCGACAGGTGCTCACCGGCGTCCGCGCGCAGGGTGTAGCGGGCCAGCGCGGTCACCTTGGCCGCCTCGGTCCCCTTGCCGCACACATCGCCCATGACCGCGGTCCACCAGGCCCCGCGGGCCTGGAACAGGTCGTAGAAGTCGCCCACCACGCTGATGTCGCCGCTCGCCGGGATGTACAGGGCGGCGGCGTCCACACCCGGCACGGGGCGCAGGGCCGGGGGCAGCAGGCTGTCCTGGAGGCTGCGGGCCAGTTCGCGGGAGGCGGCCAGCGCGCCCTGCGCGGTCGACAGCGCGTTCTCGGCGGTCTGGAGGGCGGTGTGCACACGGTCGAGCGACATCCGCACGTTGATCTCGTTGGACACCGCCCGCGCCAGGACCGACATCGTCTCCAGTTCCTGCGGTGTCCACACCCGAGGGTTGGCGTCGATCACGCACATGGTGCCGATCGGCTGCCCGTCCGTGGTCACGATCGGGAATCCGGCCCACGCGCCCACGCCCCACGGCCCGATCGCCGGATGCCCCGCCGTCCGCGGGTCCTTCTCCGCGTCCTCCACCACGAACGGCCCGTTCTCACCGACGGCGAAGTAGCAGAAGCTGTCGCCCACCGCGTTCTGCCAGCTCTCCACGTCCCCGTAGGGCAGGTGCGGTACCGACTTCCAGTACGTACGCGTCTCGCCGACGAAGGTGATCGCGGAGATCGCGGCGCCGGTCACCGACACCGCCAGCCTGGTCAGATCGTCGAAGACCCGCTCCGGAGCGGAGCCGACCATGCCGCTGGCGTCGAGCGCCGCCAGCCGACCGGGGTCGGACAGCACGGCCGGCAACCCGTCCGCCCGCACGCCGCCCGGGTACTCCATCGCTCCCGCCACAACCCTTGCCCGTTCCGTCAGACGGCGTTTTTCGCGCGCCAGCCAACCACGCGTTCCGGACCCCTGCCAGCTTCCCGCCGCAACGATCCGAACACCTGTCCCTGATCCAGTATGAGGGCCTGCCCCCCGGGTCGCGCGGGCGAACGGCCCGTTCGGCGCCGACGACCGGGTCCCGGCGGCTTTCGTGGGTGCGGTCTGCGGTGGCGTGGGAGCCTTGGCCGCGTATGGGAACGGTCTGCGAGGGAAGCTCACCATTTATGAACGGTACGGGTGGCGGTACGAGCGGCGGTACGGGTGGCAGCGCGGTCGGCGGTACGAGCGGCAGCGCGGTCGGCGGTACGGGGGGCGGCGATACGAGCGGTGACCCGGGTCAAGGCGCGGACGTGCGGGAACTCCTCATCCGCGCGGGCAAGGGCGACCGCGACGCCTTCGACCGGCTCTATCCGCTGCTGGCGCCCGCCGCCTACGGCCTGGCGCACTGCATGACGGGCGACGCGGTGCGGGCCGAGGAGCTGTCCCGCGAGGCGCTGGTCGACGTCTGGCGCACGGCGCCCCGCTTCGACCCCGCCCACGCCGACGCCCTGACCTGGGCGGTCACCCGCGTCCACCGAAGCCTGGTCGGCCTGCTCAGGTCCGGGCGGGACACGGAGGCCGTACGGACCGACGTCGGCCCGACCCTGGACGCGATCCTCGGGCGGCTGCGGGAGATCCGCGCCGACCCGCGGGTACGGACGGACCTCAAGCGGCTGACGCCCCGGCAGCGCGAGGCGGTGGTCCTGGCGGGCCTCGGCGGACACGCCTGTCCCGCGGCGGCCGTCGACCAGGCCGGTCCGGCGGCCACGAGACGGCCGGTCGATCTGCGCGACGGCCTGATCCGGCTGCGGGACTGGCTGCCCGGGCGCTGAGCCGGGCTGAGCCGGGCTGAGCCGAGCCGCGCACAGCTCGGCCGCCGAGCGGATCGCTGTCCGGTCGGCGGCCGTGGTGCTCCGTGCCGTGGGGCTGTCCTGCTGGCCGGTCGGCGGCTACTTGTCGGTGAGCATCCCGGCCCGCAGCTTGGCCAGGGTCCGGCTGAGCAGCCGGGACACGTGCATCTGGGAGTAGCCGAGCTCCGCGCCGATGTCGGCCTGGGTCAGCTCCTGTCCGAAGCGCATCCGCAGGATGCTGCGCTCGCGGTCGTCCAGCTTCGCCAGCAGCGGCGCCAGCGCCTGGAAGTCCTCGACGAGTTCCATCGCCGGGTCGGCCGCGCCGATGGTGTCGGCGTACGAGCGTCCGGCGTCCTCGCCGTCGTCACCGGCGGGCAGGTCGATGGAGCCCGCGGTGTAGCCGTTGGCGGCCACCAGGCCCTCGACGACCTCGTCCTCGGTGATCTCCAGGTAGGCGGCCAGCTCGGCGAGGGTCGGCGGCGCGTCCAGGACGGCGGTCAGGTGGTCGCGGGCCTTGGCCAGCTCGACCCGCAGCTCCTGGAGGCGGCGCGGTACGTGGACGGCCCAGGACGTGTCGCGGAAGAACCGCTTCATCTCGCCGACGATGTACGGGATGGCGAAGGTGGTGAACTCCGTCTCCCGCGACAGGTCGAACCGGTCTATCGCCTTGATCAGGCCGATCGTGCCGACCTGGACGATGTCCTCCCACTCCTGCGGGCCGCGGCTGCGGAACCTGCGGGCGGAGAAGCGGACGAGGGACATGTTCATCTCGATCAGCGTGCCGCGCGCGCGGCTGTACTCCTCGGTGCCCTCCTCCAGCGACTGGAGGCGGTCGAAGTACAGCTTCGACAGCTCGCGGGCGTCCTTCGGCGAGACCTTCGCCGGGTCCGCGACCTGCGGCACCTCACCCACGGCCGGAACGCTCCGGCCGACTCCGGTCGGCAGTGCGGTGGTTCCCGCGTCGTGCGTGATCGCCGTCATGTGTTCGCCCAACGTCGTCGGCTGTGACCCCAGGCACGTACCCCCTCTCACGCGTCGCACGCACGAAGACTCAGGAATTTCTTTTCCGGCCCCCACCCGTCACCCACCGTGCCCCCGGTCCGCCGCCCACCCGTCACCCGCGGTGCCCTCGGTCCGCCGCCCACCCGTCACCCGCGGTCCCGCGCTCCGCCGTCCACGCCTCGACCGCCGCGTCCGCGCTCGGCGCCGCGGTGAAGACCTGGTCGAGTCCCGTGACGCGGAAGACCCGGTCGAACCGGTCGGGGACCGCGGCCAGGACGGTGTGGGCGTGGGCCTCTTCCGCCCGGTGGTGGGCGGCGAGCAGCGTGCTGAGACCGCTGGAGTCGATGAAGTCCAGCCCGCCCATGTCCACGACGAGCTGTCGGCCGGGCCCGAGGGCGAGGCGTTCGACGGCCTCGCGGACCTGCGGCGCGGTGGAGTAGTCGAGCGCTCCGGCGAGTGCGACGACCGCGCCCGCGGGGGTGGCGCGGACGTCGACGGTCAGGAGTCCCATGGCACTCCTCTCGCGGACTGGCCTCATACGTGAGGTAGTTCGGAGCCGAGGTGCCCGCGGATTGGTGTTCGTACGATAAAAGTTCAGGCTCGCCGCTCTTCCGTCCGGTCCAGCGCGTCCCGCAGCGCCGCCCGCGAGGTGATGCCCAACTTCGGGAAGAGCTGGTGGAGATGGGTCGAGACGGTCCGCGGCGACAGCAGCAGCCGCTCCCCGATCTGCTTGTTGGTCAGGCCGGTGGCGGCCAGCCGGGCGACCTCCCACTGCTGCGGTGTCAGGGCCGGGCCCTCGGGCGGGAAGCGCGCGGCGACCGGGATGCCGCAGGCGCGCAGCTCCTTGTTGGCCCGGTCGGCCCAGGGGCGGGCGCCGAGCCGTTCGAAGCCGGCCGCGGCGGCGCCGAGCAGGTGCCCGGCCCGGCCGGGCGCCTTGCTCCGGCGCAGGCGTTCACCCAGGTAGAGCTGGACGCGGGCGTGGTCGAAGGGCCAGCGCTCGGCGCCCTCGACGGCCAGCGCCTGGCCGAAACCCCGTACGGCCTCGTCGTCGCGGTCCGCCGTCAGCGCGGCCGACGCGAGCAGCACCATCGCCAACCGCGGTGACACCGCCTCCAGTCCGGCCTCGCGCGCGGCCCGTACGTGCGCGGCGGCCTCGTCCCGCCGCCCGGTCCGTACCGTCGCCTCGACCTGGTCGAGGACCGCCCACACCGCGTGCCCGGCGAACGGCGCGAAGGTCCCGGGCGGCGTGATCCGGGAGGCGTGGCGGTACGCCTCGTCGAAGTCGCCGAGCGCCAGGGCGGTCAGCGTCCGCGCGTGGGCGGCGTAGCAGCCGACGGCGTAGCCCCTGCGGGAACCCGCCCACTGGTCCATCCGGTCCGCGAGCCGCCGGGCCCGCGCGTACTCGCCGCAGGCCGCGTGCAGGCAGGCGAGGACGAATGTGCCGGTCCAGGAGCGCAGCGGATAGGCCATCTCCTCGCACCACCGCAGACCCTGCTCCGCGACCTGCCGCGCCTCGGCCCACTGGCCGGTGAACCAGGCGTGGCTGCTCCACAGGAACGACGCCTGGATGGCGGGGAAGACGTTCTGCCCGTCCAGGCCGCCGCGGGCGGTGAGCCGCAGCGGCGCCTCCATCGCGTGCAGGCGGTCGCCGTACGCGGCGGCGGTGGCGATCCGGACGATCCGCACCGGGTCCGCCGTGCCGGGCACGGTCCGGATCGCGGTGTCGAGCCGCGCCCAGTCGGCCGGGCGGGCGCGGGCCGGGTCGCCGAAGGTGGTCCGCAGCAGGTGCAGGGTGTCGGGGACGGCGGCGCACTTCGCCAGCGCCGCGTCGAGCTCCGACCACAGCTCGCGCCGGCCGCCGTGCACGCACACCATCAGCAGCGTGGTCAGGGCCTCCACGAGCGTGGCGTCCGTGAGGTCGTACGGCTCGGGCTGGAGCGCGACGGCGCCGGACAGCAGGCGGTGCGCGGTGTCGATGTCCCCGTAGCTGTTGAGCAGGTACAGCGCGGCGGCCACCGCGACGGCCGGGGAGTCCGCGTCCGGCGACGCCTGCCGCGCGTCGTGCAGGAGACGCGGTACGTCGCGTACGTCGCCGGTGAGATTCGCGCCGACGTACGCCGCCTTGGCCAGCCGCCGGGCGTACGCGTCGCCCGCGGGGCTCAGCTCGGCCGAACGGACCAGCGCGGCAACGGCGTTGGGCCCGTCGCCGCGGCGTGTGCCGACGTCGGCGGCCTCCTCCAGGAGCGCGGCGATCGACTCGTCCGGCTCGTCGGCGGCCTGGGCCAGGTGCCAGGCGCGCCGCTCGGGGACCGCGGCCCACGCCGCCGCGAGCGCGCGGTGGACGCCCCGGCGCTGGTCGCTGGTCGACAGCTCCACGACGGCGGAGCGGATGAGGGAGTGCCGGAAGTGCACGCGCCCCATGTCGTCGTCCACGCGCACGAGTCGCAGGCGCTCCGCCGGGGCCAGGTGCTTCGGATCGCACCGGCCGGCCACCGCGCGGCGCACGATCATCATGGTGCCGCTGCCCTCCAGCGCGGCGACGAGCAGCAGGTGCCGGGTGGCCGGTGGCAGCGTCCTGATGCGCGAGGCGAAGGTCGACTGGAGCCGCTGCGGCAGCGGCAGCCGCTTGGGCAGGGCCTGGGAGGCGCGCCGCTGGGGCTCGGTGAGGGCGGCGGGCAGTTCCAGCAGCGCCAGGGGGTTGCCCTCGGCCTCGGCGATTACGCGCCGCCGCACCCGCGAGGCGAGCGTCGGGAAGCGGCGGCGCAGCAGCTCGTCGGCGGCGGCCTCCGGGAGCGGCCCCAACTCGTGCAGGGGAAGGCCGTTGTGGTCGAAGAAGCTCTCCTCGCCGAGCCTGACCGCGCACACCAGACCGGTGGCCGTGCCCGGCAGGCGACGGGCGACGTGCCCGAGGACGACGGCACTCGACCGGTCAAGCCACTGCGCGTCGTCCAGCACCAGCAGGGCGGGGCGGTCGCGGGACAGCGCGGCGGCCAGCGCCGCCGCGGCCTCCACGACCGTCCGGTGGCCGGGCGCCGCGTCGTGCTCCAGGCCCAGGACACCGGCCAGGGACGGCAGTTCGGCCGCGCGGGCGCGGACCTCGGGCACCGACGTCAGCAACTGCCGCAGCGCGCCGTAACTCAACTGCGCCCGGTACTGCACACCGTCCGCGCGCAGCACCCGCATCCCGGCGGCCTCGGCGCTCCCGGCGACGGCGGCGAGCAGCGCCGACTTGCCGACGCCCGGCTCGCCCACCAGCGCCAACGACCCTCCGCGGCGCGGGACTTCGGCCAGGAACGCGCCGAGCCTGCCGAGGTCGGCGTCCCTGCCGACCAGCAGCCCGTCCCTCGCGTCGCCGGCTCCGTCGCTCATCACTGCCCCCTGCCGCGCCCCGGCCGACCGCCGTCACCCGACTACGTCATATGACGGAATCGGGCAGGCCCGCCAGGCTCCTAGTGTGCATCCCACGACCTCGTCCGTCCGAGGGAACCGGCAGGTGGCGGAGGAAACCCGCCGGGTGACGGGGAGCACGCGGAACGCCGCACCCTCGGACGACGCCGGCCGGCGGCCGGGGAGGGACACCTCGGCTCCGCAGCTGAGGGGAGTGGTGCGCCATCACCGGACGTACGGGCTTCGGCGAGGTGCTGCGCGGCCATCGCCGCGCGGCGCGGCTGACCCTCGAGCGACTGGCGGAGGCGTCCGGTGTCAGTGCCCGGACGCTGTCGGACATGGAGCGCGGCCGGAGCCGCGGACCCCAGCAGCGGACCGTGACCGCGCTGGCCGACGCGCTCGCCCTGGAAGGCGCCGCGCGCGCGGAGTTGCTCGACCTGGCGCGGGACGGCCGCCTGCGCGGCCACTGGACGCGTCCGAGCGGCCTGTGCGAACTGCCGGGCGCCGTACCGGACTTCACCGGCCGCGCCGCCGAACTGGTCTGGATGAGCGAGCTGGTGTACGCCGAGAGCGCGCCGGGCGTCGGGGTGGTCGGTCTCGTCACCGGCGCCGCGGGTCTGGGCAAGACCACCTTCGCCGTCCGGGCCGCCCACGCCGTACGGCCGAGCTTCCCCGAAGGGGTGTACTTCCTGGACCTGCTCGGCATGTCGCAGCGGCCCGTGACCGCGGACGAGGCGCTGCGGCACGTCCTGCGCGCGCTGGGCGTCGGCGACCAGGACATCCCGGCCGCCACCGAGGGCCGCGCCTCCCTGTACCGGTCGGTCCTGCGCGACCGGCGCGTCCTGGTCGTCCTCGACAACGCCGCGTCGGAGGAGCAGGTGCGCCCGCTGCTCCCGGCCGGGGGAGCGGGCCGGGCCATGATCACCACCCGGCGGCTGCTGGCAGGACTCGAAGGCGTCCGCAGGCTGGTGCTCGGCCCGCTGCCGCTCCCGGAGGCCACGCACCTGCTGACCGGGATCATCGGCGAACGCGCGGCCACCGACGAGGAGTCCGACCTGACCAGGCTCGCCGAGCTGTGCGGCGGTCTCCCGCTCGCGCTGCGGATCATCGGGAACCGGCTGGCCAGCAGGCCCGGTTGGGCGGCCGGTGAACTCGCCGCCCGGCTCGCGGACGAGGAGCGGCGGCTGGACCAGCTCACGGCCGGTGACCTCAAGATCGCCAACGCCTTCGGGATGTCGTACGAACAACTCGCCGCGCCCGCGCGGGCGTTGTTCCGGCGGCTGGCCGCCGTGCCGGGGCCGGACGTCGACGCGGACCTGGCGGCCGTCGCGGGCCGGATGCCGGTCAAGGAGACCTGGGACGCGCTCGACGACCTCGTCGACCTCGGCCTGCTCCAGGACAGCACCGCCGGGCGCTACCGCTTCCACGACCTGGTCCGCCTCTTCGCGCGCGAGCGGCTGCGGGAGGAGGAGAGCCCGGCGCGGCGCGCGGAGTTGGCGGACCGGGTGACGGCCTGGCTGCTGCGGACGGCCACCCTGGCCGGGCGGTGGTTCGAACCCGGCTACGGCCGTCCCGACCGGCCCGACCCCGAACTTCCGAGGCTGGCCTCGGAAGAAGAGGCCGAACGCTGGCTGCGGGCGAACGTGGACAACTGGCTCGGCGCGATGCGGGCCGCCGCGGCCCGCGGCCGGTACGCGCCCGTGCTGGACTGCGCCGAGTCCATGCACTGGTTCTCCGACCGGTGGGCACACGGCCCGCACTGGCGCGAGGTGTTCACGCTCGGCGCCGAGGCCGCCGCGGCCCTCGGCGACCTGGCCCAGCAGGCGGCCCAGCTCAACTATCTGGCCTGGGTCCACTGGGTGCCGTCCCGCGACCCGCGGGCGGTGCTGCGGTACGCGCGTGAGGCGCTGGAGCTGGCCGAACGCGGCGGCGCCACCGCGCAGATCGCCTGGTCCCACCAGTACGCCGCCGGGGCCGCGCGCCTGCTCGGCCGCCCCGGCGAGGCGATCGCGTCCGCGTCCCGGGCGGCGGAGACGTTCCGGGCCCTCGGCGACATGGACTCCTATGTGCAGTCCCTCGCCTCGATCGGCAACTCGCTGCGTGAGGAGGGCCGTTACACCGAGGCGCTGCGGCAGTTCCGTACCGCTCTCGCCGTCATCGACGACGAGGAGCCGCGGATGGCGCCGACCGTCGTGGCGCACTGCCGCCCGCTGGGCCTGATCCGCATCGGCCAGTGCCTGGGGCACCTCGGCCGCCGTCCTGAGGCGATCGCCGCGCTCACCGCGGCGATCGCCTCCCTGGACGCGCAGCGCCTGACCGGCTTCCGGCTCGCCGAGGGACTGGAGACGCTGGGCGCCCTGCTGGCCGACGAAGGCAGGACCGACGGGAGCCGGCGCGCCTACGCACGGGCCGCCGAGGTGTTCGCGGAGGTCGGGGACACGGAGGCGGCCGACCGCTGCCGCCCGCTGTCCGCGCAGCCCTGACCCGCCTCACGGCGGGCCGGGCGGCGGGGCGGGCCGGGGTCAGAAGCCGCCGTTGGCGCCCTGGGCGGCCTGCGCGATGACGGCGGCCACGACGGCGGGCCGGGACACGTACACGGCGTGGCTGCCGGGCGTCTCGGAGACGGTGGCCTTGGCCCGCTCGGACATGGCGCGCTGCGCGGGCGGCGGGATCATCCGGTCGTCGGTCGCGACCAGGTACCACGACGGCTTCGTCCGCCACGCGGGCTCGGAGACCGTACCGGCCAGGGCCTCCACACCCCACGGGACCTGCGCGTCGGCCATGAAGGCGGCCACGTTCGCGGGCACGTCGGCCGCGAAGGACGCCGCGAACTTCTCCCGGTCGAGGAAGAGGAACCCGTCCTGCGGCGGCAGGATCGGCGGCACCGGCGCACCGGGCGGCGGGTCGGCGATCAGCGTGTTGACGGACTCACCCGCGTCCGGCGCGAAGGCCGTGATGTACGCGAGCGCGGCCACGTTGGGGTGGTTGCCCGCCTCGGTGATGACGGCGCCGCCGTACGAGTGCCCCACGAGCACCGCGGGACCGTCCAGACCGTCCAGCACCCGCCGCGTGACCGCCACGTCGTCGGCGAGCGACAGCGTCGGATTCTGCACGACCGCCACCCGGTAGCCGTCGGCCGTCAGATGGTCGTACACCCCCTGCCAGCCCGCCCCGTCCACGAATCCGCCGTGCACCAGCACGACATTCCCGATCGCCGTCATGACCTCTCCTGACCTGGTGGTCCGCGGCCCCGACGGCCGCTGCCCCACCGCCGAGTCAAGTCCTCGGGAGCGGCCGGGACCACGCAGAACAGCACGCAGAAGTACGGCGGCGCGGGTGTCGGCCGAGGGGCCCTGATGCAGCCGGGGTGAATTTCGTACGGTCATCTCCTTGCGGGCTGCCCAGCGCTGGATGACAACCTGCTGAACCGTTCCCGATCCCGGCCCGCGGGCCTGGTTTCGCGCCGAGCGACCGCCCTACGTTGAAGTGCTCCGGAGCGCGCGGGAGAGCGCGGACGGAAGCCCTGACCACGGACCCGAACTGGCGGAATCAGCACATGAGGCATGCGGGCGGCGGCTCCGGCGACGACTGGCCGGGGGGCCGCGGCGGCCCGGCGGGCGGCGGCGGCCCGGCGGGCGGCGGGGTGCTGCGGACCGAGGAACGCCCCGCCGCCGAGGGGCTGCCCGCGCCGGGACCCCTGGCCGTACCGGCCCCGCCCGCGCGCCGCCCGCGGCTGTACGTGATCGACGCGCTGCGGCTGTGCGCCGCGCTGATGGTCGCGCTCCACCACTACGTGGGCACCAACCGCGTGAACCAGCCGCACAATCCGGTCTGGGACCGCCCGGCCTCCCACGTTTTCCCGGCCGTCTTCCGCGTGTCGTCCTACGGCTGGATCGGCGTCGAGATCTTCTTCGTCATCAGCGGATTCGTGATCTGCATGTCGTGCTGGGGGCGCGGACCGCGGGACTTCTTCGTCTCCCGGGTGATCCGGCTCTACCCCGCGTACTGGTTCGGCGTGCTGTTCACCGCCGCCGTGCTCACGCTGTGGCCCGCGGTCTTCAAGGCGCCCGCCTCCGCGCGCGACACGCTCTTCAACCTCTCGATGCTGCAACAGGGTTCGCGCATCGCCGACGTCGACGGCGTCTACTGGACCCTCTGGTCGGAGCTGCGCTTCTACCTGATCTTCCTGCTCGTCGTGGCCACCGGTCTGACCTACCGCAAGGTCGTCGTCTTCTGCTGCGTGTGGGGCGTCGCCGCCGCCCTCGCCCCCGTCGCCGGGACGCCCGCGCTGACGCTGCTCGCCAACCCGGACGCCGCCTGGTACTTCATCGCGGGCCTCGCCCTGTACCTGATGCACCGCTTCGGCCAGGACCTGCTGCTGTGGGGCATCCTCGGGATGTCCTGGCTGATGGCCCAGAGCGAGATCGCCCAGCGCGTCGACACCGTCGAGCACGTCTCCAGTTGGCGCGGCGCGCTCCTGCTCTACACCGTCTTCCTGCTCCTCATGGTCGGCGTCGCCGTCGGTCTCACCGACCGCCTCCAGTGGAAGTGGCTCGCCACCGCGGGCTCCCTGACCTACCCCTTCTACCTGGTCCACTACGCCGCGGGCACCACCGCCATCCACTACCTGCGCGACCGCGCCGACCCGCGCCTGCTGGTCGTCGCGCTCATCGGCGCCATGCTGCTGCTGAGCTACCTCGTGCACCGGCTGGTGGAACGCCCGCTGTCCGCGCTCCTCAAGCGCGGCCTCACCCGCTCCTTCGCCCGCCTCGGACCGCCGCCGGTCCGCCGGACCCCGTAGCCGTACCGGGCCGCCGAGGAATAGGGCGGGCGGCCCGAGCGCTTGCCGGTGCATGACGCTGGTGGATGGGTCGGCCGCGCCCCTCGGCGGTGTGCGCGGTGTGCCGACGTGGGACATGGTGGCCGTGACGGTCCGCCGACTGGGCCCGGGAGAGCGGCTGGACGGCGGCGACGGCGCGATCTGGGCGCTGGTCCTGGACGGCGACGCGCGGCTGGAGACGGCGGCGGGCGCCGAGGCGCTGTGTGCCGGGGACGCCTTCCACGTGGACGCCAGGACCACGTACCGGCTCGTCGCGCCGACCCGCGCGGAGGTGGCCGTCGGCACTCTGCGGGCGGTGCCGCCGATGCCGAGCCCGCTGGTGGCGCGGGACTTCGCGGGGCGCAACCGGGGCATCGTGGAGCTGGTGCGGATGTGCCCGCTGGACCCGAGGCACGGGCATCCGCTCTTCGCCGCGAGCTACGGCGGGCTGATCCAGGCCGCCATGGTGCAGGCCGTCGAGGAGAGCGCGCGGCAGCGCTCGGACCCGCGCCTGACCGCGCTGGTGTCGGCGCTCGACGCGCATCCCGGGCGGGCCTGGACGGTGGACAGCATGGCGCGCTTCGCGCACCTGTCCCGCTCGTCCCTGAGCGAGCGCTTCCGCCGCGAGCTGGGCCGCAGCCCCGCGCAGGTGCTCCGCGAGGTACGCATGCGGCACGCCCGCGAACTCCTCGCCGGTACGGACAAGCCGGTCGAACGGATCGCCCTCACCGTGGGCTACGGCTCCGCCGCCGCCTTCAGCCGCGCCTTCTCCGCCGACCACGGCCGACCGCCCCAGTCCTGGCGCTCCCACCCGGGGTCCGGGCGGCCCCCCGAAGCCGATGCCGCCTGCGGCGGCGGCTCCGTGGAGTAGCGCGGGTCGCGTACCGGCTGTTCAGGCCGGGGGCTTGGCGAGGAGGCCGAAGCCGGTACGGCCTGCGGCGGCGGCTCCGTGGAGTAGCGGCGGGTCGCGTACCGGTCGTTCAGGCCCGGGGTCTGGCGAGGAGGCCGAAGCCGATGCTGCCCGCGAGTGCGGCGGCGGCTCCGACCAGGAGGGCGCCGCGTACGCCGCCGTTGTCGACCACGGCGCCGCCGATCGCGGAGCCGGCCGTGATGGCCACCTGGAACGCGGTCACCTGCAAGGAGAGGGCGGATTCGACGCGCTTCGGCTCGGCGCGGGTGACCCACAACTGGGTGGCGACCGGGACCATGTTGAAGCCGAAGCCCCAGACGACGATCGCCACGACCGCGACGGGGAGCCCGGAGGTCGTGCCCAGCACGAGCAGGCTCGCGCCGAGCAGGACGGGCGCGACGACGACGGCGAGCCCGAGACGGCGGGAGAGCGCTCCGGCGGCGAGGTTGCCCGCGAGGCCGCCCACACCCCAGCCGAGCAGCAGCCAGACCGTCGTACCCGAGGTGACCCGTTCGATCGCGAGCCGGATGTACGGGTAGGCGGCGAAGTTGCCGAAGGCCAGCAGCACGATGCAGCCCACCCCGGCCATCAGCCGCCGGTTGGCCAGCGCCTGCCGGAGCATGCCGAGCCCCGCCCCCGGCTGGGCGGGCACCGGCGGCAGCGTCGCCACCACGGCGGCCAGCGCCAGCAGGCTCAGGCCCGCGGCGGCCCAGAACACCGGCCGCCAGCCCACCGCGTCGCCGAGGACCGAGGAGAGCGGTACGCCGACGATGGTGGCCGCGCTCACGCCCAGCGCCAGGCTGGTGGACACGACGTGGTCGCGCCCCGGCGCCGCGCTCGTCCCCGCCCCGAGCGCGAACGACCAGAAGCCCGCGATGGCCACGCCCAGCAGCAGGCGGCCCGCGAGCAGCAGCGGGAAGTTCGGCGTCACCGCCACCACCGCGTTGGACAGCACGGCGGCGGCGAGCAGGCCGATCAGTACGGTCCTGCGGTCGGTGCGCGGCAGCAGCACGGCGATGGTGGGCGCGGTGAGCGCGCCCGCGATCGCCGTGGCCGCGACGGCCAGCCCCGCCGTGCCCTCGCTGACGCCGACGTCCGACGCCATGGCGGGCAGCACGCTCGCGGGCAGGAATTCGCTGCCGACCAGGGCCCCGATCCCCAGCGTGAGCGCCGCGACCGGGGCCCAGGAGGCCGCGCCGGGTCCGCCGCCCGCGGCGGCCTCCACGGACGGGTCGTCCGTGCCGCGGACCGCCGCCGGCTCGGTACTGGTCGCATAGCTCTCTGAGGTCATGCGCCCAGTCTCACGGGCGCGGCCCGCCGCGGCTTGACCGTTCGGCCGCACTCCTTGATGGCGCGGCCGGACCCCCGCGACCGGACCTGTGGCTGGACCCGCGACCGGACCCCGCGCCCGGACCCCCGTGGCGCGGCCCGCTCAGCAGCAGCCCGCCGGGCCCTCCTGCGCCACTGCCGCCGGTGCCCCGGCGCCGAGCTGGACGAGTCGCGGCGTCGGGGCGCAACAGCCGCCGCCCTGACCGGCGTTGGCGTCGGCGTCGGCGTCGATGTCGGCTTCGTCGTAGAGGCCCGCGCCGCCGCAGACTCCGGTGTCGGGGAGGGTGAGTTCGACGCGGTCGGCGGCTTCGAGGTCTCCGGCGACGGCGGCGGCCACCGAGCGGACCTGCTCGTAGCCGGTCATGGCGAGGAAGGTGGGCGCGCGGCCGTAGGACTTCATGCCGACGAGGTAGACGCCGCTCTCGGGGTGGGCCAGTTCGCGGTGCCCGTGGGGGTAGATCGTGCCGCAGGAGTGCTGGTTGGGGTCGATGAGCGGGGCGAGCGCGACCGGTGCCTGGAGGCGTTCGTCCAGGCCGAGGCGGAGTTCGGACAGGAACGACAGGTCGGGGCGCAGGCCGGTGAGCACGACGACCTCGTCGACCGGGTCCAGGCGGCGGCCGTCGTCGCCGACCAGGACGACGCGGCCGTCGGCGGCGCGCTCGACGGCGTCGGTGCGGAAGCCGGTGACGGCGTCCGCGTGCCCGTCGTCCACGGCGGCCTTCGCGGCGAGGCCGAGGGCGCCGCGCGCGGGGAGCTGGTCGGCGGTCCCGCCGCCGAAGGTCGAGCCGGACAGGCCGCGGCGCAGCACCCACACCGCGTGCGTGCCCGTACCGCCGTCGGCCTCGGCCAGGTCGGCCAGGGTGGCGAGCGCGGTGAAGGCGGAGGCGCCGGAGCCGATGACGGCGGTGCGTTTCCCGGCGTAACGGGCCCGTACGGAAGGGTCGTCGAGGTCCGGGACGCGGTAGGCGACACGGTCGGCCGCCGCGCGCTCGCCGAGGGCCGGGAGCCCGTTGGCGCCCGCGGGGGAGGGCAGGGTCCAGGTGCCGGAGGCGTCGATGACGGCGGAGGCGAGGACGCGCTCCTCACGTCCGTCGGCGAGGACGTAGTCGACGGTGAAGGGCTGCCGCTCGCGGTCGGCGTCCACGATCCGGTCCCGGCCGACGCGGGACACGCCGGTCACCGTGGCGCCGTAGCGGACGGCGTCGCCGAGGACGTCGGCGAGCGGCTGGAGGTAGCGCTCGGCCCAGTCGCCGCCGGTCGGGTACGCCGCCGGGTCGGGCCTGGTCCAGCCGGTGGGGGCGAGCAGCTCCTCGGCGGCGGGGTCGGTCAGCTCGGCCCAGGTGGAGAAGAGCCGTACGTGCGCCCAGCCGCGTACGGCGTGGGCGGCGCGGGGCCCGGTCTCCAGCACCAGGACGGCCTGACCGCGCGCGGTCAGGTGGGCGGCGGCGGCGAGGCCGGTCGGACCGGCTCCGATCACGACGGCGGGCGGGGCGGTGGTGGACGCGCTCACGGTGCTTCCCCTCTGAGGTCTCTGGCTCTCGGAGTCTCGGAGTCCCGGACTCTCGGACGCTCGGACGCTCGGGAGTCTCGGACGCCCGGACTCTCTGATTCGACATCTGTCGATGTCCTGTGCCGCCAGCGTGGCACCTGAATCGATGACCGTCAAATTAGATGTCCGTCGAATCCGTCGCTCCCGACGTCCTGGCCGCCGCCCTGATTCGACATGTGTCAACATAGACGCATGTCGAAAACCGAGCCGCTCCCCGCGCCTGCGGCGGACACCGCGCCCTGCTGCCCGCCGCTGAGCGAGCGCGCCCTGACGGCCGAGGAGGCCGAGCGGACCGCGGCGATGTTCAAGGCGCTCGGCGACCCCGTACGGCTGCGGCTCTTCTCGCTCATCGCCTCGCACGACGGCGGCGAGGCGTGCGTGTGCGACATCTCCGACGTCGGCGTCTCCCAGCCCACGGTCTCCCACCACCTCAAGAAGCTCCGCGAGGCCGGACTGCTCACCTCCGAGCGGCGCGGGACCTGGGTGTACTACAAGGTCGCGCCGTCCGTCGTGGCGGGCATGGGCAGTCTCCTCGGGCCGCCCGGCGCCACGCGCCGGTAAGCGCTACGGCCGCGGCCCGCGCCGGGCCGCAGCGGCGGTCAGACGACGATGGAGGTCATGGCGGCCCACAGCAGGGGCGAGTGCTCGACGCGGCCGGTGGCACGCCAGCGGCTGAGCCGTTCGCGCTGCCAGCCGGTGAAGTGGCGTACGGGGTCCGGGTCTTCGTGGGCGGCGTCCACGGCGAGGACCGCGTCGGTCAGGGGACGTACGGCCTCCGGCAGGCCGCCGAGGCGGTGGAAGGCGAAGCTGGTCGGGAGCGGCCAGCGCGCGGCGGTGACCAGCTCCGCGCCGTTGTGGAGCATCGCGGTCGCCAGCCCGAACGACTCGGCGAAGCGCAGGTCGCCGCCGCTCTCGCAGCCGATGAGGGCGACGCGCGGCGGCGCGGGCCAGATGCGGGCGCCCGGCTCGCCGTCCGCGCGCAGGGGGAGCGTGCCGAGCAGCAGGTCCTTGGCGGACAGCGGCCGGTGGGTGCGGACCGGCTCGGCGAGGCCGTCGGTGCCGGGCCCGCAGCACAGATGCAGGGTGCCGTCCTCGCTCTGCCCGCCCTCGACCGGCGCGCCGCTCACGTGCCCGACGTACATCAGCCGCCGTGGCCGCTTCCGCAGCGCCCCGCTCAGCCAGTCCCGGTCGAGGTCGGTACGGCGGAACGCCTCGGCGGGCGCGGCCACGGACGGTACGACCGCGCCCGCGTCGAGGCGGCGCCGGACGAGGGACAGCAACTCCGGGTCGGAGCCGGGCGGTCCGAGGACCGAGCCGAGCGGGGAGTCGGCCCGGAAGCCGGGCACGCGGGGGTCGAGGACGAGGACGACGGCGCCGGTTTCGCCGTGGGGCACGGCGACGGGGGCGTCGGCGTCCCGAGCGTCGTCGTCCCGAGCGTCGGCGCCCGCGCCGGTGACCCGCGTCCGCCGCAACGACGCCGGTGCGGTCGTCACGACGTCCGCCAGCTCGATGAGCCGTACGTCGCCGGTGTCGTCGACGGCCAGCAGTTCCCAGGGGACCTGCGCCACCCTCGGCGACGGCTGGATACGGATCAGCGGACGGCCCGCCCGCGCCGCGACCTGCCGGATCTGCTCCGTCAGCCCCTCGGGCCACAGCGCCCGGGCCAGCTCCCGCGCGAGCCGGTGCTCGGCCTCGCGGTCGGTCAGCGCGCCCGTGGCGAAGGCGCGCCGCATTCCCTCCGCCCCGTCGCCCGCCCCCGGCAGCGCGGCGGCCAACGCGCCCACCGCGCGGTCGACTTCGTCGGCGGGCCCGTGGCCCGTGCCGAAACCGCGCACTCCGCCGGCCCACGTCCAGGCCATGAACAGGTCGTCGGCGTCGGCCAGCCGGATCTGGACCACCGGGCGGGCCGTGAGGTCGTCGGTGACCCAGAACGGCACCTCCTCCTCGTCCACGATCCGCCGCTGATAGCGGAACTCGGCTGCGGCGACGTACTCCTGGAGCGCGACGCGGCCTGACTCCGCCGACATCCGCACCTTCGGCGGCGGCGCGACGCGCAGTCCCGCGGAGGCGGCGGCGTCCGCCGCCACACCGCCGAGCGTGGGCGCGGAGCCGTCGCGCCCGCCGGGCCCGTAGACCTTCACGGCCGCGCCGGGGAAGACGGCGGGCCCGGCGGCCCCGGTGCGCGTGGCCGACGCCGTCGTACGGTCCAGGGCCAGGGAGGCGCCCGCGCAGCGGTGCTCCACCAGCTCGAACAGGAGCCCCTGGTCCTGGCGTCGTACGGCGAGCCGGAAGGCCAACGCCATGGCGTCGTCGGCGAGTTGGAGCCACTGGCTGCGGGCGTGGGCGGTGGCGAAGTCGTAGCGCGCGGCCTCCAGGGCGAGTGCGGCGGGAAGCGCGAGGGAGAGCGCGGTGCCGACGGACTCCGGCTCGCGGGCGCCGTGGTCCGTGACGTTCAGATTGTGCTCCAGGGTCTTCGCGAGCAGGAGGTCGACCTGCGCGCACCGCTCGTACACCTCCCGCGCCTGGTACGCGTCGCGGGCCTGCTGGGCCAGCCGCTTCATCTCGGTGATGTCGCCCCGGTCGTACGCCTGTTGGGCGACCAGCAGCATGGTGTCGGCGGCGGCGATGACGGCACCGAGGCGTTCGAAGCGGGCCAGGCTCGACTCCAGCAGGCCGGCGGCGCGGGTGGCGTCGCCCCGCAGACCGGCGAGGTACCCGCGGGCCTGTTCGCAGACCGCCAGGTCACCGAAGCGCTCCTGTTGGGCGAAGACCGCCGCCGCCTCGGCGAACAGCCGTTCCGCGAGGTCCGGTTCGCCCCGGTGCATCGCGGTGTACGCGCGGTGGACGACCAGCGTCCGCTGCTCGCCGACGTCCCCCAGCGCGCGGAAATCGTCCTCCGCGCGGGTGAAGTAGTCCTCGGCCAGGTCGTACCGCCCGGTCGAGGAGCAGATCAGACCGAGGGCGGTCAGGAGGCGGGGCACGGTTTCCAGTACGGGACGTGCGGCGGCCTGCGCTCCGGGTTCCGTCGCGCTCTCCGTTCCGGGTTCGGTCGCGGCCTCCGCTCCGGGTTCCGCCCCGGCTTCCTTCGCGGCCTCCTTAGCGGTCTCCGCCACGGTCTCCGGCATCGTGGACAGCAGGGCCGAGGCGTGCTCCTCGGCTCTTCCCCACTCGCCGCGCTCCATCAGCAAGTGGACTCGGTTCAGGCCGAGTTCGGACGCGCGCAGCCCCTCGACGTCCTCGAATTCGGGCAGCCGGAGCGCCGCTTCGTCCAGAGACGCCAGCGCCTCGTCCAGGCGCCCGGACCTGCGCAGCAGGTCGGCCCCGCAGAGCAGCGTCTTCAGCAGCACCTCCAGCCACAGTTGACGGCCGCGCGGTCCCATCGGCTCGGACGCGATGCCGTCCAGGAGGCGGCGGGACCGATCGACGGCGTCCTGCGCACCGGTCAGGTCGGTGGCGGTGAGCCGGACGCTCGCGAGGTCGGAGAGCAGATGCGCCCGGAGGAACCGCACGTCGGGCGAGTCCTCGACGGACTCGGCCAGCGCGAGCAGTTGCTCGTACACGGCGGACGCGGCCCCGTGATCCGCGGCCAGTTGGTGCTCCTGCGCCAGGGCGAAGCCGGAGTCGAACGGCTCCCCGTAGAGCTGTATCACCTCCGCGTCCGGCCCGGCGCTCCCCTCGTCACCTGTCGTCATGCGTCAGTAGTCCTCACCCGTGGTGGTGGCGGCGACGATCTCGGCGAGGAAGGGGGCCGAGTGCGTGGCGCGGGCCGACGCGTCGTACGGCGCCGTGCCCTCGGCCGGTCGGGCCGCCGCGCTCACGAGGCGGTCCCGGACCAGCGCGCGGACCGCCTCACGGTCGGCGTGGCCTTCCGGGCCCGGACCGGGGTCGAAGCCCGGCAGCAGTACGGCGACCTCGAAGCGCGGCGTCAACTCCCCTGCGGACAGGCCCGGTTCCAGATCCGCGCGGCCGGTCCACACGTCGTCCCGCCGGGTGAGGGGCGCGCGGACCGGGAGGCCGCCGTTGACCCGTACCTCCGCGACGAGGGGCGCGCCGCCGACGGGCGCCGCGATGTGCGCGACGACCTCGACCTCGATCCGGCGCCGCCCGCCGAGCGCGCGCGCCGTCCAGGACACCGCCGACTCGGCGGCGTCCACGAACCCGGGCGGGTAGCGGCGCCAGTCGTTGGTCCCGGTGCCCCGGGCGATCACCCGGCCGCCGACGGCGAGGGGTTCGCCCGCCGCGAGGGTGTAGCCGAGGCGGGAGGCGAAGAGCGCGCCGGGGGTGAGGGGCGCGGGTGCCGTACGGTCCGCGTCCAGGTCCGCAACCTGGTCCGCAACCTGGTCCTGGTCCTGGTCCGCATCCAGCTCCGCGCGGAGGCGGCGCAGCTCCGGTCCGTCGAGACCGGCGGCGTCGGCCGCGCCGTCGATCAGCCGCAGCACGCTCTCCAGGTGACGCGCGGTGTGCCCGGACCGCGGCTCCGCGCGCCACCACCGCACGAGCGGGTCGAGAGCGGCCTGATGGTCCTCGATCAGTTCCGCCACGCAGTCGTCCGGCTGGTCCCCGCGGTCGTCGAACAGCTCCTGGCACCGGTGGGTGAGCGCGGCCAACTCCAGCCCGAGAACGTCCGGTTCGAGCGCCGGAATCCCGTCCGCGTACGACGCCGGCCACCACCGGGAGGCCCAGTGCCCGAAGGCGAGGCGGGCGGCGGCGTCCGCCAGAGCGGTTCCGTCGCCGGTCACCCGCGCTGGTGCCGGGCCCGCGACCGCGTCCCCGGCCGCCTCTCCTGTCGTGTCTCCGGCCCCCTGTCCGCCCGCGCAGGACCGCACGGCAGCGGCGGCGCGCTCGCCGTACACCGCCCACAGCCACTGCTGCGCACGCTCCACGTCGTGCACCTCGGCCACCGGCAGGACCGGGTCCCCGAGGACGGGCCAGACCAGGACCGCGCCCGCGACGTCGAGGACGGCTTCGGTGAAGCCGGGGCCGGGGCCGGAGCCGGGGCCAGGGCTGGGGCCAGGGCTGGGGCTGAGGTCCGGGCCGAGCGGGTCGCCGCCGTTGCCGGCAGGGGAGCCGGGGGAAGGGCCGGGACCGGCGGTGATCCGTACCACCCCGTCCTCGCCCCGCGTGACGTAGAGGTCCGCGCCTGCCGCCATCACGCGCTCCTCGGCTCGGCCGCTTCCGCGGCGGCGCCCGCCGACAGGCTCCGCAGCGCCGACCTGACCCTCGCGCGGTGGTCCATCATCACCGAGCGCGCGACCCCGTCGAGCACCGCCCAGGCCGCCCCGGCGTCCGCCAGCGGCGCCCCGTGGACGTCCCGGCCGTGCAGCCGCACCCACAGCCGCCGCATGTACGCGGCCCACGGCGCGCGGAGGTCGTGCGCGAGGGCGTCCAGGACCCCGCCGTCCGGGTCGGGCCGAGGGGAAACCGTCATCCTGCGGGCGCGCAGGACCGAAGCCTCGCGCCGCCAGCGGCTGTTGACGGCCCGGTGCGCGGCCGTCCGCCCCAGCGCGGATTCGCCGCTGCCCAGCGGGTCGAGGCCGACGGCGAGCCGCGCGCCGAGGACCGCGGCGACCCGCAGGCTCTCGTCGTACAGACCGAGCGGGGCGCAACCGCGGCCGACCTCCCGGTCCACGAGGTCCGGCACAGCGGGCAGTTCGTCGCGCCGGGCCGACGACTGGAGGACGACGAAGAGCCGTTCGAAGAGCGTACGGTCCAGCGGCGCGGGAAGCGTGGCCGTCGAAGCGCTCCGTCCGACCTCGGGACACGGCGGCGACTGCCGTGCGGTGAGCCCGAGATGAGGCGGCAGATCGGCCCGGCCCCACACCCCGCCGCCCGCGTCCGCCGCCCACAGCGCCCGGCCGAAGGACGCGCCGTGGCCCGCCTCGACCATGGCCGCGTACCGCGCCGAAATCCGCGACCGGTCAGGGGCGTTGCTGCTGCCGTTGCCGATGCCGCAGGACTCCAGCACCTCGGCCGCCGCGACGGCCGCCGCGAACGCGTCGGCGGCGGGGGCCGGTTGACGGCTCTTCCAGCGGGCGGCCAACTCCCTTTCGAGCCGCGCGCGTCGGACGCCGTCCGCCAGGTGCTCCTTCAGCGCCTCCACCGTGCGTCCGCCGGCCGTGTCGGCCACGTCCTCCACGACATCCCTGGCCACCGTGTCCGCAGCGGCCGCGGGCGGCCCGTGTTCCGTGGCCAGTTCGAAGCAGCGCTGGAAGTACAGGTCCTGGGGGTTGCCGGCCACGACGCCCAGCGCTCTGCGGGTCCTCTTGAGCAGCGTGAACCACCGCGCCGTCGCCTCCAGCCGCCCGCCGGACTCCCGGATCAGCGCCTCCAGCCGCGCGGCCTGCTCCGGCACGAGGAAGTCCGCCGCGAATTCGGGGTGCAGCGCCGGCCGGACGATCAGCGGCAGCACGATCAGCTTGACCGTCCTGGTCAACGGCGCCCCGCCGGGGCCGCTCAGCGATTCCAGCCCGGGCCCGAGGGCACGCCACGCCCGGTCGATGACCATGGCGCGCGCTCGGGCCGGGGCGCCGGTCGGCTGGCTGGCAGGCGGCATGTGAGGAGCGTACGTCGTACGGAATCGGGCTGGCGAACCTGGGATCGGTAGGTGTTCCCGGCCCCCTAGCGTCCCTGTCGTCAGCCCGTCGACCCCCGTCTCCGTACCGCACCGGGTGCGCGTCGGGCGTGCACAGGCCGTGCACAGGGCGTGCGCCGGGCGGCACGGGACCGGGCATCACCAGAAGGAGCAGCCGTCATGGGAATCTTCAGGAAGCGCCGCCAGAGCCGCGAGGAGCGGGCGGCCGAGATCGCCGGCAAGGTGGCCAGCGGCAAGGGCTTCTACGGCCGTACCACCCGCGCGTTCCTCGGCGAGGAGGACTTCAGCCGGGTCCAGCAGTCCATCGGGGCGTACAACTCCGGCCTCGACGTACAGCAGTTGCTCGCGGCCGGGGCGCCGACCACCCCCGCCGTGGTCGTGTCGATCACCGACACCGGCAGGCTCGTCAACTTCGACCCGGTGGTCGACCTGGTCCTCCAGCCGAACGGGACCGCCGACCGGATCGCGCTCCAGACCATCGTCTCCAAGCTGCGGATTCCGCGCGCCGGGGACCAGGTGCTGCTGGTGGCGGACCCCGCCCGGCCCGGCGGCTACCTGTACGCCGGGGACGGGGTCACGCCGTGAGGGCCGCCCGTACTCCGGCGCGGGTCCCGGTCCCGACGCCGATGCGCCCGCCGACGTCCGCGTCCGCGCCAGCATCCGCGTCCGCGTCCGCGTAGGAAACTCTCCGGGGAGGGTCACATGCGGAGCTACGCCGGTGCGTTCATCGGCAATCTCCTCTTCACCGCGATCTGCTGCATCGCGGGCCCGTTCTTCCTGCTGATGGGGCTCCAGATATGGCACAGCGGGACCGACCGGGGCGCCGCGCTGGTCTGCCTCGGCGTCGGCCTGGCCGGCACGGTCACGATTCCCGTCGCGGCCTACACGTCCACGCGGCAGGGGTTCCCCCGGATCACGCGCCGGGACCGGGCGAAGGACGCGAGTGTCCGCTACGACGACGACACTCTCGTGATGCTGACGCCGGAGTCCCCCAAGGGCCCGGCGCGGGCGTGGCTGGCGCGGGCCGACGTCCTGGAGGCGTCATTGGTGCGCTACAGCCCCGACGGCGAGGCCACCTTCACGAAGCACTTCGGCAACTACACGCCCGACGAGTTCACGCCGCTGATCCGGCTGAGGCTGCGGGTGCACGGCGTCGAGGGCGCCGACCCGTTCGAGGTCACGCGGGAGTGGCGGGTGCCGTCCATGTGCCTGTCCGCCGTGACGGCCGGGCGCCTGGTCGTCCTCGTCCACCCGGCCCCTGCCACCGGGCCTTCCGCCGGACCTGCCGCCGGGCCTGCCGCCGGGCCTCCCGGCTCCTCGGACGCCGTCCCCGGCACAGCCTCGGACGCCGCCCCGGCCACCCCCGGTGAGATCACCGCCCAATGGCCGCGCAGCCTGCTGCTCGCGGGGACGAGGACCAGTCGGCTGCTCGACCTCGACGGCCATCGCACCGACGTCACCCGGCGCCCCGGCCGCCTGCTGGAGCAGATGCGGATCTCACGGGCGGCCGGAGGAGTCGTGATGACCGGCGACACCATCGACCTCCGGCGACTGGACCCGCACACGGGCGGTCGCTACACCGCCCTGGCCGAGCGAATCCGCGCCCACCCCGAGGACCGCGCACCGGTCACGGAACCGGGGGAGGAGTTCCGCTGGATTGTGGACGAACTGCCCGGCGCCACGGGCGAGTTCGGCTCCTCGGGCCGCCGCTGGTCCCGCCGTGGCGGCCACCTGATCCGCGCCCGCTTCGTCGAACTGCGCGGCACGACCACCTTCCAGGACCACGGCCCGGTCCTCGACACCGTCGTCCGCGTCCAACCGGAGGACGGCACACCGCCGTTCGACGCCGCCCGCCGCCTGACCCTCCCGATGAACTACCTCGCCGTCCTCCACCGCACCCGGGACGTCGTCCTGTGCGTCGCCCCGCGCGGCACGTCCTACGTCGTCGACTGGCCCCGCACCAACCTCCTCGCGGGCGTCACCCCCGCCAAGGTCATCACCCCCGACTCGGCCGAACTCCCCCTCACCGGCCGCCCCGACCTCATCTGGCCCCTGATGACCCTCCTCGCCGCCCACGGCCTGTCCGCCCCCGCCCCCACCCTCGACCTCCGCCGCCGCCGTATGGCCCCCATCGCGCCGTTCGCCCTGCGGATCCTGGACTCGGCACCTCCCCGCTGACCCGGCGAAGTCGGCGCGGGCCTCCCACCGCGCCGCCTCCGCCGGGGCAACCGCCCCTGCCGGAAACAGCCGTTAGAGGCGGCGGCCCAGCAAGTGGGCGTCGAGGAAGCCCCGTTCGGAGGACGGGTCGTGGACCAGCCGGGCGAGGTTGAACAGCCCCGCCCCGGCGAGGAGTTCGGCGAAGCGGTCCACCGGCCAGCTGTAGGCGGGCGTGACCTTGTGGTCGAAGCGGACCGGCTCCGGCCCTTCGGTGGCGAAGAAGGAGGCCATGAGCAGGCCGCCCGGGGCCAGGACGCGTACCTGTTCCGCGAGGAGCGCGGGCACTTCCTCCGGCGGGGTGTGGATCATCGAGTAGTGCGCCAGCACGCCGCCCAGTGCCCCGTCCTCGACCGGCAGCGCCTCCATCCGCGCCTCGTCGAACCGCAGCGCCGGATGAGCGCGCCGGGCGTGGCCGACCATGCCGGGCGAGAGGTCGAGCCCGAAGGCGTCCAGCCCCAGGTCGTGCAGCATGGCCGTCATGTGCCCCGGCCCGCACCCGAGGTCGGCCGTCCGCACGTTCCCCGTCCCGCGCACCAACTCGGCGAAGGTGCCGAGCATGCCCCGAGCGAACGGCTGCGTCTCCAGCCGGTCGGCGAACAACGACGCGTACAGCTCGACGACCCCGTCGTAGGCCGCCCTGGTCCCGTCCTGGTGTTCCGCCACGCGAAGGAAGCTAACACCTCCGCCACCGCCGCCGCCCCCGTGTGACAGGCCCCGCCCGGCGCTCACGGACGGCCCCGCCCGGGGCTCGGGGGCGGCCCCGCCCCACCCCGTCCACCTGGACTTTTACGGGCCTGGGGCCGTTCGACTGGGCCGCTCACCACAACGGCCGAACCTGGCCCCGTCGGTCACGGTTCGTGTCCGCCGCCGGCCCGATCCTGGCGGCGGACCGCATCTGCCCAGGCCGTGGGCAGGGGGCCATCTCGCCGACCCAGCTCCCGAAGGGGAACGATGAAGCGCATTCTCTCGCTCACTCACGCCGCCTGGACCGCCGCAGCAGTGGCGGGCTCCATGGCGGTGTTCGCCCTCCCGTCCGCGTCGGCGGCGGCGTCGCCCGCCCCGTATCCCAGCGGTTCCGAGGGTCCGGTGTTCGTCCAGACGGACAACACCGCCCACAACGAGATCGTCGCCTACCACCGCGCCCCCGACGGCTCCCTCAGCCGACGCGGCACCTTCGCCACCGGCGGCAAGGGCGGTGTCCTCGACGGCTCGGTGGTCGACCACCTCGCCTCGCAGGGCTCGCTCGTCCACGACTGCGCGCACCACCTCCTCTTCGCCGTCAACGCGGGCAGCGACACCGTCACCGTCTTCTCGGTCGACGGCGAGAGGCTCCACCGCGAGCAGGTCATCACCTCCGGCGGACGTTTCCCCGTCAGCCTCACCGTCCACAACGACCGGGTCTACGTCCTCAACGCCCGCGACGGCGGCTCCGTCCAGGGCTACCGGATCGCCGGGGGCAAGAGGCTGGAGCGCGTCGGCGGGTGGAGGCGGGAGCTCCGCCTCGACACCACGACGGCGCCGGAGTTCACCCACACCCCCGGCCAGGTGTCCTTCACCCCCGACGGGTCCCGACTGATCGTCACCACGAAGGCCGGCGGCAGCAGCGTCGACGTCTTCCGCGTGAGCCCGTCCGGCGCCCCGTCCGCCCGTCCCGTCGTGAACGTGGAGAACGGGGCGGTCCCCTTCGGCTTCACCTTCGACAGCCGTGGCCGCCTGGTCGTCACCGACGCGGGGACCAACGCCGTGCTGACCTTCGCGGTCCGCGAGGACGGCCACGTCGTCCGGCTCGACAAGGCGCTCACCGGCGAGCAGGCCACCTGCTGGATCTCCCGCGCCGGGGACCGCTTCTACGCCTCCAACGCCGGCAGCAACGCGGTCTCCGGCTTCCGGCAGACCCGCCGGGCGACGCTCCAACCGCTCGGCACCACCGCGACCGGCGCGGGTTCCACGGACTCCGCCGTCACCCCCGACGAGCACTTCCTGTACGTCCAGACCGGCGGTACGGGCGGTGTCGACGCCTTCCGCGTCGAGCGGGACGGCTCGCTCCACAAGGTCGGCACCGTCATCGTCCCGGACGCCGTCGGCGGCGAGGGAATCGTCGCCCTGTAGAGGCCAGGACCGCTCGTAGAGCCTGGGACCGCCTGTAAAACCTGGCACCGGCTGTAGAGCCCGGGACCGGCTGTAAAAACAGGCACCGGCTGTGTAAAGCCCGGGACCGCCCGGAGAGTCACCGCCGGGCGGCACCCGAACCGGAGCGCGCCGCGCGGAGCACTCCGCGCGCCGCGCGGCACGGGCCCGTCGAAGCGACTTTTCGGCGGGCCCCACGGCGTTCTCGGCGGTGACGACCGCCCGCCGCCGCCCGGGGGGGGGTCTTGACAAGGCCCGCCACCTGGCACGTACGTTCATTCCGCACCGTCAACCCGCATCACGCGGCCCAAGCGTTCTCCCGGCCGCGTCGCTGTGCCCGGCTTTCACGGCCGGGCCGATCGGAGTCGTCGTGAAGGGATCGCGCGCCGTATCGGTCGGGGCCGCCCTTCTGCGGCCCGGCCGGACGAAGCGTCGGCACGTCGATCTGTGCCGGATCCACACCACGCTCTGTCGCTGACGATCCGCCGTCCACGACGGCTTTCTCCCCCTCTTCTCCGGGTACCGCCGCGCGTTTTCGCGCGCCTCCGCACCTCGCGGCAGCACGTCCGCGCACAGGGGCGGGCACCCGCGCTGCCCGTCGGCCCGCGCCGGAGAAGACCCCGATCCTCAGCCACATGACGCACCGGTGCCGTCGCCGCCGGTGAGAAGGGACGACCTGTGAGCGCGCAGCCTCCGAGGACGCTGAAGACCGTGACCGGGGCCGGCGGTGTGTCGGAGACGTACGACCTGGCCGTCGATCCGGAGCGGTCCACCCTGGACACCGCCGTGCGGGTCGCGGCGCTCGCCGAGGCGGCGCGGATCGACGCGCTGTTCACCGCCGACCTGCTGAGCTTCGGCGCGCAGGGCGCGATCGGCTCGCAGGAGCCGCTGGTGTTCGTGTCGGCCCTGAGCCAGGTCACGTCGCGGATCGGCCTGATCGCGACCGTGTCGAGCACCTTCCACCACCCGTACAACCTGGCGCGCCTGTTCGGCACGCTCGACCACGTCAGCAACGGGCGGGCCGCGTGGAATCTGGTGACCTCCTCGCTCGGCGAGGAGAACTTCGGCCCCGGCGCGCTGCCCAGCCCCGAGGAGCGTTACGCGCGCGCCGCGGAGACGCTCGAGGTCGTCAACGCGCTCTGGGACAGCTGGAAACCGGGCGCGCTGACCCGCGGACCGGACGGCGCGGCGGTGCTGGACCCCGCCAAGGTCCGGCCCGTCGACCACCGCGGCCCGTACTTCTCGGTGGCCGGTCCGCTGAACATCCCGCCGCTGCCGCAGCGCCGCCCGGTGCAGTTCCAGGCCGGGCAGTCCGAAGCGGGCCGGGCACTGGGCGCGCGGTACGCCGAGGTGGTGTTCACCTCGCTGCCCACGCTGGACGTCGCGCTGGACTTCACCCGCCGCATCCGCGCCCAGGCGGCGGAGTTCGGCCGCCCCGGCGGACTGCCGCTGATCTTCAGCTCCTTCCACGCCACCTACGGCGCGACGGAGGAGGAAGCGCGCCGACTGGTGCGCGAGCGGCGCGAGTCGATCGACTTCGAGCGCGGCCGGGCGCAGGTGGCCGACATGCTCGGCGGCGGCGTCGACCTCTCGGAACTGCCCCTGGACGCGAAGCTGCCGGACAGCCTGCTGCCGGACGTCACGTCGGTGAACCGGCGGCGCGGCCGGGTCGACATCTTCGTCGGATACGCCCGACAGGGCTACACGCTGCGGGAGTTGATCGTCGCCGCGCAGGACACCGGCCACTGGGCCGCCGCGGGCACGCCGGAGCAACTGGCCGACGCGGTCGAGGAGCGCTTCCGGGCCGGAGTGCTGGACGTCATCACGCTCGGCGGCCTCGCCGACCCGCGCGAGCACGACTTCGTCGTCAACGGCCTGCTGCACGAACTGCGCAAGCGGAAGGTCGTCGCCGAGGACTACGCCGGGAGGACGCTGCGCGAGAACTTGGGGCTCGAACTGCCCTCGTGAGACGCCCGGTTCGCCTTCCGCTCCTCCCGACTGTCACCGCTTGTCACCGAATTTGACCATCTGCCACCGCCCGTCCACCCCGACGAAAGGCCCTGCCGTGCCCGTCGAATTCCTCGGTATCGCCGCCACGAACGACGGCTCCGAGACCACACCGCGCAGCGGCGCGTCCTTCGACAAGGACTACACGCTGCGACTCGCCCGCGCCCACGAGGACCACGGCTGGGACCGGGTGCTGTTCGCGTACAGCTCCGCCTCGCCGGAGCCCGGTACGGCCGCGGCGTACATCGCCGCGCGCACCGAACGCCTGGAGATCCTGCTCGCGCACCGCCCCAACGTGTCGTATCCGACCTTCGCCGCACGGGAGTTCGCGACCCTCGACGCGATCAGCGACGGCCGGCTCGCCGTGCACTTCATCACCGGGGGCAGCGACCACGAGCAGCAGCGCGAGGGCGACGTCCTGAGCAAGGACGAGCGGTACGCGCGCACTCGTGAGTACATCGAGATCGTCAAACGCGTGTGGACCGAGCACGAGGCGTTCGATCACGAGGGCGCGCACTACCGCTTCCGCGACTACGTCTCCGACGTGTTCCCGGTGCGACAGCCGCACCCGGACGTCTCCTTCGGCGGTTCGTCGGCCGCCGCGTACGCCGCCGGTGGCGCCGTCGCCGACATCTACGCGCTGTGGGGCGAGCCGCTGGCCGAGACCGCCCAGCAGATCGAGGCGGTGAAGGCCGCCGCGCTGGCCGCGGGCCGCGGCACCCCGCCGCGTATCCAGGTCGCCTTCCGGCCGATCATCGCGCCCACCGAGGAACTGGCCTGGGAGAAGGCGCACCGCACGGTCGCCGCCATCGAGCAGCGCCGGGCGGCGGGCGCGTGGCGGCGGCGCGGCGGCGACGCCCCGCAGAACACCGGTTCGCAGCGGCTGATCGGCATCGCGGAGCAGGGCGAGCGCTACGACCGCGCGCTGTGGACCCGTACCGCGGCGGTCACCGGGGGAGCGGGCAACTCCAACGCCCTGGTCGGCACGCCGGAGACCGTCGCGCGGGCGCTGCTCGACTACATCGACCTCGGCGTCGATATCATCTCCGCGCGCGGCTACGACCTGCTGGGCGACGCCATCGACTTCGGCCGCCACGTCATTCCGCTGGTACGGGCGGAGGTCGCCCGGCGCGACGCCGAGCGGGCGGCGGGGCCGGTGCCGGTGGGGCGGTGACGGCACGGCTGTGACGGCGGGGCGGTGACGGCACGGCTGTGACGGCGGGGCGGTGACGGCACGGCTGTGACGGCGGGGCGGTGACGGCACGGCGGTGACGGCAGGCACCGGGCGGATCGGCGTACGAGCGGATCGGCGTACGGGTGTGCGGGCCGTGCCGCTGACCCCGCTCCCGCCCCCTCCCGGCGCCCACCACTCAAGGAGATCGCATGGCCAGATACGAGTCGGTGCTCGACGCCATCGGCGGGACACCGTTGATCCGCCTCACCCGCGCCGCCGAAGGACTGCGCCCGCGCGTGTACGTCAAACCGGAGTGGCACAACCCCGGCGGCAGCGTGAAGGACCGGGCGGCGCTGTCGATGCTCCGCAGGGCGGAGGCGGACGGCTCGTTGCGTCCGGGAGGCACCGTGGTGGAGGTGACCAGCGGCAACACCGGCATCGGCCTGGCGCTGGCCGCCGCCCACCTCGGCTACCGGACGGTGGTCTTCACCGGCTCCGCGACCTCGCGCGAGAAGCGGGACCAACTCGCCGCCTACGGAGCCGAGGTGCGGCTGGTCGACGCCTTCGTCCCGCGCGACCACCCGGACAGCATGCGCTCGCAGGGCACGCGGTTCGCCGCCGAGACGCCGGGCGCCTGGTTCGTCGACCAGTACGACAACCCGGCCAATCCGGCCGCCCATTACGCCACCACCGGCCCCGAGATCTGGACGGACACCGAGGGCGCGGTCACCCACTTCGTCGCCACCGTCGGCACCGGCGGCACGATCTCCGGGACCGGCCGTTACCTCAGGGAGGTGAGCGGAGGCCGGGTCCGGGTGGTCGGCGCGGACCCCGTCACCTCGATGTACGCGGGCGGCGACGGCAGCCAGAAGTACATCGAGGGCGCGGGCCACTTCCTGCACCCCGAGGCCACGGCCGACGTCTGGCCGCTCGCCCTCGACTCCGCCGTGATCGACCGCTACCTCGCCGTCGGGGACCAGGACGCGATCGACGCCGTGCGGCGGCTGGCCCGTACCGAGGGCATCCTCGCGGGCGGCTCGTCGGGCGTCGCGCTCGCGGCGGCCCTGCGGGTGGCCGAACACCTCACCGAGGACGACACCGTGGTGGCCCTGCTGCCGGACTCGGGCCGGGCCTACCTGTCGACGTACTTCAACGACGACTGGCTCACCGCCAACGGCTTCCGAGGCCCGGCCCCGGCCGACGGCCCGACCGTCGGCGACCACGCCACCCCGGCGCCGGTGGTGGAGCGGGACGAGGACCCGGCCGACGCCGTACGGCGGCTCACCGCGGACGGCCTCGGCGACGACGACGTGGTGCTGGTCGCGTACCGCCGCGACCGCCGCCTGCTGGCCCCCCACCCCACCGACCTCCTCGGCTGGACCACCCCCGCACGCCTCCGCACCGCCCCGACCGTCGCCGAATCCGCCCAACCCCTCGCCCCCCGCCTCGGCGCCGCCCTCCCCCTCACCGCCCCCGCCGTCACCGACTGGCCCCCCTCCGCCGCCCCCATCGCCCCCGTCCTCACCCAAGGCCGCGCCACCCACACCGTCCCCCGGCACTCTCTGCGCACCCCATCCGAACCCGCCCCGTCATTTGATCTAAGCGGATGAGTGAGGAGTCGCCACCACAGGTGTTCTCCAACCGCTGCGCCGACGCGGCCGGTCCGAGCGGGCCCGGTCCGTCCCGCGACCGTTGCGGGTGCATCGAGCGGACCGGTACGGGACCGCGGCGGGCCGACCCCAGTTGGCGCCGTCGCGGTAACTGCTCGGACCGGAGCCGCCTACTTCACGCGGACGTAGGTCTCCGGGCCGTTGGAGTCGATGTGGCGGCTGTCGGAGGTGAACCACACGACGACCCAGGTGCCGCTGCGAGTCGACTTGCCGCGCAGGTGGTAGGCGCCTTTGGAGTCGGTCTTCACGCGGGTGACGTAGTGCCAGGTCTTGCTGCCCGCGGGCCGGAATTCCAGGTACGCGTAACTGCGGGAGATTCCGGACCACTTGCCGGAGGTGCTCCGCTGCTGGAGGTGGCCGCCGAAGGTGACGTAGGTGTTCTTGCGCACCGTGGTGCGGCTGGGCTTGCCGCCGGTGACGCGGGTGGGGGTGCGGTAGATCTTGACGGCCGCGCTGTAGGAGGGCGAGAAGTCCGGGGTGCCGGGGAAGTACGCCCGCCAGTAGCCGTTCGCCTGGCCGCCGTAGGTCGCGTAGGTCATGAACTCGTCGCCGGGGAGGCCCTGGCGGCCGATCCGGGTGGTGCCGACGGTGTGCCAGGACTTGCCGTTGGACGAGTACTGGATCGTCATGGAGTGCGTGTTGTTCGCGAACTCCGATCCGTACAGGTCGAGATGGCCGTCGATCACCGCCTCGCCGTACTCGTCCTCGCTGACGCGGAACGGGGTGACGCGGCTGGGCGTGGGGATGTGCACGTGGACCGGCGTCGTGCTGTTGTCGGTGGGCAGGAGGAAGGGGTCGTAGTTCCAGTAGTTGCAGAAGTAGTACGAGCCCGCGGTGCCGGTCGTGACGGTGAAGGTGCCGTCGGCCCTGGTCCTGGCCGTGGCGTCGAAGTACGCCGGTCCCTGGGTGTAGATCTTCTGGCCCGGAGTGCCCACCCACGCGGACCCGGCCTTCCGCTCGTACACGCCCGTGATCGTGGTCCGGCCGCCCCGGGGGACGTTGACGTCGGTCTTGCTCAGGACGCGGATCCGGGTGGTCTCCGCCTTCGCCGGCACGGTGAGCGGGGTCTGGTCGCTGCCGTCGAGGAAGTACGGGTAGCCCGCGGTGGCGGTGCCGTCGGCGCCCACCGTCCGGTAGGTGACGTCGCCCTTCACCGTGACCGGCGCGCTGACCCGCCCGTCCGCCCGCGCGGTGGCGACGGCGACCGTATCCACACCGCCCCCGAGGTCCGGGTTGGTCAGGTCGACCGACACACCGGCCGGGTCGAGCGCCGCGCCCGTGCTGGGGTCGGTGACGGTGACCGGGGCCGAGACGGCGTACGAGCGGTGCTCGTAGTCCACCGAGCCGCGGTCGGCCGAGAGCTTCCCGACGGACACCTGCGCCGCGTACGTGAACTGGCCCGCGTCCGGGAAGTGTTCGACCTCTCCCCGGCTGTCCGTGATGTCCACGGAGATGTCGTAGACGCCCATCGCGGGAAGGGCGATGCGCTGCGCCGCCGTCCGGTCGTTGTCGAGGTACGGACTGGTCACGAAGGCCGATGTCGTACCGGCGTCCGGCGCGTCCGCGGGCGCACCGTGCGGACGGTAGTGCGCGGTGATGCCCGCGACCGCCGAGGTGTCGCTGTACACGGACACCGAGAGTTTCCAGTGGTCGGACCAGGAGTTGCCGACTCTGTACACCTGGAAGCGGTGCGGGGGCGGGGCGGTCTCGGCCGGGTCGGGCGTCCCGCTCCCTGACGGCTCCGGACTCGCGGTGTCCGTGGGCGTGGGTGTGGGCGCGTCCGTGGGCGGGTCCGTAGGCGCAGGCGGGTCCGTGGGCGTGTCGCCGACGGTGCCGGTGGGCGTGGCGGTGCCGGTGGGCGTGCCGGTCGCGGTGGCGGTCGGCGTGTCCGTCGGACCGGGGCTCGCCGCGCCGGACGGGCTCGCGGTGGCACCCGGCACCGCGTCGTACGGCGCCGCCGTCCCGGAGTCGGCGGCGGTCGCCGGAAGCGCGAGCGCGGCCGTCAGCAGTGCGCCGGCCGTCACGGCAGGCAGAAGAGCGCGAAGTCTCACTCGGTGTATCCCCCCAAGGAAAACGAGTACCCCTGCCGCCCGCGCCATCCCGGCGCCGATAGCGGACATGTACGGGTCAGCCAATCCTAGAGCCGGCCCCCGGCGCCGCCGCGCACTGGGGCCGGGGCACGCCGATGACGGCGGGCACGACGCATCTGCACATCAGCGCCGCGTACCCGGTGTACGGACAGATCATGGTGCAGGCGCAGTTGGTGGACGGTGCGACCGGCAAGGACATCGCGGACTCCTCCACCAACCGCTCGACGAGCGACCTGATCGTGAATCAGCCGTATTTCACGCCCAGTTGGACTGATGGGGGCGTCACCTCGTACAGCGCGAGCCCGCAGATCGCCACCGGGGCGCCGCACGCCGTGACCGAGCGGCTGAACATCCGGATCGTCTGGTTGAGCCCGGCGTCCGGGCATACGACGAGCACCCAAGTGGTCTTTACGGCAGCCCAGATCGCCGCAGCCGGATACACGCCCGAGCAGCTCGAGAACGCCGTTACGGTCCGTTCAGCGCCGACGGACAGAACTACGCGGTCAAGCCCTGGGGGCCGGGTGCCGACGGGTCGTTGAGCATCGACCTTCCGCCGGTCGACTGGCGCGCCGGCATCGCCCAGTCGCAGTACCTGAGCTTCAAGGCGGCCTGGGGCCTGCCCGCGGGCAGCCTCGTCGGCACGATCGAGGTCCGCGACCCTCAAGGGTGGCAGTACGTCGGCGCCACGCAGACCCTGCGCCTCACTGCCGACGTGCGGCCCGGTCCCCAGCATCTTCGGGCGGGACGCCAAGGGCGAACTGTGGCTCATCCCCGGTGCCAGGGGCCCGTTCGTCCGCGTACTACGACGCCCGCAGTCTGGTCGGCCCCGGCTGGAACGCCTACACCCACCTCCTGGGCACCGGCGACCTCCGCCTCGACGGCCACGACGACCTCATCGCCACCGGTCCCACCGGCCTCTGGTGCTACGAAGGCACCGGCAACCCCGCCGCCCCCTTCAAGCCCCACCTCAAGATCAGCGACGGGTGGCAGGCGGACAACACCTTCCTCTGACCCGCCATTTAACCGCTGCGTGCGGTGCGAACGGGGCGATGGCGACGTCGGCGGGGAGTTCCGCGCCGACCGCTTGGCCAGGGTGCCGATCCGGTCGGCCCGCCGGGGGTTCGGGTCCTATCGGCCTCGGGCCTGTTCCATGTTGGCCCGGTGAGGACGGGCGAGCCAGTCCGCGTGCGGGCCCAGGCGCGCGTCGACCGGGTCGTCTCCTCGCCGGAGCGCGTCGATGTAGGCACGCTCGGCGGCGAAGCGGGCCGCCACCTCGCGGCCTTCGGCAACGGAGCCGTGGCCGGGGACCACGACGTCGGCCTGCCCGGCAGCCTCGGCCAGCCGGTCGAGAGCGCTTTCGTAGGCTCCCACCTGATCGTCCTGGCGAGCGTCGAAGAGCGGGATCAGGACGTCGGAGAGCATGTCGCCGACGAGCAGGACGCCGCGGTCCGCCAGCAGGACCGAGGCGTGGCCGACAGCGTGCGCCTGGTGCTCGATGACCTGGCCCGGCACCGCTCCGCCGTCGGCGGGCAGCGGGGTGACGAGCGCGACGAGGTCGAGGGGTACGCCGGACGCGCTCTCCGCCGCCATCGCCTGCGCCCGCTCCCGGGCCTGACCGGCAACGCGGGCGGCGGCGGTGGTCGCGTAGCGCGGCACATCGCCGAACCGGGAGTGCCACAGCAGATGGTCCCAGTGCGGATGAGTGCAGAACCCGGCCACCACCGGAACGCCGAGCCCGTCCACATCATCGGCGAGCTGGTCCAACTCGGAACCGTCGATGCCGGGATCGATCAGGACCAGCCCGTCCTCGCCGCGCACCACGATCGAATTGGACCAGACCCAGTCGCTCTGCCGCACCCAGACACCGTCGGCCACCTGCTTCAGCTTGCCCATCTCTGCTCCCATCGCTTGCCTGCACCACTGAGACTGCTGCCCGCGGCCGAACTCATCGCTCCCATCGCCGCCCGCCGCGACGGATTCAGCGCAAATGGCCCCAGCTCCTCGACCTGGCGCTTATCAAAGGAGCGGACTGCTCCTCGTCCTGGCCGACCGCCACGCCGGTCATGCGCCGTACGGCGAAGCTCGGGATCGGCGAGGACGGCACGGTCGTCAGCAGGACGGACTTCGTCTGGGGCGGTACGTACGCGACTGGCCGAGCAGATCGTCTCCACCGGCTACGGCTACGGCTACGGCTACGGCACGGTCGCCGTCACGACCTGGGACGCCCTGCCCGGCAGTCATCGACCGGTCGGCCAGACCGAGCGTGTTCAGGGACTCGACGGCGCGGCGCGGCTGCGCGGCACCGGTGAGCCCTGGCCGCTGGAAATGCGTCGCGCTCACGCACGCCGGGTCACCGATCACGTATGGCTGCACGTCCTCGACGACGCGGCCACCGAAGAGGCACGCTCGACTACATGCCGACTGACTACCAGCGGGAGGCCGCCGCTGCGGCCGTCGCCGAATGGAGCGCCCGCGAATGCGGCTTTCCGCCCCCAACCGTCGAAGTGACCTTCCACCGGGAGGGACCGGCGGCGGAGGGGTCGGCCTTCAGAACGCGTATCTGACCCGTAGCCAAGGGGCGTGCGTCGCGATCAGCTCCCGGAGCCGGACGACGGCGCCATGCTTGACGTCGCGCGCGTAGCGGACATTGAGCGCGCCGTTCTCCGAGCGTTTGACCTCCTGGGCGTCCGGCTGCCACAGGAGGTCCTCCGCGCGCGGGTGCCAGCCGAGGTTGACCTCGTGCAACTGCTGGTTGTGGGTCAGCAGGATGACCTCGGCGGCAGCCTGCCGCTTCACCCGGACGGGCAGGACATCGTCGAGGTTGGCGAGCAGATCGGCCCAGTCCCGCTGCCAGCCGGGCCGCAGTACGACCGGTGAGAGGTTGAAGTGGACCTCGTAGCCCGCGTCGAGGAAGTCCGCGGCCGCGGCGACGCGTTCCGCGACCGGGCTGGTGCGGATGTCCAACAGGCGCGAGTCGCGTTCGGGCATCAGCGAGAAACGCACCCGGGTACGGCCCCGCGGGTCCAGCGCCAGGAGGTCGGGGTTGACGAACTTAGTGGCGAATGACGCCTTGGCGGTGGGCAGGGCGCGGAAAGCGGCGATGAAGTCGGCGGTGTTGTCGCAGACCAGGGCATCGACCGAGCAGTCGCCGTTCTCGCCGATGTCGTAGACCCACGAGTGGGCGTCGCACTGGTTCGGCTCCCGCTTGGGGCCCTGCGTCCGCACATGCCGCCGGACGTGGGCGATGATCGCCTCGACGTTGGTGAACAGCGTGATCGGGTTGGAGTATCCCTTGCGGCGCGGTACGTAGCAGTAGGCGCAGGCCATCGCGCACCCGTTGGAGGCGCCGGGGGCGATCCAGTCGGCCGATCTGCCGTTGGGGCGCGTCTCCAGGGTGCGCTTCACGCCCAGGACGAGTGTCTCTGTCTTGACGCGCACCCAGCGGGAGACGTTTCCCTCGTTGCCGTGCAGGGAGGGGATGCGCCAGTGGCCCGCCACCTCGGTGACGGGGACGCCGGGGAGCCGCGCCATGATCTGCCGGCCACGCGGGGAGGCGAGCGCGGCCGGCTCGGCGTACACCTGCCGTACGTCCAGCATTCGTCGGGCCTGCGGGCTGTCCCGGAATCCGCCGTCGTCGGGCGGGGCGGCGGACGGTGTGTCCTCCCACCCGAAGAGGGTCTGCTGCTCGGGAGGGCCGGGAGCGCCGGCCGTATCGGGCCGGTCCGGCAGGTCCGGCCGGTGGTGGGACGAGTCGGCCGGGGGCTGTGGCACGGCGCTCCTCCTGCCCTCGGCCTGATCCGTGTCCGTGTCCGTGTCCGTATCCGTGTCGGCCGTTCGAACGGTACGCGCGGGGGCGGGCCCGCGCCGCATGTGGTCGGCGGCGCGTCCGGCGGACATCGCGGCGGACGGACACGTCCGAGCCTACGGGCCCGAGTCCAGGGGCGGTCGTCAGGGCCGAGCCCGGCGGGGCGGTGAGGAGCGACCCGGTGGCGTACGTCTCGGCCCTCCGGAGTCCGGTCGCGCCGGAGTGTCGGCGCGCAGGACCCGCGCGGAGGCTGCCAGCATCGGCCGAAGGGACGGTCCGTGCGTAGGCGCGGCCCCATTGACCCGAGCTCGCTGTCGTGGGAACCGGCCCGGGCGTACGAAAGTTCCGCGCCCGTCGGCTCGGCGTCGGTCCGGCGCGGAGCATCGACCCGCCGCGGGAAGCGCAGCCCCGTGGAGCACCGACCTGTGGAGCACCGACCCGCCGCGCGGAGCACCCGGGCGCCGCGAGAGGAGACCCCCATGGAACCGCGACCGCACTGGCTGTTCGGCGACCACCTCGGCCCCCACTTCCTCGATCCCCGGCACGGCGGCCCCGACGCCCAGGCGCCGGTGATCATGATCGAGGCCCGTTCGGTGCTGCGCCGCCGCCGGTTCCACCGCGCCAAGGCGCATCTGGTGCTGTCCGCGATGCGGCACCGCGCGGCCGAACTGGGCGACCGGGTGACGTACGTACGCGCCGAGACGTATACGGAGGCGCTGGCCGAGGTGCCGGGCGGCGGCAGGGATCGGCTCACGGTCTGCCACCCCACCTCGCGCGCTGCGCTGGCCCTGGTCACGTCGCTGGAGCGGGTGGACGTGCTGCCCGCGAAGGGCTTCCTGGTGCCTCGGGCCGAATTCGCGGAGTGGGCCGGACGCCGAGACGGTCGCAGCCTGCGGATGGAGGGCTTCTACCGCTGGGTGCGCGAGCGGCACGACCTCCTCATGGACGGGGACGGGCCGGCGGGCGGCCGGTGGAATCTCGACCACGACAACCGTGAGCCGCCGCCGCGCGGCCGGGACACCCTGATGGTGGCCGGTCCCTCGCGGCCGGAGGAGGACGAGATCGACGACGAGGTCCGCCACGACCTCGACCGGTGGGAGCGCGACGGCCAGGTGTCCTTCGTCGGACGCGACAGCCCCCGGCTCTTCCCCGCCACCCGCCGCGAAGCCCTGTCGGCGCTGCGCCGCTTTCTCACGCACCGGCTGCCGGACTTCGGACGGTACGAGGACGCCATGCTGGCCGCCGATCCGGTGATGAGCCACAGCCTGCTGTCCGCACCGCTCAACCTCGGACTCCTCGACCCGGCCGAATGCGTCGAGCGGGCCGAGGCCGCGTACCGCGCGGGTGACGCGCCGCTCAACAGCGTCGAGGGCTTCGTCCGGCAGATCGCCGGCTGGCGGGAGTACGTATGGCAGGTGTACTGGCACTTCGGCGAGGACTACCGGCACCGCAACGCGCTGCGCCACCACGCCCCGCTCCCCGACTGGTTCCTCGAACTGGACGCCGACGCCGTCACCGCCAACTGCCTGTCCACCGTCCTCGCCCAGGTCCGGGACACCGGGTGGACCCACCACATCCCCCGGCTCATGGTGCTCGGCAGCCGCGCCCTCCAGGACGGCTGGGATCCGGCGGCCGTCACCGACTGGTTCCACCGCTGCTTCGTCGACGGTTACGACTGGGTCATGCTGCCCAACGTCGTCGGCATGTCGCAGTACGCCGACGGCGGCCTGATGACCACCAAGCCGTACACCTCCGGCGGCGCGTACCTCCACAGGATGAGCGACCTGTGCGGGCCGTGCGCCTACCGTCCCACCGACCGCGTGGGCGACCACGCCTGCCCCTACAGCACCGGCTACTGGGCCTTCCTCCACCGCCACCGGGCCCGGCTGTCCGCCAATCACCGCACGGCCCGCGCCGTCCAGGGCCTCGACCGCCTCAAAGACCTTCCCGAACTCCTGGACCAAGCCGCCGCCCGCGGCCCCCAGGCACCGTGACCCCCCCCGGACCCCTCCGACCCCTCCACCCCCTCCGGCGGCTCGACGGACCCGACACCTCACGTGCGGCAGGTCCGCCCCGGACAGCCAGGGCCGCGGTGATGCCGATGAGAGCGGCACCCGGTCCGGCGAGCACGGTGGAGAGTGCGCCGCCGACGGACCGTACCGTCTGGCCGCCACGCGCGAGGTGCGCGGTTCGCCAGGCGCGCCGGGTCCCTTCCGCTGTGAATCGGCCCCGGCGGACACGACAGCCGAAACGGCAAGCGAGCGGCGACCGGCACCTGCTCCGCGGCCGACCGAGCGGACTCCGCGGCACCGGTCTCTGTCGGTGTACGGGTGCTGCCCCGCAGCGACGCCGAGGCCGCGGGCGTCAACGGCGTTCTGCTCTCCCTGACCTGGTATTACGACGACGGACCGCTGACGCTCGCCAACGAGGGGACCTGGAACCAGTTCCGCGGCTTCCAGGGCATGAAGGTCACCACCGGCAACGCGCCCGACCCGGTGACCGAGAGCGACTACACGTACTTCCGCGGCATGGACGGTGACACCCTGCCGAACAAGGGCACCCGCTCGGCCACGATCACCGACTCGCGCGGCGACCCCGCGGTCACCGATCTCGACCAGTACGCCGGCATGGCGTACGAAACCGTCCAGTACGACGGCGCCGGCAGCGGCAAGGTGATCACCGACACCGTCACCGACCCGTGGACCTCGGCCTCCCGGGCGACCCACAGCCTGGGCGACACGCTGCCCGCCCAGAACTCCTATCTCACCGGTCAGAGCAGGGAACGCGTCTACACCCCCTACTCCGACGGCCGAACCGGCGAGACCGAGACCGACTACACCCACGACTCGTACGGCCGGGTCACCAGGACCGACGACCTCGGTGACGTGACCACGGCGGCCGACGACCAGTGCGTCACCACGACATACGCCGACAGCACCAGTGCCTGGATCCTCGACGCCCCGGACGAGAACACCACCGTCGCCGTCAAGTGCGCCACGACGCCCGTCCTCCCGCGCGACGCCGTCTCCGACACCCGTACCTACTACGACGGTTCAACCGCCTTCGGCACGGCGCCGACGGCGGGCTCCGTGACGATGAAGCAGAACGCCGCCTCGTACAGCGGCTCCACGCCGTCGTTCGTCACCATGTCCAGCAGCACCGTCGACGAATACGGCCGGACGCTGAAACGACCACGGACCACGACTTCACGGCCCTGACGATCGCGCCGTCGAAGCCGGCGGCCGCGCCGAAGTCGGCGTCGGGGGCGGCCCGGAAGACCGCGGCGGTGGCCGTCCTCACCACCACCTGGCACCACCCCTTCTGGAACGTCACCACCTCCCAGTGGACCGACGCCTCCCACCTCACCCCCGGCGCCCACCTCCGCCAGTCGGACGGCACCACCGCCGTCGTCACCGCGGTCCGCAATTACCACACGACGGCAGTGACGTACGACCTCACGGTCGCGAACCTGCACTCGTACTATGTACTCGCCGGTAGCACGCCGGTGCTGGTGCACAATTGCAACGGGACAATCGACCCGAGCCTGGTGAGGTTTTCGCAGGATACTGTCAGCCCACGTTTCGGCAGTGGAGAGACGATTGAGCAGACGGCGGCCGGTCTGCGATCTGGATATATTAAGCCAGAAGATCTTCCCACGGTGAGACTTCAGTACAAGGATGGAAATCTCTTCTCGTTGGACAATCGGCGGCTCGTTGCATTTCAGAAGGCTGGGATTCAGATGCCGTTCCGGATGGCGACTCCCGAAGAAATCGCAGGGGAGGCGTGGAAGTTCACCACTAAAAATGACGGGGCATCGATCTTGATTCAGCACTTCGACCCAGTGGAGTGGCCGTGAACTGGCCGGACCCAGCATTGAACGTAGTCAACACGCGCGAGGATCTCGCCAAATACCTGCAAGGGCTGGCAATCCTTCTGCGCGATGGAAAATTGGAACTGCAGAATCCATCCACCTCGGACTTTGTGGACGCCTCCGCGCGTTGGACTAAATCGATGGACGGATTCTTTAAGAATGTCATCGGCGAGCCGGTTCCTGAGGTGCCCGACTGGGCGTTGATTGCAGCAATCTTTCGTGCGGCAGTCGTGTACGAGTAGAACGCGTTCGAGACTGTCAAGATAGTACTGAGCGGAATTGCAGCGGCCCCACTGTTTTTTCCAGTGGGGCCGCTGAGGGTCTCTGACGGCAGTAGTTGACGGCAACGTCAGCGGACGGGTGCTGCACAAGTGGGTGGTTCGTCGCTGTCGTCGCATCCAGCGGCGGGCTGGGCGGGGTGGCGGAGGGCGTTGCCGAGGAGGTCGATGGCGTCGCGCTGGAGGCGGAGCCGGACGTGGGCGTATACCGTGGCGGTCACCCCGATGTGGGCATGACCGAGGAGCTCCTTGATCACGACGAGTTCGACGCCCTGCTCCAGGAGGAGGGTGGCTGCTGAGTGTCGGAGGTCGTGGAACCTGATGCGTCGCAGGGCGGCTCGGCGAAGGAGGGCGTTGAAGTGGCGGGTGAGGGTGGTGCCCTCGATCGGGCTGCCGTCGGGCCGGGTGAAGACGTAGCCGCTCGCCTTCCAGCCCGCCCCTGCCGCTTCGCGCTCCTGGCGCTGCCGGTCGCGGTGCTGTTCGAGGGAGTGCAGGCATTCGGTGGGTAGGGCGATGCGCCGTTCCGAGCTCTGGGTCTTGGTCGGCAGTGCGGTCAGGCCGCCGGAGTTGGTGCGCTGCAAGGTGCGGCGGATGCTGGCGGTTCCGCCAGCAAGGTCGAGGTCTTCCCAGCGCAGGCCGAGGAGTTCGCCCTTGCGCAGTCCGGTGTGCAGGGCGAGTTCGAACAGTGCGCTGAGTCGGCGTCCGTCGACGGCGGCGAGGAACGCTCGGGCTTCCTCTGTGGTGAGGGGTTCGAAGCGGCGGGGTCGGGGTGTGCCCATGCGGACGTTGCGGGGGATCTCCTCTTCGCGGACGGCGTGCTCCAGGGCGGACTTGAGCACGGAGTGCACGTAGGCCAGCGTCAGCGGGGAGAGCCGCTTGCGGCAGCAGGTCCCGGCCGCGCAGCACTGGGGCTGGTCGCGGGCGGTGTCCAGGCCGCGTGTGCAGCACTTGCAGGTGGTGCGGAGGTGGTCGAGCCAGGTGCGGACGTCCTTGGCGGTGAGCTTGGCGAGCTTCCTCCTGCCGAGACCGGGGATGACGTACAGGCGCACGCAGGCGGTGTAGCGGGTGTGGGTGTTCTCCCGGAGCCGGTGGACCGCGACGGTCTCCAGCCAGTAGGTGAGGAACGCCCCTACGCTGCCCTGCGCCGAGGGGGCGGCGATGCCGCGGTTGCTGGTGGCGACCTTCTCCGTCAGCAGAGCCAGCGCCTCCTTCCTCGTGCTCCCGTAGACGTGGATGCGCTTGCGGGTGTCGCCTGCGGCGAGGACGTATCCGGCGGCTTCCCAGCGGCCGTCCTTGCGCTGGTAGACGGTGCCGTCGCCGTTAGCGCGGACCCTGCGCGAGCCGGTGCCGGTGCTGCTGGTGGAGGTGGTGTTGGTGTTGGGGTTGGTCATCAGGCTGCCTGTTCGAGTTGGTGGTGGACGAGGGCGTCAAGGGCGTGGGTGGGGATGCGGCGGGCGCGGCCGATGGTGAGGGAGGCGAGCTGGCGGGTGCGGATGAGGTCGTAGACGCTGGAGCGGCTGATCTTCAGGCGCGCCATGACCTCGGGCACGGTGAGGAGCTCGGCGTCGGCGGTCACCCGGTCACCGCACTCCGGACAGGGGCGGTCAGCGGGGCGCCGGAGTGACCGGCCCGGTCACCGGGGCGTCGCGCCTGCCGGGGGCGGGCAGCTTGCTCAGGTAGGGGCTTCGGGGCAGCGCCCAGGAGGTCGGCGAGGTGGGCGAGTTCGGGCAGGAGGCCGCTGCCGGTGTACTGCCAGTGCGAGATCACCAGGGTGGTGTCCGTGCCGGCGCGTCGCCCGCTCTGCGCGTGGTGACCGCTGGGGTGACCGGCGTCGGGGTCGGTGTGACCGGCGGTCAGGTAAGCGCGGTCACTGCGCTGGTCAGTGACCGGCCCGCCCTCACCTGCCCGCTCCTGGGCATCGTTTTGGCGGGTGCGCCAGGCGCTGCGATCGGCTCGGAGCTGGGTGAGAGTGGTGGAGTAGTGGCGGGCGCGGGTGGAGAAGTGGCCTCGGAATCCGAGCATGTGGGCCCACTGCCGCAGGCGCAGGTGGGCATGCCGGAGCTGGGCTCCGAGGTGCCAGGCGGTGTGGATCATGCGGCGCGCATGGTCGGTGAGGTCGTGCTGGGCGAGTTCGGCCAGGAACCGCAGTTAGCGGTCGAGGGTGCCGGTGGTGGTCTCGGCTCCCTTGGTCGCGTACTTGGCGATATAGGCGGCGACGTGCCGGTCGGTGGGGGTTCCGTCGCCGGTGAAGTCGGTACTGCGGATCGCCCGGACGTCGATCTGCTGCCCGAATCGGAACACCGAAGGCTCCGAACCCTGTGCCAGGTCGGCCCTCCCTGCCTGGGAGGGCCGTTGAGGCTGAACGCGGCTGCGCTTTGCGGCGGCGCGGACGGCGTGGTCGAGGAGCCCGGTGGTGGCCCAGGCGGGTGGGGTGCTGGTGGGGCCGGTGGGTCCGTCGATGCGGATGACGGTGTGGAAGTGGATCTGCCCGCGCTTCTGGTACTCGGCGACCTTGGCGTAGGACAGGGTCGCGTGGTGGCGCAGGGTGCGCTGGGTGAGTCCGGCGGCGTGGGCGATCTCGCGCCGGAGGTGGGTGGTGAAGCGGGCCCACAGGGCGGGGGCGTGGGCGTTCCACAGCACCGCCCCGGTGTAGTCGTACCGCTGCGGGTCTAGCAGCGGGTCGCCGTCGGTGTGCCGGGTGCCGCAGGTGCACGGGGACGCGCCGGGTTGGTTGTGGACGGGGCCGAAGCCGGGGGCGGTGAGGGTGGCGAAGACGCGTGGGTGGGTGGAGACGGTGGCCGGGACGGCCTTGCCGCCGCGTAGTCCGGCGGCAATGAGCTGGTAGGTGTCGTAGCGGTAGACGTGCGAACAGGAGGGGCAGCGGGTGGCGCGGCGGTTGCCGCAGCGCAGCAGGAGTTCCCCGGCTGGGAGGCGGCGAGTGTCGAGGTGGTCGAGGATCTGGCCGGTGGCGGTGTCCATGCGGGTGCGGTGACCGGTCATCCGGATCGGGCGTGCGCAGCCGCCCAGTGGGCCGATCTGCCGGGCCAGGGTGCGAGGTGTCCGGCGGCGGCGAGCTTGGCCAGCCTGGCGGTCAGCCGCGCCCGGCGTTCCAGCGCCGAGTTCCTGTTCGCTGACGTGTCGGGGCTGGTGGTGCGCGCCGGTGCGGCGAACGCCGTGCTGGCGGGAGTGAAGGTGGTTGCGGGGGTGGGGAGTTGGAGCTGTGCGGGCATGGGGACAGACCTCCGGCAGGAGTCGGGAGAAGAGGAGAGGCGATTGAGGGGCGACCCGGGTGGTCGGCGCACGTGGGCGCGGTGCGCGTTATGGCGGGCGCGGATGGTGGGCCGGGGACGTCTGGCCTGGTCAGCGGTGCTGTTCTGCGGCGGTGCGTGAAGGTAGCATCGCTTCACGCGCGCATTCAAGTACATCCCTCCTCATCTGTTTCGGTGGTCGGTGGGGACGCGGGTACTGTGGCCCCGGTCTTCCGTTTTGGACGGGCCGGATTTCGGTGGTAGTGGCGCAGAGAGGGCGGGTGACCTGCGGTGACAGTGGGGCGGCGCGGGCGTAGACCGGCTGGCGGCACGGTGTTGCTGACGTTCGAGGTCATCGCCGAGGCCCTGCGGGAGCGGATCCGCTCCGGGGAGCTGAAGCCCGGGGACGCGCTGCCGACGCAGGCCGTGTTGATGGCGGAGTACGGGGCCTCCAGCCTGTCCGTGCAGAAGGCCATGGCCCTGCTGAAGCAGGACGGCTACGCGATCTCCCGCCCTGGCAAGGGAGCCTTCGTCGCCCACCCCGACGACGGCATCGACGGCATCGACGGCGACTCAGGTGACGGGGAGGCGGGGAGCACGCCCGTCGGCGGGACGGCGGCGCGCGTCGAGGCACTGGAGCTGGCACTGGCCGAGACGATTGATCAGCTCACCGCCCTGCGTGCCCGCGTCGAAGCCCTTGAAGCGGGCGGCACCGAGCGAGGCTGCTGATCTGTCGGCCGCAGGACGTGCCAGGGGCCGGGGTGCGTCCAGATTTTCTCTACGAGGTTCAAGGCGGGCCCTGTCCGCCGGAGCTCGCCGACCGTCGCCGACCGACTCGTCACTGGGCAAGCACCCGACGCCCGACGCGGGGTGTCGGCGGAGACCGGGCCCGCGCCGAGGGTGCGGTCCCGACCGATGCCCGCAGGCAGCAAGTTGTGGCGTAAGGACTCCTTGCCCCGTGGCGGAGCAAGTTGTCGCCTGCGACCGTCCTACGGCCGGATCGCAGACAGAGGGCCAGCCAGGGGGCCGACCCTCACGTCCGTCGCCGCGGTCACCGAGGGCGGTGGCCGAGGCTGCCTCCAGCGGGGAGCGAAGCTCCCGACAACCCGCCGTCGCCCGACCCCTCCGCCCCGGGTTGCCCGACCATCGGGGCGCGAGGCAAGCCGTTCGCCCAACGGGGGCCTCGACGGCCAAGCCGCCGAGGCCCCCGGATCACGTGACTGGTCTACACCGCCGACGGCAGGAGTGACGGCAACAACCACGAACAACCCCGGCCGACCCCGTACCCCAGCGAGACACCGAAAGTCGCTCTACCTGCGAAAACGCAGGTAGAGAGGGGTCGCGTAGCACTCGTACTATGTGCTGGCGGGGGCCACATCAGTCCTGGTCCACAACTGCGACGTAGAGATCACTCAGGAGCAATTGGATACCCTTTCCGTCGGACCCCATGCGAGCGGCGAAGGAATTTCTACGACGGAACCGGACCCCTTGCCCCAAGAAATTCGAGACGCAGTTCAAGATGATGTCTGCCACACCTGCGGCGATACGCAGCCCGGTGCCGGCCCGGTGAAGATCGGCGATCACCAGCCGCCTGTCAGTGTCAGTCCCGTCGGCTTCAGCTACCGCGTTTTCAGTCATTGCTCTGTGTGCAGCGGAATCCAGAGCAGGGCGGTGCAAGTTCTGGCTCGCATCGGAAGAAACCACCAGATCTACGAACCCAAGGGGAACTACGAAGAGTTGATGGAGCTTGCGCGTTCACACGTTTCGGGTGGATAGGCGAAGGAATTGACTGGGAGAAGAATATGAAAATCGGCGAAATCGAGGTGATCCTGAATCACGGCCTTCTGGTGATTGGGTCAGGCGAGGATCCGGAGTTCGACCTATTGGTGGACTCTCCTCCGGTGAGTGATCAAAAGCATGTCATGGTCGCTACTCGTGCTCAGATCGCACCGGTGAGGGTAGGAGTGTGGCGTGGGACTTCACCAGTCGCACCCCGACCGGTCTTCACCGGTCGACTGCTCCTCGCTACCGGATATCTGACGTTCAGAGAGAGCTCGGAGCAGCCGTTTTTCGCATGGCCGGCCGTGAGCTCGGGGTCCTCGACCCTGGTGTCGGTCGGTACCGACGCGTGGGACGCGGCAACGGACGTGACGGTCGTCATCGATCCGAGCCAGGAGAGCTGGCCGGACCTGAGAAGTCGAGAGGGATTCGTGGCTTCATCAGCCGAGGTTTCCTCCATTTCGCAGATCGACCGGGTACTTGCCGGGCATAATTACCCGGAGGAGCGCCTCGTGGCGGCGTTGAGGATTCTGTCCATGGCATCGTCGGAAGACGTCTCGGCGGCGCGTATTCGATATGGAGTTGAATCCGTCAAAGAATGGATGAAGTGGCTGCACCCGGCCATTTCCGCGAACTCCTTCGGTGGGGTTCCGGAGATCATTGAAGACATCGTCACCGGGACGAAAAGCGTGGAGGCGGGCGCGCGAGCTGTCATGATGGATATTTCGACCGCCATCGGTATTACCATTGATGAGTTGGTTTTGGCTCACCGGTAGGGGCAACTCGCCGATTTGAGGTCGGCCACTGCGTGGTCGAATGGAGCACGTCCCGTTTGGCGCTCTCGAAGAGCGGGACTGGGAGGAATCAGGGATGATGTGCCGGCGGGGACAAGCCGTGCCTGGTTCACGAATGCGACACAACTGATCGGTTTGCAGGTTTCTCGGTCGAGGCCATGCGTGGCCGGGCGAGATTTACGTAAGGTGCGGTCGGGTGGAGGTCGGATTCGTGGGCCTGCTGCTCAATCACCCGATCCTGATCATCGGGTCGACTGGATTTGTCGAAGACTATGCCGCCGTTCCAATCGATGAACCCAAGCGAGCCTCCCGTGTTGACCTGGTGCTCGACGGAGGCGGCGACGAAATCGAGATCGGCACCGTGGCGGAGTTGCCGATTCCTCGGACCGGCGGTGTCACGGGTACCGTCGATCCCGATGCTGCGCTTCATCTGATGTTGAGCGAGCACGGCCTCCCCCTTCACCGACTGGCCAACGCTCTCGATCTCATCCTCAGAGAGTCGGTGAGCAGTTTGAGCGGTGCGTCACCTCTAGCGGGAGCGCTGAGGTCCGCACGCCTTACCCGACTCGTCCAATGGCTGCACGGGCAAGCTCCATGGGCTTCGCCCAGCACCCTTCTTAATGTCAGGACTTCGACAGAAGAACGGATCGTACAGGCTGGCCGAAGAGGCCTTGAAGATTTCGATGCCGCTGGCACCGCGACCGAGATCATCCGGCTTCTCCAACAAGACCGCTTCCGACGCATCGTGCCAGAATTCGGACCTGGGGCCCTATCAATGGAGCGGATGACGGGAATCGAACCCGCGCTCTGAGGGAGCGATCTCGAACATGGCCCAGTTCCGTGCGAAGGGGATGTGTGGCGATCGCTGTTCGCGAGAACGGTTGAGATGTTGCGGGTCCGGTCCGCATGGGACCAGATCGTAGGCGGGTTGCTCACGTACCTCTGCTGTCACAGACATCGGGTGGAACAATGGCTGTTCGCCGAGGCTGACGATGGGGGTGCTGGCGGGGTGACGGGGCGTCCGACGGATTGGGATGTGCTGGATCTGGACCGGGATCCGGTGCCGGGTGATCCGTTCGAGGTGAAGGAACTCGCGCGGAAGCTGGGGGATTTCGCCGATGATGTCGCCTCGGCGCTGCGGTCGGTGCGGGGCCTGAGCGGTGACACCGTGGTGCAGGAGTGGGCGGGGCTGTCGGGGGACGCGTACCGGCAGCAGTTCGGGGATCTTCCCGGTGAGCTGGACAAGCTGGAGCGGTCCTACCGCCTCGCGTCGGGGGCTCTGGATGATTACTGGCCGAAGCTGGAGACCGCGCAGGGGGACGCGGACCGGGCGCTGGCGCAGGGGCGCACGGCGCGGCAGGAGCTGGACACCGCCAAGTCGCAGCTCACGAACGCTGATGCGTGGGTGAAGCGCGCCCAGGACAAGTCCAGGCAGTATCAGGAGGACCCGAAGCCGGACGTGCCGCCGCCGTCGGCGGAGGAGGTGCGTGCGGCGGCCCGTAATGCCACGGACGCTAACAGCGCCCACACCACCGCCTCCACCGCCGTCCACAATGCGCAGGCGAAGCTGGACGCGGCCAAGCAACTCGCGGCCGACGCGGCCCAGTTGCGGGACGACGCGGCCTCGACGGCGCAGCACGCGCTGCATGAGGCGTCGGATGCGGGGATCAGGAACAAGCACTGGTGGGAGAAGGCGGTCGACTGGGTCGCGGACCACTGGGACGACATCATCGCGGTCTGCAAGGTCATCGTCGCGGTCCTGGGCATCGTCGTCCTGATCATCGGCGGCCCCCTGGCCTGGCTGGTCCTGGCCGCCGCCGTCCTGGTCCTGGCCGACACCGTCATGAAATACCTCAAGGGCCAGGCCAGCCTCTGGGACGTCCTGTTCGCGGCGCTGGACTGCATCCCGATGTTCAAGGGCCTCACCACCGCCGGCGGCCTCCTCAAAATGGCCCGCGAACTCCCCGCCCTCCTCAAATCCGGCAAGGCCCTGGAGAACATCGCCAACAGCATCCGCAAAGGCGGCGCCGCCCTGCGGGACATGCGCGAGACCGCAGTCCGCATGTTCAGGCGCTTCAGGTGCGGCGATCCGATCGACATCGCGACCGGCGAAATGGTCATGTCCGCGGTGGACATGCAGTTGCCCGGAGTTCTTCCGCTGGTGCTGGAACGGCACCATGTGTCGTCCTATCGTGCGGGCCGGTGGTTCGGCACGTCGTGGGCTTCCGGCCTGGATCAGCGTCTCGTCCTGGACGATCAGGGAGCGCAGTACACATCCGAGGACGGAATGGTCCTCTATTACCCGATTCCGAACCCGGATTGGGACGTCTTCCCGGCCGAGGGGCCTCGCTGGCCTCTGCGTTGGGACGGTGTTCCGGGCGGGGAGATGCGCATCACGCGCCCGGGTCAGGGCCAGATCCTTGGCTTCCGGGCGCTGCCGGGCGGCCCCCCGGCGGAACTCGCGCTCACGTCCGTCGCGGACCGCAATGGGAACGTCATCGATGTCCTCCACACGGCGGAAGGCGTCCCCCACGAGATCCGGCACAGCGCTGGCTATCGCGTCGGTCTGACGACGCAGGACCGGCGAATAACCGAGCTCAGGCTGCTGAGCGACGCCGACCGGCCGGTTGTGCTCCGCTATGGATACGACGAGCGCGGCGACCTCACCGAGATCATCGACTCCTCCACTCTGCCGTTCCGCCTGAGCTACGACGACCATCATCGTGTCACCGGCTGGGAGGACCGCGGCGGCACGAGGTACCGGTACGAGTACGACACGGAAGGCCGCTGTGTCCGTACGGCCGGCTCGGAAAACGTGCTCGCCTACGACTACGCCTACGACACCGCGAACCGCACCACACGCGTCACCGATTCGCTCGGGCACACCACGACGTACGAGTTCAACGAGCTGGGCCAGCTCGTCCGTACGACCGATCCCCTCGGCAACGCCACCGTCCGGACATGGGACCGCCGGGACAATCTGCTGTCCCGCACCGACGCCCTGGGCCGCAGCACCGGCTACGCCCACGACGAGGCCGGCCGCCTGACCCGCTTCACCCGGCCCGACGGCGCCGTGACCACGGTCAGGTACAGCCCGCTGGGGCTGCCGGAGACGGTCACGCTGCCTGACGGCGCCGAGTGGCGCCACGAATACGACGAGCGCGGCAATCTGATCCGTACGGTCGACCCGCTGGGCGCTGTCACCGGACGCGACTACGACACGCGCGGTCGGCTCGTCCGGATCACCGACGCCCTGGGGGGCGTTCGCGAGATGACGCCGAACGGCGCGGGCCTGCCGACGGCCACCACCGACGTCGACGGCGCGGTGACGGGCTACAGCTACGACGCGTTCGGCCGGATCATCGGGATCGTCGACGCCCTCGGCGCGGAATCGACGCTCAACTGGACGCCGGAAGGCAAGCTTCGCGGCCGGACGCGTCCCGACGGGACGACGGAAGAGTGGATTCACGACGCCGACGGCAATCTCGTCCGGCACACCGATCCGCAGGGGACTGTGACGCGCTTCGACGTCGGGTCCTTCGACCGTCTGATGACGAAGACCCTCGCCGACGGCACGACCCTGCGGTTCGCCTACGACACCGAACTGCGGCTGACCTCGGTCACAAACGCCACCGGCCGGCAGTGGACCTACGACTACGATCCGCGCGGTGTACTCCGCGGCGAAACGGACTTCAACGGCCGGACGGTCCGGTACGTCCACGATGCCGCGGGCCAGCTCGTCGAGCGGATCAACGGCGCCGGTGAGGCTACGCGTTACGTCAGGGATGCCGCCGGACGCGCCGTCGAGTGGCACGACGGCGACAGCGTCACGTACATGGAGTACGACCCGATCGACCGGCTCACTCGTGCCGTCAACGCGGACACGGAACTGCTGCTCGAACACGACGCCCTTGGACGGGCGGTTCGGCAGACCGTCAACGGCCGCACGCTGACCAACACGTACGACCGGCTCGGCCGTCGGACCGAGCGCCGCACCCCGAGCGGCGCGGTGAGCACGTGGGAGTGGGACACGGGGATGCGTCCCACGGCCCTGCGCGCCTCCGGCCGGCACATAACGTTCGGATATGACGTGGGCGGCGTGGAGACCGAACGGGTCCTCGACGGCGGCCTGGTGAGGATCCGGCAGGAGTGGGACAGCAACCGTCGCCTCGCCTCCCTGACTGTGAGCCGCGGGGGCTCGTCGGACGGGCCGGGGACGCCGGCCGCCCGGCGTACGTACGCATACGGGGCGGACGACCACGTCATCCGCGTCACGGACGCGGCGGGCGGACGCGGATTCACCCTCGACGCGATGGGCCGGGTCACCGCGGTGTCCGCCGAGAGCTGGACCGAGCGATACGCGTACGACGCGCTGGGCAACGTCGTGGTCGGTCAGTGGGACACCGGGCGGCTCGGGGACAGCAGCCCGAACGGTGCCGCGGAAGCCTCCGCCGTGACCGGCGACCGTGTGTACGACGGCACGCTGATCAGGCGCGCGGGCCGGACCTCGTACGCGCACGACGCGCAGGGCCGGGTGATCCGCCGCGTGCGCAGGACGCTCTCGGGGACCACGACCGCCTGGCGGTTCCTCTGGAACGCCGAGGACCGGCTCGTCGAGGTGCGCACGCCCGACGGGATCCGCTGGAGGTATCTGTACGACCCCCTGGGGCGCCGTACGGCGAAGCTCGGGATCGGCGAGGACGGCACGGTCGTCAGCAGGACTGACTTCGTCTGGGACGGTATGCAGCTGGCCGAGCAGATCGTCTCCACCGCCTCCGGCTCCGGCTCCGGCTCTGGCGACGGCACGGTCGCCGTCACGACCTGGGACGCCCTGCCCGGCAGTCATCAACCGGTCTGCCAGACCGAGCGGGTTCTGACCGCCGACTCGCCGCAGAGCGACATCGACGCACGTTTCTACGCGATCGTCACCGATCTGGTCGGTTCACCGACCGAATTGGTCGACCCGGACGGCGATGTGGTCTGGCGGGCCCGCGGCACGCTCTACGGCGTCCGCCCGCCCGACGCCGCCGACGGTGTCCAGTGCCCGTTGCGCTTCCCCGGCCAGTACTTCGACGCGGAGACGGGTCTCCATTACAACGTCTTCCGCTACTACGACCCGGAAGTGGGCGGTTACTTCAGCCCGGATCCGCTCGGGCTCGATCCCGGACCCAACCATTACGCGTACGTGCCGAATCCCCTGTCATGGTGCGATCCCCTGGGGCTGAAATGCCTGGAGTTCTTCTCCGTCCAGGGACTCGACGACGCGGCGCGGCTGCGCGGCACGGGTGAGCCCTGGCCGCTGGAAATGCATCGCGCTCACTTCGGTCCGGGCGTCTACTCCTGGGGGTCGCGTGCCGAAGCGGAGAAGTACCTGGCGCTCAAACTCCGGAGGTCGGAGAACGCCGATCTCGAACTCATGCGGTTTACCATCCACGAGAAGGACTTCGCCAAGCTCAAGAAGGTCGACATCTCACAGATGACCGACGACGAGGCGCAGGCGTTCCTCGACCGCTACAGCCTGATGTCCGACACCGGGAAAACGGACCACGGGCTGGAGTACATCACCCGGCCGACCGGCATGGGCCCCGAGCACTTCTTCGACAAATCCGTCTTCGGCCACCTCACATTCGACTAGGGGCCGACCGCCTTGACGAGCTGCGACCAGCCGTGTGACCAGTCATGACCAGCACATCCGACAAGCCTGGAGTTCCGTTGAGTCCCAGCCCCTTCGTCTACCGCAAGATCCTCGGTCCCTGGGCGCTGTACGCCGAACTCTCCGCCGCCGTCTCGACGCCGCCGACGCCGCCCGACGGCGCACGCCGGGTCACCGATCACGTGTGGCTGCACGTCCTCGACGACGCGGCCACCGAAGAGGACGTGACCCAGCTTGAGTTCGGCCTCCGTCAGGTGGCCGCGCAAATCGAGGGCTCACACCAGAGCGACCTCGTCGTCATCGAGGTCAACACGCTCGACTACATGCCGACCGACTACCAGCCGGAGGCCGCCGCCGCGGCCGTCGCCGAATGGAGCGCCCGCGAATTCGGCTTTCCGCCCCCGGCCGTCGAAGTGACCTTCGACCGCGCCACCGGCTACACCCTCACCTGGCCGCCCCCCCACTGAAAACACCCTGCGGATCACTTCGGCGCCCCCGCCATGACGTCGCCTCCGGACTCGCTTCTGGGGCGCAATTGACGCAGTGGCCGACGACGGAGCGCGTCGCGGTCGAGCGCGCTCACGAGGCGTTGCTGGCATTCGGAGTGAGCGATGGTCGGCCCATGTGGGAGGTCACCGACCTCATCGAGGGAATCGCACATGCAATGGGCGGCCTGGAACAGCGGCTTGTTCATCAGGGCGCGCTACGCGGTCCGGGGTCGGACGTGGAATGAAGGACAACGAGAAAAAGCCCCGGGCGGTAAACCCGGGGCTTTGGTAATGGAGCGGATGACGGGAATCGAACCCGCGCTCTGAGCTTGGGAATCACAGGGGCGCGGCCGGCGAAGCTGCAGGTCGCGACCTATCGGCGGGCGGGCGGTTGCTTGTCGGGTGTGCGGAGCCTGACCGTGGTTGGCCGAGCCGTACCTGTGCGTCTGGCGCGATGTGGTGCGCGGCTCGACCAGAGCGGCACCTCGGCTGTCGGCCGGATCTCGGCCGTGCGTAGTTCCACCGGATACAACGGCAGTACCGAGAACTGGCAGACGGACATGGCGACGGTGTACGACGGCGCCGGCCGCGCCGTCGATGCGCTCGACATCACCGGCCAGGACACTCATACCGACTTCACACCGGCCTGGACCTCCGCAGGCGGAAACACCAACGCCGTCGGCATCACCACCTACAACGCGCAACGGTGGAAGGAGGTCTCCACACTCGATCCGCTGCGCGGTGTGCCGACCGAGGACATCGACGCCAACAACCGCGTCACGGACATCAGTTACGACGCACTTGGCCGACGCACTGCGGTCTGGCTACCAGGCCGTGACAAGGACGGCGGACAGAGCGCGGACATGACGTTCGCCTACTCGATCAACCCGGGCGCGGTGGCCGCCCCGGGGGGCACGATCACCTCTCCGGGTGCCCCGTCCACGGTGACCACGAAAACGCTGCGCGAGGACGGCACCTACGCAACGTCCATCGCGATCTACGACGGGATGCTCCAGTCCCGCCAGACGCAGAGCACCGCTGCCGGAGACAGCAACTCCGGCCGGATCATCTCCGACACCTTCTACGACTCCCACGGCTGGCCGACGGTGTCGTACGCCCCGTACTCCGAACCCACCGCGGTCCCCGGCACCACACTGTGGGCCGCCAACGAGAACGAAGTCCCTTCGGAGACCACCACCGAATACGACGGCGAAGGCCGCGCGGTCACCAGCACGCTGTGGCACCAGGCCGTCCAGCAGTGGCACACCGCCACCACCTATCGCGGTGCCGACGAGACCGACACCACCGCACCCGTGGGCGGCCGCACCACAGCCAGCTTCACCAACGCGCTGGGGCAGATCACCAGCAACGTGGTGAAGAACACCGGTGCGACCGTCACTCTCGCCGCCGGCCAGACCATCCCGTCCGGCACCTCGCTCACCTCCGACAGCGTACGGCTGACGATGCAGGCGGACGGAAACCTGGTCCTCAGCGCATTGGCCACCGGGACGACCATCTGGTCCAGCGGCACGAGCGGCAACCCCGGCGCCTTCGCTCAGTTCGGCACTGACGGAAACCTCGTCGTCCGCACCACGGCGGGCACGTCCAAGTGGACCACCGGTCTCACCGCCACCACTGGCGCAACCTTCCAGGTGCGCAACGACTCCACTGCGGCCGTCGTCTCCAGCGCAGGCGGCACGCTCTGGCACCAGGGAACCGCGGACGCCGTCCGGGCTGCCGACGCCACCACCCGCTACACCTACACCCCCGACGGCCAGGTCGAGTCCGTCAAGGACACCGCCGGCAACACCTGGTCCTACGGATACGACTTCCTTGGCCGCCCGACGACCCGGACCGACCCCAACGTCGGGCCGAGCAGTCTCGACAAATACGACATCGCCGGAAATCTGTTGCAAAGCACGGATTCCCGCGGCCAGGTCATGTCGTATAGCTACGACTGGGACAACCGCGTCACAGCCGAGTACAGCGGCGCCTGGTCGGCCACGCCCGACGCCACGAAGGAACAGGCGTCCTGGGTCTACGACACGCTGGCCAAGGGGTACCCGACCTCCGCTACCCGCTACCTCAACGGTGCCACGGGGACGACGAGCAAGGCGTACACCCAGGCTGTGACCGGCTACAACGCCGCCTATCAGCCGTCAGGTTCCACGGTGACCGTGCCCGCCGCGGACGGGTTTGCCGCCGCCGGGCAGAGCCAGCCTCCGGCGAGCGGCACTGTCACGTACAGCACCACCAACGCGTACACGCCGACCGTCGGTCTGCTGTCGACCGTTAAATACCAGGCAGACGGCAAGCTCCCGGCCGAGGACATCGACTTCGGATATACGCAGCAGGGAAACCTCGACGGCATCGGCGGGTTCATCAGCAGTTCCAACACGCCGTCCTACCTCGACACCGCGGTCCACGACCCGTTCGGGCGAGTGCTGCAGACCAACTATGGCCCCACCGGCAAGGAATTGGCGACCTTTGCCCAGTACGACGTCACCACCGGCCGCACCACACAGACATCAACGATGGTGCAGACCTCAGTCACCGCCCTTGATGTCGTCGACTACCGCTACGACCAGTCGGGTCAGCTCACCGCTGCCGACGACCTGCAGAACAACACCACGCACGACACCCAGTGCTTCACCTACGACTCGTTCCAGCGGCTGACCGCTGCTTGGACCGACACCGCGGGAATCACGAACCCGAGCAGCGCCCCGGTCGGCAGCGTCGGCCGCTGCAACACCGCTTCCGTGCAGACGAGTACCACCACACCCGTCAAGACGACGACCGTCGGCGGCCCGGCACCGTACTGGCAGAGCTACAGCTACGACCTGCTCGGCGACCGTACGGGCATGGTCGACCACGACTCCACCGGCAACGCAGCCGGCGACTCCACTCAAGCCACCTCCTACACCGGCGCCAACGGCACGACCAGCGTGGCATTGCCCGACCAGGCGGGCGCCACCACTACGACAAACCCGACCACCGGCACCGCGACCTCGACGCCCGCGTACACCGACCCGACGCACGGCGGTGTCAACGCGGGCGACACGACCAATCGCAAGGTGGCCTCGACCGGACCGCTGATCAGCGGATTCGCTCTGAGCGGCGGCGGCAGGAAATGCGTCGAGGACGCCGCGTCCTCCACCACGCCCGGCGCCAAGGTACAGATCAACACCTGCGGTACCGCCAACGCCCAGAAGTTGTCGGTCGGCACCGACGGCACCATCCGGGTGATGGGTCTGTGCCTGGACACCACCGGTAACGCCACCACGTCGGGCACAAAGATCGTCATCGACACCTGCTCTGCAGATGTCACCCAGAAGTGGAAGATCACCAGTGCCAACACGGTTGTCAGCGCAGCTGCCACCACGATGTGCCTCACCGACCCGGCGGCCAGTGCCACCAACGCCACCCAGCTGACGCTGGCGGCCTGCGGAAGCAGTGGACAGACCTGGACCAACGCCGCGGTCGGAGCCGTGTCCGCCGGCCAGACGCAGACCTTCACCTATGACGCCGAGGGTCGTACCGCGAGCGTAGCCACCGGTAACGGAGCACACACCAACACGAGCAAGTACCTCTACGACGCTGACGGCAGCCTGCTGGAGCAGACCGCGGCAGTCGACAGCACCGACACCACCCGGGTCCTCTACCTCTTCGGTGGCACCGAGCAGATCACCCTGAACGTCGCCAACAGCACACTGACCGGCCTGCGCAACATCACCGGACCCGACGGCACCACCGTCACCCGTTCCAGCACCGGCACGGTCACCTACCAGGTCGCCACCGTTCAGGGCACCGCCACCACCGCCGTCGACGCCACCACACTGGCGGTCACCCGCCGTTTCTACGACCCCTACGGCAATCCGCGCGGCGCCAAGCCGACGACCTGGGTGGCTCCGGACGAGAATCGCGGCTTCCTGGGACAACCCACGGACGCGGCCACCGGACTCGACCTGCTCGGCGCCCGCAACTACGACTCCGCTCAGGGCCGTTTCCTGACAGCGGACCCGCTCTTCCAGGCGGGCGACCCCAACCAGATGGGCGGCTACGCCTACGCCGCCGACAACCCGGCCAGTGGTTCCGACCCCACCGGATACGACGACTGGTACAACGACCCGTCGATGAACACGTGCGCCATCGATTGCGGCCCGCCCCCCGGCAATCCTGACGCGGGTAGCACCTCCACCTCCTCCACCACCTCCAGCGGGAGCACTTCGAGTACTGGCAAGAAGAGCGGTGGTGGCGGTTGCCACAGCTTCTGGAGCTGTGCGGGCCACGTCGTTGAGAAGGCCGCACCATACGTGGCCGTGGCCACGGTCGCAGTTGTCGCAGTGACGGCTGTCGGGGTTTGTACCGGGGAGTCTCTCGGTGTTGCTGGACCAGCTTGTGCTGAGGCCGGAACCGCAGCGGTCGTTTCCTCATGTGCCGCCCTCATGGGCGACTGCGGCCCCGGTGTGGGAGGCGACCCCACCAGCGAGGACTCCGGCGAGGATTCAGGCGCGGCCAAGTCCGCGGAGACCGACGGCGGCAAGGCCAAAACGCCCACGGCCGGCACGAAGGCCTTCGAGGACGCAGCTGGTGATGGCCACCCGGCCCCCGCCGACAACTGGGAAGCGGACCCCGCCCAGAACAGGGCCGTAGCCGAGCCGAGCGATCCGGCTACGGGCACTGAAAAGCCCAGCCCACGGGGAACCACCTCACGCGGACCGCGCGGCGCGAAGTCTCGTCCCGCGTACCTGCACAAGGAAGCAGCCCCCGCAGACTGGTCACCGGCCGAGCGAACCGACCGAGGTGATAATCTCGCCCGTTCCGCGGCCGTCGACAACCGCGTCTCGAAACTCGCCACTCGATCGTATGTCTCGGGTTATCACACCGAGACTGGCGAGATGGCAGTTGCCTCGTCCGGTCCGGATGTCTTGGGCTGCGAAGCCACCTACTGCGCAGAAGGGAATGTGGTCCGCGCACTGGGCGGGGACTGGACGAAGGTGCGTCTTGGCATCGCCTACACAACGAAGGCTGTGACAGGGTCGGATCCAAGAGAATATGAGCCGGCTGCGAAGAGCGTCTGCATAAAGTGTCAACTTGATTATCCACCCAGTGCCTTCGGTCCGGGTGTCGAGGGCGAGCCGGGTGGAGTATGGTGATGTGGCCTTGAGTAAATAGTAAAGTAAACAGGAAAGTAAGTCGGGTGCTCCAGTACGACTTGCTCCCATCCTAGTTCGAGGAGCTGAATTAATTGAGTCTTGCGCGAAGAGAACTAGGTCGGCAGGACTGGGATGCGGTGGAGTGTGGTTGCGGAGAATCGGCGGTACATCTGATCGCGCTGCTGGAATCCGCGATCGACGGGAACCCGGGTGTGCTGCGCGCTCTGGACGGGCATGTGTTCATCCAGTCGATCCTGATGCCCCCTGCGCCTGCGGTGTGCACGGTTGTCATGGCGATGTTCGCCGACGGGCTGCCGCCGGCCCAGGTGGAAGAAGCCACATGGGCTGTTCTCGGGTTTGCTGCCGGAGAGGAAGATGGCGATTCGATCGAGTCGGGCTACTATTGGCGCTGCTTTGAGACTATTCGCGATGGTCTTTTGTTGCTGTATCAGGAGTTTTTGAGGGAGCACAGTTACGAAACCAGTGGATATCTCGATGACATTCTTGAGATTATGGAATGGGACGCCTCGCGTCTAGCGCACTATCGAAGCCGGCCTTGAATATCTACCATCGGTCGTCCTTGACCGCGCGTTCCCAGAATCGGTCTTGAAAAAAAAAGCCCCAAGTCTTCGACCTGGGGCTTTATCAAAGAGCGGATGACGGGAATCGAACCCGCGCTCTGAGCTTGGGAAGCTCATGTTCTACCATTAAACTACATCCGCGTGAAGGCCCTGGTGGGGGTGGCTTCGTGGGGGAGTCTACCGCATGTGGGGGGTGGGGTGGGGCGTAGGTTGGGGGCGGAGTGGTGAGTGGGTGCGCGGTGGGTTGATCCCCTAATGTGTGGGTTTGTCGTCCACGCCGGTTGGTTGGGGAAGGGACTTGATGGAGCGCACCGTTGTTCGTTGTGCCGAGGGGCATGTGTTCAGTACGGCTTCGTTCCCGATGCAGCATTTGGGGGCCGAGCGGTTGGGGCCCGGGCGGTTGTTGAGGTGTCCCAAGTGCGCGCGGCTGAGGCACGCGGTGCCGGTGGCCGGGGGCGGGGAGAAGCGGTAGTCGGAGGCCGGTGAGGTGGCGGCTCCGGGCCGGAGGATTGGGTCGGGGCCGCTCCGGGCGCGTAACCTTCGGGGCGTGCTTCTCTCTGACAAGGACATTCGAGCCGAAATCGACAACGGACGCGTGCGCGTGGACCCGTTCGAGCCGTCGATGGTGCAGCCGTCGAGTATTGATGTGCGGCTGGACCGGTTCTTCCGGGTGTTCGAGAACCACCGGTATCCGCACATCGACCCGGCGGTGGAACAGCCGGATCTGACGCGGCTGGTGGAGCCGGAGGGTGACGAGCCGTTCATCCTGCATCCGGGGGAATTCGTGCTCGGGTCGACGTACGAGGTCATCTCGTTGCCCGACGACATGGCGTCGCGGCTGGAGGGGAAGTCGAGTCTGGGGCGGCTGGGGCTGCTGACGCACTCGACCGCGGGGTTCATCGACCCCGGTTTCTCCGGGCATGTGACGCTGGAGCTGTCGAATGTCGCGACGCTCCCGATCAAGCTCTGGCCCGGAATGAAGATCGGGCAGCTCTGCCTCTTCCGGCTGACCTCGCCCGCCGAATTCCCTTACGGATCGCAGCAGTACGGCTCCCGTTACCAGGGGCAGCGCGGGCCGACGCCTTCACGGTCCTTCATGAACTTCCACCGCACCAAGGTCTGAGACCCCGGGGCGGGTCAGATCAGCGGCAGCTTGAACAGGCAGAGCAGCGCGATCAGTTGGATCGACGCCGCCCCGAGCGCCTTCGGCCACGGCAGGTCGTGCGACTTGCTGACCATCGAGGTGAGCAGCGCCGCGCAGCCCAGCCAGGTGAGCCAGCCCAGGAGTTGGACGAAGCTGTTGGCGCCGCCGAGGAAGAGCGCGAAGAAGAGACGCGGGGCGTCGGTGAGCGTCGTGATCAGGAGCGAGAGCCCGATCGTCGGCGCCCAGGCGCCGTCGCCGCCGAACTGCCGCGCGAGGGTGTTGGTGACCGCGCCGAGCGTGACCGCGGAGATGACGACGGCGACGGCCGTGGTGAGCACCCACGGGATGCTGGTGGTGAGCGTCGCGTCCAGGACGTCGCTGCGGGCGGCGTCGAAGCCGAAGACGGCGAGCAGCCCGTAGAGGAAGGTCACGGTCAGGGCCGGGCCCCAGACCGTGTGGTCGCGCATCTGCCAGAAGGTACGGCCGGGGCGCAGCACGACGCCGCTCAGCAACTCCTTCCAGTGCAGCCGCGGACCGACCGGCGGCGCGGCGGACTGACCCGCGCGGTACGTCGCCACGTTGTCGCCCGAGTACGGGGGCTGGGCGTACGGGGGCTGTGCGTGCGAAGGCTGCGCGTACGGCTGCTGCCCGGCGTACGGATCGACGTACGGCTCCTGGCCCTGGCCCGCGAACCCGGCGCCCAGCGTGAACGCCTTCGTCTGGCCGGGCGACTCGTCGTACCCGCCGGGCTGCCCCGCCGAGGGCGCGTAGTACTCCGGCTCACCGGGAGGCGTTCCGTACGCGCCCTGCCCGTACCCCGCGCCCTGGCCTTGACCCGAGCCCTGCCCGTAACCGGCGCCCTGCCCGTACCCCGCGCCGTGTCCCTGACCCGAGCCCTGCCCGTAACCGGCACCCTGCCCCTGACCCGCGCCCTGCCCGTGACCCGCGCCGTATCCCGGCCCCTGGCCGGGACGGCCGCCCCGGCCACCGCCCTCACCGTGTCGATTCCTGAATCCAGCCACGTCATCGAACGTACCCGGTAAGCCGCCGCACCGCTCCTGTCGGCCGGTCCGCCGCCGCCCATTGCTGCCAACCTGTGACACGCGGCGGCGAACCCGTCGACGGACCCCCGGGCAAACCCCTAGGGGAACCCGTAAGGGCTGGTGAGGCCCCGGATCAGGCCGTCCCGGCCGGCGCTTCCTCGCTCAGCTCGGCCGCGTCCGCCGGCGCCTTCACCGACTGGAGGAGAAGCTGCGAGACGTCCACGACCTGGAGGGCCTCCTTCGCCTGGCCGTCGTTCTTCTTGCCGTTGACGGAGTCGGAGAGCATGACCAGGCAGAACGGGCACGCGGTGGAGATGATGTCCGGGTTGAGGGAAAGCGCCTCGTCGACGCGCTCGTTGTTGACGCGCTTGCCGATCCGCTCCTCCATCCACATCCGCGCGCCGCCCGCGCCGCAGCAGAAGCCGCGCTCCTTGTGGCGGTGCATCTCCTCGTTCCGCAGACCGGGCACGGACGCGATGATCTCGCGCGGCGGTGTGTAGACCTTGTTGTGCCGCCCGAGGTAGCAGGGGTCGTGGTACGTGATCAGGCCCTCGACCGGCGTGACCGGCACCAACTTGCCCTCGTCCACGAGGTGCTGGAGGAGCTGGGTGTGGTGGACGACCTCGTACTCGCCGCCGAGCTGCGGGTACTCGTTGGCGATGGTGTTGAAGCAGTGCGGGCAGGTGGCGACGATCTTCTTCGAGGCGCGCGGCTTGCGCGTGGAGGGGTCCACCGCGCCGTCCTCGTCGAGGGACTCGCCGAAGGCCATGTTGAGCATGGCCACGTTCTCCTGGCCGAGCTGCTGGAAGAGGAATTCGTTGCCCAGGCGGCGGGCGGAGTCACCGGTGCAGTTCTCGTCGCCGCCCATGATCGCGAACTTGACGCCCGCGATGTGCAGGAGCTCGGCGAAAGCCTTGGTGGTCTTCTTCGCGCGGTCCTCCAGGGAGCCCGCGCAGCCGACCCAGTACAGGTACTCGACCTCGGTCAGGTCCTCGACGTCCTCGCCGACGACCGGCACCTCGAAGTCGACTTCCTTGACCCAGGCCAGGCGCTGCTTCTTCGGCAGGCCCCACGGGTTGCCCTTCTTCTCCAGGTTCTTGAGCATCGTGCCCGCCTCGCTCGGGAACGACGACTCGATCATCACCTGGTAGCGGCGCATGTCGACGATGTGGTCGATGTGCTCGATGTCGACCGGGCACTGCTCGACGCAGGCGCCGCAGGTGGTGCAGGACCACAGCACGTCGGGGTCGATGACCCCGTTCTCCTCCGCCGTGCCGATCAGCGGGCGCTCGGCCTCGGCGAGCGCGGCGACGGGGACGCCCGCGAGCTGCTCGGGCGTACCGGTCTCCTCGCCCTCGGCGTTCTTGCCGCCGCCGGCCAGCAGATACGGCGCCTTGGCGTGCGCGTGGTCGCGCAGCGACATGATCAGCAGCTTGGGGGAGAGCGGCTTGCCGGTGTTCCAGGCGGGGCACTGCGACTGGCAGCGCCCGCACTCGGTGCAGGTGGAGAAGTCGAGGATGCCCTTCCAGGAGAAGTGCTCGATCTGGGAGACGCCGAACTGGTCGTCCTCGCCCGGGTCCTCGAAATCGATGGGCTTGCCCGCGGAGACCATCGGCTGGAGCGCGCCGAGCGCGACCGGACCGTCCGCGTTCCGCTTGAACCAGATGTTGGGGAAGGCCAGGAAGCGGTGCCAGGCCACGCTCATGTTGGTGTGCAGGCCGAGCACGATCGCCCAGATCATCGTGACGCCCAGCTTGACCATGGCGACGGCGTAGACGGTGTTCTGGAGGCTGCCGGTGCTCATCTTCCGGAAGGCGGCGACCAGCGGGTACGAGACGAAGTACGCGGCCTCGTAGTGGTCGACGCCGTGCAGGGCGCCCTCCAGGCCGCGCAGCGTCAGGATCGCCAGGCCGATGATCAGAACGACGTACTCCACGAAGTACGCCTGCCAGGCCGTCGAACCGGTGAAGCGGGACTTGCGGCCGGCGCGCGAGGGCAGATTCAGCAGCCGGATCACGATCAGGGTGAGGATGCCGAGGGTGGTGAGCGCCGCGATGAACTCGGTGTACACCTCGTACGGCAGCCAGGTGCCGATCCACGGCAGGATCCAGTCGGCCTTGAAGAGCTGGCCGTACGCGTTGACGATCGTCAGGCCGAGGGTGAGGAAGCCGACCGCCACGAACCAGTGCGCGACGCCGACGACGCCCCACTTGTTCATCCGGGTGTGGCCGACGAATTCCCTGGCCAGGGTCGTGGACCTGGCCACCCAGTCGTTCGTGCGGGAGCCCGCGGGCACGGGCTGGCCGAGCGTGACGAACCGGAAGATCTGCGCGACGGCGAGGCTGATCAGGGCGACGCCGACCGCGGTGAGGACCAGCGACACGATGATCGCGGCGAGTTGCATGTGGGCTCCTCGGGCCTGCGCGGCGGTTCAGTGGGAGGGGGCCGTGGGTTCAGGATCGGGCGGGAAGGCTTCGTGCTGGGCAAGGTCGTACGGGCAACGCTTGTACAGGGTCGTACGGGTCGTACGAGCAAGGTCCCGTACGAGTCGTACGAGCAAGGTCGTACTAAGCGGTAACTTAATCCGGTCTCCGCTGAGATTACCCGCGATCCGCGGGCGCATACAGCCGTGCAACTCGTGATCTGCGTCGCGGTGCGGCCTGTCGCGCCCTGCCGTGACCGGCTCAGAGCCGCTCCACGCTCTCACCCCGGCACCGGTTCCGCGTGTCGAAGACGTACGTCGCCGCCCGCGCGACCATCGTGTAGTCGAAGACGTCGTGGTCGGTCACGACGACCACCACGTCCGCCGCCGCGGCCTCCTCCTCGGTCAGCTCCACGCACAGCAGGTCGGCGGGCAGCCGGGCCGGGTCCGCGTACGGCTCGACCGCGCGCACCCGGGCGCCGAGCGCCGTCAGCCCGGCCGCGATGGCGAGCGCGGGCGATTCGCGAAGGTCGCCGCTGTCGCGTTTGTAAGCGAGACCCAGCAGAAGGACGCGGCTTCCCTCGACCGGCCGCTGCCTGGCGTCGAGACCGGCCGCGATCCTGTCCACCACCTGGGTGGGCATCAGCCCGTTGATCTCCTCGGCGAGCGCCGCGAAACGCAGCAGACCGCGGGGGACCGGCAGCCGGTGACCGCCGACGCCGGGGCCGGGGTGGAAGGGCAGGAAGCCGTACGGCTTGGTGGCCGCCGCGTCGATCGCCTCGCGGATGTCGGTGCCCATCGGCCCGGTGACGGTGGCCAGTTCGTTGACCAGGGCGATGTTCACCTGGCGGAAGGCGTCCTCGATGAGCTTGGTCAGCTCGGCGGTGCGCGGCGACGAAACCGGCACCGTATTGCGCACGATTCGGGAGTAGAAGCCGTCGACGGCGAGGAGCGATCGTACGTTCACACCGGAGACGACCTTGGGGGTGTTCTCCAGCCGCCACCGGGGGTTGCCGGGGTCGGTGCGCCCGGGGCTGTAACCCAGGTGGAAGGCGCTGCCCGCGGTCAGGCCGCTGATCTCCTCCAGGACCGGCCGCAGCAGCTCCTCGGTGGTGCCGGGCGCGGTCGTGGACTCCAGGACGACGGTGGCGCGCGGGCGCAGGTGCGGGGCCACGGCCCGGCCCGCGTCCACGATCGCGCCGCGGTCGGGGACGCCGTCGTGGACCGGTACGGGGACGGTGATCACGCAGACGTCGAAGTCGCGGGCGTCGGCGTAGTCCGTACTGGCCCGGTAACGGCCGGAGGCGAGGGCCTCGGCCAGCCGCTCCGCGGGGACGTCGCCGACGCGGGAGTCCCCGGCCGTCAGCCGTTTGACCAGCTGTTCGTCGATGTCGATCCCGATGACCGTGAAACCGGCCTCCGCCGCCCGCAGTGCCAGCGGCAGCCCGACATGGCCCTGGCCTACGACGACGACGTGCCGGCTGTCTTCGGTGGGTTCCATGACGCTTAAATTAGCCCTAATCGTGACAAGTATGGCAAAGGCGACATTAAGTTCATCGGATGTCGGGCCACCGCGCGAGCGGGCCATGACGGACGAGGCGCCACGATCACGCGGGAGGAGGCGGGCATGCGGGCCGTGCTGCGCTGGGTCGCGATCGGCGCCGGGCTCCTCCTCGTGGTGACGGCGGGTCTGGGCTGGGCGTCCTACCGGAAGTTCAGCGGCAACATCCACACCGACCGGGCCGCGGAGAAGGTGCTCGCCCGGTACGCGAAGGAGCGGCCCCGCGCGCTGGTGCCGCAGGCGCGCAACATCCTGATGCTGGGCTCCGAAAGCGGCCAGGGCGGCCAGGGCGGCCAGAGCGGCCCGAGCGGCCAGGGCACCCCGATCGGCAGCGGAGCCCACGGCGGCCAGAACGCCGAGCGCGGCCCGGGCTCCGGCGCGCCCCCGGGTGAGGACACCTCCGACGCCGCCGTCCTGCTGCACCTGTCCGCCGACCGCCGCCACGCCGCCGCCGTCGGCGTACCGCGCTCCCTGAAGGTCGGCGTGCCGAGCTGTCCCCGCCCGGACGGCGGTACGAGCCCGGCCGCGTACGAACCCTTCGGCCGCGCCTTCAGCGGCGGCGGGGCGGCCTGCTCGATCCGCGCCTTCGAACGGCTCAGCGGCATCCGCGTCGACCACCACATGGTGGTGGACCTCGCCGGGTTCGACCGGATCGAGGCCGCGGTCGGCGCCCACGCCGGTGAGCGCCGCCGCGAGCTGTTGCGTACGCTGACTCGTGAGGCGCGCGGGGCGGACACGCTGCATCATCCGGCCCGGTTCTTCGGCCTGGTCGACACGGCCACCTCGTCCCTCACGGCCGATCCCGGACTCAGTACGCTGCCCGCGCTGTACGAGCTGGCGGGAAGCCTGCGCAAGGTGCCGGACGGCGCCCTCGTCTTCCGTACGCTGACGGCCCGGCCGGCCGAGTCCGGTCCGCTGCTGGCGGCGCTGCGCGCGGACCGCCCGGTGCCGGCCTCTCCAAGCCGCTGACGCGGCACCTCGCCGCACCCCGCCGCACCCCGTCCGACCTGCGAGAACATCCGCCCTGCGCACATAAAGCAGAGATAAGTTGAGTGGGGTCGACTCACGTCTGTTGACAGAAGATCCCGGGTCGTGCAGTCTTGAGTCAGTTCCACTCAAGTCAGCAGGAGGATTTCACCATGGCACGTGCGGTCGGCATCGACCTGGGCACGACTAATTCCGTCGTCAGCGTTCTCGAAGGCGGCGAGCCCACCGTCATCACCAACGCAGAGGGCGCCAGGACCACGCCGTCCGTCGTCGCCTTCGCCAAGAACGGCGAGGTGCTCGTCGGCGAGGTCGCCAAGCGCCAGGCTGTCACCAACGTCGACAGGACCGTCCGGTCGGTCAAGCGCCACATGGGCACCGACTGGAAGATCAACCTGGACGGCAAGGACTTCAACCCGCAGCAGATGAGCGCCTTCATCCTGCAGAAGCTCAAGCGGGACGCGGAGTCGTACCTGGGCGAGAAGGTCACCGACGCGGTGATCACCGTCCCCGCGTACTTCAACGACTCCGAGCGCCAGGCCACCAAGGAGGCCGGTGAGATCGCGGGCCTCAACGTGCTGCGCATCGTCAACGAGCCGACCGCCGCCGCGCTGGCCTACGGCCTCGACAAGGACGACCAGACCATCCTGGTCTTCGACCTCGGTGGCGGCACCTTCGACGTCTCGCTGCTGGAGATCGGCGACGGCGTCGTCGAGGTGAAGGCCACCAACGGCGACAACCACCTCGGTGGTGACGACTGGGACCAGCGCGTCGTCGACTACCTGGTGAAGCAGTTCCAGTCCGGCCACGGCGTGGACCTGGGCAAGGACAAGATGGCCCTCCAGCGCCTGCGCGAGGCGGCGGAGAAGGCGAAGATCGAGCTGTCCTCGTCCACCGAGACCTCGATCAACCTGCCGTACATCACGGCGTCCGCCGAGGGCCCGCTGCACCTGGACGAGAAGCTCACCCGCGCCCAGTTCCAGCAGCTCACCACCGACCTGCTGGAGCGCTGCAAGACGCCGTTCCACAACGTCATCAAGGACGCCGGGATCCAGCTCTCGGAGATCGACCACGTCGTCCTGGTCGGCGGCTCGACGCGTATGCCCGCCGTCGCGGAGCTGGTGCGCGAGCTGACCGGCGGCAAGGACGCCAACAAGGGCGTCAACCCGGACGAGGTCGTCGCCATCGGCGCGTCCCTCCAGGCCGGTGTGCTCAAGGGCGAGGTCAAGGACGTCCTGCTGCTCGACGTCACCCCGCTGTCCCTCGGTATCGAGACCAAGGGCGGCATCATGACCAAGCTGATCGAGCGCAACACGACCATCCCGACCAAGCGCTCCGAGATCTTCACCACGGCCGAGGACAACCAGCCGTCGGTCCAGATCCAGGTCTACCAGGGCGAGCGCGAGATCGCGGCGTACAACAAGAAGCTCGGCATGTTCGAGCTGACCGGCCTGCCGCCCGCCCCCCGCGGGATGCCGCAGATCGAGGTCACCTTCGACATCGACGCCAACGGCATCATGCACGTCGGCGCGAAGGACCTCGGCACCGGCAAGGAGCAGCGGATGACCGTCACCGGCGGCTCCTCGCTGCCCAAGGACGAGGTCGACCGCATGCGCCAGGAGGCCGAGCAGTACGCGGACGAGGACCACAAGCGCCGCGAGTCCGCCGAGACCCGCAACCAGGGTGAGCAGCTCGTCTACCAGACCGAGAAGTTCATCGCGGACAACAAGGACAAGCTCCCCGAGGACGTCAGGTCCGAGGTCGAGACCGCGGTCGCGGACCTCAAGGAGAAGCTGAAGAACGAGTCGACGGACGACGGCAACACCGCCGCGATCCGCGAGGCCACCGAGAAGGTCGCGGCCACCAGCCAGAAGCTGGGCCAGGCGCTGTACGCGCAGACCGACGGCGCCTCCGGCAGCGCGACCGCCGACGCCCCCTCCGACGGTCAGGCCGACGCCGCCGCGGACGACGACGTGGTCGACGCCGAGATCGTCGACGACGAGAACGCCAACAAGAGGGACGGTGCCGCGTGACGGAGGAGCCGAAGGGCTTCGAGTCGGAGCCCGACGTCCCTTCAGAGGCCGGCGAGGAGCAGCCGGACGCCGCCGCGAAGGCCGCCGGGTCCGCCGATGAGGCGGGCCCGGCGGCCCCGGCCCCGGACGGGGACGCGAAGGAGCTGACGGCCCTGCGGGCACAGCTGGACCAGGTGCGCACCGCGCTCAACGAGCGCACCGCGGACCTCCAGCGGCTCCAGGCCGAGTATCAGAACTACCGCCGCAGGGTGGAGCGGGACCGGGTCGCCGTCAAGGAGGTCGCGGTCGCCAATCTGCTCACCGAACTGCTCCCGGTGCTCGACGACATCGGCCGGGCGCGGGAACACGGCGAGCTGGTCGGCGGCTTCAAGTCGGTCGCCGAGTCGCTGGAGACGGTGGCGGCGAAGCTGGGGCTGCAACAGTTCGGCAAGGAGGGCGAGCCCTTCGACCCGCTGGTGCACGAGGCCCTGATGCACAGCTATTCGCCGGATGTCACGCAGACCACATGCGTGCAGATCCTCCAGCCCGGGTACCGCATCGGGGAGCGCAATCTGCGGCCCGCCAGGGTCGCGGTCGCCGAACCGCAGCCGGGCAGCCAGGGCAAGGACGAGTCGGCGGCGGAGAAGAAGGCCGACGAAGAGGAGACCGGTGGCCCGGACGAGGGCTGACGGCGTAGAAGTAAGTGGGCGTAGGAGTGTGCCGGTCACCGGCGGCGCGCCTGGAAGTGGTGGAGAGGAGGGACGTCGGGGATGAGCGTCAGTAGGGACCTGTTGGAGAAGGACCTGTACAAGGTCCTCGGCGTGCCCAAGGACGCCACGGACGCCGAGATCAAGAAGGCGTACCGGAAGCTCGCCCGCGAGTTCCACCCGGACGCCAACAAGGGCGACGCGAAGGCCGAGGAGCGCTTCAAGGAGATCTCCGAGGCCAACGACGTGCTGTCCGACGCCAAGCGTCGCAAGGAGTACGACGAGGGCCGCGCGCTGTTCGGGAACGGCGGCTTCCGCCCCGGTCCCGGCGCGGGCGGCGCCGGCGGCTTCAACTTCGACCTCGGCGACCTGTTCGGCGGCACGGGCGGCCAGCCCGGCGGGCAGACCACCGGCGGGCAGGGCGGCGGCTTCGGCGGCGGCCTGGGCGACGTCTTCGGCGGTCTGTTCAACCGGGGCGGCGCGGGCACGCGGGTGCAGCCGCGCCGCGGCCAGGACATCGAGTCCGAGGTGACGCTGAGCTTCACCGAGGCGGTCGACGGGGCCACGGTCCCGCTGCGGATGTCCTCGCAGGCGCCCTGCAAGGCGTGCTCCGGCACCGGCGACAAGAACGGCACGCCCCGGGTGTGCCCGACCTGCGTCGGCACCGGGCAGGTCTCGCGCGGCGGCGGTGGCGGCTTCTCGCTCACCGACCCGTGCGTGGACTGCAAGGGCCGCGGCCTGATCGCCGAGACCCCTTGCGACGTCTGCAAGGGCAGCGGGCGGGCCCGTTCCTCGCGCACCATGCAGGTCCGTATCCCGGCCGGTGTCACCGACGGGCAGCGGATCCGGCTGCGCGGCAAGGGCGCGCCCGGCGAGCGCGGCGGCCCCGGCGGCGACCTGTACGTGGTCGTGCACGTCGGAGCGCACCCGGTCTTCGGGCGCCGCGAGTCCAATCTCACGGTCACCGTGCCGGTGACCTTCGCCGAGGCGGCGCTCGGCGGCGAGATCAAGGTGCCCACGCTGGGCGGCCCGCCGGTCACCCTTAAGCTTCCGGCCGGTACGCCGAACGGCCGTACGCTGCGCGCCCGCGGCAAGGGCGCCATGCGCAAGGACGGTTCACGGGGCGATCTGCTCGTCACCATCGAGGTGGCGGTGCCGGAGAAGACCGAGGGCAAGGCGCTGGACGCGCTGGAGTCCTACCGGGAAGCGACCGCGGGGCACGACCCGCGGGCGGAGCTGTTCAAGGCCGCAAAGGGAGCGTGACCTGAATGAGCGTCGACGGAAGCGGTATGAGAGGCCCGCGCGGCCGTAATCCCTACCAACTGACCGAGGAGTCCCCGGTCTACGTCATCTCGGTGGCGGCCGAGCTGTCCGGGCTGCACCCGCAGACCCTGCGTCAGTACGACCGCCTCGGGCTGGTCTCGCCCGACCGTACCGCCGGGCGCGGCCGTCGCTACTCCACCCGTGACATCGAGCAGCTCCGCGAGGTGCAGCGGCTCTCGCAGGACGAGGGCATCAACCTCGCGGGCATCAAGCGGATCATCGAGCTGGAGAACCAGGTCGCCGCCCTCCAGGCGCGCGTGGCCGAGCTCTCCGCCGCCGTCGAGGGCGCCGCCGCCGTCATCCAGCAGCGCGAGGCCGCCGTGCACGCCTCGTACCGCCGCGACCTGGTTCCCTACCAGGACGTCCAGCACACCAGCGCGCTGGTGGTCTGGCGGCCCAAGCGCGACGGCTGACGCCCGCTCACCCGTACGGCCCACGGCTCCTTACGACGACGGACGGTCCGTCTCCCCCACGCGGGGGAGACGGACCGTCCGTCGTCGTGCGTCCGGTCGGCGGCGCCGGTCAGTGGAGCGCGGCCGGGACGACCTGGACGGAGTCGCCCACGGCGCGCTCGCCCGTCGCGTCCGAGGGGTTGTTGGCGAGGGTGCCGTCGACGGCGAAGGTGGTGGAGCCGCCGCCGTCGAGGTTGAGGGCCTGGACGGCGCCCAGGGAGCGCATGAAGGCGGCGGCCTCCATGAGTGTGAAGCCCTCGCTGCCGCCGCCGGTCTGGCGGCCGTCGACGGTGACCAGCAGCAGGCGGCCCCGGTCGTCGATCCCGGCCAGGGTGCGGGGCTGGCGGCCGTTGGCCCAGACGTAGCCGAAGGACAGGTCGAGCGGGTCGACGACGCCCTCGGCCGCGGCGTCCACGGCGATCCGGCCGTCCTGGACGAGGGTGGGGGCGGCGCTGACGACGCTGTCGTCGGGGCCGAGGGCGAGGATCTCGCCCTCGGTGTCGCGGATGGTCGTCCCGACCGATACGCGCTCACCCGTACGGGCGTACGCGGTCAGCCAGTCGGCGGCCGAGCCGATGCCCTGGAGCACCGAGCCGTCGGCGGGGACCCGGCCGCCGCGCGCGCCGACGGACACCACGTCGCCCCGGGCGTCGAGCACGGCCTGGACACCGGTGCCGGTGGGCAGGGCGGCGCCGAAGGCGGGGGTGAACACCACCAGGTCGTCCTTCTCGTAGCAGGTGACGTCCTGCCAGGGCAGCTCGCTCGGGGTGCCGCCGGGGCGCCCGCAGTCGCGGACCGTGCCGGGCAGCCGGTTGACGCCCTGCACGGCGTAGGACGCGCCGCCCGCGCGGGCGGTGGCCGTGCTGTTCAGGTCGGCGATACGGAAGTGCCGACCGCCGTCGGCGAGCACCAGGGCGGCGCGCGCGCCGGCCGACATCGACTCCAGCCGCCCGTCGTAGGCGCCGAGTCCCGACTGGGTGCCCTGGATGCCGCCGGCGTTGGTGATGACGAAGAAGCCGCCGTTGACGGCGACCAGGGAGCCCAGCTTCCTGGCGACCGACGACGGGGTCTCGCGGCGCGCGACGTCGCCGTCGTGGGTGCCCGCGACCGTGCCGCGGAACACGCGCGGGTCCACGGTCGCGATGTGGATGTTCTGCACGTCGGCGGGCTGGTCGGCGTCGTAGCCGGTCCACTCGACGGCGGTGAGGAAGCCCGCCGCGGTGACGGGCTGCGCGGCGGCCGTGGCGGCGGCCTGCGTGGCGTACCCGCCGATCCGTACCCGCAGGCCCATCGTGCCGTGCGGGGTGTCGCTGTAGGCGGGCCACTGGACGGTCTCGACGCGCGGCGCGAAGCCCGCCGCGCGCAGCCGCGCCGCCGTGTCGTCCGCCCACGCCCTGTCGCTCACTTCGAGCCCGGTCGGCGCGCCGGTCAGCCTGCTGGTGGCCGGCCGCTGGACGGTGACGGTCCAGGACGGCGCCGCGTCCGCGCGCCGGATCGTCCCGGTGCGGACCTGGAGGCCGGGCGCGAGGTCCCGCGTCGTCCACCGCGACGAGACGGGGTTGCGGTGGCCGGTGGCAGCCGAGGGGTCCGGCTGGTGACCGGGCACGGCGGCCTGGGCCGTCGAGTCGAGGGCGAGCGGTACGACGGCGGCGAGTACGGCGACGGCGGCCACGACGGTGCGGACGCGTACCCGCGCGGCACCCTTGGTGTGCTCCATGAAGACCCCTTCACGTACGACGGCTGACGGCTGACGACTGCGGGCGGGCGGCTTCCGCGCCCGATGAGAGCCGTCCTACGCGAAGACCCCGCCTTGTGGGGGTGAGTTCCGGGCGAACAGCCGACGAATGCCGTCATCCGCCGTACGCCGTACGGGCGTTGCGGGTGTTACGCGTGTTGTGGGCGTTACGCCGACGGCGTGCCGTGATACCCCCTCACGCGTTGCCCATCGCCCGGGTCAGGGCGATCTCGATCACGACGCGGTCCGGGTTGGGGGAGGGCGTGCGGCCGTAGCGCTCGGTGTAGCGGCGCACGGCCTCGGCGACGCGGTCCGGGTCGGCGGAGACGGTGGCCACGCCTTCGAGGGTGGCCCAGATCCGCCGCTCGACCTGGCAGACCGCGACCCGCGCGCCGCCGGGGCCCGCCGCCAGGACGTTCAGGGCCTTGGTGCTCCTGCCATTGGCGATGACGCGGGCGAGCCCCGCCTCGGGGTCGTACGTGACGCCGACCGGGACGACGTGCGGGGAGCCGTCGGGGCGCGGGGTGGTGAGGGTGCACAGGTGCCGCTCGCGCCAGAAGGCGAGGTAGCCGGGTGCGGGGGAGCGGGGATCGGATGCCATGGACGGGACGGTACGCGGAGGCGCGCGGGCGGGTGCGCAGGGGGCGGCCTCGGGCTCGTACGGGCCGGGCGCGGGCTCGTACAGGTCAGGCGCGGGCTCGTACGGGTCAGGCCCGGGCTCGTACGGGTCAGGTCAGGCGCACCGGGAGCGCGGCGGTGCTGTTGCCCACGAAGCCCGGCAGCGGCGGGAGTTCGGCGTCGGGGACGGCGAGGGCGAGGCCGGGGTACGCGGCGTACAGGCCGCGCAGGGCGATCACCGCTTCGAGGCGGGCCAGCGGCGCGCCCAGGCAGTAGTGGCTGCCGTGGCCGAAGGCGAGGTGCCGGTTGGCGGGGCGGGTGATGTCGAAGCGGTCGGCGTCGGGGCCGTACTCGCGCGGGTCGCGTCCGGCGGCGGCGTATCCGGCGAGGACGGCTGTACCACGCGGCACAGAGGTGCCGTCAACCACCAGATCGGTGATCGGGTAGCGGAACGGGAAATTCGCCACCGGGCCGTCCCAGCGCAGCGTCTCCTCGACCACCGCGTCCCAGGACACCTCGCCCGCCAGCACGAGCGCGAGCTGGTCGGGGTGGCCGCACAGGGCGCGTACCGCGTTGACGATCAGATTGAGGGTCGTCTCGTGCCCGGCGACGATCATCAGCAGCAGGGTGCCGGTCAGCTCGGCGTCACTGAGGCGCCCGCCGGAGGCAGCGCGGGAGCCGTCGCGGGAGCCGCCCGACCCGTCGCCGGAGCCGTCACCGCTCTCCTCGCCGCGCGCCGCGATCAGCGCGCTCGTCAGGTCGTCGCCGGGTGCCGCGCGCCGCTCCGCGACGACCTGGCCGAGGATCGCGTACGTCTCGCGCTGCGCGGCCATCGCGTCGGCCGCGGAGCTGCTGGTGCTGACGATCAGGCGGCTGAGGGCGTGCAGCCGGTCCCGGTGGGCGGGGGCGATGCCCAGCAGCTCGCAGATCACGCCCATCGGCAGCGGATAGGCGTAGCACTCGCGCAGGTCGACCACGCCGTCGGCGTCCGCGCGGCCGGGGAGCGCGGCCAGCAGCTCGGCGGCCTGCGCCTCGATCCGCGGGCGCATCGCGGCCACCCGGCGCGGGGTGAACGCCTTGGTGGCCAGGCCGCGCAGCCGCCTGTGGTCGTCACCGTCCGCCGTCGTCATGCCGTTGACCAGCGCGAAGGCGTTGAGCTGCCACTGCTCGGGGACCTCGCCCCGCTGGAGGGCGGCGAAGTGCGCGGCGTTCTTGGCCACCTTGGGGTCGGCCAAGAAATCGCGCAGCTCCTGGTAACGGGAGACGATCATCCCGGGGACGCCGTCCGGCAGTGTCACGGGGCAGACGGCCCCCGCCTCGCGCAGTGCGGCGGCGTCCGCGTGCAGCGCGGCGCCGGTCGGGTCCATGGAGTGCGCGTCGCTCATGGGAGTCCTCACGGACGGCGGGTATGGAGGAGTCAAGCGGACATGCGGCCGTACGGACAAGCGCAGATGCGGCCAAAACGGCTGGAGCGGACCCCAACTCCGCTGCCTTCCAGCGGAGTTGAAGCAGGCATTGTCGCACCGCCGCCGGGATTTACTCAACGTTCATACAAAAACACATCTGCTCGCCGCGGGGTCCGGCGCGCGGACTCTCCGCCCCGTTCCCGACGTCTCCGTGTGACCGTTCCCGAAGTCGCCCCAAAGTCACCTTGAGTGGAATAGACTCAACTTGCCTCATGTTGCTCAAGGCAGGTTTACGCCGATCGCATCGGAGCATCGGACACGTCGATCAAGAGGAGGAGCCGACGCCAGTGGACGCCGAGCTGACCAACAAGAGCCGGGAAGCGCTGAACGCCGCCAACACCCGGGCCGTCTCCGAGGGCAACCCGGACCTGACGCCCGCGCATCTGCTGCTCGCCCTGTTGAGCGGCACGGACAACGAGAACATCCTCGACCTGCTGGCCGCCACCGGCGCCGACCCCGATACGCTGCGGGCGGGCGCGGAGCGGCTGGTCGCGGCTCTGCCGAAGGTGCAGGGCTCCACCGTCGCGCCCCCGCAGGCCAACCGCGACCTGCTGGCCGTCATCGCGGACGCCTCGCAACGCGCCAAGGAGCTGGGCGACGCCTACTTGTCCACCGAGCACCTGCTGATCGGGACCGCCGTCAAGGGCGGACCCGCCGGTGAGCTGCTCGCCGCCCAGGGCGCCAAGGCCAAGAGCCTGCTCGACGCCTTCGAGACCGCCCGCGGAGGGCAGCGCGTGACCACCCAGGACCCCGAGGGCACGTACAAGGCCCTGGAGAAGTACGGCACCGACTTCACCGCCGCCGCCCGCGAGGGCAAGCTCGACCCGGTGATCGGCCGCGATCAGGAGATCCGCCGCGTCGTCCAGGTGCTGTCCCGCCGTACGAAGAACAATCCGGTGCTGATCGGCGAGCCCGGCGTCGGCAAGACCGCCGTCGTCGAGGGCCTGGCCCAGCGGATCGTCAAGGGCGACGTGCCCGAGTCGTTGCGCGACAAGCGGCTGGTCTCGCTCGACCTCGGCGCGATGGTCGCGGGCGCGAAGTACCGCGGCGAGTTCGAGGAGCGGCTGAAGTCCGTCCTGGCCGAGATCAAGGACAGCGACGGCCAGGTCATCACCTTCATCGACGAGCTGCACACCGTCGTCGGCGCGGGCGCGGGCGGCGACTCCGCCATGGACGCGGGCAACATGCTCAAGCCGATGCTGGCCCGCGGCGAGCTGCGGATGGTCGGCGCGACGACGCTGGACGAGTACCGCGAGCGGATCGAGAAGGACCCGGCGCTGGAGCGCCGCTTCCAGCAGGTGCTGGTCGCCGAGCCGTCCGTCGAGGACACCGTGGCGATCCTGCGCGGCCTCAAGGGCCGCTACGAGGCGCACCACAAGGTGCAGATCGCCGACTCCGCGCTGGTCGCCGCCGCCACCCTCTCCGACCGCTACATCACCTCCCGCTTCCTGCCCGACAAGGCCATCGACCTGGTGGACGAGGCCGCGTCCCGGCTGCGCATGGAGATCGACTCCTCGCCCGTCGAGATCGACGAGCTCCAGCGGGCCGTGGACCGGCTGCGCATGGAGGAGATGGCGCTCAAGAACGAGACCGACCCCGGCTCCGTACAGCGGCTGGAAAAGCTCCGCAAGGACCTCGCCGACCGCGAGGAGGAGCTGCGCGGGCTCAACGCGCGCTGGGAGAAGGAGAAGCAGGGCCTCAACCGGGTCGGTGAGCTGAAGGAGCGGCTGGACGACATCGGTACGCGGATCGAACGCGCCCAGCGCGACGGCGACTTCGAGACCGCGTCCAAGCTGCTCTACGCCGAGAAGCCCAAGCTGGAGGCCGAGCTGGAGGAGGCCACCAGGGAGGAGGAAGAGGCCGCGGCCCAGGGTCCCTCGACGAACATGGTCAAGGAGGAGGTCGGCCCCGACGACATCGCCGACGTCGTCGCCGCCTGGACCGGCATCCCCGCGGGCCGCCTGCTGGAGGGCGAGACGCAGAAGCTGCTGCGCATGGAGGAGGAGCTGGGCAAGCGGCTGATCGGCCAGACCGAGGCCGTACGCGCCGTCTCCGACGCCGTACGCCGCTCGCGCTCCGGCATCGCCGACCCCGACCGCCCCACCGGCTCCTTCCTCTTCCTCGGCCCCACCGGCGTCGGCAAGACCGAGCTGGCCAAGGCGCTCGCCGACTTCCTCTTCGACGACGAGCGGGCCATGGTCCGGATCGACATGAGCGAGTACGGCGAGAAGCACTCGGTCGCCCGGCTGGTCGGCGCGCCTCCCGGCTACGTCGGGTACGAGGAGGGCGGCCAGCTCACCGAGGCGGTACGGCGCCGCCCGTACAGCGTCGTGCTGCTGGACGAGGTGGAGAAGGCGCACCCCGAGGTCTTCGACATCCTGCTCCAGGTGCTGGACGACGGACGGCTGACCGACGGGCAGGGCCGTACGGTCGACTTCCGCAACGTCATCTTGATCCTCACCTCCAACCTGGGCAGCCACTACCTGGTCGACCCGGCGCTGGACCCGGCGCAGAAGAAGGAGCGGGTGCTGGAGACGGTCCGCGCGTCCTTCAAACCGGAGTTCCTGAACCGGCTGGACGACACCGTGGTCTTCTCCGCGCTCGACCCGACCGAGCTGCGGCAGATCGCCCGGCTCCAGACCGACCGGCTCGCGGACCGGCTGCGCGACCGCCGCCTCACCCTCGAAGTCACCGACGGCGCCCTCGACTGGCTCGCCGAGGAGGGCAACGACCCGGCGTACGGCGCCCGGCCGCTGCGCCGCCTCGTGCAGACCGCGATCGGCGACCCGCTGGCCCGCGCGATCCTGTCGGGCGAGGTGATCGACGGGCAGAACGTACGGGTGGACCGGGCGGCCGACGGCCTGATCGTGGGGCCGACGACGGGGCCCGACCTCAGCAAATGAGGTGCCCGACGGGCAGGTGGTGACGCCCTTCGGGGGCAGGTGGTGACCCCCTTCGCGGGCGGGCGGTGACGCCCTTCACCGGCGGGCGGTGACGCCTTTCACCGGCGGGCCCCCGGCGGTACGCCCAACGCGTATCGCCGGGGGTTGCCACCGCCCGGCGGGAATGGGGGAGGATGGAGGAGAAACGTCTCGAAGGGAACCTTCACCGTGAGCATCGACCCGTCCTCGATCCCCAATTTCGGGGGCCAGGACCCCGAGCCGAACGGACCCGCCGGCAGCGTGGTCATCCCTGACCAGGAACTGGTCAAGCAGTTGCTCGAACAGATGGAGCTGAAGTACCTCGTCGACGAGGAGGGCGACCTCGCCGCGCCGTGGGAGGAATTCCGCACGTACTTCATGTTCCGCGGCGAGGGTGAGCAGGCGGTCTTCGCCGTCCGGACCTTCTACGACCACGCGTACTCGGTCGACGACAAGCCTCAGCTCCACGAGGTCATCGACGACTGGAACCGCCGCACCCTGTGGCCCAAGGTCTACACGCACACGCACGACGACGGCTCCGTCCGTCTGATCGGCGAGGCCCAGCTCCTGATCGGCCTCGGCGTCGGCCTCGAGCACTTCGTGTCCAGCACGGTGAGCTGGGTGCGCGCGTCCATCGAATTCGACAAGTGGGTCGGCGAGACGCTCGGCCTGGAGAAGGACGTCGAGGGCGGTACGGACGGCGGCGCCGAGGGCGACGGCGGCAGCGACGACTGACGCGGTCCCCTCGCCTCGGAGGGGCACGGGTCCGTCAGAGGGGCACGGGGACGACCGTCAGCAGGTACGTCCCGTAGCCGAGTGAGATCCCGGCCAGCGCCGCCACCGTCACGGCGGCGGTGCGCGGCCGGGCTTTCGCGAGCGCCGCGGCGCACGGCACCAGCAGCGGGAAGGCGGGCAGCAGGAAGCGGGGCTTGCAGGAGAAGAAGCCCGCGCCGCCCAGCGCGATCACCACCAGCACCGCCGCGTACACCAGCAGCGGCAGCGGCATCCGGTCCAGCAGCGCCAGTACGAGCAGGACGGCCGCCGCCGCGCACACCGCCGTCGCCATGTAGGCGGAGAGCGTCTCGGGTTCGAGCACCATGTGCTTGACGTAGTGCAGCGCGTAGTGGCCGAAGTCGAACCGCGAGCCCCAGCGGGTCTGCACGTCGAAGTAGCCGCGGACGGCTCCGGTCCGCAGGCCCACCCAGCCGAGGTAGCCGCACCAGCCGAGCGGCGCGGCGACGGCCGCGGCCCAGGCCCGCCAGTCGCGCGGGTCCCTGCGGCAGTGGGCGAGGGCCGCGATCGAGACGGCGGCGGCCACGGCGACGGCGTTCGGCCGGGTCAGCCCGGCGAGTACGGCCAGCAGCCCGGCGGTCAGCCAGCGGCGCGTGACGGCCGCGTACAGCGCCCAGGCGGCGAAGGCCGTCATCAGCGACTCGGTGTACGCCATCGACAGCACCACCGAGTGCGGCAGCAGCCCCCATACGAGGACCAGCGCGGTCGCCGTCCTGCGGCCGTAGCGGTGCTCGGTCACCGCGTAGATCCCCCACGCGGCGGCCACCGCGCCCGCCCACGCCACGAGCAGCGCGCACGCCACCGAGCCGACCGGGAGCACCGCGTCGGCGGCGCGCACCGTCATCGGGTAGAGCGGGAAGAAGGCCAGATCGTCGTACCGCAGGCCCGGCGCCTCCCAGGCCGGGATGAAGGTGCCGTAGCCCCACTCCGCGATCCGGTGGTACCAGAGGCCGTCCCAGCTCAGGCCGAGCAGATCGCGCGGGTGGCGGTGGGTGCGGTGCGCCCACAGCGTCAGCACCACCAGGCCCGCCATCCGGGCCACGACGAAGCCCGCCACCGCGGGGCCGGCCCCCGTCGCCGCCCGCACGGCCAGTGCTTTCGGCGACGACGTCACCGGTTCGACGACGACCAATGGACCCGGCTCCTCGGGGGGCTCGCGAACTTCTCTTAGTCGGACAAACCGACTATCGCGCTCCGCGCCCCGTGGTCCGGGTCTGACACGCCCGAGGAGGCCGCACGTTCACCCACGGTCGGGGGTGCCGGGGGGTCGCTTTTGCGGTCGCCGGGTGATGGCGGGGTGACCGGTGTGGGCGGTTGCCGGGTGGTGGCGGGGTGACCGGCGTGACGGTCGCCGGGTGATGGCGGGTGACCGGCGTGGGCGGTTGCCGGGGCGCCGGTGGGTGCCGACCTGACCGTCGCCGAGCGGTCCCGGGGCGACCGCCTCGGGCCGTCGCCGGGTGATCGTCGGGCCGCCCCGGCCCCCGGCTTAGGGTGCGGACATGACTTCCGCATTCGCCCGCAGCCTCACCCCGCACGAGCTCACCGCAGGTGACCTGCGTCTGCGCCCCTTCGCCGAGTCCGACGAGCCCGCCGTCGCCCGCGCCATGCAGGACCCGGAGATCCTGCGCTGGGCCGGTGGCCTGGCCGTCAACGCCGCGCCGGTCGCGGACCGCGCCGCCATATGGCTCGCGCCGCGGCTGGTCTCCTGGCAGAACGGTTCGGCCGCGCTCGCCGTCACCGACGCCGCCTCGGACGACCTGCTCGGCTACGTCACCATCCGCGACGTCCACCGCATCCCCGGGCAGGCCGAGGCCGCGTACTGGGTCACCCCGGCCGCCCGTGGCCGCGGCGTCGCCGCCCGCGCCCTGCACGCCGCCGCCGGCTGGGCCTTCGCCGTCCCCGCCGCGGGCGGCCTCGGCGTGTACCGCATCAGCCTCGACCACTCGCTGGCCAACCCCGGCTCCTGCCGGGTCGCCGCCCGCGCGGGCTTCCGTGAGGAGGGCCTGATGCGGGCCTTCTTCCTCGACCCGGCGGGCGCGCGCCACGACTCCCATCTGCACGCGCGCCTCGCGACGGACGCGGTCGTGCCGCCCGCGTGAGGCCGTCGTGCCGCCCGCGTGAGGCGGTCGTGCCGCCCTCGTGAGGCCGTCGGGCCCTACGCGTCCTGCTCCAGCACGGACAGCACGTTCCCGGCCGGGTCGGTGAACCACGCGATCAGCGGGCCGCCGCCGCGGAAGATCCCCTTCTCGTCCGTCGGCATCCCCTCGTACCGCTCGAACCGCACGCCCCGGCGGCCCAGCTCGTCCACGGCCGCGTCGATGTCCGGCACGGGGAAGTTGAGAATCGTGAAGGTCGCGGGCCGGTGGTCCGCCCCCTTCGGGTACACCAGCACGTTGCGGTCCCCCGCGAGGTGCAGCGTCAGCAGCCCGTTCGCCTCGGACACCCGGATTCCGAGCGTCTCCCCGTAGAACTTCCTCGCCGCTTCCACGTCGTCCACCGAGAATCCGCTGAACGCCTGCGTCTGTCCGAACATGACCGCTCCCTGTTCCTCGTAGGTACACCTCCCCCTACGACCGCCGGGGCACGGAAAACTCATCGCTCCCGGGAATCGGTCCGTCCTGTCGGTCCTTGAGGTCAGCTCTCGTAGTGGTACCGGCACTGTGCGATCAGGACGCTGTCCTCGGTGACGCGGTAGATCAGACGGTGCTCGTCATTGACGCGGCGTGACCAGTAGCCCTGGAATCCGTGCTTGAGGGGTTCCGGTTTGCCGATCCCCTCGTTGCCGTTCCGGGCGATATCCGCGATGAGGGTGTTGATGCGCTTGAGGATCTTCCGGTCCTGAAGCTGCCACCACAGGTAGTCCTCCCAGGCGCGGGAGGAGAAGGTGATCTTCACGTGCGGCCCTTATTCGCCCGTCGTGTCCGTCACGAGTTCGCGTACCGTGCCGCCGCCGTTCTCCAACTCGTCGATGGACGCGAGGAGGCGCCGGGCATTCGCCGGGCTGCGCAGCAGGTAGGCCGTCTCCTTCAGGGACTCGTAGTCCTCGAGGGAGACGATGACGACCGGGTCGTGTCCGGCCCGGGTGATGACGACCTCTTCGCGGTCGTCGTTGACGGAGTTGAGCACTTCGGCGTACCGCGCGCGCGACTCCGAGTACGTCATGGTCTTCATAGTCGGCCTCCTTTACGTACAGGAAATTGTACGTCGATCTCCTGGGGTGTGACAAGCGCCGGAGCGCCCGGCGCGACTGTCACCGTCGTGACCGTGTCACCGCCGCGTCCTGACCAGCAGATACACGAAGTACGGCGCCCCGATGACCGCTGTCATCAGGCCCGCGCCGAGCTGGGCGGGGGCGATGACCGTGCGGCCGAGGAGGTCGGCGACGGAGACGAGGGTGGCGCCGAGGAGGACGGCGACGGGGATGACGCGGATGTGGCGGCGGCCGACGAGGGCGCGGGCGGCGTGCGGGGCGACGAGGCCGACGAAGCCGATCGTGCCCGCGGCGGCGACCGCGGTGGCGCTGAGCAGGACGCTGACGCCGAGCAGGCCGAGGCGGGTCGGCCCGAGGGCGAGGCCGAGCAGGCGCGGGGTGTCGTCGTCGAGCGAGACGAGGTCGAGTTCGGCGCGGCGGGAGAAGGCCACGGCGGCGCCGACGACGAGGACGGCCGCGACCGGCAGCACATCGGGCATGGTCCTGCCGTACGTCGAACCGGACAGCCAGATCAGCGCCTTCGTCGCGTTGAACGGGTCGGTGAGGACGATGAGCAGGCTGATCAGGGCCGAGGTCCCGGCGGCGGCGCCGACACCGACCAGGACGAGCCGGTTCTGCTGGAAACCGCCCCGGGCGCAGAGCCCGAAGACGACCGCGGCGGTGGCCGCCGCGCCCGCGAAGGCCGCGCCCGCCACGCTCCACGACCCGGCGGTCGGCACGGTGGTGACCAGCAGCACGGCGCCGAGACCGGCGCCGCCCGAGACGCCGAGGATGCCGGGCTCGGCGAGCGGATTGCGGGTGACGGCCTGGACGAGCGTCCCGGACAGGGCGAGCGCGGCGCCCGCCAGGAGCGCGGCCAGCACGCGGGGCACGCGGGTGTCGAGGACGAAGGTGACGACGTGGTCGGCCCTGCCCTGCGCCCAGTTCACGACGTCGCCGAGCAGCAGCTTGGTGTCGCCGAGAAGCACCGCCGCGACGGCCGCGGCGACGAACACGGCCACGAGTACGGCCAGGACGGCGACGAACGCCGCCCGGCTGGGGATACGCAGCCGGTCCGGCGCGGCGGACGCGCCGGAGCCGCGGGTGCGCAGCGCGATCACGACGAGGAACACGGAGCCCGCGACGCTCGTGATGACCCCGGTGGGCACGGCGACCGCCGACTCGGCGCCGACCGTGGCCCGCAGCAGCACGTCGGAGCCGAGGACCAGCGCCGCGCCGGCGAGCCCGGCGACCGGAACGGCCGCCCGCGCCCTGACCAGACCGCGGAACCGCCGGGCCAGCGGGCGGACGAGCGCGGGCGCGCACAGGCCGACGAAGCCGATCGGCCCGGCCAGTGTCACCGCCGCCGCGGACAGCAGCGTCGTGAGCAGGACGACCGTGACGCGGGTGCCCAGGACCGGCACGCCGAGCCCGCGGGCCGCGTCGTCGCCGAGCGCGAGCGCGTCGATGCGGCGGCCGGCCAGCAGCAGCCCGAGCAGGGCGAGCAGGGCGATCGGCGCCATCTGGTTCACGCCGTCGAAGCCGTTCTGGCTGATGCTGCCCTGGCTCCACTGGTAGAGGCCGTTGGTCTGCTCGGGGAAGAGCAGGAGCAGCGCGTCGGTGACCGAGCCGAGGCCGAGCGCGAGGGCGCTGCCCGCCAGCACCAGCCGTACGGTCCCGGCCCCGAGCCCGGACAGCGCGAGCACCAGCGCCGCCGCCGCGAGACCGCCGACGAACGCGACGCCCGAGGAGGCGAGCAGCGGCAGCGAGGCGCCGGTGACGGTGAGGATGCCGAGCGCCAGGTACGAGCCCGCGTTGACCGCGAGCGTGTCGGGCGCGGCGAGTACGTTCCGGCTGACCGCCTGGAGCGCGGCGCCGGCCGCGCCGAGCGCGACGCCGACGACGAGGCCCGCGACCATGCGCGGCAGCCGCGAGGCGATGACCACGGAGGCGTCGCCGTCCTCCGCGCGTCCGGTCAGCGCCTTCCACACCTCGCCCGCGCCGACGTCGGCGGTGCCCTGCGTGATGTCGACGACGGCGAGGACGGCGACCGCGAGGACGAGGACGAGGACCAGTCCGGCCGTCACCGCGGCCGCGCCCTGGGCGGGCGCGGCCGTCCGTGCGTCGGACGCGGGCTCGGTGGTGCGCGGGGGAGTCGTGACGCTCACGGCGCTGCTTCGCCCTTTCGCTACTTCGTGAGGGCGGCGACGACGGCGTCCACGTACGCCTCCATCGACGCGGGACCGCCGAACATCCAGACGCCGTCGGGCAGTCGGCTCACGTGGCCCGCCTTGACGAAGGGCAGCGACTTCCACACGGCGTTCTTGGCGAGGGTGTCGGCGAAGGGGTCGCCGTCGGAGGCGTTCGCGATGTAGGTGAAGCGGATGTCGCCGAGCCCGGTGAGGCCCTCGACGTCGGTGGTGGCCAGGCCGTAGTCCTTGTCGCCCTTGACCTTCCAGGCGTTCGTGAGGCCGATCCGCTCGTTGACGTTCCCGATCAGGGAGCCGCTGGTGAACGGGCGTATCGAGACCTGGTTGGCCTGCACGTACCCGTCCCCGAAGGCGTACGGGGTCCCGGCGAGACCGGCGTCCGCGAGGGCCTTCTTGCCCTCCGCGAGCTTCGCGTCGAACGCCTGCTTGACCTCGGTCGCCTTCTGCGTGGTGCCGGTCGCCTGCGCGATGAGGTCGAGGGACTTCGTCATCAGGCCGATCTGGTCGGTGGAGTCGGCGGACCTGATCTGGAGGACGGGGGCGATCTTCCGCAGTTGGGTCACGGCGGACGAGGTGAGGTCGGTGGTCGCGACGATGAGGTCGGGCGACAGGGCCGCGATCGTGTCCATGCTCGGCTCGCCGCGGGTGCCGATGTCCTTGGGGGAGTTCTTCAGCGGGGCGGCCTTGTCCCAGTCCGTGTACCCCTTCACATCGGCGACGCCGACCGGGTCGACGCCGAGCGCGACCAGGTCCTCGACGACGTTCCACTCGGTGCCGATGACCTTGGTGGCGGGCGCGTCGAGGCGTACCTCCGTACCGCTGGCGTCGGTGAGGGTGATCGGCCCCGAGGCCGAAGCGGAGGCGGAGTCCGTGGACTTGACCGACTCGTCGGCGGCGGAGTGCGTTGTTCCGCATCCGGTCAGGGAGAGGGCCGCGACGGCGGCGACGGTGGCTGCGGCGGCGGGTACGGGGAGGCGTCTCATGAGGTGGGGTGGAGCCTTTCGCTTCTGTTCCGGTCGCTTGTGGTCCGGTCGCTTGTGGTCCGGTCGTTTGTGGTCCGGTCCTCGGTCTGGCTTCTGCTGTGGTGGCGGCCGACGGCACGGGTCCGCAGCCGGCCGGTCGAGGGGTCGGTGTCGACGTCGACCCGGATGCCGTAGACCTCGGTGAGGCGTTCGGGGGTCAGGACGTCCTCGGGGAGGCCGTCGGCGACGATCCGGCCGTCGTGGAGCAGCGCGACGCGGTCGGCGACGGCCGCGGCCTGGTCGAGGTCGTGCAGGACGACGCCGACCGCGATCCCGTGGTCGTCGGCGAGGTCGCGGATCAGGTCGAGCAGTTCGATCTGGTACCGCAGGTCGAGATACGTCGTCGGCTCGTCGAGCAGCAGCACGCCGGTCTCCTGCGCGAGGCAGCTCGCGAGCCAGACCCGCTGGAGCTGTCCCCCCGACAGGTGCTCGACGCCCCGCGCGGCCAGGTGCTCGACCCCGGTCAGCGTCAGAGCCCGCTCCACCGCGCCGGTCCCGCCGGGGTCCGGCCGGCCCCAGCGCCCCCGGTGCGGATACCGGCCGAACTCCACGACATCCCGCACGCTCAGCCCGCTCGGCGTCGGCCGCCCCTGGGTCAGCAGCGCCACCTGCCGCGCGAACTCCCGTGACGTGAGCTGGAATCCGTCCGTCCCCGCGTCCAGCGTCAACGCGCCCTCCCGGGCCCGCTGCAACCGCGCCAGCGTCCGCAGCAGCGTCGACTTCCCACTGCCGTTCGGCCCCACCAGCGCCGTCACCTCGCCCGGCCGCAGCGACACGGCGGCGTCATGCACGACATCCACCCGGTCGTACGCGACCGTCATCCCTGTGGCCGCCAACTCATGCCCCCGCGAGGGCATCCCGCCGCCAGCACTCTCCCCAGCTCTCACACTGCTTAGGTTAGCCTAACCTAATCCCCCCTCGCCGTCGGGGTCACCTTTGCCCCTCCGGGACCCGCACCCCCGCGTCCGAACCCGGCCTCTCTAGGCTCCCCTGGTGGACACCTTGGGGGCCGGAGCGCCCTGGCACGTTCTGGAAGAGGTCCCGCCCGGGCGCGAGCGGACACCGGGGCTGCTGGCCGGACTCCTGACGGCTGCCGACCGGCGCGCCTCCTGGGCGGAGTTGGACAAGCGCCTCCGCGATCACGTCGGAGCCCCGTACTTCGCCCCGGCCGCCGCCGCTCTCCTCGGTCTTCTCCCCGCCCTCGACCCGCACCACCGCCGCAGGATCCTCGATCTGCTCGCCCGGCAGGCCCGCCTGCTGTCCGGGAAGCGGTGGCGGGAGGACCGGCTGGCGCTGGCCGCGCTGGTGGCCGGCCGGCCGCGGGTGGTCCCGTTCCTGTCCGACCCGCACGCGGGCGTGCGGACCTGTGCCGCCGTGTTCCTGGGGGAGGTCCCGGGCGACGACGCGTCGGCCCTCGACGGCCTCAGGAGGCAGGCGGCGGCTGAATCGGACCCCACGGCCCTGCAAGCCCAACTACTGGCGCTGGGAAGCCTGTCGGCGCACGGCGCGGTCACCGACGCGTCCTGGTTCCGGCCCTGGCTGACGCACCCCGACCCCCTGGTCCGGCTGGCCGCGATCCGGGCCGCCTTGCCGACCGCGACAACGTCCGCCGCCGCCAGGGGACTCGGCGGCACGGCCGGAAGCGCCTTCGTCGCGTTTGGTGCCGCGTCCCTGCCCGACGTGCCATGGGGGTCCCAGGGGCGCGAGGCGGTCCGCGGCTTCGCGGATCCGCTGCGGGCGCAGCCGCGGGAGGCGCGGGAACTGGTCGGCGCGTTGACCGGGGCCCCGAGGGCGGACCTGCGCCGCGCCGCCCTGGTGGCAGCCGACGCCCAACTGCGGTACTGGCGGCGTCCGTCGGCCGGACTGTGGGAAGCGGTCGTCGCCGGACTGGACGACGAGGACCGGGTCCGCGCGCAAGCGCTCGACATCCTCGCCGGGGGCGGAGCGGCGGTGACCCCGTACGCGGACCGGCTGGCGCGCTTCGTCCAAGAGCAGGACCGGGCCGCCACCTCGACGTTGACCGTCGATCTGGCAGTGCGGGCGCTGATGGGCGCGGCCGACGACCGTGCCCTGCCCCGGTACCGGGAGCGCTTCGGCAGCCATTACCTCAGGGGCGAGCCGCCGCCCCTGCGGTGGGCGCCGCACTTGCTGCCCGCCTTCCGCGAACGGCTCCGCGGCGGCCCCGGCACCCGGGGCATACCCGAGGTGCTGAACGCCCTCACCGCGTGGGGCCCGTCCGCCGTGCCCGCGACACCGGAGTTGGCCGGACTGCTCGACACGACGTACGCCGGGCCCGCGGCCGACGCCCTGGGGCGGATCGGTCCCGCGGCCCGCACGGCGGGCGGCGAGGCGGTGGCCGACCTGCTCGCCGGACTCGCCCGCGGTGACCTGCGTCCCCCGCGCGGCGCCGACGGAATCGGCTGTGTGCCGCCGCCCGCGTCGCAGGGGTGGCACGGCGCGCAAACCGCTGCCTGGGCGCACTGGCGCGTCACCGGCGACCCCGAACTGGCCCTGCGCGTGATCGGCGCGGCAGCCCTTGCGGGCCTCGGCCGCGCGGCACTGGCCCGTCTCGCCGACCTCGGCTCCCTCGCCTTCCGCTACGCGGACGCCGTCCGGCCGTTGCTCGGCTGCCCCGGCGCGTGGAGCCGGGTCGGCGCGGCCGAGGCATGGTGGCGGCTGACCGGCGACGCGGCCACCGCCGTCGACACCCTGCTGCCCGAACTGCGGCCGCTGGCCGCGTACGAGGTCACGCCGCTCGTCCTGCGAACGGTCCGGGCGCTGGGACGCATCGGCAGCCCCGCGGCGGCCGCGGCGCCGACGCTGCGCGCCGTGCTGGACGCGGACCGCCGCTACGGCGGCGGCATCCTCCTGGACGAACAGATCTGCCGCGCGGCCACGGAGGCGCTGGACCGGATCGGCTGAGCCGCCTCGGCAGCCCGGCCCCGCTCAGCTGTTGAATGCCGTGCGGAGGCAGTCGGCGGCGTCGCGCAGGCCCGCCGCCAGCAGGTCGCGCTTGGCGCGGAGGTCGGCGGCGAAGTCGGCGTAGTAGGCGTCGGGCAGGGCGAGGGCCTCGGCGACGGCGTACTGGAAGGGCCCGGAGGCGACGTAGGTGAGGAACTGCTTGGTGGTGCGGACGGCGGCCACCAGCTCCCGCGACCCCGTCACCCAGGCCACGCCGTTTTCACGCACTCATTACAGCGGTAGGTCGTCGGGCAGGACGCGGAAGGATTTGTGCCGGCTCAATGGGCGGACGGCACGGAAGTCCCGACGGTCGAGCGTGAGAACGGCGTCAGTGTCGTACTCGGCAGCGAGTGCGACGTTCACGGCGTCGGCGAGATCGAGGCTGAGCGCGGCATACCGGGCGCGCAGCGTTTGTGCGGCTGAGAGGTGAGCCTCGGTGATTTCCGGCACGACGATCCGGCTTGTCCGCATCCACCGCCGGATGTCGTCGATCGCGCTGACAGCCGCTTCCCGTCCCAGCTCGCGGGTCGCGACATGATCGATCTCGGCGAGCAGCAGTGGGGACATCACGAGGAGTCCGGCAGCCATGATCGCCTCGTTGGCCCCCTGGTGTTCCGGGTGCGTGGAGTCGAGCGCGGCCAGCAGGCCCGATGTGTCGGCGACGACGATGATCACGCCGTGACCTCGGAGTTGCCCTCGCGCCGGACGCCGTCGGCGACCGCGTTGCGGACGTCGTCCTTGGAAGGAGTACGCCCCGAACCTTCAAAGGTGCGGGAGAAAAGCGGTTCGTCCCAGACGCGGTTCGCCATGGCTGCGAGATGGATGCCCTGCCGGATGATCTCGGCTTCACTGACCCCGCGCCGGGCGGCGGCTTCCTTGATGATCGCCAGATCTTCCGGGTCGGCGTAGACGTTGGTGCGCTTCATAGGCATGTACCAAGATTAGTCCATGTACCACGAATGGTGCATGTCGGTTGGCGGCATAGTTAAGCAGCGCCTGGCTGCGAAACGCGTCCCCTGGCCTCCGGGCCATGGATGACTGGCGGCCGGGGTGCCCTGGCACGTGCGATGGCCATGGTCTTGAGCGAGCGGGACTCACTCCGCCCGTGTTCGGCCCGGGAGACGGTGTGCGCCACGGGCACCTTCTGCCATGGCAGCGCTTTGAGCTGGGCCGACGCGGTCGGCTGATTGCCCTTGATCACCGCGATGTAGTGGGCTTTCTTCTCCTGCACCAGCCAGCGCACCTGGTCTTTGACGCTGTGCAGGGCGTCGAAGGTGACCACGCCGCCGGTCAGTTCGCGTGGTTCGAGCAGCGGCCGGAAGGCGGCCGTCTCGTTGGCCTTGGCCCCCACCTCAGCCTGGGCCAGGGTGACGGCGAGGGCGTGGGTGACTGCAGACAGCAGGTGCCGGTGGCGCTGCCGACGGTGCGCGGACCCGGACAGCGCCTTGCCGTCCACCGCGATCGCCGCCCCGGGGCGCCGAGCTGACGGCGCGGGCATCGGTGTGGCCGCGTTCGGCCAGGTAGGCGCCGATCGCGGCGTCCAGGGCATCGCCGTCGAGGGCGGCCAGGAGCCGGGTGAGGGTGGCGTGGGGACGGGGCGCATGCACGCTGTACCTGCTGGAGCACTCAGAGGAGTACCCCGACAACGGCTGTCGCGATCTCCCGTATGCGGTCATGCGCGATGCCGTTGCGCTGCGCGATGTCGAGGGAATAGCCCGTGTGCTCCAATCGATGGCCTCCCGCCGCCTGCTGTGTGGCGCAGGCACGCTCCAGGCTCGGCTGTCGGTGGCCACTGCGAGGATTCCCGGGATGCTACGCGAGGAGATCACGTGGGTACCTGGGACATCGGCCCCTTCGACAACGACACCGCCGCTGACTTCGCCGGCGACCTGGACGAGGCGGCGCTGGAGGAGCGCGAGCCCATGATCCGCAGAGTCCTCAAGCGCGCTGCCGATGCCAGGGATTTTCTTGAGACCCCTGACGCCGAGCGAGCCGTTGCCGCAGCAGCCTTGGTCGTCGCGCGGCAGCCGGGCGGCCGACCCGCGTGTTCGAACTACAGTCCGTCGGAGCCGTTGCCAGGGCTTTCGGCTGAACTCCGGACGCTCGCTGTCGAAGCCCTGGACCAGGTGGTGGCTGAGTCGTCGGAAATCGCAGAGCTGTGGGACGACGTTGCGGAAGGGCGGAAGTGGCACCGGGACATCACCCGCCTCCGTGATGTCCTCGACCCTCCGGTACCGCCGCAAGAAGAGGCCGTTTTCGGGATCTGACCGGTGACGTATACCCACGGACCGTGGGAGGTGGGCCACGATCGGCTCCCGGCCTGGCCCGGGTTTGAGGAGCCGGCACGCTGAGTAATTCGTTGGGGACGGCGATCCCACCTGGCTACTCTCCGAGCCATGAGCGGACCCGTGTTGGTGATCGAATTGGCTGAGGCCCCGTCGCACGCGGCAATCCTGCGGGTCCGCGAGTTCCTGGTTCGCTCCTCGGTGGGGTTTGAGGAGACGCGGCTGGGCGAGTACAACGTGCACATCCGCGCGGAGAGCCTTGGTGTCACGGACACCTCGGGCGAAGACGGACGTCGGCCCATCTTGGTCTCCCTCGTGGGATCCGGTATCGGCGACGAGGTCGTCTTCGAGGCCGAACACGCCGATGAGGTCGACCAGGAACCTCTTATCGGGTTCGCTCCGACCCACGCCGTCGATGTCGTCGCGTTCTGCAACAGTCCCGTCGACCATGTCGTGGCGGCTCTGCTGACCGCCGCCGTCATGGACTTGATCGGCGGCATCGCCAACGTCGAACTACGGGAGGACCAGGTACCGATCGTGACCGGCCTTCCGGGCATCGTCGCGACGGTGACCGATCCGTGGCTCGCCGCGTACGGCTCAGCCGACTTCCTCAGGGCGTGGGTACAACAGCCCGGCTTCCGACTCCTGAAGTAGCCGGGAAAATGACGTTTCCCGGACCCCAGGTGCCCCCAGCTTCGCTGATCGGAAGGAGACCGATCCCGCGCAGGAAGGGGATGGGGCCGACCGGATTCGAACCGGCGTCCTCCCACATGCGGTGAAGGCGCGACGACCACTGCGCTACGAGCCCCATCCCGCTCGCGATCGTACGAGCCACCTGCACTCCACCGCTCCCGAATTATTCGAGCGTGATGGTGGATCGCTCGGTGCGGCCAGCCTGCGGAGGCTGAGTCGGGGCCGCCGGACGTGAACGAAGCCCGTCGGGGCTGCGCCATCGGCTTCTATCACGGATTTCCGGTCTGACCCAGCTCCTGATCGTGTGGGACTGTCGGCTCCGGCGCGGGGGCTCGAGGACCGGGTTTCTCCTGCTGACGAGTCGTGCCGATGGCGAGCGAGGAGACATGGGATGGATGCGGGAGACGGTGGGGTCGTGGAGAGGGCCGACTGAGGGTGTGGTGTTCCGGTCCGCTTTGTAGCCCGGAAAATGCCGTCAGGCAAAACGTGTTTTCTGCGGATCATTGTTGTCATCCGCCGCTTGGAGGGAGCCAGACCTCCGACCGACGGCCGCCCGGCCCTGTGGCGTTGGAGCACCACCCGCCGGAGCGCATGACGACCGCCCTAAACGATCTACCCCGGCGCCGCTGGCCTGCCAGCCGATACGGCGCCGAGTGAGGAAGCACTGTGGACCAGCCTACGTCTCGACTGTCACGGGCCTCGCCTTTGCAGCCCACTTGCGCACGGCAGAGGCCCCGCACCGCCGGTCGGCCAGAGCGCCGGACGTGTGGCCGACGAAGCCTCAGTGAACCGCTGCCCTGGCAGTGGGGATGTTCAGCAACCGGGCGGACGACTCTCTGCCGCCACCCGGACCCTGCATTACAGCTGTGAGCTGCTATCCGTGGAGGCGGGCTGCCGCTTCCTTGAGGACGTCTTGCCGCTTGCAGAAGGCGAAGCGGACCTGGGTGCGGCCGGCGTCGGGGTCGTCGTAGAAGACGGAGTTGGGGACGGCGACCACGCCGCAGCGCTCGGGGAGTGAGCGGCAGAAGGCGAGGGCGTCCTTCTCGCCGAGGGCCGCGATGTCCGTCGTGATGAAGTACGTGCCCTGGGGGCGGTAGACCTCGAAGCCGGCCGCGGTGAGGCCGTCGGCCAGGAGGTCGCGCTTCGCCTGGAGGTCGTCGCGGAAAGCGGTGAAGTACGCGTCCGGGAGGCGGAGGGCTTCCGCGATGGCGTACTGGAACGGGCCCGAGGCAACGTAGGTGAGGAACTGCTTCGTGGTGCGCACGGCCGCGAGGAGGGGAGCGGAGGCGGTAACCCAGCCGACCTTCCAGCCGGTGAAGGAGAAGGTCTTGCCCGCTGAGGAGATGGAGACCGTGCGGTCGCGCATGCCGGGGAGGGAGATCAGGGGGGTGTGGACGCCGTCGAAGACGAGGTGTTCGTAGACCTCGTCGGTGACCACGAGGAGGTCGTGGTCGACGGCGATGGCGGCGATCTCGGTGAGTTCGGCGGGGGTGAGGACCATGCCCGTCGGGTTGTGCGGGGAGTTGAGGAGGAGCAGCCGCGTACGAGGCGTGACGGCGGCGCGCAGGGCGGCGAGGTCGGGGCGGAAGTCGGGGGCGCGCAGGGTCAGGGGGACGCGGACGGCGCCCGCCATGGCGATGCAGGCGGCGTAGGAGTCGTAGAACGGCTCGAACGCGATGATCTCGTCGCCCGGTTCGAGCAGGGCGAGCATCGCGGCGGCGATGGCCTCGGTGGCGCCCGCGGTGACCAGGACCTCGGTGTCGGGGTCGAAGTCGAGCCCGTAGAAACGGCGTTGGTGGTCGGCGACGGCGCGCCGCAGCTCGGGGACGCCGGGGCCCGGCGGGTACTGGTTGCCGCGGCCGTCGCGCAGGGCGCGGACGGCCGCCTCCCGTACGGACTCGGGACCGTCGGTGTCGGGGAAGCCCTGGCCGAGGTTGATCGCGCCGGTCGAGAGGGCCAGCGCCGACATCTCGGCGAAGATCGTCGTACCGAGGCCGTCGAGGCGGCGGTTCAGCAGCGGCCTGTCCCGCATGCGGCCACCTGCTTCCAGCCCGCCGGCTTCCAGCCCGGCCATTTCCCGCCCGCCCGTTTCCAGCCCGCCTGCTCCCAGCCCGTCCGTTTCCAGCCCGCCCGCTTCCCGCCCGCCCATTTCCCGCACCCACTCTCCGTCGGAACCGTACGGGGACCGTACCGGGACGCGTCCCGGGTTCCGTACCGTACGGCGTCCGCCGCCGGGGGTGTGCGCCGGGCGCGCCCGGAAGCGGTGTGGGAACGACGTAGTGAACACGTGAGCCCTTAAGCGCTCCAAGGGATGGAAAGTACGCACAGATGGGTAAAAACGCTGAGGACGGCGCGAGTTTCATGATTCCGTAGCTCTCGGATCTACCGGACCCCACGTGGGCACCGAGCCGCCGCGTCTCTCCGTCAGACGCGGGTCGGCCCATCATCCACTGCGTGCTTGCGGAGCCGACCCATGCTCACCACCCTCCAGACCGCCTACACCGACACCCGTGCCGGAGACCTCGCGTGGTGTCTCGGGAAGGACCCGCTGCCCGCGCTCGCCGTGCTCGACCTCGAAGTCGGCGACACGCGCGGGCTGCGGGCCAAGGTCCAGATGCGGCTGCTCGGCGCGTCCCACCAGGTCCTGGTCGACACCGGTCGTGACGGCGGGTGTTCGGAGACCGTCGCGTGCATGCCGGGCAGCCAGGCGCCGCTGCCGTTCGGCGTGGCACGCAGGGTCGGCGGCTGGGACTACGAGTTCGCGGCCCGGATCGAGACGCTGTCGCAGGGCTCCTTCGCGGGCCGCGCCCAGGAGTTGCTCGCGCTGGTCGCCGACCACCCCAACGGCCTCGCGGGCACCTTCCCCGGCGACCCGCACGCCTTCACCGCGATGCTCGTGCAGTGCGCGGAGGGCAGCGTGCGGTGGCGCACCTGGCACGCGTACCCGCAGGAGGGACGGCTGGTGACCACCAGGACCCGGGTGAACGCCCTTCCTTGAAGGGATGTTGGGGCGTACGGCGCCGGTCCGCGCGGAGCCGCGCCTCCCGACCCGCGCGGTACGGACGTACGTCGGCGGCACCCGCGCGCGGGCGGTCCGGCGCGCGAACCGTACCTCCGTACGCACCGACGGACGAACGCCCGTACGGCCAGCGGCACATACGTCCACACCGTGCGCCGCACCCGTACCCCCGTGCGCCGGTGCGGTCCGCGAAAGCGCCGTCAACCGCCCCTGATTACACCCCTGTGGGTGACTTGTGCCGCCACCGGACTGACATAGCGTGCACTCATGATCGACCAGCCAGGCCGCACCGCGGCACCACTCGACCTGCGGCTTCCCGTGGCCGCGGGCGCCGCACGCGCGCTGGTCCTGGCCGCCGTCTTCGTCTGCGCCGCCTGCGGCCTGGTTTACGAGCTCGAACTCGTCGCGCTCGCCTCCTACTTGGTCGGCGACTCCGTCACCCAGGCGTCGGTCATCCTCTCCGTGATGGTCTTCGCGATGGGCTGCGGCTCGCTGCTCGCCAAGCGGCTGCGGATACGGGCCGCGGCCGGTTTCGCCGCCGTCGAGACGGCGCTCGCGCTGGTCGGCGGGCTGTCGGTGATGGCGCTCTACGCCTGCTTCGCGTGGGCGGGACAGGCCCGACTGGCCATGATCGGCTGCGCGTTCGCGATCGGCGTGCTGATCGGCGCCGAGGTGCCGCTGCTGATGACGCTCGTCCAGCGGATCCGGCGGCAGGACGCGGGCGGCGCCGTCGCCGACCTCTTCGCCGCGGACTACGTGGGCGCGCTCGTCGGCGGCCTCGCCTTCCCCTTCCTTCTCCTGCCGCACTTCGGGCAGTTGACCGGCGCGCTGGCCACCGGCGTGGTCAACGCGGTGGCGGGCGGCGCGACCGTGCTGTGGCTCTTCCGCGGCGACCTGTCCGCCCGCACCCGCTGGTGGCTGCTGGCCGCGAACGTCTCCGTGCTCGCGGTGCTCGGCGCCGCCGCCGCTGCCGCCGGGCCCTTCGAAGCGGCGGCGCGGCACGCGGTGTACGGGGGACAGGTGCGCGTCGCGGAACAGACCGCCGTGCAGGAGATCGTCCTCACCGGCGGCGGCAGGACCGGAGCCCCGCTCCAACTCTTCCTGGACGGACGGCTACGGGTCTGCGGCACGGACGAATTCCGTTACCACCAGGCCCTGGTGCACCCCGCGATGAACGGCCCGCACGGCCGCGTCCTCATCCTCGGCGGCGGCGACGGCCTCGCCCTGCGCGAAACGCTGCGCTACAGCGGGGTCCGCGCCGTCACCGTCGTGGACCTCGACGACGAACTCGTCCGCCTCGCCCGTACCGACCCCGGCCTGTCCGCGCTCAACCGGCACGCGTACGACGACCCGCGCGTCACCGCCGTCACGGCCGACGCCTTCGACTGGCTGCGCGAGGAGCGGCGCGGACCGTTCGACGTGATCATCGCCGACCTGCCGGACCCGGGGATCTCGCGCAGCGCGAAGCTGTACTCGGAGGAGTTCTACGGGCTCGCCGCGCGCACGCTGGCCCCCGGCGGGCGGCTCGCCGTCCACGCGGGCACGCCCAGCGCCTCCACGCACACCTTCTGGACCATCGAGGCCACCTTGCGGGCGGTGGGGCTGCGGACGGCGCCGTACTGGATCACCGGCCGCACGTGCGGGGCGCAGGCGGGGCCCGACCGCTGGTCGGGCTCGGTGCCGCCGTCCGCCACGAACTGGGGCTTCGTGCTGTCCGGCCTCACCACCCCCGCCATCGCCCTCCCGCCCCGCCACCCCCCTGACCTCTGGCTGACCCCCGCGCTGCTGCGCAAGGCCGCCGCCGCCCCGCTGGCCGGCCGCCCCACCGAGTCCCTCCCGGCCTCGACGTTGCTGCGCCCGAGGGTGCGGTGAGACGGCCGGCCAGCGGGGACGCCGGGTGGCGTAAGGGGACGGGACGCCCGCGTACGGGTGCGGGGGCGGGCGTACGGCGCCGGGCGTGTGCACAAGGGGGCGGGTGTACGGCGGCGGGCGTGTGCACAAGGGGGCGGGTGTACGGCGGTGGCGTACGGCGGCGGGCGCGTCCCTACGGGCCCGGGCCCGCAGGTGTACGGCGGCGGGTGTACGGCGGCGGGCGCGTCCGTACGGGCCCGGGCCGCGTGCCACGTATGCCCGTAAAAAGTTCCGCCCGCGAAGCCGCGTGGCACCGTCCCGGTGGGTAGGCTCCGCCGCATGGAGCACGAGGTCTTCGTCCCGGTCAGCCCCACCCGCATCGGCCACGCCCTGCGCAGCCCCGCGCGCGTGACCGCGAGCCTGCCCGGCTGGCAGCCGGACGCGTCCGGCGCCGCGGACGGCGCCGACGGGGCTGACGGGTCCGCGCCGGACGGCGGCGCCGCGGGCCGCCTCCGGCTGCGCGTGGGCGGCTCCACGATCACCTACCGCGGCACGGTCCGCGTCACCGGCGCCTCGTCGCCCTTCGCGGCGGAGGCGAGCGGTACGGAGGTGCGCGGTACGGGCACGGTCAAGGCCACGCTGGAGATCGTCGTGGCCGAGGCCACGCACCCGGAGCCGGGCGCCCTGCTGATCTTCCGCGGCGCGGCCCAGGCCGAGGGCCGCCTGGCGTCGTACGAGCCGGACGTCGTGGAAGCGGCGGTACGGCGGCTGCTGGACCGTTTCTCCGCGGACCTGGCGGCGCACGCGCCGGAGGAGGAGACGGCCCCGGACCCGGCGCCCGCCGACGTGACCGTCGAAGAAACGATCGTGCCGGTCGTGGAGGCAGGGGCGGCCTCGGAGCGGGCGGAATCGGCGGAGCAGGCGGAATCGCTGGTGCAGGCGGAATCGTCGGACCGGCCGGACGAGCCGGGCGCCGAGGCGGGAGCGGCGGACGCCGCGGCCAAGGAAGCCGCTGACACCGCTGGCGATACGGCTGACACCGCTGATGACACCGCGGAGGACGCCGCCGACACGCCCGCCGGGGACTCCAGGATCACCACGGAGTCCGACCCCTCTGACCCCTCCTACACCGCCGCCGACACCGCCGCCGACTTCGACGAGGCCGACTCCGCCGAGGCCGACTCCGATGAGGATGCCGAGCCCGCCGAGCCCGAGGCGGACGTCGTGGACGACCTCGGCGAGCCCGCCCCGCCGTCCGACCTGGACGACTTCGAGCTGGTCGAGGTCGAGGTGGAGGTCCCGGAGAGCGCCGCCGCGCTGGACGACCTGGTGCCGCCCGCCGAGGCCGCGCACGCCCGCCGCACGATGATCGGCCGCAGCGCCGAGGAGGTCGACCACGCGCCGCCGCGCGGACGCTACGCGCCCGTACCCGCGCCGGACGCCACCTCCGCGGCGGCGACCCTGCGCTGGGCGGCCCCCGCCGCCGCGGCTCTCGTCGCGTCCGCCGTGGTCGTCGGCCGGGTGCTGCGACGCCGCAGGTAACACAGCCCGGTTACTCTCGTTCCGTGTCGAACGAGACGAAGCTGACGGCGGGCGACGCCGAACTGATCCTGCGGCCCCACGACGGCTGCCGGATCGCCTCATTGAAGGTCGGCGGGACCGAACTCCTGCGCCAGGGAGACAAATTCGGCGCCTTCCTGATGGTGCCGTGGTGCGGCCGTACGGAGAACGGGGTGTTCCGCAACGGCGGTGTCACCCATCAACTCCCCGTCGACGCGCCCCCGCACGCCATCCACGGCACCGGGCGCCACACCGCCTGGCAGGAGGCCGCGCCCGCGACCGAGACCACCGCCGCGTACTACTTCGACCTCGCCGAGCCGTGGCCGTACCCCGGACGGGTGACGCACACCGTCGAGTTGGCCCCGCACTCGGTGAAGCTGACGCTCAGCGTCGAGGCGGACGCGTCCGGCGACTCCTTCCCCGCGCAGGCGGGCTGGCACCCGTGGTGGCTGCGCAACCTCGGCCAGGGCGGCCAGGACGTCGAACTGGCCTTCACCGCCGCCTGGCAGGAGGAGCGCGGCGACAACCACCTGCCGAACGGCAACCGCGTCGACCCCAGGCCCGGCCCCTGGGACGACTGCTTCGGCATGCCCGACGGCGTGGACATCACCCTCACCTGGCCCGGCGAGATGACGGTCCGGGTGACCAGCCCCTCCGAATGGGCGGTCGTCTACACCGAGCCGACCGAGGCGGTCTGCGTCGAGCCCCAGTCCGGCCCGCCGAACGGCCTCAACACCCTGCCCCGCCTGGTCACCCCGATCGACCCGCTGGAGATCAGCACGGAGTGGACCTGGCACCGGATCGGCTGAGCCCCCGGTCTGCCGGGATACTGGTCGGCATGAGTGACCAGACGCGAGACGCGCTGCTGCGGCAGATCAAGGACAAGGCCGTGGTGCACGGCAAGGTGACCCTCTCCTCGGGGCTCGAGGCCGACTTCTACGTCGACCTGCGCCGGATCACCCTGGACGGCGAGGCCGCGCCGCTCGCCGGACAGGTGATGCTCGACCTCACCGCCGAACTGGACTTCGACGCGGTGGGCGGGCTGACGCTCGGCGCCGACCCGGTGGCCACCTCGATGCTGCACGCCGCCGCGGCGCGCGGGCAGCGGCTCGACGCGTTCGTGGTCCGCAAGGCCAACAAGGCGCACGGCTTGCAGCGCCGTATCGAGGGCACCGAGGTCAAGGGCCGCCGCGTGCTGGTGGTCGAGGACACCTCGACCACGGGCGGTTCGCCGCTGACCGCGGTCGAGGCGGTACGGGAGGCGGGCGGCGAGGTGGTGGCCGTCGCCGTCATCGTGGACCGCGGCGCGGCCGGGGCGATCGCGGACGCGGGACTGCCGTACCTGGCCGCGTACTCGCTGGACGACCTGGGCCTCGCCTGAGTCGCGTGAGCCGCCTGAGCCGCGCAGCCGTGTCGCGGTCCTGAGTCGGTCCTGAGTCAGTCCTGAGCCGGTCCTGAGCCGGCGCTGAGCGGGCTCCGAGCTTGCCCCGACCGGGTCCTGAGCGCTTTCGACCGGCTCTGACCTGCGTTTTTCCGGCCTCTGGAGTGTTTCACGTGAAACACTCCGGAGGCCGTCGTCCACTGGGTGTGCACGGAGGTGGTGTATCCGTTCGAGTCTGGGAAGATGGGGGCGACAAAGACGTCGCCACGCCAGTAAGGCCACAGCAGGACCACCCGCAGATCATGAGGAGCGGACACGATGCCCATCGCAACCCCCGAGGTCTACAGCGAGATGCTCGACCGGGCGAAGGCAGGCAAGTTCGCCTACCCGGCCATCAATGTCACCTCGTCGCAGACCCTGCACGCCGCGCTGCGCGGCCTCGCCGAGGCGGAGAGCGACGGCATCATCCAGATCTCCACGGGCGGCGCGGAGTTCCTGGGCGGTCAGTACAACAAGGACATGGTGACCGGCTCGGTCGCGCTCGCCGAGTTCGCGCACATCGTGGCCGAGAAGTACCCGATCACGGTCGCGCTGCACACCGACCACTGTCCCAAGGACAAGCTGGACGCGTACGTGCGTCCGCTGCTGAAGGTGTCGCAGGAGCGCGTGGCCGCGGGCCGCGACCCGCTGTTCCAGTCCCACATGTGGGACGGCTCGGCGGAGAACCTGGACGACAACCTCGCCATCGCCAAGGAACTGCTGGCCGAGGCCGTCAAGGCCAAGATCATCCTGGAGATGGAGATCACCCCGACCGGCGGTGAGGAGGACGGCGTCTCGCACGAGATCAACGACAACCTCTACACCACCGTCGACGACGCCTACCGCACCGTCGAGGCCGTCGGCCTGGGCGAGCAGGGCCGCTACCTGCTGGCCGCCTCCTTCGGCAACGTCCACGGCGTCTACAAGCCGGGCAACGTCGTCCTGCGTCCGGGCATCCTCAAGGAGCTCCAGGACGCGGTCGCCCAGAAGTACGGCAAGGCCAACGCCTTCGACTTCGTCTTCCACGGCGGCTCGGGCTCCACGCTCGAGGAGATCAACGAGGCGCTGGAGAACGGCGTCGTCAAGATGAACATCGACACCGACCTCCAGTACGCCTTCACCCGGCCCGTCGCGGACCACATGTTCCGCAACTACGACGGCGTTCTGAAGGTCGACGGCGAGGTCGGCAACAAGAAGACCTACGACCCCCGCGTCTGGGGCAAGGCCGCCGAGGCCGGCATGGCCGCCCGCGTGGTCGTCGCCGCCGAGAACCTGCGGTCGGCGGGCAACAAGCGCAAGTAGTCCTCCGGACGGGTTCCGGGACGGCGTTCCGCACGGGGCCGGCTTCCGGACGGGACCGGCTTCCGGACGGGTTCCGGGACGGCGTACTGCACAGGATCGGCTTCCGGACGGGTTCCGGGACGGACCGCATGACGTTGTCGGCCCTCGTACGGCTGGATGTGCGGGCGGCCTCCGGGCCTCCCCGCGCGGTTTCGGGCTCGCCGCCGAAGGCCCCTGGCATCTGCCGGGGGCCTTTCCGGTGGGGGCTCGGGCAGACTGGAACGCATGGCCATCAACGAGAACCTGCTCGGGGGACCCGCCCCGACCCATCTGCCCGAAGACCCGGAGCCGCGCGAACTGCTCGCCTCCGGTACCGCGCCCGCCGAGGTCGCGGCGAAATACCCGGCCTCCTCGCTGGTCTGGGCGCAGCTCGCCGACGACGCCTTCGAGGCCGGCAGCGTCGTGGAGTCGTACGCCTACGCCCGTACCGGCTACCACCGCGGCCTCGACTCGCTGCGCCGCGCCGGGTGGAAGGGCCACGGTCCCGTGCCCTTCGAGCACGAGCCGAACCGCGGCTTCCTCCGCGCCCTGCACGCGCTGGCCCGCGCCGCCCAGGCGATCGGCGAGCAGGACGAGTACGAGCGCTGCACGGTCTTCCTGCGGGACAGCTCGCCGACCGCCGCCGACACCCTGACCTGACGGCCGGCCCGCCCTTCTTTTCCTGTTTCCCCCGCGTTCCCCCTGGGTCTCACCAGGGGGAACGTGCTTTGTCGCAGTCGTGCCACAAGGGCGGACCGACGCCTCAGCCCCCGTATCCATGTGCGATTCTGATCCGGTTGTCCACACGCAGCACGGGGTGCGACCGGCAGGGGAGCCGGGGCCTCGACGACCGCTGCGCCAGCGCAGGGGGAGTCTTGGCACAGCCACGCCGTCAACCGGGCCGACGTCGGACGAGGGGCCGCGCCGCGATAGTCGGCTCCGCCCTGGCCGTGGGACTGATCATGGTGACCGCGGGCGTCGGGTACGCCACCTGGAACCACGGCAGGAACGTCGACTCCGCCGCCGCCATCGACCACGGCCTCGGCGCCACCACGGCACCGGCCCGCGACGCCAGCGGCAGTGACGGTGACACCGGGGGCGGCACTCCGCCGTCCGCGAGGGACAAGGCGGAGCCGCCGAAGGTGCCCGTCTCCGGCACCGGCCGCTTCAGCACCGCCGACGCCAGCGGCAAGGCCACGGGACACGGCACCGTCCGCCGCTACAAGGTCGAGGTCGAAGGCGGTATCGACCTGTCCGCCGCCGACGCCGCCCACGAGATCGCCGCCATCCTCGCCAACCCCCGCGGCTGGACCGCCGACGGCCACGACGGCTTCCAGCTCGTCTCCTCCGGCCGCGCCGACTTCGTCGTCAAGATCGCCACCCCCGACACCGTCGACGACATCTGCGGAGCCGCCGGTCTCCTCACCCGGGGCGAGGTCAACTGCGACGTCGGCTCCACCGTCGTCGTCAACCTCAAGCGCTGGCTGCTCGGCTCCCCCGAGTTCAAGGGCCCCATCGAGGGCTACCGCGCCCTGATCATCAACCACGAGGTCGGCCACCGCATCGGCCACGGCCACGAGGGCTGCCCGGGCCCGGGAAAGCCGGCCCCGGTGATGATGCAGCAGATCAAGGGCCTGAACGGGTGCCGAGCGAACGAGTGGCCGTACGACCCGAAGGGGACGTACGTGGGAGGTCCGGGGGTGGAGTGAGGGGTGATCCCTCTCGCGTTGGCTCAGGGTGGCGGCGGAACGTGCGGGGGAGCCGTCGTGGGTGAGGTCGGGGTGGCGGCGGAACGTGCGGGGGAGCCGTCTTGCGCAGGCTCACCGCGATCCCCTTTTTTTTGCCGCCCTTCCGCCTCCGGGCGCTTAGATCCGGTGTCGACGGTCCTCTTCGACGGTCGCTCGTTCCTCGCTCCCTGCTCATCGTCGCTTTCGACACCGGCGCGCCCTTCGGCTCCATGGCTACCGGCGAACCCACCTCGCGCAGCGGTACCGGAGGGGCGCAGCCCCTCGCGCGAGCGCACCCCGGGGGCGGTGGCCCTTGCGCAGGGGCACCCTGGGGGGAGCCGGGCCTTGCCGGATTGGGCCGCACCGCAGATGATCTCGGCGTAGCCCGGTGATCCCGGGTCCGCTTCTGGAGGTAAGACCATGTCCGACGCACCGACCGATGAGGCGGCGACCCCGAACCTCTCGTTCGAGGGCAGCACGCCGTACGAGGACTACGTGCAGGCGTCCGTACTGACCCACTTGCAGCACCCGTTGTCCGACGAGCCCGGCGAGATGGCCTTTCTGGTCACCACGCAGGTGATGGAGCTGTGGTTCACGTTGCTGGTCCACGAATGGACCACCGCGGCGGCGGCGCTCAGGGAGGACGACCTGCCGACGGCGATGGCGGCGCTCAGGCGCAGCCTGCCGGAGCTGGAGTCGCTGAACGCCTCGTGGAAACCGATCGCCAATCTCACCCCCGCGCAGTTCAACGCGTACCGGTCGGCTCTCGGTGAGGGCTCCGGGTTCCAGTCGGCGATGTACCGGCGGCTGGAGTTCCTGCTCGGGGACAAGTCCGCGTCGATGCTGGTGCCGCACCGGGGCACCCCCAGCGCGCACGCGGAGCTGGAGAAGGCGCTGACCGAGCCGAGCCTGTACGACGAGGTGCTGCGGCTGCTCAGCCGCCGCGGCTACGCGGTGCCCGCCGAGGTGCTGGAGCGCGACCCGGCGCTGCGGTACGAGCCGCACGCGGAGGTCGAGCGGGCGTGGCAGAGCGTATACGCGGACGCCGACCAGGACACCGAGCTGATCAGGCTCGGCGAGGCCCTGACGGATGTCGCCGAGCTGGTCTGGCGCTGGCGCAACGACCACCTGGTGGCCACGCGCAGGGCGATGGGCGCCAAGTCGGGCACGGGCGGTTCGGCGGGGGTGGCCTGGCTGGAGAAGCGCGCCACGAAGAACGTCTTTCCCGAGCTGTGGACGGCGCGCAGCCATGTCTGAGGCCGTCGCGGCACGGGATGCCGCCCTTCAGGACCGCGCGGACGCGCTGGACGCCGCCGATCCGCTGGCCGCCGTGCGGGACCGCTTCGTGCTGGACGACACCGTCTATCTGGACGGCAACTCGCTGGGCGCGCTGTCCACCGCCGTGCTGCCCCGGCTGAGCGACGTCGTCACCCGGGAGTGGGGCGAGCTGCGCATCCGGTCCTGGGAGGAGAGCGGCTGGTGGACCGCACCCGAGCGGATCGGCGACCGGATCGCGCCGCTGGTGGGCGCCGCGCCGGGGCAGGTCGTGGTCGGGGACTCGACCAGCGTGAATGTCTTCAAGGCGCTGGTCGCCGCCGTGCGGATGGCGCCCGCCGACCGCACCGAGATCCTGGTGGACGCGGCGACCTTCCCCACAGACGGCTACATCGCCGCGTCGGCGGCCCGGCTGACCGGTCACACCGTGCGCGCGGTGGACGCGGCCGAGATCGCGGACGCGGCCGGTGACCGTACCGCCGTGGCGCTGGTCAACCACGTGGACTACCGCACCGGGCGGCTGCACGACCTGTCCGCCGTCACGGCGGCCCTGCACGCGGCGGGCGCCCTCGCGGTCTGGGACCTGTGCCACAGCGCGGGCGCGCTGCCCGTCGCGCTCGACGCGGACGGCGTGGACCTCGCGGTCGGCTGCACGTACAAGTACCTCAACGGCGGGCCCGGCGCGCCCGCGTACCTCTATGTGCGGCGTGAGCTTCAGCCGCGCTTCGACTCGCCGCTGCCGGGCTGGAACTCGCACGCCGACCCGTTCGGCATGGCCCCGGAGTACGCCCCGGCGGACGGCGCGCCCCGCGGGCGGGTCGGCACGCCGGAGATCCTGTCGCTGCTCGCGTTGGACGCGGCGCTCGACGTCTGGGACGGTGTCGCCGTCGCGGACGTGCGGGCCAAGAGCCTGGCGCTGACCGACTTCTTCCTGGACTGCGTGGCCGCGCTGGTGCCGTACGGGCGCGCCGAGCCGATCACACCCGCCGACCACGCGGAGCGCGGCAGCCAGGTCTCGCTGCGCTGCGCGGGGGCGGGCGAGGTGATGCGCGAGCTGACCGCGCGCGGCATCGTCGGCGACTACCGGCGCCCCGACGTGCTGCGCTTCGGCTTCACACCGCTCTACACCCGGTACGCCGACGCCTTGCGCGCCGCCCGCGTACTGGCCGACGTCCTGGCCGGCGGGCCGGGCACGCCCGTCGCGGCCCGACCCACCGCCGTACCGCAGAAAACCGACCCGCTCGACGTACCCGAAGGGACCACGTAACCGATGTCCGCTGCCGACCCCTCCACGTCCCCGCCCGCCGCCGATGCCGCCTCCGGGCGACGGGCGGCGGCCGAGGAGGCGTCGGCGTTCGGCCACGCTCCGGTGCCGCCGGACGCCACCGCGTCCTACGGCGACCACCCCGACCAGGTGGTCGACTTCTACCGGCCCGCCCCCGCCGAAGGCGCCCCCACCGGCCGTCCGGCCCCGCTGGTGGCCCTCTTCCACGGCGGTGCCTGGCGCGCCGCCCACGACCGCGCCCACGTCTCGCCGCTCGCGGCCCACCTCACCACCCACGGCTACGCTGTCGCGTCGGTCGAATACCGCCGCGGCCCGGCCCTTGAGGCGCCGCAGGAAGGCCGCGACGGCTCGGACCCCGCGCCCGACGCGCTGCCACCGGCCGGGCGCTGGCCCGACACCTTCGACGACGTGGCCGCCGCCCTCGACGCGCTGCCCGCGCTCGCCGTGCGGGCGCTCGGCGCCGACGTGGTCGACCCCCGCCGCACCGTCCTGACCGGCCACAGCGCGGGCGGCCACCTCGCGCTGTGGGCCGCCGCCCGTCATGTCCTGCCCCCTGAATCCCCCTGGCACCGCCCCTCACCTCCCCCCGTACGCGGCGTCGTGGCCCTCGCCCCGATCGCCGACCTCACCTCGGCGATCCGGCTGGGTGTCTGCTCCGGCGCGGTCGTCGACCTGCTGGGCGGACCCGAGCACCTGACGGCACGTCTGCCCGACGCCGACCCCGCCGCGCTGCTGCCCACCGGTATCGCCACAACCATCGTGCACGGCACCACTGACAATGAGGTTCCGTCGCAGGTCAGCCAAGCTTTCGCCCGTGCCGCGGCGGTGGCGGGCGAGGAGGTCGTCGCCGCGTGGCTGCCGGGCACCGGCCACTTCCCGCTGATCGACCCGTCCACGGCGGCCTGCGCGGCCGTCGCGGACGAGATCGCCCAACTCGCCTGGTAGCCGGGGCCGCCCGGCAGCGCGAAGGCCCCCGCCCGGTTCGACCGGGCGGGGGCCTTCGTGTGCGTGCGGTGCCGAGGGCGTCAGCGGGAGCGCTTGGCCAGCCGCTCGACGTCCAGGAGGATCACGGCGCGGGCCTCCAGGCGGAGCCAGCCGCGGCCCGCGAAGTCCGCGAGGGCCTTGTTGACGGTCTCGCGCGAGGCGCCGACGAGCTGGGCCAGCTCTTCCTGCGTGAGGTCGTGGACGACGTGGATGCCCTCTTCCGACTGCACGCCGAAGCGGCGGGAGAGGTCGAGCAGCGCCTTGGCGACGCGGCCGGGGACATCGGAGAAGACCAGGTCGGACATGACGTCGTTGGTGCGGCGCAGGCGGCGGGCGACGGCGCGCAGCAGGGCGGTGGAGACCTCGGGCCGTACGTTCAGCCAGGGCTGGAGGTCGCCGTGGCCCAGGCCGAGCAGCTTCAGCTCGGTCAGCGCGGTGGCGGTGGCGGTGCGCGGGCCGGGGTCGAAGAGCGACAGCTCGCCGATCAGCTCACCGGGGCCCACCACGGCGAGCATGTTCTCGCGGCCGTCGGGCGAGGTGCGGTGCAGCTTGACCTTGCCTTCGGTGACGACGTACAGCCGGTCCCCGGGGTCACCCTCGTGGAACAGCGAGTCGCCACGCGCGAGCGTGACCTCCGTCATGGAGGCGCGCAGTTCAGCGGCCTGCTCGTCGTCGAGCGCCGCGAAAAGCGGGGCACGGCGCAGAACGTCGTCCACGAGCTCTCTCCTTGTCGACATCGCTGGGATTTCCCCATGATGCATGACGTCTCAAACAGTGCGATCAATCACAAGGATGTCTTATCCAGGCCCGTAGCCGTGCTCCGGGGGTCCGATTGGGGGTCCGATCGGGGTCCGTAAACGGCTCAGGAAGGGCCGAACGGGTGGCCCCTGAGCCGAATTCCGCTATGAGCGAACAACATAACGGCTGGGGCGTCGGAGTGGGCCCTTCGCGCACGGCCGTACGAATTTCGTACGAATTCCTGCGCGCCGGACGGCTCGAACGCCCGCGTCGGCGCGGGTTTACCGGACCTTCGCGGATTTACGGCACCGGCACCGGTTCAGGCGCCGGTGCCTGCGCCGCGGTGGACGTGCCCTCGTGGGCGCCCTCGTGGGCGGTCCCCGACGCGGTCGTCCCCGGCGCCGTCGTCAGGAAGCGCGCGGCCACCGACCGGTTGTATTTGGTGAACATCGCACCCAGCGTGCGTCGTTCCTCCTCGGTCCAGCCGTCGAGCAGTCCCGCCAGGCTCTCCGCGCGCCGGGCGCGTACCTCCTCCATCCGCCGCAGCCCCTCGGCGGTCGGCGTGACGATGCTGCGCCGCCGGTCGGTGGGGGCGGGGGAGCGGGCGACCAGGCCCTGGGCCTGGAGCGCTGCCGCCTGGCGACCGGCCGTCGAGGGGTCGAGGCCGAGCGCGGCGGCGAGCGAGTTGATGTCCTGCGGGCCGCCCCCGGCCAGGGTGCGCAGCAGCAGGTACTCGGCCCGGTCCAGGGTGTCGTGGATGTCGGTGCGCCGGTAGAACAGCTCGAAATTCCTGACGAGCACGGCGGTCTGATGCTCGATCACATCGAGCGCGGCGGAGGTCCCCTCGGTCCCCTCTGCCTTCGCGGTCCCTGCCACGGCCACTCCAGATCCAGATATCGGTACGATGCACGTGTTAATATCGGCATCATACCGATGAATTCGGCGAGGCCGAGCGGGAGGGGACGCGGTGGGGTCGAGCGGCTGGACGCGCGAGGTCTGGGACCGGATAGTCGGATCGGACCCGGGCCTGCAAAGACTCCGCACGGCGTTCGGCGCGGCGGTCGCCATGAGCACCACCCTGGCGATCGAGTACGGCTACGGGCGCGCCACGCACGCGGGTCCCCAGGGCACCCTCGTCGGCATGCTGCTGGGCACCGTCATGGCGATGATGGGCTCGATGGCGCTGGACGGCACCCAGGTGCTGCCGAAGATCCGCACGGCCGTGTTCTTCCCGGTCGCCATCGGCACCGGCATGGTCATCGGCGTCTCGGTGGCCGGGCACACCGACGCGATGCTCGCGGTCTTCGTCGCCGTCATGTTCGTGGCCGTCTTCATCCGCCGCTTCGGACTGCCGTACTTCTTCTACGGCTTCATGATCTGGATGGGCTACTTCTTCGCCGCCTTCCTCGACGCCCGCCTCGCGCAGCTCCCCGACCTGCTCGCGGCCGTCGGCATCGCCACCGGCTGGGTCCTGCTGCTGTCCACCACCGTGCTGCGCGCCCACCCCCAGCGGACGCTGACCCGCGTCCGCCGCGCCTTCGGCGCCCGTGCCGGGGCCGTCGCCCGGGTCTGCGCCGACCTGCTGGAGACCGACCCCGAGGACGTGCGGCGGCTGGCCCGGCTCCGCCGCGAGCTGCACTCGCGCCAGCTCAGGCTCGCCGAGACCGCGCTGGTCATCGAGGGCTGGTCGGCCCACCCCGGCACCCTGCCGCCCGGCCGGTCCGCGGCCGGAGTACGCCGCAGGACGCTGGACGCGCATCTGGCGGTGGACGCCGTGGCGACCGCGGCCGACGCGCTCGCGGGCACCGGAGGGCGCCTCGCGCCCGAGGCCGCGGCCATCGCCGCGCACCTGGCGCGCAGCGAATACGCGGCGGCCGAACGGCGGGCCAGGGACGTACTCGCCCTCGTCGACTCCGACGACCCGGTGACGGCCGCGCGCGCCGAACCCGCCACCGATTGCTTCGCCTATCACCTGGCCACCGCCGCCTGGGAGTTCACGGTGCTGGTCAGGGAGGTCAGGCGCGCCGCGGAGGCGGACGTCGGACGATCCCACAACGGAAGCGGGCACAAGGTGCGGCGCCCGAAGACCGCACAAGGCGCGGCAGACGGCCCCGGCCGCGACCTCCGTCCCGCTCACGGCACCCACGACGACGCTCTCGACGCCCCGGCCGACTTCGCCCCCGCCGTGACCCTGGCCATGGGCGGGCTGCCCGGCTCCGCCGCGGTCGCGGGCGGTGTCTCGGCGCGCGGCGGCTGGCGGCGGCTCAGCGGCCTCTCGCTGACCACCCGGCAGGCGATCCAGGTGGCCGTCGCGGGCACCCTGGCCATCGTCATCGGCCGCGAGCTGTCGGAGGCCCGCTACTACTGGGCGGTGATCGCCGCCTTCATCGCCTTCACCGGCACCGCCACCCGCTCGGAGACCTTCATCAAGGCGACCAACCGCGTCGTCGGCACCCTGCTCGGCCTCGGCGCGGGCATCGGCCTCGCGCACCTGACCGCGGGCCACACCCTGTGGGTGATCGCGGTCATCGTGCTCAGCATGTCCTGCGGCTTCTACCTGGTCAGCCTCTCCTACGCGGCCATGATCTTCTTCGTCACGATCATGGTGTCGCAGCTCTACACCCAGCTCCACGAGTTCTCCGCCGGTCTGCTGATGCTTCGCCTCGAAGAGACCGCCATAGGCGCCGCCATCGGCATAGCGGTCGCCCTGGTCGTCCTGCCGACCAGCACGCGCGACACCGTCAGCAGCGCGCGCGGCAGCTACTTCGCTGCCGTGGGCGAGCTGATGCACGCCGCCGCCGCGCGCCTGGAGCACGACGGCCGCCCCGACCGCGAGGACGGGTCCGCAAGCCCCGACGGCGCCGACCTCGACGCCCTGGTGCGCGTGGTGGACCACCGCCTCCAGCAGCTCGCCCTGGTGGCGCGCCCGCTGACCCGCCCCCTGGTGTGGGGCAACGACCCGCGCCTCGTACGGCACCGGCTCACCCTCTACGCGGCCGTCACCCGGCAGACCAGGGCCCTGGCGCTCGGCCCGCGCCGCTCACCCGGCCTCGCGCCCGCGCCGCACCTGGCGGAGGCCAGCCGCGCGCTCGGCCACGCGGCCACCGCCCTGGCGCTCGCGCCCGCCCCGCAGGGCCGGCCCGCGGCCGAGGTCGCCCGCGCCCTGCGTACCGCCGACGCGGCGCTCCTGACCAGGCTCCCCGCCGCCGGTACGGTGCTGCCGCCGGTCACCAGGCCGTTGCTGCGGCTGCGGCAGCTCCTGCACGAGCTGGCCGTACTCCCGCCGGGACACGGCGTCGGCCGCGGCTTCACCGGGCGCGGCGCGGGCCTCGCCGACACTTCGCGGATCGTCACCGGCTCGCATGCCGCCGGGCCCGTACCGGACAGGCCGCACGGCGTGACGGCGGGTGCCGCGGGGGAGCGCCCCGGACCGGGGGACGACCTCCCGCACGCGTCCGGCGCGGCCGGTGACGGCGCGCCCCGCCGCCCCTGAGCCGCCGGTCCCGGCCACGCGACGCCGCGCCCCGATCGTTGTGGCGCCCTGTGTCGGCGGCGGCCCGTAGGCTGGCGGCATGGCGACGAGTGGTGCGGTGGTCAAGAAGATCAAGAAGGCGAAGGTCGCGCAGACGCATGCGGGACTGGTACGGCAGGCGCGGCGGATCAACCGCGAGCTGGCGGAGGTTTATCCGTACGCGCATCCAGAGCTGGACTTCGAGAATCCCTTCCAGCTCCTGGTCGCCACGGTGCTGTCCGCGCAGACCACGGACCTGCGGGTGAACCAGACGACGCCCGCGCTGTTCGCGAAGTACCCGACGCCCGAGGACATGGCGGTGGCCGACCCCGAGACGCTGGAGCAGATCCTGCGCCCGACGGGCTTCTTCCGCGCCAAGGCGAAGTCCGTGCAGGGGCTCTCGGCGGCGCTGCGGGACCGGTTCGGCGGTGAGGTGCCCGGCCGTCTCGAGGACCTGGTGACCCTGCCGGGCGTCGGCCGCAAGACGGCCAATGTCGTACTCGGCAACGCCTTCGGTGTCCCCGGCATCACCGTGGACACCCACTTCGGCCGCCTCGCCCGCCGCTTCGGCTGGACCGAGTCGCAGGACCCGGAGAAGGTCGAGGAGGACGTCGCCGGGCTCTTCCCGAAGTCGGACTGGACGATGCTGTCGCACCGCGTCGTCTTCCACGGCCGCCGTATCTGCCACGCCCGCAAGCCCGCCTGCGGCGCCTGCCCGATCGCCCCGCTCTGCCCGGCCTACGGCGAGGGCGAGACGGACCCGGAGAAGGCGGAGAAGCTGCTCAAGTACGAGAAGGGCGGCGCCCCCGGACAGCGCCTGAAGCCCCCGCCGGACTACCCGGGCCAGCCCGCGCCCCCGCTGGCGGCCTCATGACCCACGCGCGGGGGGCGGGCACCGGAGCGGACACGGGTGCCGGGCCGGAGACGGGCGCGGGCTTCGGCACGGACCCGCGAGCGGGCCTCGGCGCCGACGCGCGAGCCGGCTTCGGCGCCGATGCCGGAGAAGGCACCGGGGTCGAGATCAGCACGGCCGGGCTGCCGCGGTGGCTCGAACCGGTGGCCGACGCCGTCGCCGGGGTCCGGCCGGAACAGCTCAGCAGCTTTCTGCCGCCCGAGGGCGGCGGGCGGCAGTCCGCCGTCCTGATCCTGTTCGGGGACGGCGACCGGGGCCCCGAGATGCTGCTCATCGAGCGGTCGAGGGCGCTGCGTTCGCACGCGGGCCAGCCCTCCTTCCCCGGCGGCGCCCTCGACCCCGAGGACGGCGACCCGGACGGCGACGGGCCGGTGCGCGCCGCGCTGCGCGAGGCCGAGGAGGAGACCGGCCTCGACCCGACGGGCGTCCAGGTCTTCGGCGTGCTGCCGCGGCTCTACATCCCGGTCAGCGGCTTCGTCGTGACCCCCGTGCTCGGCTGGTGGCGCAGGCCCACCCCGGTCGGCGTGGTCGACCCGGCCGAGACCGCGCGCGTCTTCCGGGTGCCTGTGGCCGATCTCACCGACCCCGCCAACCGCGCGACCCTGACCCACCCCAGCGGCTTCCTCGGCCCGGCCTTCCTGGTCGAAGGCGCGCTGGTCTGGGGTTTCACCGCGGGGCTGATCGACAGAATCGTGCAGTTCGCGGGCTGGGAGCGGCCCTGGGACCGCGACCGCAAGGTGCCGCTCGCCTAGGGCGTGTCCGCGCCGTACCCCGCCTCTGCGGGGCTCGTACGGCGGTCCTCGGGGGCGCGTGCCGGGGCACGTACGGCGGTCCTCGGGGGCGCGTGCCGGGGCTCCGTCGAGGGGTGTCCAGTGCGTGTCCGGGGCGAGTTCGGCCTCCTGGTGCCGGTCATCGGCCGTACCGCGCAGGTCACCTGGGCCGTACGGTGCCGTCGGGCGGGGCGGCCATGAGACCGTGTCCAGGTGAACGTGCTGGACTTTCTGCTCATCCTCGCCGCCGTCTGGTTCGCCGTGGTCGGTTACCGGCAGGGCTTCGTCGTCGGAGTCATGTCGGTGGTCGGCTTCCTCGGCGGCGGTCTCGCCGCGATCTATCTGCTGCCGCTGTTCTGGGACAAGGCGACGGACCACTCCTCGCCGGGCTCGGTCGCGGTGATCACCGCCGTGGTGGTCGTCATCGTGTGCGCGTCGGTGGGGCAGGCGTTCACCACGCACCTGGGCAACAAGCTCAGGACCCGCATCACGTGGTCGCCCGCCCGCGCCATCGACGCGGGCGGCGGCGCGCTGGTCAATGTGCTCGCCATGCTGCTGGTGGCCTGGCTGATCGGCAGCGCGCTGGCCACCACGGCGCTGCCGACGATAGGCCGCGAGGTGCGCTCGTCCAAGGTGCTGCTCGGCGTCTCCAGGGTGGTGCCGCAGGAAGCCGACACCTGGTTCACCGACTTCAGCTCCACCCTCGCGCAGAACGGCCTGCCGCAGGTCTTCGGGCCCTTCGGGTCCGAGCCGATCACCTCGGTGCCCCCTCCCGACCCGAACCTCGTGCACAGCGCCGTCGTCACCGACGCCCGCCGCAGCATCGTCAAGATCGTCGGCACGGCGTCGGGCTGCGGGAAGGTCCTCGAAGGGTCCGGCTTCGTCTTCGCCAAGGACCGCGTGATGACCAACGCGCACGTCGTCGGCGGCGTCTCCGAGCCCACCGTGCAGATCGGCGGCAAGGGCCGCCTGTACGACGCCCGCGTGGTCCTCTACGACTGGCAGCGCGACATCGCCGTCCTGGACGTGCCGCGCCTGAACGCGCCGGCGCTCACGTTCACCAGCGGCGACGTACAGTCCCGCGACGACGCCATCGTGGCCGGTTTCCCGGAGAACGGCGCCTTCGACGTACGCGCCGCCCGCGTCCGCGGCCGTATCGAGGCCAACGGCCCGGACATCTACCACCGCGGCACCGTCCACCGCGACGTCTACTCGCTGTACGCGACCGTCCGCCAGGGCAACTCCGGCGGCCCGCTGCTCACCACGAACGGGCAGGTGGCGGGCGTCGTCTTCGCCAAGTCACTCGACGACTCGAACACCGGTTACGCGCTCACCGCCGACGAGATCCGCCCGGACATCGCGGCGGGCAGGGCGGCGAGCCAGCAGGTCGACACGGAGAACTGCGCGCTGTGAGGTGACCGACGGCCGGCCCGGCGTACCTGTCGGCCGGGCCGTCCGTCGGCCGGGCGGTCACTGCGCCCTGGCGTGCCGCAGCCGGGCGCCGACCCAGCGGGCCCGGCGCCGCAGGATGCGCGGGATTCCGATCTGGGGCTCCCCCGGCGGGAGCACGGCCAAGGGCGCCCCGCTGTTGACGGAGACGGAAGTGTTACGGCGATTGCGTGATACGTCACGGTAGTCGTGCGTCCAACCCATACGAAGCTAAGTGCCCGCAGCCCTTGGTCGGTAATCGCCCTTCGGTCGCCCGGTTGGCGTATGCGTCCGGCATTTTGCGGATCATATGACCGACACGCGGACGCCTGATGCGTACGGGGCGGGCGCGCTGGCAGAGGGACACCTGATGGCGGGTCAGAGCCTCGCTGAGGGTGAGTCAGTTACGGCGCGAGGCCGTGCGGAGGCGGCGGCTTGGGCCCGTCGGGAGCGTACGGCTCAGCGGTCCGGCTCCGGGTCCTTCAGCCAGTTGATCAGCTCGGTCGAGAACGCGGCCGGGTCCTCCTCGTGCGGGAAGTGCCCCAGGCCGTCGAAGAGCCGCCAGCGGTACGGCGCCTCGACGTACTCCCCGCTGCCCGCCGCGCTGCGGCTGCGGATCGCCGGGTCGAGCGAGCCGTGCAGGTGCAGCGTCGGCACCCGGACCGGCCGCTTCATCCGCCGGTTGAACTGGATGCCGTCGGGCCGCGCCATCGACCGCACCATCCAGCGGTACGGCTCGACCGCGCAATGCGCCGTCGAGGGGATCTGCATCGCGCGCCGATAGACGTCCACGGCCTCGTCGTCCGGCAGCCGCGGCCCCGACCACTGGTGGATCAGCCGGCCGACCAACTCCGCGTGGTCCGCCACCAGGTGACGCTCCGGCAGCCAGGGCGACTGAAAGCCCCAGATGTAGGCGCCCGACTTGCTGTGCCGCAGATCGGTCAGCATCGCGTTGCGCCAGCGGCGCGGGTGCGGCATCGACTCGACCGCGAGGCGGCGTACGAGCTTGGGCCGCATCGTCGCGGCCGTCCACGCCAGGTAGCCGCCGAGGTCGTGGCCGACCAGCGCGGCGTCCGGCTCGCCCAGCGACCGGATCACCCCGGTGACGTCGAGCGCGAGGTTGCCCGCGTCGTAACCGCGCGGCGTACGGTCGCTGCCGCCCACCCCGCGCAGGTCCATCGCCACCGCGCGGAAACCGGCCTCGGCGAGTGCGGGCAGTTGGTGCCGCCAGGTCCACCAGAACTGCGGGAAGCCATGCAGCAGGAGGACGAGCGGGCCGTCGCCCATCTCGGCGATGTGGAAGCGGGCGCCGTTCGCGGCCACGTCACGGTGGGTCCACGGCCCTTCGAGGCGGGGGACGGAACCGCCGCCGCCCGCACCTGACGGCCCGGTTCCCGGCCCGTTCCCCGAGCCGTTCCGCGACTCTTCTCCCGAACCGCTTCCGCTGTCGTTTCCCGTGGCACTGCCCGACCTGCCGACGACCCTCATGGTGGAGAGAGTGTCACATCTTCAGGTCGGGTGCTCTGGTCGAACCGGCCATCGAATCCGGCCCGGCGCCGGACACCGAATCCCGGACGCCGCCGCGTCCCGCGTCCCTGTCCGCGCGGGGCAGCGCGGGCTTGGCGGCGGCCTTGTCCAGACTCGTGGCCGTGTCCTGCGGACGCGGGTGCGGCTTCGCGTTCTTCATCACCGCGGCGGTCTGCTTGGCCGACTCGATGGAGCGCTCCGGCTTCTTCACCTTCTTGAACCGGCCGTACGCGATCAGGCCGAGGAGCGCGGCGATCAGCACGTACGCCCCGGCGACGATCAGGAACGACCACCCCAGGGTGATCCCGAGCGCGTGGATGCCGTACGCGGCGGCCATGCTGAACATCGGCATGGCGAAGAAGGCCAGGGTCAGGGCGACACCGATCGCGCCGCTGCCGAACAGCGCCCGCTTCACGTCCTGCCGCAGTTCCACCTTGACGAGGGCGATCTCGTCGTGCACCAGGGCGGAGACATCCGCCGTGGCGGAGGCGAACAACTGGCCGAGGCTGCGCCCGTCGTCGTCGTGGGCTGCGCTCATTGCGTCCTCCGTCGTCAAATCGTTGTCGTTCCGTCAGATCATGCCTCAGCCGGAGTCATCTCCGCCGTCGCCCCCGGCCAGACGGGCGAGCCTGCGGTGTTCCGCGGCCTTCCGTTCCAGGATCTCGGCCATCCGCAGGTGGTAGGCGGGCTGGTCCTGCTCGTACACGTCGGGGACCCCGTCGCCGTCCTCGTCGCGCTCCTCCTCGTCGCACAAGGCGCGGTATTTGTTGTTCCGCAGCTTCAGCAGAATCGTCGCCAGCACCGCGGAGAGCAGCGAGCCGACCAGGACGGCGGCCTTCGCCTCGTCGGCGAGCAGCGCGTCGTCCTTGAAGGCGAGTTCGCCGATCAGCAGGGAGACTGTGAAGCCGATCCCGGCGAGCGAGGCGACCGCCAGGACGTCGGGCCATTTGAGGTCGGCGTTGAGCCGCGCCCGGGTGAAGCGGGCCGCCAGCCAGGTGCCGCCGAACACGCCGACGATCTTTCCGGCCACCAGTCCGATCAGCACACCGAGCGTCTCGGGCTTGGTGAACACATCGCGCAGCGAGCCGCCCGAGACCGCGACCCCGGCCGAGAACAGGGCGAACAGCGGTACGGCAAGGCCCGCCGAGATCGGCCGCACCAGGTGCTCGATGTGCTCGCCGGGAGATTCGCGCTCACCCTCGCGCCTGGTGCAGCGCAGCATCAGGCCCATGGCGACGCCCGCGATGGTGGCGTGCACGCCGCTGTTGTACATCAGGCCCCAGATGACCAGCGCCAGCGGCACGTACACGTACCAGCCGCGTACTCCCGAGCGCAGCAGCAGCCAGAAGACGACCAGCCCGGCCGCCGCTCCGCCGAGCGCGGCGTAGTTGATCGAGGAGGTGAAGAAGACGGCGATGATCAGGATGGCGAAGAGGTCGTCGACGACGGCGAGGGTGAGCAGGAAGGCGCGCAGCGCGGCGGGCAGGGCGGTGCCGATGACGGCGAGGACCGCGAGCGCGAAGGCGATGTCGGTGGCGGTGGGGACGGCCCAGCCCTTGAGGGAGCCGCCGCCGGTGGCGCTGACGACGGTGTAGAAGATCGCGGGGACCGCCATGCCGCACACGGCCGCGATCACCGGGAGCGCGGCGGCCGAGGGGGTGCGCAGCTCGCCCGCGACCAGTTCGCGCTTCAGCTCGATGCCCGCCACGAAGAAGAAGACGGCGAGCAGGCCGTCCGCCGCCCAGTGCGCGACGGACAGGTCGAGGCCGAGCGTGGAGACGCCGAAGTGGAAGTGGCTGACGCTCTCGTAGCTGTGGTGCAGGGTGTTCGCCCAGACCAGCGCCACCACGGCGGCCACCAGGAGCAGGACTCCGCCGACGGTCTCCGCGCGCAGCGCGTCCAGGACGAAGGTGCGTTCCGGGAGCGGCAGCCGTCCGAGGACGGTGTCGGCGCGACGGCGCGGTTGCTCAGTCACGCGGGTACTCGGTCATGGGGGCGGCCTCCTGGGCGGGTGCGGCTGGCTGCGGACACAGGTGTCCCGTGTGCCGACCAGACTTCCCGGCGCGCCCTTAAGTTTTGTCGCGATCCTGCCGCGATGTGGTGTCAGCCTAACCCGAACGTGTGAGGGGCGTCCCGGTGGTTGCCGGGGCGCCCCTCACGGGTGTGGTCGCGCGGGTGTGGCCGCGCCGGGTGTGCTGGGGCCGGGGGTGTCAGTCCTCGCTGGGCGCGCTCGGCAGCTTGCTCTGGATGAGGTCCATCACCGTGGAGTCGGTGAGGGTGGTGACGTCGCCCAGCTCGCGGTTCTCCGCGACGTCGCGCAGCAGGCGGCGCATGATCTTGCCGGAGCGGGTCTTGGGCAGCTCGTTGACGATGAGGATCCGCTTGGGCTTGGCGATCGGGCCGAGCGCCTTGCCGACGTGGTCGCGCAGCGCGCCCGCGAGGTCCGCGCTGTCCTCCGCGGTGCCGCGCAGGATGACGAACGCCACGATGGCCTGCCCGGTGGTGGCGTCGGCGGCGCCGACGACGGCGGACTCGGCGACCTTCGGGTGCGAGACCAGCGCCGACTCGACCTCGGTGGTGGAGATGTTGTGGCCCGAGACGAGCATGACGTCGTCGACCCGGCCGAGCAGCCAGATGTCGCCGTCCTCGTCCTTCTTGGCGCCGTCGCCCGCGAAGTAGCGGCCGGGGAAACGGGACCAGTAGGTGTCGATGTAGCGCTGGTCGTCGCCCCAGATGGTGCGGAGCATCGACGGCCACGGCTCGGTGAGGACCAGGTAGCCGCCGGAGCCGTCCGGCACCTCGTTGGCCTCGTCGTCCACCACGGTCGCCGCGATGCCGGGCAGCGCGCGCTGCGCGGAGCCGGGCTTGGTCTCGGTGACGCCGGGCAGCGGGGAGATCATCATGGCGCCGGTCTCGGTCTGCCACCAGGTGTCCACGATCGGGGTCCTGCCGCCGCCGATGTGCTCGCGGTACCAGACCCACGCCTCGGGGTTGATCGGCTCGCCGACGCTGCCCAGCACGCGCAGGCTCGTCAGGTCGAACTTCGCGGGGATGTCGTCGCCCCACTTCATGAACGTACGGATCGCGGTGGGCGCGGTGTAGAGCAGCGTGACGCCGTACTTCTGCACGATCTCCCAGAACCGGCCCTGGTGCGGGGTGTCCGGCGTGCCCTCGTAGATCACCTGGGTGGCGCCGTTGGAGAGCGGGCCGTAGACGATGTACGAGTGACCGGTGACCCAGCCGATGTCGGCGGTGCACCAGTAGACGTCGGTCTCCGGCTTGAGGTCGAAGACCGCGTGGTGGGTGTAGCTGGCCTGGGTGAGGTAGCCGCCCGAGGTGTGCAGGATGCCCTTGGGCTTACCGGTGGTGCCGGAGGTGTAGAGGATGAACAGCGGGTGCTCGGCGTCGAAGGGCTGCGCGGTGTGCTCCGCGGACTGGCGCGCGGTGATCTCGTGCCACCACACGTCCCGGCCCTCGGTCCACTCCACGTCCTGGCCGGTGCGGCGCACCACCAGGACGTTGGTGACCTGCGGGGAGCGGGAGACGGCGTCGTCGATGGCGGGCTTGAGCGCGGACGGCTTGCCGCGCCGGTAGCCGCCGTCGGAGGTGATGACGAGCTTGGCGTCGGCGTCGGCGATCCGGGACGCGACGGCGTCGGCGGAGAAGCCGCCGAAGACCACCGAGTGCGCGGCGCCGATCCGGGCGCAGGCCAGCATCGCGATGACGGCCTCGGGGATCATCGGCAGGTAGACCGCGACCCGGTCGCCCTTCTCGACGCCCAGCTCGGTCAGCGCGTTGGCGGCGCGGGAGACCTCGTCCTTCAGCTCCGCGTAGGTGATGCTGCGGCTGTCACCGGGCTCGCCCTCGAAGTGGATGGCGACCCGGTCGCCGTTCCCGGCTTCCACATGGCGGTCGACGCAGTTGTACGCGACATTCAGCTCACCGTCGGCGAACCACTTCGCGAACGGCGGGTTCGACCAGTCCAGGGTCTGCGTGGGCTCGGTGGCCCAGGTCAGACGGCGGGCCTGCTCGGCCCAGAACCCCAGCCGGTCGGCCGCCGCCTGCTCGTACGCGTCCGCCGTGACGTTGGCGGACGCCGCCAGTTCGGCCGGGGGAGCGAACCGCCGCTCCTCCTTCAGCAGGTTGGCCAGGCTCTCGTTGCTGCTCACGCCAGCTCCTTGTCAGGGTGTCCCACATGTCCCAGCACTACCTCACCAGTCCTGGGCCACCCTGACAATAGCTACCCGAAAAATGGTTTAGACCTTTGCGGCCTCCCGGGCGGTGTCCGGTGCGGCGTCAGGCCCCACCGCCGCGAACACACTCGTCGAACCGTCCAGGATGTACGCCTGCGCCTCCGCGACATGGAAGTACATGCCGTGCAGTTGGAGCGTGCCCTCGCTGACCCGACGCGCCACGCAGGGGTGCGCCATCAGGTGTTCGAGCTGCTGCATCACATTGACCAGGCTCAGCCTTTCGAGGTCGTCGGCGACCGGCCGGTCCGCCAGCGCCACCTCGCCGCGGCCGAGTCTGCCGATCCGGTTGAGCCGCGCCAGGCTGGGGCGGCCGTGCCGCAGCCACCGGGCCAGCGGGGTCTGCGCGCCCGGCTCGTGGTCGGAGCCCAGCAGCGCCTGCATCGCGCCGCAGCCGGAGTGTCCGCACACCGTGATGCTGGAGACCTGGAGCACGTCCACCGCGTACTCGACGGCGGCGGCCACCGAGTCGCAGGAGGCGTCGGAGCCGGGCGGCGGCATCAGATTGCCCACATTGCGCACCGTGAAGAGGTCACCGGGACCGCTTGAGGTGATCATGCTGGTGACCAGCCGGGAGTCCGCGCAGGTGAGGAAGAGCTGGCCGGGCCGCTGTCCTTCGCGGGCCAGCCGCGCCAGCTCCTCGCGGACCAGCGGCGCGGTGTTGCGCTGGAAGGCGCTGACGCCGCCGAGCAGTTGACCGCCGCTGGTGGCGGGCACGGTGCCGGAGCGGGTGCAGTGGTGGTTGCGCCACGGCGTCCAGGGGCGGCAGGCGTGCGCGCTCACCGGTTCGCTGACGGTCCGTCCGACCGCGTCGCCGAGCGTCGCGTGTCCGCCGCGCGAACGGTGCCTGGCGCACCAGGCGTTCAGCGCCTCGTAGGCCGCGTGGTCCATGAAGGAGCCGTCCAGCTCCACCACCGCGTTGGCCCCGTCGGGGACCTGGGCGAAGGCCCGGGTCAGCCGGGGCACCGCCAGGAACGTCAACTGGCCGGTGACCCGCACCCGGTGGCACTCCGGCTCCTCGGTGACGGTGATCCGCGTGTGCGTCAGGCGACGCAGCGACAGGCACAGCGCGACCACGATCCCCACGATCACGCCCTGGAGCACACCGAACAGCACCACGGAGCCGAGCGTGGCCGCGTACACCGGGAATTCGCGGTGCCGCTGGACGTGTCTGATGTGCGCGAAGCTCACCATGCGGACGCCGACCAGCATCACCAGGGCGGCGAGCGCGGCCAGCGGGATCAGCTCCAGCGCCCAGGAGGCGAGCCCGGCGCAGAGCAGCACCCACACGCCGTGCATCACGGTGGCGCGGCGCGTCACGGCGCCCGCTTCGACATTGGCCGAGCCGCGGATCGCGCCGCCGGCCACCGGCAGGCCGCCGAGCAGGCCCGACACCATGTTGGCCGCGCCCTGGCCGAGCAGTTCGCGGTCGAGCTTGGCCGGCGGGGCGTGCGGTCCCGGACGCCGGCCCTGGAGGGTGTCGATGGCGACCGCGGACAGCAGCGACTCCATGCTCGCGACCAGGGTGACGGTGAGCACGGCGGCGACCACCCCGAGGACCGGCCCCGAGGGCAGGGTGGGCAGCACGGGCGCGCTCCACGCGGGCAGATTCACCCGCGGCAGCGACAGCCCCGCGCTTACGGCGGTGGCCAGGACGACCGCGGCCAGCGGCGCGGGGATCGCGCCGAGCAGCCGTCCCGCCCTGCCTCTCAGCCGCCGCCAGCCGAGCAGCACGGCCACGGTGATCGCGCCGATGGCGGGTGTGGCCGGGTTGGTGACCGCCAACTGGCCGGGCAGCGCGGTGATGTTGTCGAGGGCGGAGCTCTGCGGGCTGCCGCCGAGGACCACATGGAGCTGGCCGAGGGCGATGACCGTACCGATGCCCGCGAGCATGCCGTGGACGATGGCGGGACTGACCGCGAGCGCGGATCTGGCCACCCGCGCCATGCCGAGCACGAGCTGCGCGAGACCGGCGAGCACGGTGATGGCGCAGGTGCTGCGCCATCCGTAGCGGTGGACGAGATCGGCGGTGACCACGACCAGGCTGGTCGCGGCGCCGCTGACCTGGAGGGGCGCCCCGCCGAGCAGCCCGGCGACGATGCCGCCGACGACCGCGGCGACGAGGCCGGACTGGAGAGGCGCCCCGGTCGCCAGCGCGAGGCCGAGCGACAGCGGGACGGCGATCAGGAAGACCGTGATCGAAGCGGACAGATCGGACCGGTGGATTCTCTGCATAATTCCCGTCTCCTTCGGTGGGCGGCGGGACGTGATTGCGGAGCGTTATCGCTCGCTACTCTCAAGCGTCAGTAAATGGAGAGTAATCGACTGACTGCGGAGAGTGAAGTCCAGAGGTCTGATCGGGGCTTTATTTACTGCTATCGAGTGAATTGGCAGATAAACAGCCAGGTCGTTGCGGTCACGACAAGGTCGCATGTCACTTTTTGGGCAAATCCCTTTTTCTGTGATGTGAGGTACGAATGCACTCCCTGCGCAAGGCACCGGCGCTACTCGCCGTAGCCGCGCTGGCCGCGGGCGCGGTCGCGTGCTCCGCCGCCGACGGCTCGGGCTCCGGCACCGGATCAGCCGCCGGGTCCGGCCCCGGCGCCGCCCCGGCCGTCGGCCGCGCCGAGCCCGGCAACGCGGGCACCCGCCCCGAAGCCGCGGCGCCCCACGCCGTCCGGCTCATCGGCGACGGCTCGACCGCCGACACCGGCCCGCAGCCCCATCAGCCGGTCTTCGCGCGCCTCAAGCCGGGGGAGCGACCGCCGCAGCTCGTCGTGTTCTCCTGGGACGGCGCGGGCGAGGACAGTCAGAAGCTCTTCTCGCACTTCCGCGAGGTCGGCGAGCGCTACAACGCGGCGATGACGTACTTCCTCAGCGGCGTCTACCTGCTGCCCGGCGACCACAAGGACGTCTACGCCCCGCCCAAGCATCCGCGCGGCGCCTCCGACATCGGCTTCAACGACCGTCAGGGCATCACCGACACCCTGCGCGAACTGCGCCTCGCCTGGCAGAACGGCAGCGAGATCGGCACCCACTTCAACGGCCACTTCTGCGGTCCCAACGGCGGCGTCGGCACCTGGTCGAGCGACGAGTGGTCCAGCGAGATCCAGCAGGCCGAGGGCTTCGTGAAGAACTGGAAGACCAACTCCGGCCTCACCAAGCTCGACCCGCTGCCCTTCGACTACAGCAAGGAACTGGTCGGCGGGCGCGCCCCGTGCCTGGAGGGCCAGCACAATCTCATCCCGGCCGCCAAGGCCGCGGGTTTCCGCTACGACGCCAGCTCGATCGGCGGCCGGCAGGCCTGGCCCTCCAAGATCGACGGCGTCTGGGACTTCCCGCTCCAGGACATCCCGGTGCCGGGTCGCGCCTTCGAGACGCTCTCCATGGACTACAACTTCCTCGCCAACCAGTCGGGCACCGTGCACGGCGACCCCGCCAAGCAGGCCGCCTGGGGCAAGCAGATGCACGACGGACTGGCCGCCGCCTTCGAGCGCGCCTACAACGGCAACCGCGCCCCGCTCTTCATCGGCGACCACTTCGAGTCCTGGAACGGCGGCGTCTACATGAAGGCCGTCGAGGACACCGTCAAGGAGGTCTGCGGCAAGGAAGGCGTGCGCTGCGTCAGCTTCAAGCAGGTGGCGGACTGGATGGACGCGCAGGACCCTGCGGTGCTCGCGCGGCTGCGGACGCTGGACGTCGGCCAGGCGCCCAAGGGCGGCTGGAACACCTTCATGGGCGGAGCGCCCGCCGCCGCGACGGCGGGCGGTCCCGAGCGGATCAGGCCGGCTGTGCGCTAGCGGCCGCAGCGGGGCGGGGCAACTGCTCGTGCTGTTCCCGTTCCCGTTCCCGTTCGCCGAGTACGAAGTCGGGGTCGACCTGCGCCGCCAGGTCGGCGCCCGTCTTCGCGTTTCCCCAGCTCTCCGCGTTCTTGAGGTGGAAGTGCACCATCTGCTGGGTGTAGCGCGCCCAGTCCCTGCGCTCGTACGTGGCGTCCGCCCGTTCGTGCAGCGTGCGCAGCGCGCGGCGGTTGTCCTCCTCCAGCCGCGCGAACCGCGGCGGCCTGCCCTTCTCCATCGCGCGCACCCAGTCCGAGTGCCCGACGGTGACCAGCAGGTCGTCGCCGACCTCGGCGCGCAGGAAGGCCAGGTCGTCCGCGTCCCGCACCTTGTTGCCGACGACCGCGAGATCGACGCCGAAGTCGCGGGCGTACTCCTTGTACTGGCGGTAGACGGCCACACCCTTGCGGGTCGGTTCGGCGACCAGGAACGTCATGTCGAAGCGGGTGAACATCCCGGAGGCGAAGGAGTCGCTGCCCGCCGTCATGTCCACGACCAGGTATTCGTCGCGGCCGTCCACCAGGTGGTTCAGGCAGAGTTCGACCGCGCCGACCTTGGAGTGGTAGCAGGCGACGCCGAGATCGGACTCGTTGAAGGGGCCGGTGACCATCAGCCGCACGGTGTCGCCCCCGGTGTTCCCCGCGCTCTCTGTGTCCCCGTCGTCTCCGTGGCCTCGGTCCAGGTGCACGGTGCGCGCGCAGGCCGCGTAGACGGGGTTGTCCTCGACCAGCCGCAGCAGCCGGGATCCGTGGCCGGGCGGGGTGGTCTTGATCATGGTCTCGGCGGAGGCGATCCGGGGGTTGGCACCGCGCAGGTATTCCTTGATCTCCGGCAGGTGCGCGCCGAGCGCGGGCAGCGCGGCGGCGTCGTCCTCCGCCAGCCCGAGCGCCGGGCCGAGGTGCTGGTTGATGTCCGCGTCGATCGCGACGACCGGTACGCGGGAGGCGGCGAGATGGCGGATGAAGAGGGAGGACAGCGTGGTCTTGCCGCTGCCGCCCTTCCCGACGAAAGCGATCTTCATGTTCGCCAAGAGTAGTGGCACGGATACGGATCGTGAGGGTTTGGAGTGGGGAAGGCCACTCTTTCGGGGTCGTTCCGCGGGTTGGGGGGTGGCTAGGGTCGGAACCATGGCTACGAACGCTGATCCCGCTCCCGCCGCCGGTCGGACGGACCCGATGGCTGTCCTCGGCGCGCTGCCGGGCGTACCCGAATCGGTGGACGCCGTACGGCAGGCGGTGGACAAGGTCTACGGGCACCGGGTCATGCGGCGCCGCTCCACCGAGGTCACATCGGAGGCGGCGCTGCGCGGTGCCCGCGGGTCCGCGGCGCTGGCCGGCGCCGACTGGCCGCTGGAGGAGGTGCGCAGGCGCAGCGACTTCTCGGCCGACGAGCAGGCGCGTACGGTCGGCGCGGCGCTGCGGCTGACCGCCGAGGCCGGTCAACTGCTCAGTGTCTGGCGTCAGTCGCCCGTGCAGGCGCTCGCCCGGCTGCACCTGGTGGCGGCGGGCGGAGTGGCGGACGAGCCGACGGTGGGCCGCCCGCGGCGGGCGGGGGAGCCGGTGGACGAGCCGCTGGTCGAGATCGCCGAGATCCCGCTGCCCGACCCCGCCGAGGTCGCCGCCCGGCTGGACGGTCTGACCGGCCTGCTGCGGGCGGGCACCGACGCGCCCGCGCTGGTCGTCGGCGCGGTCGTGCACGGCGAATTGCTGTGCCTGCGGCCCTTCGGCTCCTTCAACGGGCCGGTCGCGCGGGCCGCTGAGCGGATCGTGCTGGTCGGCAGCGGTCTCGACCCGAAGTCGATCTGTCCGGCCGAGGTCGGTCACGCGGAGTTGGGCCGGGCCGGTTATCTCAAGGCGCTGGAGGGATACGCGTCCGGTACTCCGGAAGGCATGGTCCAGTGGATCAGTCATTGCGGGCGCGCACTGGAACTCGGGGTCCGCGAAAGTGTCGCGGTGTGCGAAGCGCTTCAGCGGGGCGCCGCCTGAGCGGTCGACCGCCGGATGTGTGGTGGCTGAAAAGAGATGCGGGGGCACCCTGAGGTGCCGCCGCCGCCCCGTCCGTCCAATTCCCAGTGCGTTTCCGGTGATTTCCGCCCCGGCCCGGATCTTCTCCCGCCCCCCTGTGCTGCTGGACCAATAAGCGGGT